>NZ_JANAVQ010000006.1:0-287140 GCF_024213605.1 Paenibacillus sp. CH40
AACACGACCGTTAAGCCCTCCAGCGCCGATGGTACTTGGACCGCAGGGTCCTGGGAGAGTAGGACGTCGCCAAGCAAGATAAAAGAGCACAGCCTTAACGGGCTGTGCTCTTTTTCCTATAACCGATTCATTTATCATTCACATGAAAGATCTTTCTCATGGATTCGGTCAAAAGTTGTACGGTATCCTGGTTGTCCTTTGTATAGTGGTGCTTAGTTAGCATTTTTAACTAAGGACAGTATTAACTGGGGAAGTTAATCTATTTCAACCTGTTCTGTCTGAAGGACACTCAAGGCTTGAAGTTTACGGGTAATTTCTTTTTGCCACTTGGTATCTCCGACTTGTACGGCAAGATTGAGAAGGTCCAAATAATCATCAATATGCAGGGAGGTTTTACTGAAAGTTTCTTTCACTGCGGTCCTGCCTCCTTTAAAGTCTATGTGTATTTATCATTTAATAATGATAATCATTATCATAATATGATCTTATTCATATTATGCCTGTGTTCTAGATAAATTGCAAGTTATGATATGAATGAATTTTGAAGCACGCAAATGAGGGCTTGAAAAAACAAACCCTTCTCCTTAAGTTCACGCATTGTTCACGTCTTTTCTATGGAACATAATGAAAAGAACAAGCGGGCATTGAGTGTCCACCAATAAGGAGGGCAAATTGCGCAATGCTTCAACAAGAGGAGGAAAAAGACCATGAGCAGAACAAAAATGAAAGCGTTTGCCATTGTGGTGGTGAGCGCCTTGGCATTGACGCTGGCAGCTTGTAATAACGGACAAAGCGCAAGTCCGGGAAATTCAGGAGAACCGAGCAGAGGCACCGAAACGAAAGATGTTACGATTACCTTTCAGAACATTAATCCTGATCCGAGCACCCCTTCGTACAAAATGATTAAGCAAATTGTAGGTCAATACGAGCAGGATCATCCTCATGTCAAAATTGAATTGGATTCGCTAAATACAGATCAACAAAAGCTTAAGCTGAAAACACAGGCAGCGGCGAAGGAAGTACCTGATATCACGATTGTAAACCCGGCTGCACAGATGAAGCCATTCGTAGATGCCGGGCTGCTGGCTCCATTAAACGATGTGGCTGATAAAGAGGGGTTAAAAGATACATTTCAGAATGGACTTCTTAATTACTATAGTTTCGACGATAAGCTCTACGCTTTTC
The DNA here is from genome assembly GCF_024213605.1 of Paenibacillus sp. CH40. NCBI lineage: Bacteria > Bacillati > Bacillota > Bacilli > Caryophanales > Paenibacillaceae > Paenibacillus > Paenibacillus sp. CH40. The sequence goes on from NZ_JANAVQ010000006.1 coordinate 1,186, forward strand.
CGGATGGCAACAATATAGAAGTGGTGTTTTACAATAAGGAACTGTTCAAGCAGGCGGGAATCCAGAAGTTGCCGACCACCTTTGACGAGCTGATTACGACGGTCAAAACGCTGAAGGCGAAGGGAATCACTCCGATTGCCATTGGGGAAAAGGATTCATGGACGGGGTCCCTCCTTTTTATGAACATTTTGTTGCGTACGAATGAAGGACCGAATTTTCTCAATGATGTACTGGACGGCAAAAAGACGTTTAACGACCCGGCTTTTGTGGAAGCGGTGGATGCATTTCAGGAATTGGTGCAGGCAGGAGCTTTCCCGGATGGAGCTACATCTATTGACTACAATGCAGGCGGTAATATTTTTAAAACAGGAAAAGCCGCGATGTATATCATGGGTACATGGGAAACGGGGTCAATTGATGCTTCTTCGGTAGCGGGTAAGGTAGGAGCGTTTCAATTCCCTACGGTGAATGGCAAGGGTGATGTGAATGAGTATATAATTGCGCCGGGCAGCGCATTTGCGGTATCTGCGAACAGTGAACATTTACAGGAAACGAAGGATTTTCTGCATTATTTTATTAAGGAGATGCCTAAAATTCAGTTTGATCTAAAAAATGCGATTGGCAGCGGTCAGAAAATGAAAGGTGATCTGAAGGAAGCGGGCTACTCTGAGTTAGCGATTAGTCTTAATGAGCTGTTCAAGAATGTAAAAGGGGGCGATCTCGCTTTTGATAATACGATGAATCCGGCTATTGCGCAGGCGCATCTAAGTAGCATTCAAAACCTGTTCGTGCAAAAAGAAGACTCTGCACAAGTTGCCAAGGAACATCAGAACACTTTTGAAGCGAATAAATAAGTGAGGATTTTGCAAAAATCCAATAAGCGACTCCCAATGAACAATATATAGATCGAAATGGCCTAGTTCGTCTAGATATTGCACTTTGGAGCGACTGGAGTCGAATTTTGCAAAATCCTGAAGTAGCAGGCACTAGGGAGGGGGCGAAATGCTCCTTCCCTGATTGGAAATCATGTAGGTTGTGCATCCTCAGAAGATGTTCAGAATCAACACAAAGGAGATTAGAGCATGAATGTACTGAAGGTGCCAGCACGTACCATTGCCGTTTTCGTGCTACCCTGCCTGTTGTTGTATACCTGTATGGTATTTGTTCCGATTCTGGTGTCGGTGTATTGTGGATTGCTGGATTGGAACGGAATTGCCGAGGCAAAGTTCGTGGGGCTGGCTAATTTTGAGCGGATTTTTACAGCAGATTCAGTATTCTGGCCATCCGTGAAACGGACGATGATGTTTGCTGTGTTTTCCATGCTGGAGATTCCGTTCTGTCTGCTGCTGGCGATCTTGCTTAATCGTTATGTGCGTAAGGCCAATACGCTGGTTACGATGTATTTTCTGCCGGTTATTCTGTCGGTGGTCATTATCGGGCAGCTGTGGAAGACGATCTATAATCCGGCCTCGATGGGTGGAATGCTGAACGGTATTTTGCTGGCGATTGGGCTGGAAAGCTGGACACGCTCATGGCTGACGGAACCACAGATAGCGATGTACGCTCTCTATTTTGTATCGTTGTGGCAGTATTTTGGCTATCATTTGCTTATCCAGTTTACCGGGGTGCAAAACATACCGAATGAGCTGTACGAAGCAGCCAAAATTGATGGAGCTGAAGGATTCAAAGCAGACCGCTATATTACGCTGCCGCTCATTGTACCTATTTTCAAGATATCAATTGTATTAGCATTTATCGGCTCCCTGCAATCGTTTGATTTGATCTGGGTGATGACGGGTGGAGGACCAGCCCATGCGACGGATACAGTATCCACGTATATGTACAATATGTCCTTTTTATCGATGAAATACGGATATGGCAGCGCATTGGCTTCAATTCTCGTAGTGATTTGCTTGTCATTTACAATTGTGATAAATTTTGTTTTCAAACGAATCGAAAATAAGGTAAGCTAAAGGAGATGGAACTGTTGAATGCCTTGAAAAAAACGGGAGTCTTTTCCTTATTGGCAATCTTAATTGTCACGCAGCTGTATCCACTCTTTTGGCTGCTGACCTATTCGTTGAAGACGAATGAAGAGATATTGAGCTCAAGTTTCTTTGCACTCCCTCAAGTGCCCCAGTGGCACAACTATCAGGAAGCCTATGAATCAGGGAGCTACTTGCGTTATTTAGGAAACAGTGTGCTGGTGACCGGGGTTACGATGATTTTCGTTATTTTATTAAGCTTGATGACTGCTTATGCGATTACACGTTTTCGTTGGCGCTTCGGGGCTGTTGTGCTGACTTTGTTTTTGATCGGGATGATGATCCCGATGCAAGCCACACTACTGCCGCTGATGGTGATGTTTAAAAACGTCCATATTCTGAATACGTATTTCTCACTGATTTTACCCTACATTGCTTTTCAGACACCGATTGCGGTCTTCATCCTATCCGGCTTTATGCGGTCCATTCCCCACGAAATTGAAGAATCCGCTTACATTGACGGAGCAAGCATTTATCGTATTTTCCGCAGTGTAATCTTACCCATCTCGATTCCGCCTATCATGACGGTATGTATTTTAACTTTCATTAACATCTGGAATGAATACATTATGGCTGCCACCTTTATCTCGTCCGAGAAGCTCAAAACTCTCCCTTTCGGCGTATATACGTTCGTCAGCCAGTATTCTGTGAACTACGGTAATATTGGTGCTTTTCTAGTCATGGGTGCCTTACCGGTCATTATTATTTATTTTGTTCTGTCCGAAAATATCACCAAGGGCATGGTTGCGGGAGCGGTTAAAGGATAGGCGGCCGATGCGAAAGGAGCGCACGGAGGTATGATGCGCCGTTTTCAATCCATTCAATACCGCTTGTTTGTTCTGTTCCTATTGAGCATGTCCGGCATTGTGCTGGCGGTCAGTCTATTATTTTACAACCGTACTACGGTGCAGTTCCATGATAAGGTCAGCGAGCTGGCGCGTAAAAATGTATCCCAGACGGCAGGCCTATTCGAATTGCTACTTGGCAGCTATAACAGTCTCTCCAAATCGATCAGCAACAATATGGATTTGGTTCGTCTGTTGACGACGGATAGTAGTGATTTACCTGCTGTCAATTACATCAACGAACGTACGATTACGAATATTCTGGGGGCTATCTATTATTCGCGTGAGGATCTGATTGGCATCCATGTCATCACAGACACAGGCAAGGTATATAACTATGGCAATTATATGAATGTCATTGATACTCATTACGAACATACGGAATGGTATAAGGAAATTCGAAAGTCGGCGGGTAAAATTGCATGGCTGGGCGTGTATCCTCACTCTGTCATTGATCAGGTGGAAACCAGACCCGTGTTTGCGTTTGGGCGGCAGCTCTATGATCTGGATGAACACAAGCCGATTGGTATTGTCCTGTTTGAGGCTGAGCCGCGTTCTGTTTTGTCCGCTCTCCACAATTTGCGGTTAGGCACCAATAGTCAGGTATATTTGTTGGGTCATGAAAATCGAATTGTGTCGGCCACTTCCTCTGATCCGCCACCGGATTTGCAAAATCTAGAGCAGCAGGTACCGGAGGAGGATGTTATTGTAAATCGAAGTAATGAAAGAGTTGTAATCGCTTCCAAGTTGCCGTTTGCCGACTGGTCTGTGATTAGTGTGACACCTAGTGAGGATCTGAACGTGGAGCTGGTGCAAAATCAAAGGTACTTATTTATCGTGGCACCTATACTTATTATTGTGTCGGCGTTAATTGCATCTATCGTCTCCAGGGGCATTTCCCATCCACTCAAGCGAGTCATTCGGGAAATGAAGCGGGTAGAGACAGGAAATTTCCGTCATACGGTAAACACCAAATCCTATGAAGAAATCAATCAACTAGCTACCTCTTTTAACCATATGGTAAGACGGATTGCAGAGCTAATCGAGCTGGTGCGTATATCATCGGTCAGTGAAAAAAATGCGGAGCTGCACGCGCTACAGACGCAGGTCAATCCACATTTTCTGTATAATACGCTGGATATGATCTATTGGATGCTGGATGAAAAGGGACAAGATCAGCTCGGAGAGGTGGTTCTCTCCTTATCCCATATGTTCCGTTACAGCAGCCATTGGGAAGAGGGGACCGATGTAAGCCTTCGTGAAGAAGTGGAGCAGGTTGGCCACTATCTTACCATTATCCAAGCCCGGCTGGAGGGCAGGGTATCCGTAGACATCAATATTGAAGAACGATGGATGGATATCCGCTTGCCGAAAATGACCTTACAGCCATTGATTGAAAATGCGGTGAAGCACGGATTGGAGCCTCTTCATGCGGATACAGGTGGCAAGTTGCTCGTCAGAGCGGAGGAATATGGCGGTGTATTGAGTCTGCACATCATCGACAACGGTGCAGGGATGGAGTACGAACGATGGGAGGTGGTCCAGGTCGCTTTGGCAGAACCCGGCAAACAGGCGGGCAGCGGGCAGGCGGGAGGCATCGGCCTGCAAAACCTAAATTTACGGCTACGGCACATGTTCGGAGAAGAGTACGGCCTACGGATCTCTAGCGTACCTGGGGCCGGAACAACAGTCACTGTAAGTGTGCCTCTGCCACAGAAGGAGGAGAAACATGAATATTCTGATAGCTGACGATGAAAATATGATTCGGCAGGGGATTCGGCGTACCATTGGCCAAGCTCTACCAACCTGCGGCATTCATCTCGCTGCTTCCACCGAGGAGGCAGCAGGCATTCTGGCGGAGCATCCTGTAGATATTGTATTAACTGATATCCTGATGCCCGGTATGGATGGTCTGGAATTCATGCGTATTTCTAAGCGAAAGCATCCTCATCTGCAGTGGGTTGTCATTTCGGCCCATTCCGACTTCCATTATGCACAAAGAGCAGTAAAGCTGGGTGCCAAAGACTACCTATTAAAGCCGATTGGTAAAAGAAAGCTGCTGGAATGCATTGAAATACTGGCAGCCGAAGCGCTTGTGGCCTCGCAGCAGGCGAACGAGGGTAGGCTTCTCAAATCCAATATGGTTTATTTGCGTGAAGCCGTTTTCCAACGCTATGCCCTTGGACTGGACACGGGCAAGCTGGATATACAGCCTTTTGTCGAAAATTATCCGGAATTCCATCTCTTCATGGTTCGCATGGAACCTGATCACAAGCAGACGCATCTGGAGCATTTTATGATTGAAAATGTACTGTCCGAGCTCATTGAGGCAGGAGGCAGCGGCTTTGTCGTCAGTCTAGACCGCCATAGTCTGCTGGGCATTGCAAGGCTAAGGGATGAGGCAGAGGCCGCACGGCTAGAGACGTTGCTCGAATCCCATTTGAAGCGTTATGTGAAGGTGCCCCTACAAATCACACGTTCGGGTGTTCATCACAATTTTGCCTCCATACCTGAAGAGGTGGCGCGACTAAGACGTACACCAGAGGAGATTGCAGCCGCAGCAGCGGATACAGGAGAATGTCTGCGCAAAGGCATGCATACGGTAGATGTGGCATTGCAATACATTCGGGCTCACTTTACAGAGGAGCTGTCGCTGGAGAAGGTGGCTTCAATCGTATTTTTGAATCCGGTGTATTTCAGCCAGTTATTCAAGCAAAAGACGGGACAAGGCTACAAGGATTACGTCATTTGCCTGCGTATGGAGGAGGCGAAGCGTCTGCTCAGTGATCCTCATCTGCGGCTGGCTGATATTTCGGAGCGGATCGGCTATCAGGATATGCGGCATTTTACACAGGTATTCCGGCGCAAATGTGGAATGACTCCAACCGAGTATCGGCATCAAGGAGTCAAGTAAGGCGGTTATCAACGACCGAATGAAGGAAGTTCATCTAGCATCAGACTGTTTCAGGAGTAGAGCGGTAGAGCATCTACTCGGGAACAGTCTTTTTCGCGTCTCCAGCTTGTAACAGTTCAACAAATTTGCGAGCTGCATTGGATAAATAACGATCTTTGCGCCATACGACGGCAGGCTGTGTGAAGGGGAATGGCTCCCTAATGGAGAGTGTGCGAAATCTGTCCCCGTATTCTTGTCCCAAGCCAGCGTCTGGAATAATGGTAATTCCCATGCCTGTGGAAACGAGCGAGAGAATGGTCGATATTTCTGGACAGTCCAGTACGACGCGCGGAATAAGATGGTGTTCCTGAAATTTGCGGATGACGGTTTCGTATAGTCCGTGTCCTTCTGTTCGGCGTCCCAACAAGAGGTCATAGCTGGCAGCTTCCTGTAATGTAATTTCCCCACTGGGATGGCGATCTGCCCATTCACACGGAAGAACCGCAACAAAAGAAACGCCCTCCAGTTCAATCGTATGGTACGATTTGTCATCTACCGGAAGCAGCAGCAGGGCCAGATCAACTTTATTTTGGTGTAACAGCTCTTCCAGATGATGTGTGTCTCCGTGTCCTATTTTAACGTATACCTCTGGATAAACCTGATGAAAGCGACTGAGTTGTTCAGTAATCAGAGACATACAGGCGGATGACGTGCCTATAGCAAGTGTGCCGGTTACTTTGTTTTCAAACTCCCCAATTTCTCTACAGGTGTCCTCCATTTCAGCCAATAATCGTTTGGCGCGTGTATACAGTGTATACCCGGCCTCGGTAACTTCCCACTTCTTTCCTTCACGGTAAATCAGCTTTACACCAAGCTCGTCCTCCATATTTTTGAGTTGTTGACTCAGTGGAGGCTGGGCCATGTTGAGCGTTCTGGCGGCCTTGGTGATTTGCCCTTCCTCCACGATGACGCAAAAGTAATGCAGATGCTTCAAGTCCATTGGGGATTCCTCCTCATTTCTAAACAACGTTTCAATTTGAATACTTTTAAAGTATGCATTACATATATTATATATATTTTTCGTGTGCAGGGAACGAGCGTATAATTTTTGACAGTAATGCATGGGTGAACATAAAACGATGGGATGGAAGGAGGGGACATATGAAGAAAATCATTGTAGGAATATCGGGAGCGACAGGGTCGATCTTTGGTATCCGTATATTACAACAATTACGAGAGGCTGGAGTCCAAAGCCATCTGGTGCTATCCCCGTGGGCTATTGCGAACATCCCCTATGAGACAGGCTACACGGTGAAGGAAGTGGAGGCGATGGCGGATGCGGTCTACTCGTATAAGGATCAGGCTGCGCGTATTTCCAGCGGCTCCTTTCGAGTAGATGGCATGGTCGTCGCTCCTTGCAGCATGAAGACCCTTGCCTCCATTCGTATTGGTATGGCGGACAACCTGCTTACCCGATCAGCGGATGTGATACTGAAGGAGCGAAAGAAGCTGCTGCTCATGACCAGAGAAACACCATTAAGCAGTATCCATCTGGAAAATATGCTGGAGCTGTCACGTATGGGCGTGATGATCCTGCCGCCGATGCCTGCCTTTTATAATCATCCTGCAAGTATCGAGGAATTGGTGGATCATATTGTTTTTCGTGCATTGGATCAGTTCGGTATTGTCACAACCGCAGCCAAACGTTGGGATGGAATGAAGCAGAATGACTCCAGGCTGCACCAGAATTGAGAAATCGAAAGACGAAGGAGAATGAATGATGGCTTATAAAGACTTTCGCGATTTTCTACACACCTTGGAAAAGGAGAGACAATTACTCACGATCAGCGATGAGGTAAAGCCGGAGCCGGACCTCGCAGCAGCTAACAGAGCGTTAAACAATCTTGGAGATAAGACGCCTGCTCTCTTTTTCAACAACATCTATGGATATACGGATGCTCGTATTGCAATGAATGTGATGGGCTCCTGGCCCAATCATGCCCTCATGATGGGAATGCCCAAAAACACGCCGCTCAAGGAGCAGTTTTTTGAATTTGCCAGACGCTATGAACAATTTCCGGTGCCCGTGAAGCGGGAAGAAACCGCTCCTTTTCATGAAGTCGAGATTACAAAGGATATTAATTTGTTTGATATTTTGCCGTTGTTTCGTTTGAATCAGGGGGACGGAGGGTTTTATCTGGATAAAGCAATTCTAGTTTCACGCGATCTGGATGACCCGGACACCTACGGTAAGCAAAATGTCGGCTTATACCGGATGCAGGTGAAAGGCAAGAACCGTTTGGGCATCCAGCCTGTACCACAGCATGATATTGCGATCCATATCCGTCAGGCTGAGGAGCGCGGAGAAAATCTGAAGGTGGCTATTGCCCTCGGATGTGAGCCTGTGATTACAACGGCTGCTTCTACGCCGTTGCTGTACGATCAATCCGAATATGAGATGGCGGGCGCCATTCAGGGTGAGCCTTATCGTGTGGTCAAAGCGAAGGATGCAGATCTGGATCTGCCTTGGGGAGCCGAGGTCATTTTGGAAGGCGAAGTGTTAGCAGGTGAACGTGAGTATGAAGGTCCATTCGGTGAATTCACAGGTCACTATTCCGGCGGCCGCGCGATGCCAGTCATTCAGATTAATCGTGTATATCACCGCAAACAGCCTATCTTTGAGCATCTGTACATCGGGATGCCTTGGACCGAAACGGATTATATGATCGGTGTGAATACAAGTGTACCGTTGTTTCAGCAGCTTAAGGATGCTTTTCCTAATGAAATCGTAGCCGTTAATGCCATGTATACGCATGGGCTGGTCGCTATTATTTCCACGAAAACCCGGTATGGCGGCTTTGCAAAGGCTGTGGGAATGCGTGCGTTAACGACTCCGCATGGATTGGGGTATTGCAAGCTCGTGATTGTGGTGGATGAGGAGGTCGATCCGTTCAATCTGCCGCAGGTCATGTGGGCTTTATCCACCAAGCTTCATCCAAAGCATGATGCTGTCATTGTTCCTGGCTTGTCTATTTTACCGCTTGACCCCGGCTCTGATCCGGCAGGTATGACGCACAAAATGATATTGGATGCGACGACACCTGTAGCACCGGATATTAGAGGACATTACTCGCAGTCGCTCGATTCCCCGCTGGGTGTAGCGGAATGGGAGAAAAAGTTGAGCCAAATGCTTCGCTGAATATTTTTAAAAATAAAGAAAGATTAAAGGAGTGCTGACAGATGCATATTTGTCCCCGTTGTGAATCTAATCGTTCAGAAGTTGTTACCCGCTCGCCAGTTAAAGGCGCCTGGGAGGTTTTGTTGTGCCCTGTATGCCTGTTCACATGGCGGACCTCAGAACCGGATAGCATTACGGATCCAGCAAAGTATAAATCGGCGTTCAAGGTAAACCCCCAAGATATTCCGAATGCTGCTCATGTTCCTCCTATTCCCGAGCGGATATAGGGTCGTTCGTAAGTAGCCGTAAATTATGGTACTTTGAAGTTATAGGCCAAAAGTAAAGGGGAATATACTTCATGCAGACACCAAGGATCGGTAAGGAACTGTTTACGCTGTTGGACGGTAAGGAGTTGAAGGACAAGCAGCATGAAGCAATGATGCTGCTGACGGTCACGGAAGATCAGTGGCCGCACATAGCGATGATTAGTGTGGGCGAGGTTGTAGCGCTGGACGAGGGGAATTTGCGTCTGGCACTATGGCCGGGTACGACCACGACGGGCAACATGATCCGTACTGGGAAGGCGACGCTTGCGGTGTTCACCGGGGGGAAGGCGCATTATGTGCGGTTATCACTGGAACATCTGCCTGCTTTGCCTGGAGCCAAGCATGTACGTGAGCGATTTGCTGCTCATGTTTTTGCAGCCAGAGAAGATTCGGCCCAATATGCGGATATCTTGACAGGTGTCACGGTCCGTCTCAAGGAACCGGAATCGGTGATCCATCGTTGGAAGGAAACGGTGGCTGAGTTGTTAATGTAAAGCCATCTGATTACTCCGTCGTTTATATGCACCAACTGGCTCCTAATATGGAAGAATACCATCATTTAAGAGTTCGCGCAGCAGCATATAGCTGTTTGTAAATGCGAGATTGTGGATCTGTTGAGAAAACTCTTCACTATGGCTCTGAAGCTACACAAATTGTAATGTCTAATCTTTATCAGAAACGATCTAGTTAATAAGGACCAAATTTCCTTCGAAGCCTAAACTATTCTTTTCCATATGACGACATAAAACGTAGGTGTAAGGATTTTGCGAAATCCTTAATTTAAGTTTTGAAATGGGAGGGAATTAGATTTTGAAGAATAGATGGTCCGGTTTTCTGGCGTTGGTCATCCTGATTTCAAGTTTTACATCATATGCAGGATTTGCATCTGCTGCGGATGCGGTGCTTTCCAAGATTGTCCTTTCCTCTAACGAGGTAACTTTGCAGCAGGGAGATACGGCTGCGTTGACGGCTACTGCTGTTTTTAGCGATGGGACAACCTCGAATGTAACCGTAAGCACGGATTGGAAAAGTGATAATACAGCTATTGCTACTGTGTATAATGGTACAGTTTCGGCCAAGGCTGAAGGGGAAGCCACCGTGGTTGCGACCTATAAAGAGAAGGTGCAATCGGTTCAGGTACATGTAACGAAAAAGGTTAAGGCGCTGACATCCAGTGTACAAAGCCTGAACTTGCGTTCAAGCGGTACAGGACAGGTTGATTTGACAGCGACATACAGTGATAATACAACAGCTCAGGTTTCGGGTGATGCTACTTGGACCTCCGATAATCAAAAGGTAGCCACAGTAGTTAACGGATTGGTTACCGCTCAGGGAGCAGGTACAGCTAATATTAAGGCCGTATATGGTCAACAGACCGTAACCATTGCTGTGCAGGTGGAGCAGGTTAAACGTCTCGATGTCAGTTCATCAGAGGTTTCTCTTTTGTTGAAGGATACTGAGAAGGTTAAACTTTCAGCGACGTTCCCGGATGGATCGGTACAGGACGTGACAGAGTCCGCTGAGTGGAGCTCCAGTAATGCAGCTGTGGCGGATGTACTGAAAGGCACCATTACCGGCTATAGCGCGGGAAAGGCGACAATTACAGGTAAGTATGGCACGATGTCCGCTACAATTTCGGTGGATGTCGATCAAACGAATAAGCTGAAAGCCAGTGAATCCAATATTTTTCTCCGTCTGGATGAATCTAAAAAAGTACAAGTTTCTGCCGTTTATCCGGATGGGACGGTAACGGATATCACAGATAAAGCTACTTGGACATCAAGCGATGAAAAGATTGCGACTGTGAATAAGGGAACGATTATGGCGATTGGAGCGGGTTCGGCTACGGTGACCGCTAAGTATGGAGATAAGACCGTTTCGATCAAGACAGATGTCGAAACCTCCAGATATCTGGATTTGAGTGAGGACAAGCTGAGCCTGAATGCCAAGGAATCCAAAAAGCTCAAGCTGACCGCAACGTATGTAACAGGTACGGAAGAAGATATCACAAGTAAGGCAGAGTGGAAGTCCAGCAATGAAGATATCGCTTTTGTCAGTGCGGGAGAAGTCACGGGTTATAAAACAGGTGAGGCTACGATCACCGCTTCTTATGGTGGCAAAACAGTTACAGCTACGGTATCCGTAAATGTACCTGGTGATCTGTCTCTGTCCTCCAAAACGGCAACGATTGATATTGATGAGGACTATACTGCAACTTTGACGGCTACTTATGCGGATGGACGTAAAGAAGATGTAACACAGGATGCAGAATGGACTTCAAGCGCAGAAGATATTGCCTCTGTGTCCAAAGGAACGATTACGGGTAAATCCGCTGGTAAAGCGGTTATTACAGCGACCTATAATGGCAAAAAACTGACGATTAACGTGCAAGTAGGCCTTGTAGACCGTCTGGAAACAGACTCGCGTGTAATTGCGCTTGGTGCTCAGGAAACGAAGCAACTGAAAGTAACAGGAGTTAAGAGTGGCGGTACAAAAACAGATGTAACTAAGGACGCCACCTGGACAACTAGCAATGTAAAAGTGGTTGAGGTTAGCGAAGGTTTGATCAAAGCGAATGGTAGCGGTAAGGCAACTGTGACTGCTTCATATGGCAAGCAAAACATTACGTTTACGGTAGAAGTGGACGTAGCGCAAAAGATTGAAGCGGATGCAATCGCGCTATCGCTCAAATCTGGAGATCAAAAAACCATCGCGATTGTGGTTAAATCGAGTGATGGTAAAGAAAAGGACGTTACGGCCCAAGCTGAATGGAAAACGTCTAATTATAAGGTAGCCACTGTTAAAAAGGGTCAGGTTACTGCGATTAGCTACGGTAAAGCTAACATTCAGGCGAAGTTTGGCGGGAAGGTAATTAGTGTACCCGTGGATGTTGATACGCTTAAATACCTGCAAACAGACGAAGTCGCTTTGAATTTGAAGGCAGGACAGCTGGCTAAGGTTACGGCTACAGCCACGTATAAGGATGAGTCGGAGAAGGATGTTTCCAAACCGGCTGTCTGGTCCTCGTCCAGAATTATTGTTGCGACCGTCAAAGACGGTAACATTAAGGCACAGGGCAAGGGCAAAGCTGTAATTACTGTGAAATATGCAGGTAAAATGACGAAGGTACAGGTAACCGTTCAGTAAAACAAGAGAGCAAGCATACGTCCAAGGACGATAGGCTTGCTCTTTTATTTTAAGGAGGCACCGCTTATAAATTATGACTTATCTTTCTTGGTCGGTGTGTTGCGTGTAAGTGATTCGGTCAAACGCTTGCCAGTCGGCGTCTGGGCCAACCCGCCTTTGGCGGTCTCGCGATGCTTCGACGGCATCGCACTGCCGACTTCAAGCATTACGTCAATGACTTCGTCAGACGGAATAGCGCTGCGCACACCCGCCAAAGCCATGTCCGCTGCGGCAAGCGCAGTCACGGCTCCCAGCCCGTTGCGCACAATGCACGGGATCTCCACGAGTCCGGCGACGGGGTCACAAATCAGGCCGAGCGTGTTCTTAAGAGCGAGGCCCACGGCGTGAACAGCCTGTTCAGGCGTACCACCGCGCAACTCGACCATAGCACCAGCGGCCATCCCGATAGCTGAGCCAATCTCAGCCTGACAGCCTCCCTCCGCGCCAGAAATGAAGGAGTTGTTGGCGATCACGTAGCCAATGGCTCCAGCGGCGAATAGGCCGTGCACCATATGCTCATCATCCCAGCCGAACCGCTCCTGCGCACTGATGAATACACCAGGGATAACCCCACATGAGCCTGCGGTAGGCGTGGCGACAATGCGACCCATGGATGCATTAACCTCCGACACGGAGAGGGCATAAGCCATGGCGAGCGCGGAGGCATCACCGGAGCAGGTTTCCCCTGCCCGCAGATACTCGGCTAGGCGCTTGCCGTCCCCGCCCGTCAATCCACTACGGGATACGGTGTCTTGTGTCTGTCCGCGATGAACGGCTTCCTTCATGACTTCATAATAATCAGACATTTGACGAAAGATTTCTTCCTCCGTTGTATTCGTTTCTTGTACCTGCTCTTGAATCATCAAGCGGCCAATCGTGGTGGATTCTTCAGCGCATAAAGCGCTGATCTCATGCAGATGGCTAAACCGCATCGGATTCAGCTCCTTTTTTCAAATTAATCATCTTAATTTCATACATATGAGGTAAAGAACGCAGTTCCGCAATTAGTTCAGCTGGAGCAGAACTGTCCGTTTCAATGGCGGTGAGTGCTTCACCATCCCGGCCCTTGCGATCTACGTGCATATAGGCAATGTTAATGTGAGCCGCGCCCAGCGCTGAAGTTATCGCGCCCAATGTACCGGGCTTATCTGAGTGGAGAAGCACCAGCGTAGGCAGCTCCCCGGTCAGATTGACCCGGAATTCGTTCAGTTGCTGGACATGGATGCTGCCGCCGCCGATGGAGGAGCCCAACAGTGTGCGCTGATCCTCGCCCTTCCACAGCTCGAAACGGACAGTGTTCGGATGAGGGGCGGGGAGTCCGCTGACGGCGAATTCCACGGCCATCCCGGCTTGTTCGGCCCATTGCTCGGCATCGGGAATCCGGTGATCGTCCGTATCGTAATTAAGCAGTCCTGCGATGAGAGCCAGATCTGTCCCGTGTCCTTTATACGTATCGGCAAAGGAGCCGTATAATGTCATGCGGGCACGGTCAGGCTGCTCTCCGAGCCAGTGCCGGGCAACGCGTGCGAGTCGCACCGCGCCTGCGGTGTGTGAACTGGAAGGTCCGGTCATGGCCGGGCCGATAATAGAAAATACATCTTTGAAACGCATGGTGTGGCCCCCTGTATGTTCTAATACCATACTATATGGTATTTCCGCGTCTTTGCGCGGTTATGACGGTTCCTAATGCTGACGCACAATGTGAGCACAAAAAAGGACAGGATAAGGAAGTTTCCCTTATCTCTGTCCTCGTTACCTGAGAGTTTCGTGCGGTGTTCTTACCGCCTTACCCCTTGGGTGGCTTGCGCTCTCTCCAGAGTTGCGTCAGATGACGATACATGGACCTGAGAGATTATCCGCCAGCCGGGTGCTGGCGTCTTGCTCCTTCGGTGCCGCCAGAGTGTAGGCTCCCTGGACAGACTCTCCCGTCATCTTCATTCGCGTATACCGTTCTACATGTCTTCCTTAGGGTAATGTATGCCGTGCTCGGTGTCAATCACAGGGTTCAATTTTTACATAAACAGGTGCGTTTCCAATAAAAAAGATTAAAATTTACATAATTATGGATGAAATCAGGAAGGAATTAGAAGATTGGCGGCTAATCTGATAAAGGACAAGTACATTTATGGAAAACATAGGAGGGATATTGACGTATGGTAAAAGGCTTGCGGTTCACAGGTTCACGCTTAAAAGGGATGCTGCATCTAGCAGCAATCGTATCACTGCTGATTGGGATCTTCGTTCCATTCGGTCAGGTCAAGGCAGAGGGAGCATTGACAGTAGCCGAAGCACTTCAGGGCCAAAGTAGTGGAGGTACGGTGACGGTGGAAGGCTACATCGTCGGACATGCTACCGGATCGAAAACGGCTAACTTTTCTTCTCCGTTCGCGAATGATTTTAACGTACTGATTGCCGATCAGGCAAATGAACGTAATACGTCTAATCTATTGGATGTACAGCTGACTTCAGCGTACAGAGGGCAATTTGGGCTGTCAGGCCATCCTGAGCTGATCGGCAGCAAAATTCGTGTGACGGGTACACTCGGCGCCTACAATAATTTTGGTGGAGTGAAAAGCCCAAGCGCTGTTGAACTGGTGAGCGGAAGCGAGCCGGGGGAACCAGGTGAACCTGGCAACCCGGGTCAACCCGGTACTACATTGCCGGATGGAAAAGGCAAAAAGGTGCTGTTCGATAATACGCACGCACAGACCGCTGGCGCAGCAGATTGGGTCATTGAAGGCGCCTTCTCCGACTTTGCCAATGGACTGCGTAATGTAGGCTTTACGGTAGACCAATTGAATCGTCCCATTCCTTTTACTTATGGAGAGCAGGCCATAACATATGACAAGCTGCGCCAATATGATGTGTTCATTATTGGTGAAGCGAATGTTGCCTTTAAGGCATCCGAGCAGGCTGCTCTGCTGCAATACGTGAATAACGGGGGGAGCGTCTTCTTCATCTCCGATCATTATAATGCGGACCGTAACAAAAACCGTTGGGATTCCTCCGAAGTTATGAATGGCTACCGTCGTGGAGCCTATACTAATCCGGCCAAAGGCATGACTGCAGAAGAAGCTGCATCACCGGCGATGCAAGGATTAACAAGCTCCGATTGGCTGGCGACCAACTTTGGTGTTCGTTTCCGTTATAATGCGCTTGGTGACGTGAATGCTACTGACATTGTAGCCGCAGATCAATCTTTCGGCATTACCAAGGGTGTGCGCTCGATTGCAATGCATGCAGGATCTACGCTGGCTATTATTGATCCTACCAAGGCTAAAGGCATTGCTTATATCCCTTCAGGCACGAAAAAATGGGGGAATGCTGTAGATCAGGGAGTTTATAACGGCGGGGGCCGTGCAGAAGGGCCTTATGCCGCTATCTCCAAGGTAGGTCAAGGCAAGGCAGCGTTCATCGGTGATTCTTCCCCTGTAGAAGATGCTACACCGAAATATGTGCGTGAGGAAAACGGACAGTCGAAGAAGACATATGATGGTTTCAAGGAAGTGGATGATTCCACCTTCCTGGTACAAACGGTCCAATGGCTTGCATGGAAGCAGGACTACACGAAATTGTCCGATGTGGCAGGTTTGACTCTGGATCAACCAACGAAGCTTCTGCCATTCGAGGAGCCTGCGGCTTCCACGGAACCGCAGCCTGAGCCTTGGTCTGCTCCGGCAGCAGGCTACAAATGGTATGATCCTAGAACGTTCAAGTCTGGCTCCTATGGAGCGGCTTCATAATTATCGCCAGAAGCTCAATGTGAGCTGGTATTAGTTAGTCGTTTGATCCCTGTAGAGGGATCAGGCGACTTTTTTTGTGATGAAAATTAACCTGTGGTTGGTTATTTCATTACATTTTGTGCCAAAAAGGCCGCGCTACTGCTGGATCATTGATTTTTTAAATGATGTTGATAGCATAATCTTAATTGATATATCCATATACTGGTGATAGGATGTATTCAAATTATTCCGACAAAAACGGTATGTAATGTTCATGAGAGGTTTTAAACATCAAACATGGTGAGAATAAGCGGGACAAGACCATGGAGAATGGAGGAAGCGCGCATTGAATACCGAACCCGTGTTGGAAATTAAAGGATTATCCGTCTCTTTTCGCATCAAGGATCAATATCACCCCGCAGTCGACCATCTGGATCTGACGGTCAACCCCAATGAAGTGCTGGCTGTAGTCGGAGAATCTGGCTGTGGCAAAAGCGCGCTGGCGCTTTCTATCCCGCAACTGCATGACATGGAACGCACACGTGTAGAGGGAGAGGTCCTTTTTAAAGGCACGGACCTGAACCGTCTTTCTTCAGGGCAAATGAATAAAATCCGCGGAGCGGGCATTGGCATGATTTTTCAGGACCCGCTGACAGCACTCAACCCGTTGATGAGCATTGGCAAGCAGATTGAGGAAAATCTTGATTATCATACGTCACTATCTACGAAGCAAAAAAGGGAACGTGTGCTGGAGCTGCTGGAAAGTGTAGATATACCGAATCCTGTGCGTGTGTATGATCAGTATCCGCATGAACTGTCAGGAGGGATGCGGCAGCGTGTGATGATCGCGATTGCCATAGCTTGCCGACCTTCTCTTATTATTGCAGATGAGCCGACGACTGCGCTCGATGTAACGATCCAATCGCAAATTCTCGACTTGCTCAAACAGCTTCAACAGGAGTCTGAGAGCGGAATTATCCTGATTACGCACGATCTTGGTGTTGTGGCAGAAGTAGCCGACCGCGTGGTGGTCATGTATGCCGGAGAAATCGTGGAGAGCGCTGATGTTTTTGAATTATTCAGGCATCCACAGCATCCGTATACGCGTTCTTTGCTTGCTTCTATGCCGGGATCGCATACCAAGGGGGAATCACTGCATGTCATCGGCGGCATTGTTCCCTCATTACAAGATATCCCCCGCAATAGCTGCCGCTTTGCTCCGCGTATTCCTTGGATTCAGGAGAGAGTGCATGAAGACCATCCCCAACTAAATGAAATTTCCCCTGGACATTGGGTCCGTTGTACATGTTATCAGCATTTTCATTTTGAAGACGAGGCAAAGGGGGAGGCTGCTCATGGCACTACTGGAGTTAAATGATCTGAGGGTTCACTATCCGGTGCGCGGTGGTTTCTTCCAGCGTGTTATCGATCAGGTGAAAGCAGTGGATGGCGTGTCGATCAGCATTGAGGCAGGCCAGACATACGGGCTGGTGGGAGAATCCGGCTGTGGAAAAACGACGACAGGCAGGACGATCATCGGTCTAAATAAGCTGACGAGCGGACGGCTTCTGTTTAAAGGAAAGGACCTTGCAGCTCTGAGCCGTAACAATCGCCATCCACTGCGTAGAGATATTCAGATGATTTTTCAGGACCCATACTCTTCGCTCAACCCGCGTAAGCGCGTATTGGATGTCATTGCTGAACCGCTGCGAAATTTTGAAAGGCTGAGCAGTGAGGAAGAACGAAGGAAAGTACAGACGTTGCTGGAAAAGGTCGGCTTGAATGCCGATGCAGCCTACAAATATCCGCATGAATTTTCCGGGGGGCAGCGGCAGCGGATCGGGATCGCGCGTGCGCTTACATTAAACCCTAAGATGATCATTGCTGATGAGCCGGTGTCGGCGCTGGACGTTTCCGTGCAGGCACAGGTGCTTAATTTTATGAAGGATGTGCAGCGGGAGTTTAATTTAACGTATCTTTTCATCAGTCATGACTTGGGTATTATCCGCCATATGTGCGACCAAATCGGTATTATGTATCGGGGTCGTTTAGTGGAGCAGGGGAGCGAGCAAGACATTTATGAGCGTCCACAGCATCTGTATACCCAGCGCCTCATTGCAACCATTCCCAATATTGATCCTACAAAACGACTGGAAAATGCCCAAAAAAGACGAATGCTTTTATCCTCCTACAAAACAGAGCTACCCAAACATCTAGACGCGAGTGGAAAGCCGTTTGCGCTAAAATCAGTAAGTCCATCCCATCAAGTCGCGCTACCATAAGGGGGGTACAGAAATGTGGAAATTTACACTGCGTCGGCTGCTGGTTATGATCCCTCAACTTTTTGCACTGAGCGTGCTTATATTTTTCCTAGCTAAGGCTATGCCGGGGGATGCCCTGACAGGACTTATTACTTCGACACCCAATCTGAATCCGGCCGCACTGGAAGAACAGCGACAAAAACTGGGACTGAATGATCCGGTGTGGGTGCAGTATGGGAACTGGCTCGTCCAGCTTGCTCACGGGGATCTGGGCAAATCTTATGTACATAAAATTAGCGTTACCGATCTGATTGGCAGCCGTCTGGGGAACACGTTCTTTCTGGGCGTAGTAATTCTGGTTCTGACGTATCTGATCGCCATTCCGCTCGGCGTACTCAGCGGTCGTTATCAGCATAGTCTGCTGGACAAAACCGTAGTGGGCTATACCTATCTCAGCTTTGCGACACCTCTATTTATACTCGCGTTGTTGCTGCTGTACGTATTCGGATTCAGGCTCGGCTGGTTTCCAACCAGCGGCAGTGTGGATGTAGGCGTGGAGCCGGGGACATGGTCATATTACGTGAACAAGTCGTATCATCTCATTTTACCTGCGGTTACAGGCGCATTGCTCAGTACAACGGCTACGATTCAGTATTTGCGCAATGAGGTCATTGACACAAGACTGAAGGATTTTGTGAAAACAGCGCGTTCCAAAGGGGTACCCGAAGGTAAAATTTATTCCCGCCATATTTTCAAAAACTCTCTATTGCCGATTGCTGCCTTTTTGGGCTATGACCTGACGGGAGTAATTGCAGGCAATATTTTTCTTGAATCTATTTTCTGTTATCCGGGGTTGGGCCAATTATTTCTCCAGTCCATCACTCAACGGGATTTTTCAGTCGTGAACGCGCTGGTCATGATCTCTGGCTTCTTGGCGCTATTAGGAACTCTTTTATCTGATGTCATCCTAAGCAAAGTCGATCCCCGCATTCGAATTGTATAGCGAACAAGTCTAGAGAAAGGGAGGGATTATGGTGTCTATACAGGTGGAGGAGGTCTTCACGCCGGAAATCATTCGTAAATCACCATCCAGTTGGTCTGTACTACGTCGTGAGCTGGTGCGTGACAAAATGTCCTTGGTTTCCATTGGCTTTGTAATTCTGTTCTTGATCTTTATATATGCCTCTGTCCTGTTTGTAAATCAGGATGTAGTCACGACGGTCGATTTGGGCGCGATCCGTGAAGCTCCAGGCTCAGTGCATTGGCTGGGGACAGATCGAGCGGGCAGGGATATTTTCGGCCAGCTGGTCATTGGAGCCCGCAATTCCTTCACCATCGGCTTTACGATTACATTGTTATCCGCCGCTATTGGCTTAACGTTAGGTTTGCTGGCTGGTTTTTATGGGGGACTGGTCGATAACATCATCATGCGAATCATTGATTTTATTCTGGTGCTTCCGTTTTTGATGCTGGTTATCGTATTTGTCAGCATTGTACCCAAAAGCGGCATAGGGTCCTTTATTTTCATTATGACCGCCTTTTTATGGATTGGAAAAGCACGTCTGATCCGGGCCAAGGTGTTGTCGGAGCGCGAACTGGATTATGTGCAGGCTTCCAAAACTCTTGGCACACCTAATTGGAAAATCATCTGGTTTGGCGTGCTGCCCAATCTTAGCTCGGTCGTGATCGTCAACCTGACCCTCAGCCTCGCGGGGAATATCGGGATTGAGACCGGGCTTTCTTATCTCGGCTTTGGCTTACCGGAATCTACTCCAAGCTTGGGTACACTGGTGAGTTATGCCAATGACCCGGATGTTTTGCAGAATAGCTGGTGGATGTGGTTGCCAGCCTCACTGCTTATTTTGGTGCTAATGCTGGCGATTAACTTTATTGGCCAGGCGCTCAAACGCGCCACGGATGCCAGACAACGATTGGGTTAACTGAAGTTCAAGGATAAGGACAATGACAAGGAGGGATTTACAATGGTTAAACGCTGGAAAAAAGGAATTCTGCCTGTTCTATCTGCAATTTTGGTACTTTCTCTGGCCGCATGCAGCGGTTCGCCTTCCGCTTCAAATGGAGGGAAATCGTCTGACGGTACAGGCGGCTCAGGGTCCGATAGCAAGCAGGTGAATGCGACAGCGCTAGCGAAGGCGGTCAAGAACGATAAGGCGCCGATTAAGGGTGGCATCATCAATTATGCACTCGTGTCTGATACCCCTTTTGAAGGTATTCTGAATCCTGTATTTTATGAAGGCAATCCTGATTTTGAAGTCTTCCAGTTTTTCTACCCTTCTATGTTTTCGATTGACTCCAATTTAAATATTGACGATAAAGGGGCGGCGACGATTTCCTTTTCCCCAGACAATAAGGCTGTGACTGTCAAAATTGATCCCAAGCTGAACTGGACGGATGGTAATCCCGTAACGGCAGAGGACTATGCTTTTTCCTATGAAGTGATTGGTCATAAAGACTACGAAGGTCCGCGTTATGATAGCTTTATGACCAACATTGTGGGCATGGAGGATTATCACGCGGGTAAGGCCAAAACCATTTCTGGCATCAAGGTGCTGAATGAGAAAGAGGTTACCATTCATTTCAAGGAACCTAATCCTTCGGTGAAATCGGGGCTTTGGTCTACACCACTGGAGAAAAAGGTATTTCAGAATATTCCCGTGAAAGATATGGCCGGATCTGATCCTGTCCGTAAAAATCCGATTGGCTATGGGCCGTTCAAAATTAAATCTATGGTCACAGGTGAATCTGTGGAATTCGTCAAAAATGAAGATTATTTCCACGGTGCGCCCAAGTTGGATGGCCTTCATCTGAAGGTGGTGAATCCGAATGTCATTACTGAGGCGTTGAAAAGCGGAGAAATCGACTGGGCCAGCTATCCAACCACCCGTTACAATGGGGCCAGTAATCCGAAAAATGTACAGTTTCTCGGTCAGGAGGAATTGTCTTATAGCTATGTAGGCTTTAAGCTGGGCAATTTCGATCAGTCCAAGAGTCTAAATATCATGGACCCGAACGCCAAGCTGGCGAACAAGTCATTGCGTCAGGCCCTTGGCTATGCGCTGAATAATGAGCAGGTTGGAAAGCAGCTCTATCATGGGCTTCGGACTCCTGCGACATCCCTGATCCCGCCCGCCTTCAAGGGATACCATGATGTGAATGCGAAGGGCATTGCGTATGATCCAGACAAGGCGAAAAAGCTGCTGGACGAGGCAGGATATGTGGATACCAATGGAGATGGATACCGTGAGGACCCTAAGGGCAAGGAACTGGTACTCCATTATGCAGCAATGAGCGGGGATGCGACAGCCGAATCGCTGGCGAAGTTTTATTTGCAAAATTGGAAGGATGTCGGACTTCATGTCGAGCTGGTGGACGGTCGTCTGCTTGAGTTCAATTCTTTCTATGACCGTGTGCAAAAGGATGACCCCGGCATTGATATTTTTGGCGGCGCATGGAGTACAGGTACAGATGTAAACCCTAGTGGGCTGTATGGACGCGGAGCCAGCTTTAACTACTCGCGCTTTACCAGTGAAGAGAATGATAAGCTGTTGCAGGAAGGGGTGTCTGTGAAAGCCTTTGACGACAATTATCGTAAAGATATATACAATCAGTGGCAGGCGTATATGAGCGAGGAGGCACCCATCGTACCGACGTTATTCCGTTACTCGTTAGAGGCAGTGAATAATCGGGTAGCCAATTACGATATTACCCGCGGCAAGGAGTACGATGCAGACACGTTTGCGAATATTACGCTGACTGCGGAAAAAGCAGAAGTAGCCCAATAATCTCAAAAAAGCGCAATAACCTGAAGAAGAAGCGCGAACCGGATGGATCCGATTTTGCGCTTCTTTTGACCTTTTCATGCAATCATTCTGGGGATTCTCGAAGGGAGAGAAGGAAGACGGAAATACGTCAGCTTCAATACTTCATTGCCGTATGCGAGGAACTACATTTTACGAAAGCTTCGGAAAAGATCGGAATCTCCCAACCCACGCTTAGCTTGCAAATTAAGGCGCTGGAGGAGGAATTGGGCATGACGCTTTTTGACCGTGCAGGCAAGAAAATTAAAATGACAGATGCCGGGAAATTGTTGCTGCAACACAGTGCACATGCGCTCAAGGATTTACAGCAAGCAAAGGCTTCCATTGAGGAGTTGCGCACCGAGCAACGCGGGAGTTTGCGGATTGGTATTGCATTACCGGAGCTGGAGGAGTCATTGCATGAAATGCTTATCCATTTTCATCAGTCATTTCCTAGAGTCAGCCTGCACATCCATCCATCATTTGATGTAACAGAACAGCTGCTGGATAACCGAATGGATGTTGGCATTACGTTGCATTCGGGTACGGATGAAAGGCTTGTCCAGCTTCCTCTTCGTACGGAGAACTACTGTCTTGTTGTTCCGGTAGAGCATGTGTTTTCCAACCGTTCTTCCATTACGCTGGACGAATTGAGGCATGTATCCTGGGCGATGCAGCCAGAGTGTCATCCCGGCAGGAAGCTGATTGAGAAGTGCTTCCGGGATCGCGGGTATCCCTTTGCAACCGTCTTGGAGACAAATTCCATACCTTCAATCCTGCACTGGGTGCAGGAGGGACTTGCCGTAACCCTGCAGACGGAGTCCCTTGCGGCAGAATTGGATCGCTCACAATTTTGCACTGTACCTATTTTGTGCGGCGTGCTCCAGGGTCAGCTAGAGTTGATTTATCGGTCTGGCCGTTATCAGGGAGAAGCGTTGAAGCGATTGATTGAAAAGATACAAGCTGTACTAACAGTGGGTTCCAACTAGTGGCAACCCTGATGAGTATCAGGAGCTTTAATGTGTACGAACTTCCAGCCTGCGTGCAATCAGTGACATACTGTAATTGACAGCAAAGTACAGGAAAGCTGCGAACAGCAGGGCTGGAATGACAAAGGATTGATTTTGCCCACCGACAATCTGAATGTTATGCGTCAGCTCCGGCAAACTGATAATGACAGCCAGTGAGGTATCCTTGAATAGGGAAATGAACTGGCTGACAATCGGGGGCACCATGCGACGAAGCGCTTGGGGCAGAATGATATGCCATAAGGTTTGAGAGTAGCTTAGACCGGAGGAACGTGCGGCTTCCACCTGTCCTTTATGGACCGAATTTAGACCGCTGCGCACAATCTCGGCGATCATGGCTCCCTCGAAGATCGACAGGCCTGTAATGGCTGCCCACTTGAGGGAAATCGACAATCCGATGGATGGTAAAACCATACCGATGAAGAAAATAATGAGCAATAATGGAAGATTGCGAATGAGATCAATGATAAAGGCTGCAACCTGTGAAATGACAGGTAAGCGAGTATAGCGCAGGATGCCGAATAAGATACCGAGAACGAAGCTGAACACGATAGAGTAAATAGCAACCTCCAGCGTGAGCAGGAAGCCCTCCAGTATAAAACGCACATTAGGCCACACAAATAATCCACCGAAATCCATACGGGCTTCCCTCCTTAGGATGTTTTGGACAGACGCCGTTCCATATATAGTACAAGAAAGCTAAGCGGAACCGTCAAGATAAGATACAACAGCGCCGTGATGGCGTAGACTGTGATGGGCAGGAAGGTATCCGAGTTAATGAGGTCCGAGTAATACATTAGGTCCAGTCCGGCCACAATAGCCAGCACGGAAGAGTTTTTGACCAGATTAATGAATTGGTTGCCGATCGCAGGCAGTACAATTTTGATGGCTTGCGGTAAAATAATGCTGATCATCGTCTGGTTGTAACTCAACCCGGAAGACCTTGCCGCTTCAAATTGCCCCTTGGGCACAGATTGAATGCCGGCACGTATGGCTTCAGCAATAAAGGAGGCCGTGTATACGGTCAATCCAAGCGTTCCAGATACGAATCCGTCCAAAGGGATGCCCAAAGTGGGAAGCCCGAGATAAAAAAACAGTACGACGATCAGCAATGGAATATTGCGGATGACCTCTACATAGACGGTACCGATCCAGTTCAGCCATTTAAAAGGCGCAATTCGGAGGATGGCAATAATAGCCCCCAGAATAAAGCTTCCAACCAAGGCAATGACACTAGCTTGAACGGTATGAAGCAAGCCTTCTCTGAAACGGTCGCTATGATCAAAAAGTACGTTGATATCAAAAGTAAGCATCTGTGAATGTACCTCCTTATCCAGACCTAAGAAAGGAAGGAGCTCGCAATCGCGGCTCCTTCACAAGAATACTATTCGGGTTTAACCCCAAGCCATTGCTCGTGGAGCTTATCGTATTCACCGTTGCTTTTCAGTTCCTTGAGCGTATCATTAATGGCTTGCAGCAGTTCGGGTTGTCCCTTCTTCACTGCAATGCCGTAAGGTTCCTCTGTGAAGTTCCCGCCTACAAGAGTATAATTCGGGTCTTGCTGCTGCATGCCGAGCAGAATAGAGTTATCCGTAGTCAACGCTTCTCCTTTACCTGCTTTGAGGGCGTTGAAAGCATCCTGATAGTTTTCGAATTCCAATATCGTTGCTTCAGGTGCTTTTTCGCGGATATTTTTGGCGGAGGTAGAGCCTTTCACGGCGAGCACCTTGGTTTTTGGGGTCAGAGACTCCAGCCCGGTGATGGGGCTCCCCTTTTTCACGAGCAGAGATTGCCCGGCGTTAAAATAAACGTCGCTGAAATCAACCTGCTTTTTACGTTCATCCGAAATGGTCATCGTCGCGATAATGGCGTCAATGTCCCCGTTTTGCAATAAGGTGATTCGTGTTTTGGACGTGACCTCTTTTAGTTCAAGTTTGGTTTCATCGCCAAAAATATGTTTGGCTACAGCCTTAGCGATGTCGATATCAAAGCCTTCTACTTTTCCGCTAGCCGGGTCTTTCAGTCCGAACAGCTTGGTATCGTATTTCACACCAACGACCAGTTTGCCACGCTGTTTGATCGCTTCCAGCCCGTTGGCTGCCGCTGGCTCATTCCCCGACGTTGCCGCTCCTTCTTTGCCTCCACAGCCTGCCAAGACGAGCAGACAAGATAAAGCTACCAGCACCAAAGTACTCCATTGAAATCTTTTTCTCATCAGAACATTCCCCTTTCGATTTACGCTACATTGGTAGTCTGTTTAATGATGAATCAGACGGCTCAGGAACAGGCGAGCCCGTTCCTCACCCGGATTCTGAAAAAATTCGGCAGGTTGGCTGTCTTCCAAAATCTGTCCTTTATCCATAAAAATCACGCGGTCCGCCACTTCACGTGCAAAGCCCATTTCATGAGTGACAATGACCATTGTGATGCCCTGATGGGCGAGCGAGCGCATAACATCCAGCACTTCTCCGATCGTTTCGGGATCAAGAGCTGAAGTAGGCTCGTCAAACAACATAATTTTTGGATTCATCGCGAGCCCACGGGCGATCGCGACCCGCTGCTGCTGTCCACCGGACAATTGGGCGGGGTAGCTCTGTGCCTTTTCTTCGATTCCGACGCGCTTTAGATAGGTGATGGCTGTTTGAGTAGCTTCTTCTTTCGAGATGCCCAGTACCTTCATAGGTGCCAGTACAATGTTTTCAATCACCTTTTTGTGTGGATACAGATTGAAATGTTGGAACACCATCCCGATGTTGCGGCGGAAGGCATTAATATCAATCTTTTTGTCATGTACAGGGATCTCGTTAACGATCAGTTCCCCATCCGATATCGTTTCCAGACGATTGATGCAGCGAAGCAGGGTGCTTTTACCCGAGCCGGAGGGACCGATGATTACGACGACCTCGCCCTCCTTAATTTGAAGATTGATGTCTTTGAGTACATGGAAATGACCGTAATGCTTGTTGACATTGCGAAACTGGATCAGAGAGCTCACCCCTTTAGGCTTGAATACATAGCTTAGTAGACGGATTGACATGATCAAGCTCTATTAGAATTTCAAAATTTCTCTCATGATACTATAAGCTTACAATAAAAAACAAGATTTTATGTCATTAAACTTTACGCGCAGTATATTTAGGTATGTCCTTTTGCTTGTTAACTGCTATTTATATGATAAAATTAAATGAATATTCACAATTTAATGTTATTTAATTTGACATGGAATAATAGCGTTCGACATGCCAAGGGACAAACGTGACAAAAGCAACGCTATGTTTTACAGTAGGGAAGAAGGAATTTAGGGTAAAGGAAGGTTAGACAATGACGAAAGCTATTTCACCGCTAGTAACGGCATTGGGCATGGAGCCCCATCCAGAAGGCGGCTGGTACAAAGAGATGTGGAAGGCCCATTTCCAAATTCCGAAGCCTGTACTGCCGGATGTGTATTCCGGTCCGCGCTTTGCAGCTTCGTCTACGTATTTCTTGCTGCATCCGGGCGAGTTCTCCGAGTGGCATGTGGTCCATTCTGATGAGCTGTGGTTATATCATAGCGGAAGCCCTGTAGAGTTGAAATTGGGTGGAAGCGGAGAAGAGCCTGGTGAAGAAACTGTGATTATCGTCGGTGCGGATGTGGAGGCAGGACAGCATCCACAAGCACTCGTCCCAGGAGCAGTATGGCAAACGGCACGTCCGCTTGGGGATGAGCCCGTGCTGGTAACCTGTGTGGTTGCACCAGGATTCCACTTTGATGATTTCAAGCTGATTGCCAAGAATCCAACTGAATCATGATGTGAGCATTGGCGGGTGTATTTCTGTAATGAACAGGAATGGCCCGCCTGATTTATTTTTACTCATAGAAATAGGTACTTTAAAATGGCTTTAGGTGCTTAGTTTGGCCTGAACAATGAGACGATGGGTGGGGTTGACGAGAGGGTCACATGTAATCAGCGTGAGCAGCTTTTGTTTTTTGAAGCTTTTTAGAACAGACACGTCCGTAGGATCAACCACCTTCAGGCTATAAACGCTATATACATATTGGTTACCCCGAGTGTTGACAACAATCTTATCCCCAATCTTCAATTCATTTAGACGATTAAATAAACGTCCAGAGGTACGGGCCCGATGAGCAGCAATGGCGGCATTCCCCGCTTGTCCCAGCGTCCCCGTTTCCGGCATATGTACAGCCGCGTGTCTCATATTTATCCTCGTTGCGCCTTCCAACACAGGGAGCTTTAAAGCAATACGACTTATACTAATAGTGGCTATGGGAGTTTGTTCATTAGCGCTTGCCATGGGAGCAGGAGATGGGGAAGTATTTTGTCGCGCTTCACTAACCGGAACTTCCGTAAGACGAGTAGACAAGCGAGCATAGCTGTCCGTAAGACTGGCGGTCCATAGCGCATCGCTTTTTCCTGTTGGTAGCTCGGCTGCTTTTAATAGCTTGCTTTGTTCCCGATCCTCATTCCATTCCGTCGCTTTAGGAAACAAAATAAAAAGTAAGCCTAACACAATGAATACGTAGGAAAGTTTACGCAGACGCAGCAATCTCGCCTCCCCTAAGCAAAGTACGGATTATACATACTTTTTTGAAAAATGCCCCATTCCTGACTCATTCCAATCGGGAATGGAATGAGCCGTGAGATCAGGGCAGGTGATTAATTTTATTTTTTGTTTGTCCGTCTGAATTTCAAAAATACGCCCCATATAACCATCGCTATGCCTGTCAAATAGAACGGAACGGGGCTGCTTTCACCTGTTTGGGGTAATTGATGTACCGCAGGTGTATCCTCCGGCTCTTCAGGTTCTTTCTCCGGAACCTTGAGACGGATCTTAGGTTCGGGATCGTCTTTCGAATCCACCGGAGGAGGATCTTGATGAGGCATGACGGCTGGCAGTTCCGGCGGTATAGGCGCAGGTTCCTCCTGTGGAGGGACTATGTCCTCCGGAGACTTTGGCAATGACGGAGGGACGATTATAGACGGAATATCGGGTATTTCCGGATCTTTGTCATGTTTTTTACCTGAGCCTCCGGACGGGGGTGAGGGGTTTGGATGAGTAGGCGTTCCTGGTCCTGAGGGATTCGTGGGGTCTGTTGGAGTTCCCGGGTCTACAGGTGGTTCAGGGTCGTTTTTCTTTTCTTTACGATTGGTGATCACAACCCTCTTTACGCCAGAGCTTTGTCGCAGTGTTGCATCTATTTTGATCTCAAGCTTGCCCTCGGTGATTTTATAGCCCTCCGGTGCTGCCAATTCTTCCAAGATGTAATCGTCATGAAGCAAGGAAGAAAAGATGATTTTGCCTTCCTGATTGGTGGTCTGAATGAGAGGGGCTCTTTTTTGACCTTTATCATAGAGCGCAAACTGTGCGCCAGGCAGTACCTTGTCAGGCATATCCTGATCTACCTTGGTCAGCTCAAGACTTTCGGTCACACCCCCGCCAGAACCGGAGCCGGAAGACGTTCGTACGATGATTTCCTGGCTGGTTTCCCGCAGTTCTGTCGTCAAGCGATCCCCCTCAAAGGCAACCTTATTACTCACCTTGGCTTTGTCTTCAGCATGAATGAACGATTGGTATTCAAGTATAAAAGCAGTGGAAATATCCTTAGCAAAAGTAAGTTCAAAAGTTTGCAGGCCTTGACCATCTGTCTTGATATACAGCTTGTAATCTTGGTTTCTAATCAACTCGGTGCCCTTGGTGGTATTTCCGTTGGCAGCGATGATTGTAGAGTACAAATGAAAGGAATCCTCAATTAAGATTTGATTGCTGCTAGGCTGATCTATAATTTTAGCGTTGGATACATGGGACTGTCCTTCATTGATGCGGATGCTCCAGTCAATCTTATTTCCATTTTGTGCACCGACTTTAGATACATATTCTCCGCCATGAGGTACCGTGACTTGCGCTGCCCATTCGGAGACAGTTTTTTGTCCATCTAGTAGAAGGGCTTGATTATGGATTTCCTTTTCGATCAGTTCTCCTTCCAATGAAGTTTGAAAGGTAATCCAGTAGGGAGTCTGTATCTTATTTTTGAACTGGATACGCATTTCATTACCATTTTGCTGGGAGGGAGGAATAATGGTGTATTGATCTGCTGGGATTTCAGCCCCTTTTTGTACGCCATCCCACCATCCCAGCAAGGTCATATCGTATACTTTTACGGAGGCGGGCAGTAACTTCTGACCTTGCAACAAGGGGTCTCTCACTTCCGCGTGATTCAGGATCTTGCGATTGTAGTTAGCTTTAATATCCCAGGTAATGAGCTTGGAGGTCGCATTATAGCTTCCTTGCTTGGCACCGTTTCGTTGTGTCATAAAGTCCGGCCAGATCGGGCACTCCACTTCTTGCGATGATCTTTCCCCGTCTTCAAACTGGTATTCTATATGCGATTTATTACGAAACTCGGGCTTCGTCGTATCCGTTTTCCAGTCATTATTATAGGTAGTTGAATACTTGATTGTATAAGCCTTCTGAATGGCTTTATGAAAAATGAGCGTAAATCCTTGTTTATAGTCCTGTGATAGCGGAATCAGCTCATAATCCGTGGGTGCACGTAGCTCCGTTGTTCCGTCAACACTTTGAATTTTCAGGGTGTCCGGTAACAAGGCCAAGCCCCCGTTTGGAAACACATCCTGAATGACAATATTTTTCATGATGTACAAGTCTGTATTGATGGTAATCACCCAAGGTATGATTTTGGTGTTGTAATTGGGTGTGTCATACATTTTAGTCATAACTCCGCTTATGATTTCCGTCGATACGATCTTCTGGGTTCCATCTGAGGTTATGATGTTTGTAACTTTTCCATTATCATAGACACGGCCTCTGGCTTGAGTCTGGTATCGGATGGTATAGGCTGAATCTACGTCGAAGTTGAATTGAAGTTTGAAGCCGTTGCGGTCCGGATAATCAACTGGGATGACAGTATACGCCCACGATGGGAGCTCTTCCAGTGTGTTTCCCTTAAATACTTTCAAAGAACCGGGCAGCAATTCTTGAGTTTTATTGAAATGATCAATTAAAAGAGCTTTGGCTTCGGGAATTTTTGTCTCGCTGAAGTTATATCTTATGGCCCACGAGAGTGTTTGTGTGGAATGATCATATTTTTCAACCTTTTTGGACAAAAATTCACCACGTTCCACCTGAACAGTAGCGGTAGCAACAACGTTCTCTATCGCATCTCCTGAAAGCGTTGCTGTGTTGGAGAAACGAGTTTCATCGCCAATAATACGCGTGGAATATTGAATCTGATAGGCCGTGTTAATGCTATCGTCTTGAAAACGAATCACAAACCCTGTCCTGGCTTGATCTGCTTCAATGGCATATTCACTTGCATTCACTAGGTCTCGAACAACGGTCGAGCCGTCGATATTGACTTGTAGATGATAGAGCCGGATAGAGTCTCTTCTGAGTTCCAACCCTGAAGGAATTGGATCGGTGATGAGGGCATGCTTTACGGTGTTTAGCTGTTTGTTCACATCAATGGTCCAGTCAATCTGATTGGTGCCAGCTATTTTCCCTTGTTTGCTTAGGGTTGGCCCTGACTGGGGTTTTACATTCACGATGACCGTTTGTACCCCGCCTTTGATCGGAATCGCAATGATGATCTCTGTACTGCCTTTCATCATCTCTTTCGTAAACTCGGTTTTGATTTGCAGTTTGCCGCTGACATTGGAATGATTCTCTACATATTGGTTAAAGGTCATGATCACCTTGCCCTGACGATCTACTGTGAAGTATCCCACGGTTCCGTCGGTAGTGACTAGTGGAGATGAGATATCAGTGTAGATGACAAACTGTTCTGGTAAATGAAAGGTGAAGGTGTCCCCTGACTTATAGGTATTGTCAGGAAGCTCCCATTCATAGCCTAGTTGGATGGCTGATCCGATGTCGAATTGGCTGTCTGGACTATATACCGCATCAATGACACGCCCTGCTTCGTCGGTCAGGCTCAACTTCGTTAATATGCTCTGCGGAGCTGCATCATGTTGAGACTTTGAACTGGTTGCTCCTTGAACGAAGGGAACCGTGTTTGAAGGAATCTCCCTAGGAGGTTCAAGGTTTGGGACAACGTATACAGCATCCGTAACGGTATGGTTAGGATCGGATACAGCACTCTGCGGCAGTTCTGGGGCTGGAGCATCTGCGTAAGCCAGCGTTACGCTGAAAAAGCTTTGGACAATGAGCAATAAGGCAATGATCATTACATTTATTTTTGTTCTCATGCTCCAAGTGATTCTCCTATTCATCGTAATATGGCAATGCTTCGGCGGTTATGTTTTTTCCTTCCCTCCTCCTAGTTCGAAATTAGTATATTCAGCATGCTAGGCTGACATGACTATCCCAATAGAAAAAAAGCCCTGATCATAGCGATCAGGGCTTTCTTCGAGAGAGGTAAAGCAATTTGTGATGGATCTATGTAAAAAAGACATAATAAAAAGCTCGTTCATCTGGTAGCTGGCTGCCATCTGGAAAGGAAGGCCCTATAGTTTTGCGTCACTGCCTTTCGACAGTTTTGCCATTAACTTGAATAGCTTGTGCGTCTATCATCTATCAAACTGATTTCATGTAACCTCTCATTTACAACTTTGAACGGTTCCCCCATTTTTTGCGGAAGGAATGAGGTGTTTCTCCTACATGCTCCTTGAATAGGTTAATAAAATGGCTCGTATTGGGAATCCCTACGTACCTTGCGATATCCACAATGGACATGTCACTGGTTTTAAGCCAGCTTTGAGCGGCTGTGATACGGACATTAATGAGATAATCAATCGGAGAGAAACCGATCTGCTTTTTGAAATTTTTAGCCAGATTAAACTTGTTTAATTCAAACATATCTGCCAGCGAGTCCAGTGTTATTCGCTCACAGTAGGACTGATCCAAATATTGCTGTACCCGGCGTACTTCGCTCAGGGTTTCAGCATTCACACACGGATGATCATAGGGATGTTGCAAAATGCACGTTAGTATTTCACCAATGAGCCTGGACGTTAGTAGCTCAGCGGAAAGACTTCTGTCAGACTGCCCACAAATCAGAGCATGGAGCTTATCCAATATAATATGCGGATTATGCATGGAAATGACCGGTTTATTATGCTTGGCAAATTGTTCGTAAAAATTTTCAATCAGATTGCCATACAGGTACAGGCTGATAAACTCCCAGGATTCATGACTGGAGGTGCTGTATTGAACATATTCCTCGCAATTAACAAAGAACAAATCTTGAGGTTTTATGATATATTTCTTGCCCCGGTACAGTAATTCTCCCTTACCAGACAACGTAAAGACAAGCAAAAAAGAGGCAAGTTCTTTCCTTTCCATCGTAAAAGCAGAAGTTTTTTGGAAGTAGCCTAATTCCTGGATATATAAAAGGGATTGCTTGGCAAAAGCGGAGGGAGTGCGTACAATAACGACCGGATCGCCATTCCAGAGGCCCACGTTGTTTTTTTGGTCTGTTGTCATATTCAATTCCTTTACAAAAAAGCAATTTTATCTAGCATATCTTGGTTTGAATTACCAATATATAATGACTGATTAAACATGATTCCCTATTTATAAAAGTTTATTTTATCACATCAAATATGTCTATATAGCAAAATATGTGTTTGAATTTTATGGGAGTATCACTTTTTATGGATATATAACCTGGTAATCCATACGAAAAAGTCGAATGCTGTTGAAAGAATCTGGGGTTATCATGGATTCAAATCCTTTCTGAGGTCAAATACCAACATGGTACTGAAAAAAGGTATCTTATGCCCATTCAACTTTCTTGTTCACTTCTCCTTTCGGTTTAAAAAAAATGGGACTTGGTTCTGATAAAATGGTTCGTAAGGCTTATTATTGAAAATAAGAGTTTGGGCCCAGTGCTGTGATTTTGTTCACAAACATGAATGTAAAAAAGAGAGATATATGCATAAAAAATTACGCAAAAAGTGCCCTTGCGCGTTTCATCTCAAGTGCTTTCAACTTTGGAAATGACACCGGCAATGATATGATGGGTAATACAGGTATAGTGCTTTACTTACTCGACAGTCAGTTTGGAGGATTACAGGATGGGAAAACCAAAAAATACGAAAACCGCAGCGGCTTGGTCGCTCGTTATTCTAGGGGCAGGCTTTGCAGCCACATTGCCCTTCCAGCAATATGGCTGGGCTCGTTTGTTAGCCGGAGCTTTTGAGGCAGGACTTGTAGGGGGACTGGCAGACTGGTTCGCTGTCACTGCTTTGTTCCGTCATCCGCTAGGCATTCCGATACCACACACCGCGCTGCTTCCTAAAAATAGGGACAAGCTCACGAATGCATTGGTGAGTACGGTGGAAAATAACCTGCTAAACAAAGACAGCATCGCGTCTAAAATTGCAGATATCCGTTTGGCCGATTTGGTGCTGGGCGGTGTGGAAAAAGGATTGCGCACGCCGGAGGCGGCGGCATCCATAGATGTTCTTGCCAAGCGGCTTGTCCAGTCCCTCCCGCTCGCGGAATTGGCTCCGGTCATCGTGGCCGAGCTGAAGCGGCAGATGACTGACTTTGACGCCGGACCGCTGCTGGAGGCGCTTGCTCATCAGACCAGCGAGAAGGGCTATGATCGCCGCGCACTGGATTACACGCTGGAGCAAGCCGAGTCCTGGCTTTTGCGACCCGAAACGGGTTATACGCTGGGCACCTTAGGGATGCAGGCTGTCAGTGGTTTGCAGGTGAGCGGGCTGATGCAATTTGCTTTGAACGCATTCCTCGGCTATCTGAACGAAGAGCGTATGGGTGAAATGATTCGTCATTTCCTGCTGGATCAGGTAGCAGAACTGCAAAGGGAAGAGCACCCGCGCCGTCAGGCTGTGCTGGATGGTCTGAAAACACAGGTGACCCGATTGGCGACGAAAGAT
This sequence comes from Paenibacillus sp. CH40, assembly GCF_024213605.1. Classification (NCBI taxonomy): domain Bacteria; kingdom Bacillati; phylum Bacillota; class Bacilli; order Caryophanales; family Paenibacillaceae; genus Paenibacillus; species Paenibacillus sp. CH40. Next base: position 35,368 of record NZ_JANAVQ010000006.1, read on the forward strand.
ACGGTTCAGGAAGGGTTGAACGGCTGGAAGGATAGCCTTGTTGAAGCCTGGGAAGGCGATGCGTCAGTGCTGGGCAAAATGGAAGAGCTGCGTATACGCTTATTGGACTACATGGAAGACGGAAGCTATGTGCAGACCTATATTTTACCGCTATTGGATCGGATGCTGACTGATTTAAGAGGGAATACCGAGCTGCTGGACAAGATCAATGTGCGAATTGTGGAAGGTATTACTGGACTGGTGGAAGCTAACCATAGTCGGATTGGTAACTTGGTGCGCGAAAATGTAGACAAGATGGATAACAAATCCCTGATTGCACTGATGGAGGACAAACTGGGACAGGATTTACAGTGGATACGTATTAATGGCGCAGTTACAGGCTTCCTGATCGGTATTGTGCTGACAGGTATCCGTATGCTAATCCATTAGAACAGAAAAAGCGACAGATAGGGTTGTGGAAGCATGAGGCTCTGGCATGAACATTTAATCGACAAGTTACCCCGTCCGCAACTGCTGGGGCAACATCGTGAGTGCTGCGCCCTGCGCGGAAATGGGTGGGGCAAGCCACACGCCACCGTGAATTATGTGTTCGATTATCACCCCATGCTGCTGGTGCGCTATCATAGGCTCATTATGGACGAAATGAAAAGCAGAGGGTACAATGTTGATCCCCTGTGGGAACAGCCGTTGTATCGCGGTAAGCAGTGTGAGCCTTGGGAGGCGGAGCTGGGTGAGGAACTGGCAGGCGCGGGTGCATATGTGGAGCATGACGATGAGTATATGAAGGAGTGCCTGGATAACCTGGCTTCCAAGGGTATTTTAATAGAGATTGAAGTGACCTAAAAAGGCGGGCTGCGGTAGATTCATCATTCAGATGAAGTGCCGCAGCCCGCCTTTTTTGATGCTTCAGTGTTCAGTGTTTGGGGGAGAGACTCGGGATATTAGATTACAGAATCCAGCGGGTGACCTTTTCCAGTGGTTGTCTGGATTTTTCCCGCTTGGGTTCATGAGCGCGATAACCGAAGGCAGCAATGACTGAAATATCGAGCAGCCCGTTCTCTAGCAGTCCTTCTTTCTCCAAAATGGCATGCACCTGATCGTAGTTAAAGCCTTCAATTGGACAGGAATCAATACCGATCTGAGCCGCTGCTGTCATCATATTGCCTAAGGCAATGTAGGTTTGCTTGGAAGCCCAGTCAAATAACGTACGTTCGTTTTCCAGCAGACGTTGATTTTCACCCTGGAAAATCTTATAGCGGCCTGGCAGTGAGGCAAAGTCCTCTTCAGACATACCTTTAATCTCTTTATACATATACTCCACGTAAGGAGAATCATAACGAACATCCTTGCGCGCCAAAATCAGGACGACGTGGCTAGCCGCAGGAATCTGCTTTTGACCGCCGCTGGAAACTGCAGCCAGCTTTTCTCTCAATGCCTGATTTTGCACAACTACAAACTGCCATGGTTCAAAACCGACGGAGCTTGGAGAAAGTCGTCCGGTTTCGAGAATGAACTGAAAATCCTCTTCCGGTATGATGCGATTGGGATCGAATTCTTTCGTGGCGTGCCTGAACAGAAAGGCGTCCAGAATTTCCTGTTTTTTAGCTGATGTATTAGACATAAAATGTACTCCTTTGGGTATGGGTTTAGTTGGTACTCTATGGGTTTTCTGCTACTATAATGAGAGCTGATATCGAATATATAGTTATCATATAGAAAGTTTTTGCAGGGAACAAGTACGCACATATTTGTTCCTTGTCATACGTCGGGGGCTATTGGTTTACACATTCTACAGAAAGAAGGGGTATACATGGCACAGGAGATGGAACATGCAGTTAGCGTTAATTTTGGATGCCCAGTAGCGAAAACCGTCGGGGTTATAGGAGGCAAATGGAAGGGAGTCATCTTGTATCATTTGACCACAGGACCGCGGCGCTATAACGAAATTCGACGGACCTTGCCTAATATTACACAACGGATGCTAACCTTGCAGTTGCGCGAATTGGAGCGAGATGGCATTGTGCACCGTGAAATTTATAATGAGAATCCACCGCGTGTGGAATACTCGCTTACCCCGTTAGGAGATACGTTAAGGCCGTTGCTGGATTTTATGAGAGACTGGGGGATCTTCTATGGAGAACAGGGTTGCGACCTGTGACGACAACTTCCAAATCAGGCAAGCACTTTTGTTAAAGGGGATGAAGAAAGCCCGCCAAATGATTTCATAGAAGACGCATAAGAAATCATTAGCGGGCGGAATAAGGTCAGATACACTTATTTAAACTCGATGGCTTCGTTCATCTGTGCCCAGGCTGTTTCTCCAATGATACCCAAGCGCCAGATAGCGATTCCTTTGAGGTCATAACGTTTGGCTAAACCGATCTTGGCGTTAACGGTGCTGTCTTTTTCGCTACCCATCGAAATCCCCAAAATGAGCTTGTCCCGCGAGGTTTCCTTCAAGGCCAGTTGTATGGCTTCATCCACTTTTTCCAAAGGCTCAGGAGTAGCCTTCTGTCCGTAATCATAGGCCATGATGATCAGATCGTCCGCCAGATTGCCCAGCGTCTTGTAGTCATAGCCAGAGTAAGAGCTGTTCAGCGGATGCAGAACGACGGTGAGCTTGAGTCCAGCCTGATGCGCTTTGGCCGATAGCTTTTTAATAAAGGCGTTGTAGTCTGAACGCGCTTTGGCTTTATCGCCGCTCCAGCCCAATCCTTCCAGGTCTAGCGTAATGCCTTTAAATTGTTTGTCGGTGGCGGTGCTGACGATTTGGGAAATGGTCTGTTCTTGAAGCTGCGCATTTTCCAAAACTTTGGTCAGCTCGTGATTGCCATCTCCGGAATAGACCATCAGGTAAGGGGTAGTCCCCTGGCTGTCTGCCTCCTGCACAATGGATTCCGGCGTTACGGTTCCAGCGGCTTGAGGCCATTTGTATTCCTTGCCGTTTGTCGTAAATTGTCCGTTCGTATCAATTCGACTCCAGCCGAAGGCAACTGCGTTAAAATCCGGTATTTTGGATTTTTGGTCAAAGGAAGACAGCGCATAGAAGCCTACTGTATACATAGCTTCACGTGGCGATGTAATGGAGACCGTCCGTGTTCCCTGGTTCCAGTTCACCGTGGCTCCAAACTGCTGCCCGAAAAAGCCCAGCGGAATCATGGTGCTGCCGTGCACGGTTTGCGGAGCGGCTGTTAGTTGAACCGTTTGTCCGTCCACTGTGGCATTGCGGCTACCCATCTTTAGAACCACCTGCTTGGTAGCAGAGCCTTGCGCTTTGGTAGCGGTGATGCTTTGGCTGGCTTGATCCCATTTCACTGTAATGCCAAGAGCCTCAGAAATAGCGCGAAAGGGAACCATGGTCGTGCCGTTCATCATGGCAGGTTGTACAGGGAACGGTAATGGATATCCGTCCAGCATAATGCTGATCTTGCCAGCCTCGGCTTGTGCCAAGGGGCTATAGATGCCCACTGTGGTACTCAGAAAGATAGCACTAGATAACAGAGCCTTATTTACGATTTTCATCCTATGATCTCCTATGCTCAATAGATTGCAATGCTATCATGTTAGAATCGTGAGGGTTCTACCTATTTTACCAAAAAAATGATAGAAAGGTGAATGTGAAATAATAGGATGAGATGAATCTAAGTATGTATTTAAGCTGAATATTATCGTTTTCTTTCATACCAAAAAAGCTGACCCCTTTAAAATAGGTGTCAGCTTTTCTTTTTAAAACGGTCTTAACCTTTATCCGTAACCCAGATTACTTGCGGCGCTTGAGTGCAATGCCGACAGCTGCGGCACCAAGAACGACTGCAATGATCGAGAGGACGAGTGCTGTCGTTTGTGCAGCAGAGCTGGCTGGAGCAGAAGCGGCAGGTGTAGCTTCTACAGCATTGTTCGAAGCAGGTGCGGGGCTGCTGCTATCTTTAGCCGCATCTGTGCTCGTATGGCCTGCTGCCGTGCCTGCTGAATCGTGTCCGCTGTCTGCGGCAGGGGCAGGAGTTGCGGACGTGGCATCCGCCGTGATTTCGGTAATGGAATGTGGATTATTACTTCCTTCGTCACCTGTCCATTCCACGATACTTCCGTCACTGTAATATTGGAAGGCGTCCCAGGGTGCTGCGGTATTCTGGTCTGCATTTTGCGCTACAAAGCTGAAACTCTGATACTGACCCGCTTGAATGCCGTCTTTTTCAGTCGTCCAGGTCACGGTGGTTATTTTGCCAGAGCTGTCTTTTTCGGTGGCTACTTTCCAATCCGGTACAGGCTCGTATTGTTTGAAAACGACCTCTTTCGGAATTTTCAAGGCGACTTTGGTGGTTGGAATGTTTTTTTCCACGGGTACTTTCAATGTGTACGTTTCCCACGCATTAGGTTGTGAAACAGAAGGCTTGACTGTCACATGTGCACTGGCCATACCTGCAAAAAGTAAGGCACCAGCTGCAATTAGACTCACAGAGGTCGCAAACCTGGAAAATCTGGATTTTGCTGTTTGAATCGTTGTATTCATATTCAATTCGCTCCTTTTAAACATAAAATAATTATTTTTTACCGCCTACATGCAGGGTGAATTCAGCATCAACCGCATCGAGTGATGCCGTTAGAGCATGTACTTTTACCGCCCATGTTCCTTCGGAGGTCATCAATTCCTGACTGCGGAATGGTTGTTGCTGCTTCACGGGTAGAACAAATTCCTGTTGATCTTGGTCAGGGTCTGCTGGAGTGAGCGTTAATGTGATCTGCTGGATTCCTGAAACGGCAGCACCTTTGCTATCCTGAACGGATACCTTGAATTCATTACTGCCCACTGCATTGGGACTGACTGACAGCGTAACGTTGTATCCGCCCGTAGTGCGAGTCTCCTCAAACGGTACAGCAGGTGCCTGGCCGGGTGACAGGTGAGTGAGCACCGCAGTCAACAGCATCACGAGCAGGCCGACGGACACCTCGGCACGCAATCCCCGGGCGGCTTGCTTGCTGGGCGCCGCTTGCCTTGCGCTGCGGAACTGGCTGGCCGCAAAGGCCAGCATGACTAGCAGCAGCGCTGCCTTGCCGAGCAGAACGAGTCCATAGGACGTGTTCAGCAGCATGGAGGGAGCCGGAATGTACAGCACGGCTCCATATATACCGGTGGCAAGTAGCGCTGCCACCATAGCAATGCCCCAGCCGGCAAAGCGGCGCAGGGCGGCTTGCCGCAGAGTTGCCCGCTCGGATACGGGCAACTCCGCTCCGGCAACAGGCAGGCACACGACCATGACGGCAAGTGAGCCGATCCAAAAAGCTGCTGCCGCGAGATGGACAAAGTCCGCCGCAATGGCCGGAGCTGGATGGGTAGCCGCTGCCGGATGACCGACAAAGGCTTTGGACAGCATAAGGCATAGCGTTAGGAGAGCTGAGCTGTAGCCCCAAAGACGGCGCTGGCGATCCGAAATGCTGTAATCCAGCGCGTAAATCAGCGTTACGCTTAGGAGCAGCACGAGAATCATCTGGATAAACCAAATTTGCCCGGCTCCAGTAAACTGGAGGGCTTCTCCCAGAATCGGGAGTGAGAAGCCCTCCCTGATAGAAACCCCGGCATCCCATGAAGCCTGAAGTGGCAGGCTGATCAGAATGGCGGCAGACGTTATGCCGTAGCCGCTCCATAGTAGCTTAGTCCAGCGGGGCAATGTGTCAAAGGGCCGCTGATTTTGCTGATGCTGTTCACTTCGATTCTTGTCTTGGCTTATGCTCGGTAAGATGAACAGCCGGAAACAAATCGCTCCAAAAAGCAGCGATAGTCCTATGTAAAGAAACCAACGGACAGCAATTAAGTCGATTCGTGATGTCCCTGAGCCTTCAGATGCGGCAGCTTGATGGGTAGGCGCATTGGAACCGCTGCCTACTTGAAATGGAATGACTCCATTAACCGGATGTCCGTCTGCGGATAAAGCTCTCCAATTGACGGAGTAAATTCCATTTTTCATCCCTGGAATCAATTGGATTTCCATGGTGGCTTTATGATTCGGGTTGAGCTGTGCTTTTCCTGTGTCGACCCGCTTGCCTGTTTCGTCGGTCACTTTGATCGACATGAAGGCAGATTGCAAATCTTCATTGAAGGTGATGGTCACCTGAGAAGGCGACTTGTCCAAAACCTGATTTTCGGTCGGACTGGATTCAATGACAAATGCATGAGCCCACGAAGAGTGAGGAAACAGGATTAGAAGGGGGAGGCACAGCAATAAAAGACAAGCCATACGGGCTGGTCTGGACAGGTACAACATGCCTGTGAAGTCACCTTCTCTCGATTACTTGAAGCGAGGATATCCCCATTTGTAACATTTTATACGGACAAACCCATTCCTATCTTAATCATAGTGCATATGGCGTGAATAGATGGAGCGAATTATGACATTTATATGAAATTTGAAATAATAAGCATTATACAAAATGCCAATCATATGAAAACCCCTAGCGTGGTTGAATTCAGGACGATTTCAACCACGCTAGGGGCAAAGAGGAAGAGCCAATGAAGGAATTAGAGCCCTGTTTCTATGAAATCCGTGAAAGCAGGTTGCTTATGTTGAATATAATGGATAAAAGTAGCCGTTAGTTTGGGATCGAATTGGCTACCCGAGCAAGCACGTAGTTCTTCAATGGCCTCCTCGAACGTTTTGGTGGGTTGATAGGGGCGCTCAGTTGTCATCGCATCAAAAGAGTCGATGATCGTCAGCATCCGACATAAACGTGGAATTTGCTCGCCCTTAAAGCCAAACGGATAGCCTCCTCCGTCATAACGTTCATGATGCAGCTCCACAAAAGGAACCAAATCTATGAATCGTTCGTTGGCTTCGACAATTCGTTTGCCCCACATAACATGCGCTTGCACCATCTGCCATTCCTCACCGGACAGCTTCTCTTTTTTATTGAGGATATTCCAGGGAATCTCCAGTTTACCAATGTCATGAATGAGGGCACCTAGTATGAAACGCCGCTTATCCTCTGGTCCGAGCTGAAGCACATCGCTCATGTCTGCTGCATATCTGAATACCCGTTTGGAATGCTTGAAAGTGTTAATATCCTTGTACAAGAACAAATTAAGCTGCTGTTCAAGATCACGAATATCTTGCCCCAGATCGACCTCGCGCTCCACTTCATTTAAACTTCCATGCGTATGAACGATGTTTTTTCCCTGTTTCTTGGCGTAGTACAGGGCTTTATCCGCCAGATCGACCAGCTGTGATTTGTCGTAGATGTCAATGCGACTTTGTGCAATGCCTGCGGAGAAGGACAGACAGCCGTGTGGAAAAATTTCAACACCCTCATAACGAGAATCATTTAATCTTTTTCGAATAGCATTAACTATTTCGTATGCTTGTTCAGCGGTATGACCGGGCATCAGCAGAGTGAATTCTTCTCCACCATAGCGGGATACGGTGATGTGGGTGCCGGAGGTCTCCTTTTTAAGAAATTCACCGAGAAATCCCAGTAGCTGATCGCCTTTGAGGTGACCGAAATGATCATTGTATTTTTTGAAATCATCTATATCAATCAGAGCCAGACTGAGAGGAGTATTCTCGGATCTGGATATATTTAATTCAGCTTCAAGTGTATTTTCAAAGTAGCTGTGATTGTATAGCCCTGTTCTGCGATCCATGTTCGCTTTTTCTTCGATTTCCCGATACAGCGTGAACATTTGCTTGAATGCGTGAGATAGGAGCATGCTTAGCCCAAGGAACAGCAAAAGTCCTAGAATGCCGTTGTTATAAATCAGTGTAGTCAATACCAAAGACAGAATGAGTGTACATAAGTATACGAGCAGGGATTCAGCCAAAAAAGCCTGTTTAAGCTCATTGAAGGACCCTTTGTATGCGATATAAAAGTAGATGCCCAGTGTGATGGTGTTCACCGCAAAGTAGCAAATCAACGCCAGCAGGTAGGAAGCGAAATGATCTTGGTTTAAAGCCCCCTGCGTTCCGCCGCTTAGTTCAAATACTGTTGAAGACAGGAAAATGGAAAGGGCGTAAATGGAAAAATTGGCGGTATGCTTCCACCAGGACAGCTCTGTGTGCCGGAACATGGCAATGATTACATTTAACAACAAAATCAGAATAGCAATTTCGGTGCCATGCACAAAAATACAAGCCAGATACACGGAGGAATCCATGGACTGTTTGTTACTGGCCGGTGGTAGCTGGAATGTAAAATGCTCCAGAATCAGAACGGCACCCAACAGGGAATAGATCGTGACCCACTCTGTTGTCGTATAGTGCAAAAAGGACCATTGGTTCGTATACAGGAGGACGATCACGCCTGCCAAACATATGAAAAACACATATATTCCCGTCGCGGTAACCCGTTCTTGCAGCTTTTTTATTATACTCATCATTTCTTCTCCTGCCTTGTCGTATCTTGATGTCAAAGCTACCAGGGGTGAATGGGATAATTTACAATTTTGTAATCGAAAATTTCACATGAAAAAACAGGCCGGAATCCAGCCTGTTTTGTTGAGCCTGTGCTTCCTTTTTTTCTTATCGGTGACTAGCCCCCGATTTTGTAACCGGAAGTCAAAGCAATGATGACAGAAGCCACGATAATAGCATTGATAATCACACGGGAGTATTTCAAGTTTTTCATAGGGTTCCCTCCCTTCCTTGGAATAAGGTGCGTACTAGGCGTGGTGGGGATTGGTTTCTTGCTGCTTATCCTTAGTTCTCTTCACGACCATAATGCTTTGGATAAACAGGAACATCCCGAAGTTCATGACCACATCTCCAATACTAATTACCTGCGTGCGGGGATAGGGCTTGGAGAGAGGAATAATGTCACCAAGCAATGATAGACGCGTGCTCGCATCCATCATGTAATGTTTCGAGATGACACTTCCGGATTTAAGCATATCTGTATAATAGGGACCCAGCACCTCCGAAGCGCTCAACGAGACCGGCATCCTGCCGCCATTCACAGCCATAACGATAAAATTCATCAATACGCCGATTATAATAAGCTTGAATCCCTTATGATGTCTGTTCAACCAGAGAAATATCAATCCAACCACGTAGACTCCCATAAATAGATACCCGTTAATGGCTGCCAGCCAAGCCCACTTTTCCTGGGCATAAAAAATAATGAATTGTACCAGCAGCAGCACAGGGAACATCCAGCCGGCTATAAGGCGAATTTGACTGAAACGGATCAGACCTTGCCGCCAGCCTCCTCTGAACAGACCTACAATGAGACCCAGTAGCACTCCATCATAGACCATTATCATTCTCCAGATTCCACAAATTTTTGTTTTGGTTACCGTATAATTCGACCTGAAATTGGTAAATTCCTGCCTGATATATAGCAGTTTTGAAAAAAAATTGCGGATTAGCGTGTAATTATTCGAAGCCAGACGAAATGAGTGATATCATGATGTATTGAAGTAATTATTTATATTTTGTGAAAAGGATGATAATTATTATGAACCGGTTATCCAATACTGTTATGGTTGCCGCAGATATGACCAAATCGCGAATATTATGGATCGCCTTTGTCCTGGGTGCATTGAGTGCTTTCGGGCCGTTGTCCATAGATATGTATTTGCCGTCGCTGCCTACATTAGCCGACAATTTGCATACGACCACTTCGCTGGCGCAGCTTAGTTTGACCGCCTGTCTGTTGGGACTGGCCGTTGGCCAGATCGTTGCTGGTCCGCTTAGCGACGTAAGGGGTCGCAGAGGACCGCTGGTGATCTCGCTCATTCTGTACGCTGCTGCTTCGCTGTTATGCGTGTTTGCGCCGAGTATCGGTATGCTCATTGCGCTTCGCTTTATTCAAGGGCTTACGGGGTCGGCGGGGATCGTGATTTCCAGAGCTGTAGCCCGTGATCTTTACTCGGGCAAAGAGTTGACACGCTTTTTCTCACTGCTCATGCTGGTGAACGGCGTGGCCCCCATTGCTGCACCAGTACTGGGCGGTGTCATATTGAACTTTGTTTCCTGGCGTGGTGTATTCATGGTGCTTTGTGTAGTCGGCGTGGCTATGCTGATTGCCGTCGTGTTGGGTTTGCCAGAAACGTTGGCAACTAACCGCCGCTCGTCCGGTGGCTTGAAGCAGACGCTGGGAACACTCGGTCATCTGTTTGCCGATCGACGCTTTATGGGCTATGCCCTCTCACAGGCGCTGATTACAGGAGCGATGTTCGCGTATATCGCTGGCTCACCATTCGTGCTTCAGGATATTTTCGGGGTTTCCCCTCAGACGTATAGCATCATTTTTGCAGTGAATGGTTTGGGGATTGTACTGTTTTCGCAGTTGACGGGTAGACTCGTAGGTCGCTTCAGCGAACGACAGTTGCTCTTGTCGGGTCTGGTAATTGCGGCTGTAGCCGGAATCAGCTTGCTTACTGTAGCCTTTACCGGAGGCCAATTGTTTGCTGTTTTAGTTCCTCTGTTTTTTATTGTTTCCTGCGTAGGGATTGTAAGTACAACGACGACTTCATTGGCAATGCAGAGTCAGCAGCGCTCCGCAGGCAGTGCGTCCGCCATGCTTGGTTTGTTGCCTCTATTGCTGGGTTCCATCGCTTCACCGCTAGTAGGCTTGGGGAGTGGAACAACCCCCGTACCGATGGCGGTCGTTATAGCTATAGCCGAGATTGGCGCGCTATTAAGCTTTGTCGTACTTGCTAAGGAAACACGCTCAAAAGTATAAAATAGGGCGAAAAAGTGACATTTTTCTGGAAGGTTGACATACCCCGTGGGGGTATATTATGATAGGGGTATAAGAAATGCATAAATGCATATATACACCACACAGGAGGCTGATGTATGGCTGAGGAGCAACCTGTTTCCCACACTCAAATCCATGAGAATCACTGTGGAACAGACGGGGAAAAGACAGTTAGAAAAAGTCATCATTCGGCAGAGTTCAAGAACAGCCTCGTATCCCGGTTGAACCGTATTGAAGGTCAGGTTCGCGGAATTAAGGGCTTGATTGAGAAGGATACCTACTGTGACGATGTACTGAACCAGATTGCGGCTGTCCAGTCCGCACTGAATGGTGTTGGTAAGCTGCTGCTGGAAGGGCATATGAAAAGCTGTGTCATTGAGCGCATGCAGGCAGGAGAGCAGGAAGTGATTGACGAGCTGCTGGTTACGGTCAAAAAGCTAATCCGTTAAGAGTAGTAATCATACACATTATGGGTACGGAAGTATCCCTGAGGAGGAAAAGAAATGGCACAAGTTACATTGAACGTAGAAGGCATGAGCTGCAATCATTGCGTGAAGGCAGTAGAAGGGGCTTTGGAGAAAGTTGGCGCTATCGGCAAGGTCAGCCTCGAAACGAAACAAGTGAATGTAGAATATGACGAGTCCAAGCTGAACGTTGAAGCTCTGAAAACAGCCATTGAAGACCAAGGCTATGATGTTGTTTAAGCTGAAGATGTTTTATGTGTGAACAGACTTGTTTCGAAGGAGAAGCTTCCATATTAGAAGCTTTTTCTTTTTGGATATGATATACCCCACTGGGGTATAAGAGGAGGGTTACCATGGAAAACCGTGCGACTGACGGTGACAAGCAGACAACGCTTCACATTACGGGGATGTCCTGCGCCGCCTGTGCAAGCCGTATTGAGAAAGGTTTAAATCGAATAGATGGTGTGGCACAGGCTAATGTGAATTTGGCTTTGGAGCAGGCGTCGATATCCTATGATCCCAAGCAGGTGGAGATCCCTGAGTTTCGCGATAAAATTGCTTCTCTTGGGTTTGGAACTGTAAGTGAAGAAGCCAATCTGAATGTGACGGGCATGACTTGTGCGGCCTGTGCAACCCGGATTGAAAAGGGATTGAATCGGATGCCTGGTGTAACAGGTGCCACGGTAAACTTGGCGATGGAAACAGCTCATGTGGAATATGCCGCGGGGAGTATTGCGGTTGGTGATCTGGTGAGTAAGATTGAACAGCTAGGCTACGGAGCGATCCCGCAGAGCGCTGAGGACAATATCGCGGATGTGCGCAGTAAGGATATCCATCGTAAAAAATGGAAGTGGATTGTGTCCGCAGTGCTGTCGTTTCCGTTGTTGTGGGCGATGGTGGCTCATTTTTCCTTTACGTCATGGATTTATGTGCCGGAACTGTTCTTGAATCCATGGTTCCAACTAGTGCTGACAACGCCGATTCAGTTCGTCATTGGTTGGCAGTTTTATGTGGGCGCGTACAAAGCGCTTCGCAACGGGAGTTCGAATATGGATGTGTTAGTTGCACTGGGTACGTCTGCGGCTTATTTTTACAGCTTGTACCTTACGCTGCGTCCGTCTGATGTCATGGAGGGGATGGCGGGAATGCCTGTCATGACCATGCCAGAGCTGTATTACGAGACAAGTGCAGTACTAATTACGCTTATTTTAGTGGGTAAATGGTTCGAAGCGGTAGCCAAAGGGCGTTCGTCCGAGGCGATCAAGAGCCTGATGAGCCTACAGGCGACGACGGCACGTGTAGTACGTGATGGACAAGAGCTTGATATACCGATCGAACAGGTACGTGTGAAGGATATCTTTATTGTACGACCCGGCGAGAAAATTCCTGTCGATGGTGTGGTCGTGGACGGACGTTCCGCAGTGGACGAATCCATGTTAAGTGGTGAGAGTCTTCCGGTTGAAAAAGAAGCAGGTTCCGCAGTTACAGGGGCGACGCTTAATAAAAACGGGGTACTACGTATTCAGGCCGAGCGTGTGGGTGGTGATACGGCGTTGTCCCGTATTATTAAGGTCGTGGAAGATGCACAAAACTCTAAGGCTCCGATTCAGCGGATTGCGGATCAGATTTCCGGTATTTTTGTCCCCATTGTTGTTGCTATTGCTGTATTAGCCTTTATCGTCTGGTTTTTCCTTGTGACGCCGACTGATTTTGCAGGCTCACTGGAGAAAATGATTGCAGTTCTCGTCATTGCTTGTCCTTGTGCACTCGGCTTGGCTACTCCAACGTCCATTATGGCAGGATCGGGACGTGCCGCTGAATACGGTATTTTGTTCAAGGGCGGCGAGCATTTGGAAATGACCCGTTCAGTCAACGCAGTGGTATTGGATAAGACAGGAACAGTTACGAACGGCAAGCCAGAGCTGACAGATGTTATGGTTGGTGCAAGCGGCTTGGCTGAAAACGATTTGCTGCGGTTGCTCGGTGCAGCAGAAAAAAGCTCGGAGCATCCGCTGGCGGAAGCCATTGTAAAGGGGATTGCAGATCGAGGAATTGAGCTGGTAGGACCGACAGATTTTGAAAATATTCCGGGTTATGGTGTGAAGGCGCATGTGGAAGGTAAGCAGGTATTGGCGGGTACACGCCGATTGATGAGCAGGGAAGGCATCGCAATAGATGACTCAGCCGAGCAGTATATGAATGAGCTGGAAAACGCAGGGAAAACCGCGATGCTGGTCGCTGTGGACGGTTCCTATGCCGGATTGGTGGCCGTAGCGGACACGATTAAAGAAACGTCACGGGAGGCCGTTGCCCGTCTGCGGGCGATGAACATTGAAGTCATCATGATTACGGGTGACAATGAAAGGACTGCGCGGGCTGTTGCCGCCGAGGCCGGGATTGAACGAGTGCTGGCGGAGGTGCTGCCTGAAGGAAAGGCTGAGGAAGTGAAACGGCTTCAGGAACAAGGCATGATCGTAGCTATGGTTGGGGATGGTATTAACGATGCGCCTGCGCTGGCTACTGCTAATATTGGGATGGCGATGGGCACGGGAACGGATGTGGCCATGGAGGCGGCGGATATTACCCTCATGCGCGGCAACCTGAACAGCATTCCTGACGCGATCGAAATGAGCCGCCGGACGATGACAAACATACGGCAAAATCTGTTTTGGGCGCTCGGTTATAACGTGATCGGTATTCCGATTGCCGCTTTGGGCTTCCTTGCTCCATGGTTGGCGGGAGCAGCCATGGCATTTAGCTCTGTTTCGGTTGTGCTAAATGCACTGCGTCTCCAACGGGTGAAGCTGTAAATGTATGGATGCACCAGCAGGATAGCGTGCTGTCGGACATCTGTTGCGAGATAAAGTTATTATCAGAGTATAGAGCAAGTACGCACAATTGGTTTTCTGCGTGCTTGCTTTTTGTTGCGTTTGTTTTTTTAAACCATACTGTTAACCTTCATCACGTCAGGTTGCTTATCATTCGCGAAAGTTTCATAATATTTGTAGGAGTGCCATGCAAGCATGCAAGAGCTTCTTCGTATACTCACAGCTTGAAGTAGATAAAGAGCTTATATTATGGATTAGGAGTGAAGCAGTCATGAATGATACGATTTCCTTGTTGATGAATCACCGGTCTGTGCGAAAGTTCAAGTCAGACGCCGCCGTTACCGACGAGCAGCTCGCAGCTATTGTGGCAGCTGGCCAAATGGCATCCTCGTCCAGCAATGTGCAGGCATATACCGTTATTGCCGTTACCGAGCCTTCTTTAAAAACAAAACTGGCCGAGTTGGCAGGAGGGCAGGCTTATGTTGAGCAATGCCCCGCGTTTCTGGTATGGTGCGCAGATCTGTACCGTTTGAAGCAGGTCACAGTCCACCATCAGCCAGGCCAGCCTTCCTACGAAGGGTCCGTCGAAAACTATACGGTTGCGACCATTGATGCCGCGTTAGCTGCACAAAATGCAGCGGTAGCCGCTGAATCACTGGGCCTGGGCATCGTGTACATTGGCGGTATTCGTACTAAAATAGCAGAGGTATCTGAGTTGCTAGGGTTGCCAGAGCTGGTGTATCCAGTGTTCGGTATGTGTATTGGTGTACCAGATCAGGAAACGGGCTTGCGCCCACGTCTTCCGCTGTCCGGTGTTTTGCATATGAACGGCTACGACAAAAATCAGACGATGAAAGCTGTAGAGGTATACGACCACACATCAGCCGAATATTTGAAGGAGCGTACGGGCGGTCAACGCTCTACGCCATGGTCTGAGCAAATGGCCGCGAGACTGACCGAGCCAGCACGTTTGCAGATGAAGCCATTTTTGGAACAGAAGGGTTTCTTGAAGCAATAAAAGCTGAGTAGCGACAAAAAACTCTGTAAAATACAAGAACCTCCTTTATTTACGCATGATGAAGTCCCACGTAAATAAGGAGGTTCTTTGCTTTAGTTGCATGTTGTGGTTGTAAACCTTCCAGTGAGTAAATAGCTGGTATCCTTTATCAATCAGATAGTGAGTAAAAGCGTCTCGTATTTTCATAAAATATTTGACGGACGGCAGATTCATCTTGATGGGTCAGCTTGCTATACGCGCGAATGACGTCGGCAGTCATCCGGGGATGTGTCTCTTGTCCAGTAAAAGGCCCCTCGAACGGCCAGGGACCGTCTGTCTCTGCCATGATCTGATCAGACGGATACTGTCTTGCCAAACTGCGGATCTCTTCTTCGTACAGGAGATCCGGTGTGAAGGAAACATAATAGCCGTTCCGCGCCATACGTTCGGTTGTGGCGGCAGAGCCTTTAAACCAGTGAAAATGCGCCTGCGTGACGCTGTGACGTTCCAGAAGGTCACAGGCGATGTCTGCGTCCTCATAAACGGCGTGCAGGACAATGGGCTTGTTATGCTCGCTTGCAAACTGGATAAAACGCTCCAGCAGCGCTATGTAGGGAGCGAGGTCAAAAGGTGAACCGCTCTGTGAGGCTTCCAGCCGATTGTAATAGGGCAAGCCGACTTCACCCACGGCGACCATCTGCTGTATATGTTCGTCCATCCAGTCGAATAAGAGGTCAAGCTCAGCTTGCGGTGGAAGAGCCTGTTCGGGATGAAAGCCAAAGGCTGGTCGTACCAGCTCGGGGTAACGCTTGGCTAACCGTAGATTGGCTCGGCTGGAGCCCAGATGCATCGACACGGCTATCACGGCTTGGACACTGCTATCGGCAAGTGAAGCGAGCAATAACTCCTGTTGTTCAGGCGGGTAGCTGTCTACATGAATATGCGCGTCGATCAATGGAGCGGGCTCAATTGCGGTCAAATCCAAGCCTGGCTTTGTTTGGCTGTTCCATTTCAATGCACATCGAACTTTTACGTCACTCATGTCGATTCAATCCATCTTCCGGGATATTCTTGTGGACGCTCTGAGCATTGTCCATGTTGGCGTCCAGTTTGTACTTTTCCTCGCGCATCCAGCTGGTCATGGTCCTCTTCCATTCAATAAAGAGCGGATCAAGGGTGATTTCTTCCCTGCGCGGGCGGGGAAAAGGGACATCTACGACATGCACCACCGAAGCAGGTCGCGCCGACAGCACATAGATGCGGTCGGAGAGCAGCAGCGCTTCTTCAATGCTGTGGGTAATAAACAGCACAGAACGGCGGTTCTTCTCCCACATGCGTAATAACCATTGCTGCATGTCTGCACGTGTCAGCGCATCGAGTGCGCTGAACGGCTCATCCAGCAGCATTAATTCCTGCGGGCTGAGTAGTGCTCGTAGAAAGGCTGCGCGCTGTTGCATTCCACCAGACAGCGTATGTGGATACGCCTTGGCGAATTTACCAAGTCCAACCTGTTCGAGCCATTGCAAGGCTTCTTTGCGACGCTCGCGTTCACTGGCGTACTCAGGGGGGACTGCTGTAGTTTTACGTGGAGCATTTTCCTGCCCAAGCAGTACGTTGTCCAGCGTGGTACGCCACGGAAAAAGGGCGGGCTGCTGCGGCATATAGCTGATATGCCCACGTTCACCAGTCATGTCCCGTCCGTGCATACGGATACGTCCCTGCTGGGGTTTGAGTAGCCCACCGATGATGTGAAACAGCGTGCTTTTGCCGCTGCCTGACGGACCGATGAGGGAAACGAATTCTCCCGGCTTGACGGTGAGGGATACATCCTGCAGTACGGGCAGTAAGCTTCGCTTTTCGCGGAAGGCAAGGCTGATCCCGTCCAATTCCAAAGCAGGAGGAGCAGTTGAAGGACTCTGTTGTTCCCCGGCTCGTTGTTCATTAACCACGTTGTGTGATGATAAGTCAATCGGATGCAGACTCATACGCGCCACGTCCTTTCTTTGCTGTCTTTAATTCAAGGAGGAAGCTACTCTCGATCGGGTTTCCAGCGAACCAACCATTTCTCCAGTAGTAAAATAACCACAAACATGAGTAAGCTGAGTGCGACAATAATGCCGATGGCAGCAAAAATGAGATCCGTGCGATAGGCCGATTTTTGCAGCAGCATATAATATCCAATTCCTTCACTAGCTCCGATCCACTCGGCAATGATCGCGCCCATCACACTATAGGTAGCAGCAATTTTAACGCCAGAAAAGACTTGCGGCAAGGAATGTGGCAGCTCCAGCTTCATAAAAATAGACATGCGGCTTGCACCCGACATCCGCATATAGTTCATCATCGTACGGTCTGTTCGAGTCAGCCCGTCCATGGCCGCTACAGCGACGGGAAAAAAGCATACTAAGGTAATGACCATGAGCTTGGGCAGCACGCCAAAACCAAACCACACCATGAGCAACGGACCGAGGGCGATGATCGGAATGTTTTGGCTCAGGATAAGCAGCGGATACAGGGCGGATTTGAGAAAAGGAATCGTATGAAGAACGATGGCGATCAACAGTCCCGTTGCTGTCCCTATAGCGAATCCCGCAAGTGTCAGACGAATTGTAGCCCATGTATGGGTGCCAAGCAACGCCGATTGCGCCATGCCTTCTTGTACGATTAGGGATGGAGCTGGCAGCAGCCAGGATTCAATATGTAAATAGGAAACCGCTCCCTGCCAAGCCGCTAAAAAGAAGAGGACCGCCACAAGGGGCGGCCATACGCTTTTCCACCAGGATGCGTTCTTGCCTTTCGGATTCATGGGCGATATTTCTCGGTCAGCTTGTTCATGCTGATGCCTTGTGGGTTATGTGCGATTTTGATCTGTGAAATGACGCTGGGACTGCCCGCTTCCGTCAAAGCCTCGTGCATTTCTTTAACCACTTTCAGCAACTCGTCGAGCTCGCCCTCCATGGTCGTATCCAATGGATTCACCTGATGTTTGACGCCGGAGCGCTGAATGACCTCAATCGCCTTATCTACATACGGGTAAGAGTCCTCGTTATTAGGAGTTTTAGGGATTACTTGAATACTGAGCAGTGTGTTAGCCATGAAATTCACCTGTCCTTTATTGTGGAGTTGTTTTGAGAAAATAGGGTGGTTTAAAGCGGGTGAGACCGCTTCGCGTTTCATTTGATCTTACGATCGCTGTTGCCGTGGGATTCTTTGAATAAATTTTAAAAGGTAAGAATCCCACGGCAAAGGCGAACGCTGCGCTTCTCCAGATTCAAATGAACCGCTACGCTGCCAACCGCCTTAAAAAGCACCTTATTTTTAAAGCTAGGTTGTACGTTATTTTGTATTTTTCTCACATAAGCGTACCTGCTTTTGCGCTTAGACACTATGAGACTAAAGAATAAACCAAGTGGAACGAGAACGAAGTGGGCGGAATGGTGCTGTACAAGCGTTAGCGTTCGCCTTTGTACCCAGATTTCAACCTCTGGATATTCATAAAAGAAATCTGGGTACAACAGCGATGGGAAGCACCATCCGACTGCGTAGTGGCGCTTCGTTCACTTCTCTAGTTCAGTCTTATTTAGTGTTTTAACAAATGATCAACGCTTGGGCAAGAAGTCGTTTGTGAAGGCTTTATCGACTTCCAAAGGCTTGCTGAGCAGCTTGCGTTCGTACATCCAGTCCGAATAGTTTTGCCATACCTCCGCTTTTTGCACACCCCATTGCGCGGCATCGTCCTGATAACGCGGGCTTAGCCATTTTTGGCTGGCAAGTACCAGTTTTTTATCCAGCTCCGGTACAGCTTTGCTTAAGATGTTCGCGGCTTCTTCTGGATGGGCGATAGTGTATTCATAGCCTTGTGCGGTAGCGTCCATGAACGCTTTGACTAGCTCTGGATCATTTTTTATTGTCTGTTCGTTGCTCACAATTACAGGTGTATAGTAATCGAGGCTTTTGGAATAATCTTTTACATACAGCATATCCAATGGCTCACCTCGAAGCTGGGCCTCAATTCCGGTCCATGCGTAGAAAATCCAGGCAAAGTCGATATCCCGCTTCACGGCTGTAAAATAGTCTGCATTGCCCATGTTGACGATCTTCACTTTGCTCACATCGCCTTTGTCTGAATCCATGATGGATTTCATGACCGCTTCTTCTACGGGAGAGCCCCAACCGCCGTATTTTTTACCTTCAAAATCTTTCGGGCTCTTAATTCCGCGATCTACCGGGGCTGCGAAGCCTGAGGTATTATGCTGAATCACCGCAGCGATGGATACAAGCGGCACGCCTTGCGTACGAGCCTGTGTGACGCCTTCTTGGTAGCTGATACCAAAAGGTGCAGCATTAGAGGCAACCATTTGATCGGCTCCGCCTGAACCAGGTTGAATAATTTGGACATTCAAACCCGCTTTTTCGTAAAATCCTTTGTCCTTGGCAACATAGAGTCCCGTATGATTCGTATTGGGTGTCCAATCGAGCACGACTTTAACATCTTTGAGCTCCTTTGCCGGAGTAGACGTTTGAGTGTTGGTAGCGGGAGCCGCTTCTTGGGATGTGGAGGGACTTCCACCGCAAGCGGTCAGGGTCAGGGCCATGAGCCACAGACTGATCAGTCCCAGGCTTAACATTTTCATGCGCTTCATCGTTGTGTTCTCTCCTTTAATTACCCGTTATCCGTCCAATCAGACAGCTTATGTTCCCCATTTTCATAAAAATAACATCTGCCGGACGCAATCTTTCCAACAACTTAATCTTCAACAAAAAAAGCGCCCCGAGGTTCCGGGACGCTTGCGCTTGTATATACCAAAGTAAGGGATGGTCCTATGTAAAAAAGGCACATCTTGCTTAAGCATTCCTACGCTGGCATTACCCAGATCAGGTTGTAAGGGTCAGTGTCTTGGGACACACTCTCAGCCGGCCGATTCCAGCACCCCTGGCATTGTATGGTTTAATGGGTTCATTTATTCGGGTTTACTACGACGATTATATGCCTTGAATGCGGGTCTGTCCAGCATGGAGGAAGAGATGGCGGTTCATTTGCCGAACGACAGGGTACACTTTTACTGTGAGCTTTGATCTGAAAATGAGCATGCATCAATCCGATCTGATCGGGTCATGTTATTTTCAGAACAGCTGCGCAGGTAGGTTCAGATGGGCTGGTGCCCAATGGCATGGCCGTAGAGAATTCTAATTCGTGAAAAGGAGTTGTTGTACTGTGGGTAAAACGGAAACATTGGATCGTAGCCAACTAGAACAAGCCATTGTGAAGGCTTTGGATAACAACAAATTTTGCTCGTTAGGTACGGTAGAGGGTGGCAAACCGAAAGTACGCTATATGGCCCTTTTTAACGATGGAATGAACATTCATCTGGCGACAGATCGTAAAACGCATAAAGTGGATGAGCTAAAGGATAATCCGAATGCTTATCTACTGCTGGGTTATGAAGTTGGCGGTACCAAGGAAGTCGTAGAAGTGGAGGCTACTGTCCAGATTACAGCTGATGAGGGGCTACGCAAACAAGTGTGGAACGATTCCTTGAAGGAATGGTTTTCCGGACCGGATGATCCCGATTATGTCATTCTGGACGTGAATCCGACTCGCATTGAGTATGTGGGTCAGCAAACGGAGCGCCAAGTGTGGAATAAATAACGAGAATATAAATGGATAAACCAGTGAATCTCCGAGTTTTTTAGGAGGTGTGCTGGTTTTTTTGTTTTTGAGAGAATTAATTATTTTTTCATAAATAATTTAAGTGAATGACTACTCTTTTGTCTGGCGTTGGATTAAAATAGAAATGGTGGGTTCAAGGCTTACATATATGTGCAAAAGTATGTATATGAGGCATACACCTTAATGAGGAGGGGTATATTTTGTTATTTCGTAAAAATTGGTTTAAAGGGTTTACAGCAACAGTTGTAGCTTGTAGCATGCTGGTGTTTTCAGCCGCTCCAACCTGGGCAGCTAGCAATTCTCGCGATAGCGCTACAGTGAATTTGCGGATCATGGAAACAACGGATATTCATGCATCCCTGATGAACTACGATTACTATTCGGACAAAGAAACCAACGAATATGGCCTGATTAGCACAGCCAGTTTGATCCAACAGGCGCGTAGTGAAACGAGAAACAGCATGCTGTTCGATAACGGTGATTTGCTGCAGGGCAATCCATTAGGCGATTATATGGCCAGAAATAAAACCTTCGAGAAAGAGGGCGGTGTCCATCCGGTCTACAAGATGATGAACTTGATGGGCTATGATGCGGCGACAGTGGGCAACCACGAATTCAACTACGGCCTCGACTTTCTGGAGAAATCGCTCAAGGGAGCCGATTTTCCTTACGTAAATGCGAATGTTTATGTTGATAAGGGGGGGCAAGCTACTAAAAATTATTTTACCCCTTATCGAATTCTTGATAAAACGGTAACGGATGAGAAAGGTGAAGAGCATGCGCTCAGAGTGGGTGTCATCGGCTTGGTCACACCTCAAATTATGCAGTGGGATGAAGCCAATTTAAAGGATAAGGTCGTTACGAAGGATATTGTGGAAACGGCGAAAAAGTTTATTCCTCAAATGAAAACAGAAGGTGCTGACATTATTGTCGTGCTTGCGCATACGGGTTATGAGGATGTGCCACAAACGCCAATGATGGAGAATGCCGTTAAATATTTGAGCCAGGTGGACGGAATTAACGCTATTCTGTTTGGGCATGCTCATAAATCTTTCCCTGGCCCTGATTTTAAAGAAATGAGCGGCGTAGATCTGGATAAGGGAACCATTAATGGCGTGCCGGCCGTGGAAGCTTCTTCATGGGGCAAGGATCTGGGAATTATTGACCTGAGCCTGGAAAAGAAAAAAGATGAGTGGCACGTAACGAATTCTCAGTCTGAAGTGCGTCCGGTTGTGAGTACCACAAACCAGGCTGTGCAGTTTACTCCTGACTACAAACTGACAGATTCGATCAAGGAAGAGCATAAAGGAACGCTGGATTATATTCGTCAACCTGTTGGAACAACGACTGCACCGATTACCAGCTATTTTGCATTAGTGCAGGACGACCCTTCCATTCAAATCGTGACGAATGCACAGAAATGGTATGTTCAAAACCATCTTAAAGGAACTGAATACGAAAAACTTCCAGTATTGTCGGCAGGCGCTCCGTTCAAGGCCGGCGGTCGAAACGGAGCCGAGTATTACACCAATATTCCTGAAGGTACGGTAGCGATTAAAAACGTATCCGACCTGTATGTGTATCCGAACACGGTTCATGCTGTAGAAGTGACCGGTGCTGAAATTCAGGAATGGCTGGAGTGGTCTGCAGGTCAGTTCAACCGCATTGATCCAAAGCAAACTGAGGAGCAATCGCTGATCAACAAAGATTTCCCAACCTACAATTTTGATGTCATTGACGGTGTGAATTACCAGATTGATGTAACTCAGCCTGCACGATATGATGCCAAGGGAACTATTATTGATTCCTCAGCTCATCGTATCAAGGATCTGCAATACAATGGAAAAGCGATAGATCCTGCACAGAAATTTATCGTGGCCACCAATAACTATCGTGCTTCCTCATCCAAACTGGCCAACCCAGATGGCAAACGAATTGTGATGGCAGCACCGGATGAAAGTCGCCAGGTCATTGTTGACTATATCCGTACGAACGGAACGATTAATCCATCGGCGGATGGCAACTGGTCTATTGCTCCTTTTGGTCAGGCAAAGGTTACTTTCGAGTCCTCTCCTGATGCCAAAGACGTGCTGGCAGGAAATCAACAAATTTCATACTTGAGCAGCGCGGCAGACGGCTTTGCCAAATACAGCTTAAAAGCTGGCGCTAAGCCTAGTGCAGCAACGACTCCTGTAAAGGAAGCTGTGGCTCCCGCAAAAGCAACAGCAAAGCCAGCTGTTAAAACGACCAAACCCGCGACTGTTAAACCAGCTAAAACAACGCAGCCAAAGGCGTCCAAATAACTTCGAACTTTAGTTTTTAATCAATATCAGAGTGAAGCAGCAAGTCTCTTTAACCAAGAGATTTGCTGCTTTTTTTAATGTCAAAAACAACAGCCCCCGAATTTATCATGAGTGCAAAAAGTTTTCTGTTTTTGTCGAATATATACTTAAGTCCTAAGTTGTCGTTAAGAATAAGCTATTTTTTTGTAAAAACACGTAGTTATATAGTACTTTTGTTCTAGTTATTTGTGATATAATGGTGAAAAAACCGGAAAATTGTTCCGAGGAGGACCATTATGACATGCAGCAATTGCAGCATCATATTACCTATTAAGGATCAAGGATTGCTCAGAATTAGGCATTCCAGGGTGTCGCTTACTCCAGCATTAGATGGTTTGGGTAAGCTATCGGAACAAATGAAGCAGGAACATGAGCGTGAGGGTGGCATAGAGTTTCGCTATGACAGCCGTTCAGAGCTGGAACAGCTGGTTAACGGACTGGCTCGTCTGCCGCAGGAATACTTGAACCAAATGCAAGTTGTGGTGACCGGCCTGCATCATGTCGAAGGATATGAGGAATGGCTTTTATTTAGTCAATTGCAAGCCAGACTGCAACATCCGGATATCGTGAATATCATTAAGGATCAAAGTTTTTCCAGCCATATGCAACCTATTGTTGACCATAAGCTGGATATTATCGGGTTTGAGTTTTTACTGCGTCCGTCACATGCGGAGAGACCATTTCAGCCGTTCCGACTGTTTGAAATCGCCCGTGAAGCTGGTTTGCATGCTCATCTGGATCGCTCGGCTCGTATTTCCGCTATTGAAAAAAGTGCAACATGCCTTCCGGCGGGAATTAAACGTTTTATTAACTTTCTCCCTTCGACCATTTATAATCCGGCTTATTGCTTGAATCACACCTTTGAGACGATTGATCAGTTATCCATGAATACGAAGGATTTTGTATTTGAGGTCGTAGAAACGGAAGAAATAGACGACCTTAATTTTTTGCATCATATCTTTGATCAATATCGCAATCGAGGAGTTTCGGTAGCCCTGGACGATGTGGGGGCAGGTTATTCTACGACAGAGCTTATGAATTGCCTTCAGCCGGATTATGTTAAAATTGACCGCAGTATAATTGACGGCTGTCATAGTAACAGTGATCAGAAGCGGCAAATTACAGGGATTGTAGAATCGGCTTTTCGTTTTGGAGGCCAAGTGTTGGCTGAAGGCGTAGAGCAGATGAAGGATTTTGAATTTTGCCGTGAAGCAGGTGTATCACTGGCTCAGGGTTATTTGTTTGGCAAGCCGGAGCCCGGTCCGCCCTCTAATTTTATACTTAGTAGCGTAATATAGTCAGGAACAAATTTAAGTAGACGTAGTTTATAAAAGTTGGAGCTTAAATAAGACTGTGGCATAAGCAAATTCTAATTCTATTGGACAGTGCTTATATCACCATTAATGTAAAAAAAACGCGAGTTGCAGAGGTTATCTCACCTTTGCAACTCGCGTTTTTTGGTCATGCTTGCCCACCTGAGCAAGTTCTGGACAAGCGAAGCCACCCAGTCTCGAATTTACTTGGTAAGGAACGTTAAAAGCCTGGAACAGTTTACGACCATTTTTATTTTTAAAGTAAAGATTGACGTTTTGAAGACAATTGGATACAGTGTATTACATAGGAAACAGTGTTTCTTTCGTAATACACTGTATCCATACTAGGTAAAAAGTTTAACATTACAGGGAGGACAACCAAAATGAAAGCAGTGCAACTGAAAAATGGTTTTGGCTTTGAAGAGTTAACCTTGACGGAACTTGACATACCGGTGCCAGGACGGTTGGAAGTTCTGATCCGCATAAGGGCAGCGTCTCTGAATTACCGGGATTTGGTAATCATTAACGGAGTAATGCCGATCGGTATTCAATTTCCCTTCATTCCGTTATCCGATGGAGCGGGTGAAATTGTAGCTGTGGGCGAAGGGGTGACAAAATTTCAGATTGGACAAAGGGTAGCAACAAATTTACAACAGAAATTCATTGGCGGGAGCACGAGAGCGGAGGTCTTAAAGGACAGTCTGGGAGGCCCGCTCAGTGGAGTGGCGTCTGAATATATCGTTCTGCATGAAGAAGGGGTCGTGGCCATTCCGGATCACCTTTCTTGGGAGGAGGCTTCCACCTTGCCGATTGCGGCATTAACTGCATGGAGCATGCTGATGGAATCCGGTGGGCTGCGAGCGGGGGATACGGTGCTCTTGCAAGGAACAGGCGGTGTTTCCATCTTTGGGCTTCAATTCTCTCTGATGGCGGGAGCAAGGGTAATTATCACATCGAGCAGCAATGACAAGCTGGAACGGGCAAAGGATCTCGGAGCATGGCAGACAATCAACTATTCGGAAGTTCCCGAGTGGGATAAGGTGGCTCTGGAGCTGACAGACGGCGGAGTCGACCATGTCCTGGATGTAGGGGGAGCGGCAACAATGGCGCAATCCATCAATGCACTTCGTACCGGAGGGACTGTGAACATGGTCGGCTTCTTATCGGGCTTGACTATTCCTGAGTTCGATGTCACCAGCATTTTGCAGAAGGCTGCGACGATTCGCGGCAGCCAAGTCGGTAACCGGGAACATTTCGAAAATATGAATCGTGCCATTTCCCGCCATCGTTTACATCCTGTCATTGACCGGGTATTCCCGCTCAGCCGAATCGGCGAAGCCTTCGCACTTTTGGCTGAAGGAAAACAGTATTTCGGTAAAATCGTCGTTCAAATATAAATATTATTCACATCACATAGGAGGCAATCTAATGCCCAGTAAACCTGATTTATCTGTCAAAGATTCTCAAGGAAGAAAGAATAAGAAACCGCGTAAATGGGTACGCAGAACCGGATTATCGCTGCTGGCGGTAGTCCTTCTGGGAGTGGTTGTTTTTATGCTCATCCCTTCCCCTGTCCAGCCTGCAAAATGGTTTGCACCTTCGGCCCCCTCATTTGAACAAGCGGGTCCATGGCAACAAAACAACAAACTCAGCTCCGCAGAGCTTGTTACAGATGCCCCTAAGTTTCCGGAATTTATCACCTTTGACAAGGTAGGAAATTTATATACGGGAGACTCCGACGGGAAAATTTATAAGGTTGCCTTTGATACTAAGGGCAATCCGCAAAAGGCCCAGCTATATGCAGATACCCAAGGAACGCCCAATGGACTTATGTTTGATGCAAGTGGAAATTTGATCGTTACGGATGTTAAGAAGGGGTTGCTGTCGGTAGATCCTTCTGGAAAAGTGACGGTGTTGGCCAATCAAGTCGACGGCACACCGATCTATTTGGCCAACGAGCTGGATATTGCCAAAGATGGTACCATTTATTTTTCTGACACCTCCAATTATGGCAGTGTAGTCTTCAAAGAAATCGCCGAGAACAAGCCACATGGACGTTTGCTGAAATATGATCCGGTGACCAAGCAGACGACAGTTCTGTTGGAAGGCCTTTATTTTGCGAACGGGGTTGCCTTGTCTGCGGACGAAGATTTTGTGCTTGTGGCAGAATCGTATCACTACCAATTGACCCGATACTGGCTCAAAGGGCCGAAGAAGGGGACTTCGGATATTTTTGTGGATAATCTTGCCGGTTTCCCGGATAACATTACGCGTGATGATCAAGGCCATTTCTGGGTCGGTCTCTTCACAACACGTATTCCCTTTGTAGATCAGATGCATGGAAGCCCGTGGCTGGCTGGAATGATGGCCAAATTGCCTCAATCGCTGCTCAGCGGTGCAAGCGCACCTGTGAAGCATGGGCTTGCTGTGGAGCTTAATCCGCAGGGTAAACTCATCGGAAGCTGGCATGATCCTGAAGGCTCGCTTTATGGGGTAACCACGGCTGTGAACCATGACGGATATTTATATATAGGTACAGCTCCTGGAGGCAGCCAGGGTGTTCATCGCGTGCTTTTAAACAAATAAGCTTGGGGAGGGTATAACATGATATTGGATGAGTTGAGATTATCCTGGAAAGCAAAGGAAAGCCTGGCCGGGAAAGTAGCTTTGGTAACAGGCGCAAGCAGCGGCATTGGGGCATCGATTGCCAAAAAACTGGCAAAGCGAGGCGCGTATGTAGCTGTATTGGCACGCCGTCAGGAACGATTGGATGAATTGGTTCGCGACTTGCACCAAGAGGAATTGTACGAGGTCATGGCAATACCTGCCGATATCCAAAAAGCTGAAGACGTACAGCAGGCGGTCCACGCCATTCTTGAACGCTGGGGACGGCTTGACATTATCGTTGCCAATGCTGGCTTCGGGTATCGAAGCCCACTGGCAGAAGTGGAACTAGAAAGGTGGGAGGAGCTTTACAAGACGAATGTGCACGGTCTTGTTCTGACACTGAAGTACGGACTTCAGCCAATGAGGGAACAGGCCAAGGGGGATGTTGTCATTGTTTCCTCTATTGCAGCGAAGGAAGTGGTTGCCGGAGGAGGACTATACAGCGCTACCAAGTACGGCGTTAGCGCTATAGCCTCTGCATTGCGGTTGGAGACCAGTACGCAAGGAATTCGTGTAACTGCGATTCACCCCGGAGCGGTGGCGACGGAATTTTCGCAGGTGGCCGGATATCCCGAGCAGGAAATTCGGGCGTTTGCTTCGAGCGTTTTGCCGCTGCATCCCGATGATGTTGCAGAAGCTGCCCTTTATGCACTAGAGCAGCCGGAGCATGTCAATATTCCAGAGTTGACCATTATGCCTTCGAAGCAGGTCCAGCGGTTCAAATAGAGCGATATTTATTCTGACACAAACCGGGTAACCGGGTATGGTCATCGCCGATGCCGGGTATGGCGGCGATGAGGACTACGTGCCTTCGTTTGACCAAATCCGCTCAAATGGGTGAGCATGAACCAAAAAGCGCGAGCTATAGGGGGAATAACCCTTGCACTCGCGCTTTTTTGTACTAATGACGAAGCGTGACTGTCCAATAAAGTTTAAAACCAGCTTTGGGACAGCTCATTTACTATAGAGCAGACCATATCCTGTGAAAATTTTAGCTCCACGTTCGCTTATCCAGTCATCGTGAGCATAGCTATAGTGTAATGACGTACAGACCTAGCGGTGTGGTTGCGCTCCCTGCAACCATGAAGCTGAGAGAATAGCTGGACTTGCCGGGAGGGACGCTGATATCAGCCAATCGGCATACCTTGGTATTATCTCGTAGCAGAGGAATACCATATACACGATCATCCACACGTACAGATCCGGCGAACGCACCCCCACGTGGATTGGCGTAGATTCGTACGATACGTACCTCGTCACTGTCATTAACGATGGGAATGGTCGCGTTGTATATGGTTCCGAATTGTCCGCGATTATCTAGCGCAGGCCCCAGCTCGCTGCGTGCCCCGGTAAACAGCAGATCGGCAGGAGTCTCGCCGTTCAGCTTTTTGGTGGCACACGCCCGATAGTTGGCGCTCTGCCCCACCACGTACTCTGGCATCCGCGCATTCGTTTCGGAAAAGGACCACACCCCTCGTGGATGCGCCTGTGGTGGAGGTACGGGAGGAAGCGCATCCGTATGAATCTGGCGCAGATCGGTCGCCGTATCCTTGCTGATCACGGTGCGAATCACATAATCCAGCGTACCGTGGCCTTCAGCAAATTCTACTGTGAGGTCATAGATGAATCCGGCCAGCGATCCTTCGGGCAGCTCAAATTCCTCCAGCAGGGCGGTGCCTTTGCTGAATTTATGACGGTCTGCTGGCTTCAGACGTTCCATCGTACCCGCCAAACAGCTTTTGGCAATAGACTGCCCGACATCTATAATCCAGTTGCCATCCTCAGGCACAATCTTAAGGGCACGTTCAATATGACGTACTTCTAGTTTAGCAGCGCTTCTGTTCTCTACGGTGATGCCCAGTTTAACAACGCTGCCGATTTTGTTATAATGCCAGCCGAAAATGCGATGTTTGACTGTTCGGGTTGTCGTGCGAACCACGTCATGCCAGAGGGTGGCTTGCTCGGTAGGTACCGTCACATGGGTAAGCGTCTCTGGATTATCGCTAAGCATCAGGCGGCGTGTTCCCCCCCCAGTGGCTGACTCCACGTCCACATGGATGTTGGGCGGGATCACAGCAGTTTCCACAATTAGATCCTTTGGCTCCTTGGGTCGATGGTTCATGTCAATTCCTCCTTTTATTCAAAAGTGGCACCGCTTTGAGTACATGTATATGGGCCGTTCATAAATATAGGTAACGCCAGAGACACTTTTACAACCTGTTTTGCAAAATATTTTTTTAAAATAAACCTCCGTAGGTTATAGCGGCTCTGTTGATGCATGGAAGCAAGCTTACAAGACTCTTGTTCCCCTTCACTAACGATTCGCAGACAGGTATTGCGTGTATGTTAAGAGCATAAGCTATTGGATGTACAGAGAAGCTACAGGAGGGAAACATGCCTAGAAAAATATGGTGGAAGGAAGCCGTTGTATATCAGATTTACCCGATCAGTTTTCAGGATTCTGACGGAGACGGTAAAGGGGACTTACGAGGTATTTTGTCCAGGCTGGATTATTTGTGTGAGCTGGGTATTGATGTAATCTGGATTTGTCCGGTATATAAATCGCCTAATCACGATAACGGATATGATATTAGCGATTATTATGCCATTATGGATGAGTTTGGAACGATGGAGGATTTTGACGAACTGCTTCACCAGGCGCATGAACGAGGCATCAAAATCATGATGGATTTGGTATTAAACCATACATCGGATGAGCATCCGTGGTTTACGGAGTCACGCTCGTCCAAGGATAATCCGAAGCGGGACTACTACATATGGCGAACAGGCAAAAATGGCGGATATCCGAACAACTGGGAATCGTATTTTTCCGGTTCAGTGTGGAAATATGACAAGCTTACAGACGAATATTACATGCATCTATATTCCGAGCATCAGCCAGATCTGAACTGGGAAAATGAAGAGATGGTGAGCGAACTCTACCGTATGGTGGAATGGTGGCTGAAAAAGGGAGTTGATGGCTTCCGTTTTGATGCCATTGCCCATATTGTCAAAGCCGAAGGGCTGCCGGATGCCGATAATCCTGACAAACGAACCCTGGTTCGTGCCTATCAGCTCTTTTCCAATCTAGAACAGGTACATGTACTTCTACGGATGCTGAATGAAAAATTACTGGAGCGTTATCCCTTAATGACAGTTGGCGAAACGTCTGGTTTAGGACCGGAACAGGCGCTTGACTATGTGGGGGACCAGCGGCATGAGCTGAATATGGTTTTCCAGTTTGAACACATGTTTATTGATGCCCAAGGGCTGGGGACGGAAAAATGGAAATCCAAGCCGTGGACACTGGTGGAGCTGAAAAAAATAATGAGCAGCTGGCAGACAGTGCTTCATGAGGAAGGATGGAATGCCAATTATCTGAACAATCATGATCAGCCGCGGGCCCTCTCGCGATTTGCGAATGATGGACAATATCGTGTGGAGTCGGCCAAAATGCTGGCAACCTTCACGCATATGCTAGAGGGTACGCCTTATATTTATCAGGGTGAGGAAATTGGGATGACGAATATTGCATTCCCGTCCATTGATGATTATCGGGATGTGGAAACGTTGAATTATTATGAGCAACAACGGAAGCTCGGTGAGTCTGAGGAACAGATTATGGCAGAGATCTGGCGGA
Source organism: Paenibacillus sp. CH40 (assembly GCF_024213605.1). NCBI lineage: Bacteria > Bacillati > Bacillota > Bacilli > Caryophanales > Paenibacillaceae > Paenibacillus > Paenibacillus sp. CH40. Next base: position 65,979 of record NZ_JANAVQ010000006.1, read on the forward strand.
AAAGTCGGGATAATGCGCGTACTCCCATGCAATGGAATGCTGGGCCCTCAGCCGGATTTACCGATGGAGAGCCGTGGATGAAGATTAATGATAACTACACGCACATTAATGCAGAGGCAGAAAGAAGTAATCCAGACTCGATTTTCCACTATTATCGCAAGTTGATTGCTCTGCGCAAACAACATGAGGTTATAGTCTATGGCGAATACAAGCTACTGTTGCCGCTGGATACGGAACTGTATGTATTCACTCGTATACTAGGAGAAGAGCGTTTGCTGGTCATTTTGAATTTCTTTGACCGTGATCCGGTGTACCACTGGCCCGAGGAGGACTTTCCTGTCGCTAAGGTGGAGCTGCTGCTGTCCAACTACAAGCCGGTTCAAGGGGAACAACTGCATGCCTTGAAGCTGCGCCCTTATGAAGCCCGAGTGTATAAGCTAACCATGAAATAGGCGTTGCTACCTTTAGAATGGTAAAAGGAAGGGAAGGTCATAGAGTGACCTTCCCTTTCTTGGTCGTAAACTAAAAAGCCCGATTCACACTGGCTGCCATGGGCAGGTGTGGATCGGGCTGATAACGTATCGACTCATTAAATTCAATTACTATTTAGTGATAATGTTTCACCTTAAGGTCGTCTAGACTTTTAAACTCATACCCTTGCTTGCGAGCCTCGTCGATGATGGAACCAAGCGCCTCGGCATTGTCCTTGGATACGGAGTGGAGCAGAATGACCGCACCAGGGTGGAGCTGACGAATGACTTGACGATAGGCATAGTCCGTTCCTTGCTGAATATTTGTGTCCCAGTCCTTGTAAGCCACAGACCAGAATACGCTCGTATATCCGGCTTCTCGACAGGAAGCCAATGCTTTTTCACTAAAAATGCCGCGAGGCGGCCGGACGTATTTCATTTCTTTTTGCCCGGTTAGCTCTGCCGATGCATTTCGTACCCGATCCAGCTCAGACCGGATCTCTGCCGAAGAAATGGTGCTCATATCAGGATGGCTCCATGAATGGTTTCCGATAATATGACCCTCACTTGCCATGCGTCGCATCAAAACAGGCTGGTCTTTTACAAAATGCCCCGTCACAAAGAAGGCGGCTGGAACCTTTTTGGCCTTCAATACATCCAGCACTTTCGGAGTGTACCCATTCTCATAGCCGTTGTCGAAAGTGAGAAATAATTCTTTTTTAGTCGTATCCCCCAGAAAGATGCCACCTTGCCTTTCGATTAGTTGCATAAAGCCTTCTTGTGCGATGGAAGGTAGCTCCCCCCCCTTACTTTTTTTAAACCCAAAATGATAAGGCTGTCCGTCAACAGTCTGAGTAGCCCATGCGGGTTCTGCCGTAACTGTCAACATCCCTATAACTGCAACGCATAGCCACAAGGTAAATATTCGCTTCATCTATGTTCCTCCGCTTCCGTCCCGTTCGGGTAAGGTGTGTATGCTTCGGCATATTTCATACCATCTGCAATATCATGCTGATTTATGCAAGGACATGAACTAACCAGACTCAAAACACATATTGACATGAATATTAAATCGAAGTAGTATACTTTATAAAACTTACTAGAATACTCGGATTTAATTCGATCGTTCATGCCAAAGAAAAGCAATCAGCTCAGAACATCTTACATACTTGTGAGAACGGAAGGAGTTAGGACTCATGATTGAACTTAGGAATGTATCCAAAACCTATGTGAGAAAAGGTCTAAGTATTGAAGCGTTAAAAAATATAAATATCAAAGTGGATAAAGGAGATATTTTCGGATTTATCGGATTCAGTGGCGCAGGGAAAAGTACGCTGATCCGTTTGGTCAATCGTCTGGAGAAAGTAACCAGCGGAGAGGTTCTTGTTGAGGGGGAACAGTTAAATACCTACTCGACCTCTGGGCTGCGAAAGGTAAGAAAGAAGATCGGAATGATTTTCCAGCATTTTAATCTGCTGGAATCGAAAACAGTGTTCGACAACATTGCAATTCCGTTGGTGCTACTTAAGCGCAACAAACGGGAAATAGAGAGGCGTGTAAAAGAGCTTTTGGCGTTCATAGGATTGTCGGACAAGGCGAATAGCTACCCCAGCGAGCTTTCCGGCGGACAAAAGCAGCGTGTGGGGATTGCACGGGCGCTTGCGAGCAACCCGTCCATTTTGCTCTGTGATGAGGCAACCTCGGCACTTGATCCGCAGACCACACAGTCAATTCTCGACTTGCTTCGCAAAATCAATAAAGAATACAAGATCACTATTTTGATCATCACCCATGAGATGTCGGTGATTCAGCGGATTTGCAACAAGGTAGCCGTAATGGAAAAGGGGGAAATCATCGAGCAGGGCAATGTCCTGGAGGTATTTGGGCAGCCGCAGCACCCGACGACGCAGAGCTTTGTACGCACGGTCATTCACGATACGGTACCCGAGAGTGTGCTGCAAACGTTCGAACAGCAAGAATCACAGCGAATATACAAGCTGGAATTTATAGGGCAGGTTGCTTCTGATCCGGTGGTTCATGAATTGATTCGGCAGCATGATATCCACGTGAACATTTTGTTTGCCAACATGACGGAGATTCAAGAAACGACGATTGGCTATATGACGATTCAACTGCGCGGTGGACAGTATGCCGTTCAGCAGGCTGTTGATTTTCTCAAGAGCAAAGGAGTTCATATTCAGGAGGTAGAGAGTCTATGATGATTACAGGAACTACGATCACCTGGGATCAACTGTGGGAAGCTTTGTATGAATCCGTGCTCATGGTCAGCATATCATTATTCATTGGCGCCCTGATCGGTATCCCTATCGGTATTTTACTCGTCATCACCCGTCCAGGCGGAATTCTGGAGAACAAATGGCTGCACAATATTTTGAATCCAATCATTAACATTGTTCGTTCCTTACCGTTTATTATCTTGCTGATTGCGATCATTCCGTTAACCCGTCTGATTGTGAATACATCCATTGGGACCAGCGCGGCAATTGTCCCCTTGATTATATATATTGCGCCATATATCGGAAGGCTGGTCGAAAACTCGCTGTTGGAGGTGAATCCGGGGATATTGGAGGCAGCAGATGCGATGGGGGCGACCCCGTTCCAGGTCATTCGATACTTTTTGCTTCCTGAGGCATTCAGTTCTCTGATTTTGTCGTTAACGACAGCAGCCATTGGTCTGATTGGTGCTACTGCTATGGCTGGTGCGGTCGGCGGAGGCGGAATTGGCGATCTGGCGATCGCATATGGCTATCAACGTTTTGATACGCTGGTTATGCTGATTACCGTCATCATTCTAGTCTTATTTGTACAAGGTGTTCAGTCCTTGGGGAACCTATTGTCCCGTAAAGCACGCAGGGGTTAAATTAGATGTTTTTCTTTTTCACCTATTGTCTGTTCATAGCTTGTAATTTTATAATCCATGCGTTCCAACACATTTTCCATATCTTTCATTTTTGCAATGAGCTGCTTGCGCTGCTCTATTAGGAGTTCTTTTCTAGCATTCATCGTTTCATCACCTTGCTGGAATAACCTAACATACTCAATCAAAATTTCAATGGGAAGTCCTACGCCTCGCATACATTTAATATATTCAACCCATCTGCAATCTTCTTCCGTGTAATCTCTGATGCCACTTTTATTACGGTTCACACGCGGAATAAGTCCGATGCGTTCATAATAGCGGAGTGTATCCTGAGATAGTTCAAATTTTTTGCTTACTTCTGCGATCAACATGCAGACTTCACCTCCTGATTTCTGATCAAGAAACGCCCTATGTAAATGGATAGGGCGTTCTTGGCGTTTCTTATTTCGAAACTATCATTTCATCCATATTTACTGAGCGCCAACAACCGGATGAGGAACATACGGCTCTTCCAGCAATGCGATTTCTTCAGGTGTTAACGTAATCGAAAGAGCAGCTACTGCATCTTCAAGATGAGACGTTTTCGTAGCACCGATAATCGGAGCTGTTACCGGTTCTTTCTGTAGCAACCAGGCAAGTGCGATTTGAACGCGAGGAACTCCACGTTTTTCTGCGATGGCCGCAACCTGCTCCACGATCAATCGATCGGTATCTGCAGTCGCATCGTATTTAGATTTCGCAACTTGATCGGTTTCGGAACGATGTGTTGTTTCCTGCGCATCACGCGTCAATCTTCCACCTGCAAGCGGGCTGTATGGAATCACACCGATTTTTTCTTCCTTACAAAGCGGCAGCATCTCTCTCTCCTCTTCACGATATAAGAGATTTAAATGATTCTGCATTGATACAAATCGGGTCCATCCATTCTTTTCAGCGACATGTAACGCCTTTAGAAACTGCCATGCGTACATGGCAGAAGCGCCAATATATCTTGCCTTCCCGGCCTTCACAACATCATGTAATGCTTCCATCGTCTCTTCAATAGGGGTATTGTAATCCCAGCGATGGATTTGGTACAGATCAACATAATCTGTCCCCAGTCGCTTAAGGCTCTTATCTATTTCACTCATGATAGCCTTTCGGGAAAGCCCCGCACCATTCGGGCCTTGATGCATACGGAAATGAACCTTTGTCGCGAGGACAATTTCATCTCGATTCGCATAATCCTTTAAAGCCCGTCCAACAATTTCTTCGCTAGTTCCATCTGAATATACATTCGCGGTATCAAAAAAATTAATACCTAGCTCCAGGGCATTTTTTATAATGGGACGACTGCGCTCTTCATCTAGTATCCATGGGTGAATCCACCGTTCTGCAACCCCAAAGCCCATACACCCAAGACAAAGCCGGGATACATCCAAGCCGGTATTTCCAAGTTTCACATAGTCCATTTGATTATACCTCGCTTTCCTAGATATTGTTTTCTTCAAATGTAGTCTACTCCAGCTACTTACACCGGATATTATTACATTTGGAGTTCACTCCAAGTCAAGCGATTTTGTTGCGTGATGCCTTCATATAGGACTAATTGTTCAGAATCGGTTCAGTGGGGTTTCGTATACTTCTCTTAGCATAGTTCCTTGGTTGCATAAATCGTAGAACTAAACATGACTAAAGCCTTTGATATAACAGGATATATGCAAATAAATAGTGTCTAGGAGTGGAAATGTTGAAACTTGTAAATCGAAATAAATGGATTGCATCTGCGATGGTATTGGGTATTGCTTCAGGTTCAATCGTATCTCTGCCTTGGGTGGGCGGCGTCCAGACTGCTTATGCAGCGACAGCAGATACGCAAAGCGAAACTGGATTTGTAACACAAGCTCGCACCTTGGGTTTGATGACAGGCGGTAATCAGGGCGATTTTATGGCACAAAAAAATTTGACCCGTGCAGAAGCGGCTAAAATTTTGTGCAGTCTGTTCCAGTTGGAAGTTAACAACCAGTCGCAGACTTCTTTTATGGATGTATCGTCCGATGCATGGGGCGCTCCCTATATTGAGGCTGTACGTGCAGCCGGGTATATGACAGGTAACGGGGAACTGTTCCGTCCGGGGGATGCCATTACCAAGGAAGAACTGATCGTATCGCTCGTACGTGCAATGGACTTACAGGATGCCGGCACAGCGAATGCACAGCAAAATGCAGTTCAAGTTGCCCGCTCTTATGGTCTGTTATCAGAGGATGCTTCTACAACGGATTTGAAAAATCCATTGAACCGGGAGAGTGGTGCGGAAGTATTCGTCAGCCTGCTGGATCATCCGGTAGGAGAAGTGAAATCAGAGGGGAATACCGTTCGCATCGGAAATATCCCGTATCAGTTGGAAGGATCTTTGCAAGGTTTGTTTGGTGAAAATAACAAAGCTGTATTAAAAGGGGCAAAATTCGACCTTAACCGTAATTTGCGTACACTGACAGGTGTGAATAAGCTGGAAATTAACGCAGACGGCGGCGTTTTTGACGGTAAGGGTGTATCTTTTGAAGGACGCCTGATCGTCAATGGCTCGGTAACCTTGAAGAACATGTCTTCCACAGGCGTATTGGAAATCAAATGCTCAGGGACTCAGCCTGTATCGGCCATTTTGGAAAATACGGCATGGTCTGGTGTGGAGCTTGGCTCCAAGGATGCCAAGCTGACTGCAACCGGGAGGACGAAGATCGACAACCTGACGCTGAAAAATGATGCATCGATCGTGACCGAGGGGAATGCCGCGATTAGCCGCGTTTCGTTGCAACAGGGACTGGGCAAGCTGTTGGTTAGCGGCAGTATTGGTTTGCTGGATGTATCACAATATGTGGGCGTTCCTTTTATTACGCTGGCTAAGGGAGCTACAATCAACCAGCTTAACCTGCCGGAACAAAAACAGCCGCAGGATGTTATCATTAACTATGATGCGATGAAAGAAGCTGTTAGTCTCGTGAATGGCACGACGAACTCGTCCTCTACTGGATCGGTTGTCACGGAAACAGAGAGCAAAGATAAGAAAAAACACAACAGTGACATTGTCAACGTAGACCGCAGTCAGCTGGAGGCAGAAGTCCATGCAGCCAAAGATCTGCTGGATCGTGCAGGTGAGGGTGGACCGGATCAGGCACTCTACCCGGCTACGGCAAAGGAAAGCCTGTCGGCAGCAATCCATCAGGCTACGCTGATACTGGACAATACTACAGCTACACAGGCAGAGGTAGATCAAGCGCTCAGCACATTGAAACAGGAAGTTTCTGTGTACACAGATTCAGCCACAGAACCGGTGATTGGAACACAGGAATTAGTTAGACTGATTCAGGTAGCTTCGACTACCCTTGAGCAAAATCGAATGGTTAGCGACGAATTCCCACCTCTTTGGGATGATTCATTAAGTCAAGCAATTCAATTTGGCAATAATGTGTTAGAAGGGAATGCGCCCCAAAATATAGTGGATCGGGAAGTAGTAAGCCTGCGTCGAGTAATTAAAGTATACGAAGCATCGGTAAGACTTAGAGATGCCTATCGGCATTTTCTCGATGTAACGGATCATGTGGAGAATTTGAACACAGACAAAGCGCGTTACAAGTCCGTAGTGAGGGAAGGATCAAACGTATATCTGAATCCATTATCTACAACGGAGCAGTTGGACGAATGGACACAAAAAATAGAAGTTACCACAGAATCATTCTTGGCACTGCAAGCAGCGGACTTCTCAGTGCTTAAAAATACTTTACAAGAAGCGCAGGTTATCTACGATCAGAGTGGCTCTCAAAATGCCGAACTGGGCAACCTCATTCAGGAATATACAGAGAAGATGCACACCGCTATGACGCAACTGGATGTATTGAACTTGAACATGGAGCTGAGTCAAAGGCTTGCGGAATTCACTGCACCAGTGCCTGCTACAACTCGGGAAAAACTGCAACAGCTGGTTCATGACGTTCATCTAAAACTGCTGTCTGACCCTATCGCTCGTAATTATTTGAATACGGAAATGCTCCCTTTAGAGCAACTAGCAGAACAAGCCAACTTTGCACTCATGATGCCGTTTACTCCTGAGGAGCAATTGGTGATCTCTTATAATCAATTAAGTCAGGCTAAAGGGAACTATATTGAAAAATATAACGAGAAAAGACTACAATTGAGACACGAAATCATTGAAATGCAGGCATCGATCAATGGAATTTTGGTGCAAAATTCAGGCGCATTAAGCGCTGAAGCCCAGCAAGCCTTGTCTTCTGCTTCAGAGCATGCCTCCATCTTCTTAGGTTTGCCTAGCTTTGAATTGCAAGACGTGGTTCCTGTATACGAGGAGTTGCAACAGGTACAGAGCCAGTATGCTGCACCAATAGCAGTGGATACCATGTTCTTAAATTTCAACATAAGTATAGCTAATAATGAAGTTCAGACGTTCGGCCGTCATTATACCCAACAAGATAACGAAGAACTTCAAGGGCAAATTAATCAGGCAAGCCTTGTGCTTAATACTCCGGATATTACACAGCTTCAGGTAGATCAGGCTAACACAGATTTGATTACAGCACTTTCGAACTACCAATCCAAATGGATCGTAACTGATCTTGATATCAATGAGCTCAAGAACATTGCGAACAATCTGCTTACAGTAAATGGTACAGATCCTACGACGGTCTACTTTCACAGAGTAGTGGATGCATACAATCGTCTGGACCAGTATTATCCTATGCCGGAAATCAAGAAAAATTATATGAATCTGGAAGATGCGATTCAGGAGTATAAAGATTTTATAGCCAGCCAGCAACAAAGCAGCGGAACAGGAAGCAGTGACAGCAGCGGTGGAGCAACACCACCAAGCGATAGCAGCGGAACAGGAAGCGGCGACAGCAGCGGTGGAGCAACACCACCAAGCGACAACAGCGGAACAGGAAGCGGCGACAGCATTGGAGGAGCAACACCACCGAGCGACAACAGCGGAACAGGAAGCGGCGACAGCAGTGGAGGAGTAACGCCACCAAGCGGTAGCAGCGGAGACGATTTAGGCTCGATTCCTGGCGGTGGCAATGATGAAGGCATGATTCCTTAATAAGGGAAATGCAGGAAGTACAAGGGTGTATAAAAGGGGACGATTCCGCACAGATTTTTGTCTGCGGCGGGCGTCCCTTTTTGCATGGGCAACGCTTCTAATACAGCTGGTTAGAATAACCGATACTAAAAGATAGACGATATTGAAAAGAGCGGGGGATTTATGAAAAAACAGGGGGTTTTATTTTTTATTATACTTCTGCTTGCGGTTGCGTTGCCGGTGTATCCGTTAGTGTCGGGTGTTTTATCCGGAAACAGTCATTGGAAAGCTCACAACGGTGTTATTGATTTGCGTAATTGGGACCCTAAAAAGGAAGGCCCTGTACAGCTGGGAGGGGAGTGGGAATTTTACCCCAATCAGCTTGTGCAACCTTCATCCTTTCATGAAATGCAACAAGATAAGGAGTGGGAAAATCATCAGAGTTCTTCGGGGTTGAGGCTGGAAACGAGTTCTTCTGCCAAGATTGTGGATGTGCCTGGTAAATGGAATCAGTGGATGCCTAAGGGACAGGCGACCGGATATGGAACCTATCATATCCGTGTGCTGTTGCCTGAAAAAGCGGAAAATCTGTACGGCATCTATATGCAAAATATTCGCAGCGCCAGTCAAGTATGGATTGACGGAGAAAACGTGGGAGCAAGTGGTATTCCCTCTGTTTCTGCCGACAAGGGCAAGCAGGGCAATGTTCCCTATGTTGGATTTGCAGCGATAGATGGACATCCGGCTGATATTACCGTGCATGTGGCTAATTATAGCTACTCCTCCGGTGGAATCATTTATCCACTGTTATTTGGGGATTACGAGAGTATTACGCATAGCCGGGAAGTTGCAATGGCAGAGGACACCATACTGATAGCAGGATTTTTTATTCCTACCGTATTTTTTATCATGCTATACCTTTTACGTAAAAAGGAGAAGGCATTGCTTTACTTAGGATGCTTTTGTATCGCGGCTTTATTTTATATTCTGACACATGGAGAAAAGCTGCTGGCTTGGGGAATACCGGACTTACCTTATGAATGGATACTGAAAATACAGTCGTTCTCGTCAACCCTGTTCTACTATTTTCTGATCCGCTATGTTCATCTTTCGACGCAGATTGTTATGAATCGGATCGTGCTGCGCCTCTATAATATTACAACCGCACTGATGCTGGGTATGGGACTATTTTTGCCTACATTGGTACTCTCATCCTTTGAAGCGTTTATTCTTCTTTTTGGTGTAGTCAGTGTGGGATATGTATTACTGATCTTGATTCGTGGGCTTCTTCAACGGACGGATGACGCTGCACTGCTAGTCATTAGTATTATGAGCATTCTTATGATTGTAGTGACTAATTTTGTGTATATTCTGGGCTGGGGAGATGTGCGTGGGGTGACAGCCTATGAAATGCTTATATTCGTATTGGCTCAAACGCTCCTGCTGGCCAAACGTTTTGTACATTCGTTTATGGAGGTTGAGAACCTGTCACGACGGTTGCTAACACTGGATGGGTTAAAAGATGAATTTCTGGCCAATACGTCACATGAACTGCGCACTCCTCTGCATGGAGTAATTAATATCGCTCAATCCATGCTAGACCGCTACGGGACACAATTCAATGAGCCGCAAAAGCACAACTTGGTCTTGATTGCGAATATAGGACGCAGACTTTCGTATTTAATTAACGATATTCTGGATTTTTCTAATTTGAAAAATGGCAGATTAGCCTTAAATCGTCGGCCTGTCAATGTACAGGCAGCTGTGAAGTCCGTGTTGGAGGTATTGGGTCATACAGTGGGTAAGAAAAAGATTCAATTTGTCAAAGAATGGCCCAATTCGTTGCCCAAGGTAGATGCGGATGAGGATCGGCTGATTCAGATTTTGTACAATTTGTTGGGGAATGCGGTGAAATTTACGGAGGAAGGCGAAATCGTTATCTCTGCCAAAGCGGGGAACCGTGAAATGGAAATCAGTGTGAAGGATACCGGGTCCGGTATTGCCCAGGAGCATCTTTCGCATATATTTGAACCTTTTAACCGAGGGGCGAATGCTGAGGATGAAGGATACAGTGGAACAGGGCTTGGATTAGGTATAGTCCGTCGTCTGGTGGAGCTGCATGGTGGTCATATCCGGGTAGAATCTAGATTGGGCAAGGGTTCGACCTTTTATTTTACACTGCCCTTAGCGCAGACCGGAACGTTGGCACATGAAGCTCAAAAAGATGTTTCGTCTGCGGTGATATTGCAGCCTGGTGTGACGTCGGGTCGGAATGTGATTCCGCATGAAGAGGATGCACTGGGTCAAGTTCAGCCTGTTCCTTACAAAGTGCTGGCTGTAGATGATGATGCGGTTAATCTTCGGGTGCTGGAGGAGCTATTATATACCACAGGTTGTAGCGTGGTGGCGGTGGATCATGCCGAGGAGGCACTTCACATGCTGAATGGCCGTTCCCGATTTGACCTAGTCATTACGGATTGGATGATGCCGGAAATGTCCGGTATTGAGCTGTGCCGACGGATACGGGAACGGTATTCCCTGTCCGAGCTACCGGTGTTGCTGCTGACGGCACGCGACCTGCCCGGGGATATCCGCGCAGGTTTTATGGCGGGAGCTAATGATTTTCTACGTAAGCCTGTTGATGCTGAGGAATTAAAGGCGCGTGTGCGCACGCTGTTGAACATGCGTCATTCGGCGGAGGAAGCGGTGCGTTCGGAAATGGCCTTTTTACAGGCACAAATCAAGCCGCATTTTCTGTACAATGCCTTGAATGTCATTGTTTCGACCGTAGCCGTAGACCCGGACAAAGCAGCGGAGCTGCTCATGGAGCTGAGTCAGTATTTGCGGGGCAGTTTTGATTTTCAGAACAGGGAGAATACGGTGCCATTATCCAAGGAGTTGGAATTGGTAGAATCGTATGTGGCACTGGAAAAAGCACGATTTGAAGAACGTTTGCAGGTGACCGTAGAGGTAGGAAGGAACATCCGGTCGCTCATCCCGCCATTAAGCATTCAGCCCATCGTGGAAAATGCGATACGGCATGGTGTGATGCAACGGGCAACAGGTGGAACCGTGCGAGTGGTTGTGCAGGAGGATGGAACCGATTTTGTGGTCAGTGTGACCGATGACGGCGTAGGGATTCCGTCCGAGCGACTGGAACAGCTGCTGTCGGAGGATCATGTATCTTCCAGCGTGGGACTGCGTAATATCCATCGCCGTCTTATCCATATGTATGGAGAAGGATTGCGAATTGAAAGTAATCCTATGCAAGGGACGACGGTAAGCTTCCGTGTGCCGGAAACGACCTCGCCCCGGAATACCGATGAATAAAAAAAGTACAGTGCATTTGTCGGAAAAGCTAAAGTCACGCCCGCAATGATACGATATATAAAATATAAGAAATTAAAAATCGTAAGGATAAAGCAGATAGCATGTAAATAGAGCATCATGATAAATGGTTGCAGCAGGAAGGGAGTACGGACACAAATGAAGGCGATTTTGATTGATGATGAGAGGTCGGCATTAACCTACTTGGAACGGTTACTGGAGGCGGACGGACGGTTAACGGTAATGGGCAAATATACGTCTGCACAAGCGGGGCTGGATCATCTGGCGGCAGAACGTGCGGATATTGTTTTTATAGATATCGGAATGCCAGAGATGAATGGTCTGGAGGCCGCCGAGTGGATTCAACAGCTAGATTCCCATATTCATATCGTCTTTGTGACCGCGTACTCGGAATATGCTATTGAAGCGTTCGAGCTGCAAGCACTGGATTACTTGTTAAAGCCCGTTCATGCCCGGCGGCTATCCAAAACGTTAGATCGGATTGCAGCCACGCTGGCTGATCCCCGTTCTTCTAGTTTGGGAGCTTCAGCAGAGCAATCCCCCAAGGTACGTTGTTTTCAAAAACTTGAAATTTTGGAGGATGGACAGGAAGCCGTAGGTGCGAAACCCTTCAAATGGCGCACATTAAAGTCACAGGAGCTATTTTCCTTCTTATTACACCATGAAGGGGAATGGGTGAGCAAAGAACAATTGCTGGATGCGCTGTGGCCTGAATATCATTTGGACAAGGCTGTTGTTCACCTGCACACGTCCATTTACCAAATCCGCAAGGCGTTGAAAGAACGGATGCAAGATACGAAGCTGGAATATAATCTGGATCGCTACCGCTTGAACCGCAATGGCTGGATTACAGATGTGGAGCTATTCGAGCGGGGAATATCCGAATGGGCTGCATCCGGTAGCGGCGGTAAGCCGCGTATTGAGAGCCTGTTGGCACTATACCGTGGCAACTATCTGGAGGAGCACGATTACCCGTGGGCATATGCAAAAAGGGAGAAGCTGCGCAATATGTATCTGGCATGTGCTTCTGAGCTGGCGCGAGAAGAGCTTCGCTCAGGTCGTACTCGGCAGTCTGTTCAGCGCTTGCTCAGCCTACAGCAACGGGAGCCGTACTCAGACGATATCTGTGGTCTGCTGCTGACCGCCTATGCCCAACTGAGCGATTATACCGCTGCGCAGAAGCATTATGAAAGCTTCGTCCGTATACTGGAAGATGAGTTGGGTATTGAGCCGCAGCAGGTGACGCACCAGTTGTACGTGCAATTGAAAACACAGACGCTACCCGCGTAAACTGCTGTACTGGCTCAGGTAGCACCTTCTTCAGCTCAGACAGGACAAGGCGGTAACCCCATTTCGATCAATGCTTCGGATGTTGGGGTAGTAAGAACAGATGTTAAAAACAAATAATAGACAATAGAAGCTCATATTCAACGTAAAAAGACCACCGGGAACAAGTTAACTATCTTGTTCCTGGTGGTTTTGCTTTTTTGCCGTTATTCGGCAGGTAACTTCATCAGCATCCGCCTATATAGGCGGATGCCTTGCTTCCCGTCTTGACATCGTCCTCTTAAGCAGGTTTTACTGACCGAGCAGGCGCTGCCTTCAATACAGCGTATCCGTAGGGTGGAAGCTTGGTAAGCAGCCCCTTCTCTCTAACGGACCACTGGCTTTCGCCAAAGGCTAATTGCCATTCCTGCTCAGGAATATCCAGTTCAAAAACGTGATCCTCATCGGAACGGTTGAGCAGCACGAGCAGCACCTCTTCCTCGCTGCGGCGCTCGTAGGCAAGTGAGGTGCCCTCTGGCTGTGCCTCCAAAAAGGTGATGCTTCCCTGATCACGGAGGACCGGGTGCCCCTTACGAAGCGCAATTAGCTCACGGTAAAAGTCGAACAACTCGCGGTCCTGTTTGTCGGTGTCCCACTCCATACATTTGCGGCAGCCTGGATCGGCATCTCCATCCAGGCCGATCTCATCGCCGTAATAGATGCAGGGTGCGCCCATGTACGTAAACTGGAACAGGGCGGCCAGTCGCATCAGCCGCTTGTCATCCCCGCACAGTGTCAGCAGGCGCGGTGTGTCGTGGCTATCCAGCAGATTGAAGGCAACCTCGGATGCTTGCTGTGGATAGCGGGCCAGCTGTCTTCCGATGGCGAAGGCAAAGCTTTGAGCATCGGTCACTTTTTTGACGAAAAAATCATTCACCGCGTAGGTGAACGGATAATTCATCGTCGCATCGAACTGATCCCCCTGAAGCCACTCAGATGATTCATTCCACATTTCACCCAAAATGTACGCATCTGGATTGGCCTGCTTGACCGTAGTGCGGAATTCCCGCCAAAAGGCGTGATCCACCTCGTCTGCCACATCCAACCGCCAACCATCGATACCGATTTCTTCGATCCAATGCTTTGCTACATCCAGCAGGTACTTTTTCACCTCAGGATGTTCGGTGTTCAGCTTGGGCATCATCGGTTCCAGCCCGAATGTATCATACGTCGGTGTGCCATCCACCACTTCCAGGGGAAAGCTATGTACATGGAACCAGTCCTTGTAAGGCGAGGCTTCGCCTTTTTCTTGCACGTCAACGAACGGTTTAAACGTACGCCCTGAATGGTTGAACACCGCATCAAGCAGCACCCGAATTCCTCGGTCGTGGCAGGCATCGACCAGTTTTTTTAATGTTTTTTTGTCCCCAAAATGGGGGTCCACCTCCATATAATCCTCTGTATCGTATTTATGATTGGTCGTCGCCTTGAACACAGGAGTCATATATATGGCGTTAATCCCTAGCTCGTTCAGGTGATCCAGGTGATCCAGAATCCCCTGAAGATCACCACCGAAAAAATTGTCTCTTTGTGGTGTTCCGCCCCATGTCTCTGCACCTTCTGGGCTGATAGAGGGGTCACCGTTCGCAAAACGTTCCGGGAAAATCTGATAAAATACAGCATCCTTCACCCATGCAGGTGGCTTCAGAATATCAATCGGGTTCAAAAACGGATATTGGAACAGTTTATCTGCATTTTGGGGTTCCTGGGTGGTGAAGTCGTCCTCGTTCATCCAAATACGTTCCTCACCGTCTTCTAGCAAAAATCCATATTTCAGCCGACGGTGAGTAGGTTTTACGCTGCATTCATAGTAATCAAACCTGCTATCGGTAGCGAATTTGGACATCGGGACAAGCTGTCGAGTACGGTCCCAATCGTATTTATCTCCGGTGAGAGCATGAACGGTATTTAGGTCATTTTTCTTCGCACGTAGCCGTAGAAATATCGTTTCATCATTGTAACCAAAAGCCCAATTACGTTTCGGGTGATGGTATATCGCTTCCAGCAGCATCGGGTAGTCCTCCTTTTTTACGAGCAATCAAATTTGAAAATGTGAAGCGTATGTCGTATAAGGTAGTTATTAACCTTTTTAAGTGGGTTATGTACCATAAATGCTATAATGCCCATTACATAAAAGAAAAACGATAAGTAGGTGTCTATTATGAAAACAAATGTGCTATACATCGAAGATGACCAGGATATTGGTGCTTGGACGCATCAGTATTTGGAAGAGCGGAATTACGCTGTAACCTGGCTTCGCAGCGGGGATGGGGCTGTGGAAGCAGCCCGTACGTGCCAACTCGTGATTTTGGATGTGATGTTACCCGGTCTGGATGGATTCACCATGGGGAAGCGGCTCAAGAAAGAGTACCCGGAGCTTCCCATTCTCATGTTGTCTGCCCGTACATCCATTGACGATAAGCTGCAAGGACTGGATTTCGCCGACGATTATGTAACCAAACCCTTTCACCCGGACGAGCTCATAGCACGTATAGAGATTTTGCTGCGCCGATCGGGAACCGTGCCCGAAGAATCTTTACAACTGGGGCATCTCTCTGTGTTCTCTCCTGATAACCGTATTGTGAACCGTGATACCGGGGAGGAAATTACACTGACAGGCAAGCAATATCACATTTTTGCTTATTTGCTGCGGCATTTGGGCCAAATTATGACGAAAGAGCAAATGTATGAAGCGGTGTGGGGAGATCCATATATCGACGGAGACAAAACTTTAATGGTCCATATCCGACACCTTCGAGAAAAGCTGGAGATCGATCCTGCGGCACCCCGCATCATTGAGACGATCCGTGGTGTAGGATATCGGGTGAAAGCATAATGAGCAGGACGCGCAAAAATTGGAGGAGGCTGCACCCCAGCTCTAGGCCGGGTCAGGGAGGTCGGTTTCGCAGTTCACTGTTGTTCCGTTATCTGGTCATTATTGTGGTTGCTATGATGCTATTGCCCATTGTGTTGCCTGCTACAGCCTTGATATATAGCGTGTTATTGAATTGGGGGGCGGAGCTCAAGCCTAAAAACGCTTACTATCCCTCTACTACCCATACCGAAAATAGCTGGCATCGCGAAGCTGTAGCTTTGAAGGGAGCCACACCAGAGCAAATCTCAGCCCATCTGCGCAAAATACAACAAGATATGTTCCCTAACTCACAAATATTTTGGGTGGATACCGCAGGTAAAACAAGGTTGGAGTTACCGACACAACCTAACATGCCAAAACAATGGAACGCTGCGCAGGCTATAGCTTTTATGAAGCAAGCAAGCTATGAGGGGCCGTTTACGGTAGTAGCCTTTATTGGCGGGGGCAAGAATGATGTAAATCAGGGCTATATGGTGTTAAAAGTGCCCCGTTCGTTCTTTGAACAGCCACCTACAGATAGCAGCATGTTCATGTACTATCTCTTTTTTATCGTATTGGTTTTGGGCGCTTTTATATTCGTATCTCTTCTGTTTTTTGGAGGCATTCGGCGTAGACTCTTGCAGCTTCAGGCCGCCATGTCGCAGCGAGGAGAGGATGGCTTGCCTATTCTTGTTACCACTGGACGCCCGGATGAAATCGGCAAGCTGGAAGAAGCATTTAATCAGATGGTTGAGCAGTTGGCAGAAAGTCGGGGACGTGAGCGTCAAGAGGAAGAGCTGCGGAAGAGACTGGTCGCGGATCTGTCACACGATATTCGGACGCCGCTTACGGTCGTGCGTAGCCATCTGTATACACTAGATAGTGAAAATCTGAGCAGCAGAGGGAAACAGTCGATTACACTGATGGAAAACAAGCTAAAAGACCTTGGGAGTCTGATCGACAATCTGCTCACCTATAATCTGCTAGCTAGTGGGAAATACACTATGAATAACACACCGCGTGATATCCTGCGGCTAGTGCGGGAGTGCGTAGCCAGCTGGTATCCGGTGTGGGAAAAGGAGGGTTTTGAAGTGGATATCGACCTGCCCGAACATAGTATGGTGTGGAATGTCGATGAGCAAGGCTTCCGCCGTCTGCTGGATAATCTTTTTCAAAATGTAGTTCGCCATGCTGCCGCAGGCCGATATATCGGTGTTCAAGTACAGAAAGATAATGGGACAGAGGCATTGATTATCACAGATAAAGGGCCCGGTATGGAGCAACAGTCCAGTGAAAAAGGGGCCGGGATTGGTTTGGCGATTACAGAACTGCTGGCTCGCGAAATGAATTTGGAGAGGGAGATTATCAGTTCATCAGCCGGGACCCGAATCCGTTTTTTAAACAAAACTTAAACTCAGAGTTCCCTTGGCTTTAAACTTGGCACGTTACGATAGGTGTCGAGGTGAGGAACTTGAACGAATACATTATTGAAACGAACAGTCTCAGCAAAATATACAAAGGCCGCGCGGCGGTTAATCAGCTGGACCTGAAAATAGCTCGGGGAGATATTTACGGATTTCTGGGTCCAAATGGAGCGGGGAAAACGACAACAATCCGCATGCTGCTTGGACTTATTCGCCCAACTCGAGGAACGATCCGTATATTCGGCAAAGATATTCGCAGACATAAGCTCGATATTTTGCGTAAAGTCGGCTCGTTGGTGGAGTATCCTTCGTATTATGGTCATTTGAACGCAATTGAAAATCTGGAGGCCATTCGCCGTATTTTGAATGTACCCAAGCAAAACATTGCGGAAGTGTTAGAGGTCGTCCGACTGACCAAGCATGCCAAACGCCCAGTCAAAGGCTACTCGCTGGGCATGAAGCAGAGACTGGGTATTGCAGCAGCCCTGCTTGGGAATCCCGAAGTGCTCATTTTGGATGAGCCTACGAATGGTTTGGACCCGGAGGGTATTCAGGAAATGCGCACATTGATTCAGGCGATGCCCAAGCAACGGGGGATCACCGTACTGGTGTCCAGCCATCTGTTGAGCGAGGTAGAGCATATGGCGAATACCGTGGGTATTATCCGTGAAGGAGAGTTGGTCTTTCAAAACACGATTCACAATCTCCGTCAGGAATCTGCAGGCGGGATTCGGATCGTAGTGTCGGAACCGGAAGCAGCCCAGTTGATTGCGCGTGAGCAGGGCTACCATTCAGTGAAGGACGGATCGGCACTGGATTTCGAGAACATGAATGATGCGGCTGTTGCGCTGCTGGTCAGAAGATTGGTCGAAAATACGCATGCCGTATACCGTGTGGAGGAACGCCGCAAATCGCTGGAAGATATGTTCATGCAGGTAGTGGGCAAAGGAGGGGCTTCCTTATGATGCTGCGAGCGCTCACGGCGGATCTGCTCAAAGCACGCAGAAAGGGAATCTGGTTCTTGGTGTTTCTCGGTCCCCTAGGGCTGGTAGCGATGCAGGGACTGAACTTTGGACTCCGCTATGACTATCTGATTCCGCGATACAAGGGGCGTTTATGGGAAGGCTTGATGGATAACATCGCTATTTTTGTCCCCCTTGCGCTGGTATTAGGAGCTACGATGGTCGCTTCCATGCTGGCGAATGTGGAACATTCGTCTAACTCTTGGAAGCAGCTGCTGGCTTTGCCTATTTCCAAATTTAGTGTTTATATGGCCAAGCTGACGCTAGCGATCGGGATGCTGTGCGTATCCTGTCTACTCCTGACGGTAGGGACTTGGGTGTTGGGAATGATTCTTGGCTTTGGGGGAGAGCCTGCACCCGTAGGGGAACTGCTACGACTCGGGTTTTGGCCCTTGGGCGGGACGCTGCCTATGCTCGTATTATTGTTGTGGTTAACGGTCACGTTCCATAATCAGGCGCTGCCTGTAACACTGGGCATTACGTTAGGCATCGGCAGCTTGTTTGCTTCACAGCTGTCCGAATGGTTTCCGTTGGCCTGGCCTCAATTCGCATGGGTTGCACCTCAAGCATGGATGTTTGCGTCCGTCGGGTGCGGAACGGGCATGCTTCTCAGTCTGCTGACAGCGGCCCATTTTAGCCGAAAGGATGTGGCGTAATGTTCGGAGGATATGTACGGCTGCTTTCTGTTGAACGTATGAAAATGGCCAAATCGCCCGTCTGGCTGCTTGCGTTCGTCAGCCCGGCGATTGCCGTCTTGATTGGCTTGCTGGCGAATCCGGGAGGGAACTGGCTGTTGCTGTTGACTGCCATGCTTACATTACATGCCATGCTGTTCATGCCGATGCTGACCGCCGTATTTGGATCTCTAGTCTGCCGATTCGAGCATGGGGGCGGCGGTTGGAAGCAACTCATGTCATTGCCATTGTCCCGCACCAGTCTGTATGCAGCCAAGTTGACCATCATTATGGCCTTGGTCGGATTGACCCAGCTACTGTTCGGAGGAGCGCTGCTGGGTGTCGGAGCTGTGCAGGACATGAACGGACCAATCCCTTGGGCCGTGATCGCTCAAAGTTTGCTCGCAGGCTGGGTAGCCTGCCTGCCGCTGGCTGCGTTGCAGTTGATGGTGTCCTTCTTGTGGTCCAGCTTTGCCGCACCGCTTGCGTTGAATTTCGTCTTCACCGTGCCGAATATTCTGGTCGCCAATTCTCAAACCTACGGTCCGTACTATCCATGGACACAGCCTTTATTGGCGATGATGCCGAGTGGAAGAGACAACTTCGGGGCGTTCATGGTGCCAACTGACACACTGTTGACGGTTATAATAGGTAGCTTTGTCGTATTTACGTTGGCGGGACTGACAGTATTTCGTTATAAAGAGATATAGGGCGAAATACGGGGACTGCAAAAACTCCTTATCCTCAATGAGGGTAAGGAGTTTTTTACTGTGCTATTGGTTTACACTAAGCCTGAAATGGCACGGATATTATTGCTGATAAGGTGGCAAGAGGCGTCGAACTTCGCTTGTTCTTCCGGACTTAGCTCCAGCTCGATGACCTCTTGGATTCCTCTGCTGCCGATAATCGCCGGAACGCCCGTGCAGACATCGGTGTGCCCGTACTCGCCGTCCAATACAGCAGAGACCGCTATAATTTTACCATCATCATTTAAAATGGAACGAGTAATGTACGCCAGCGCATTGGCAATACCAAAATAAGTGGCCCCTTTGCGGGTGAAGATCTCCCAGCCTGCATCCCGAGTTTTACGGGCAATGTCGTCCAAATCGACGTGGCTGAATCGTTCCTTATGCTGACGCAAAATGTGCAAGAGCGGCTTGCCGCCAATCGTGACGTGTGACCAGGCAACGAATTGGGATTCGCCATGCTCGCCAAGCGCATATCCTTGTACGCTACGCGGATCTATGGAAAATACTTCAGAAAGCAACGTCTTGAGTCGGGATGAGTCAATGGAGGTGCCCGTGCCGATCACCTTGTTGCGCGGCAGACCGGATATACTTTGTACCATATACGTTACAATGTCGACAGGATTAGCGGCAATGACGAATATACCATCGAAGCCACCCTCCATAATCGCTGTTACAATCTCTCTGGTAATAAGCACTGCGTCGTCCAGCACAGATAGGCGGTCTTGACCCGGTTTAGGGTTGGCTCCAGCCGTTATAATCACAACGTCCATATCCGTGCAGTCTGCATACGTGCCGGCACGCACCTTGGTACGTGTGGACGTAAAATCCATACAATGGGACAGATCCAGTGCATGGGCCAAAGCCCGATCATACGTGCGGTCAATCATCATGATCTCATCACAAATGGACTGATTAACCATTGAGTAGGCACAGCTCGAACCGACCATTCCCGCGCCGACAATAGCTACTTTCCTTGCCTTCCCCTTCATCTATGTTGCCTCCTCGTTCCAGCGAACGTTAATATGCTACAAATTATGCCTGAAATACATTTTACGTTACATAACATAACATATTGCTGATCTTTTGAAAATATCCATTTTTTTGTCTCCATTCCGGGAAATTAAAAAATGACTGTGAATAGAGGTGTTTTTTAGGATTAATTATAGAATGAACGTGAATTATCAATACTTTTACTGGAAGATAGGAGAGCATATTTCAATTTATTTTTAAGGTGACTTCTGTGTAAATTATAACCTGAACTATATTGATGGAAGGAATAGTGCCATGAAAATAATGAAAGTATGACATTTATGTGACGTTCTTTAAAGAGTTTCAAGGACATACAGAACGGAAGTGTGCTCTGCAATGTCGTTTCTTGTATATCTACAAATATTCCGTTATGACAAAGGTTCTTAGCAGTCTGCAATATTAGAACATTTTTGCCAAAGGGTTTCCAATGGATTTCGCGAATTCTACATATACAAGCTTATTTCTTTCCATACCATCCGGGGAGGTAATGATTAAATGGAAGAAAGCAAATCGACGACGGAAGCAGCAAAACAGTTGGGAATCGGGGCGAGTACCCTTCGTAAATATGCAGCGGCGCTGGAGGAGCAGGGGTATGTGTTTCAGCGTTCGGCGAATCAATCGAGGATGTTCAGTGCTGAGGATGTTGAGTGCTTGAAGGTGATGCGGAGGGCGTTGCGTGAGCAGCATATGACGATGGAGCAGGCGGTTCAGGTGGTGCTTGAGAGAGTGACCGCTCCCTTTCAAATGGAGGATGAAGAATTCCGCTTGCCACCCATCTCGGATGCTGAGTCACTAACCGCAACCTGGGAAGAAATAATGGCGGCGGCTGAGGGCAGGGATGAGACGGTCATACAGGCGCAAGCAGCTGCTACGGTAGAACTGACAGAGTTACAGGATGAAATGAATGCTCAGGAACTGTCAGAGGAACCCATGCAGCTACAGGCGCAGGAAGAGTTACAGACTTTGGAACCAACCATTGAGTATAGATTGGAGCAAGCACCTGTATCCGTGCAAACAAAGGAGTCTATAGAGCCGCAAGAACTGGCGCAGATGCAGGACATGGTGCAAACTGCATTGTTGGAAATGCGGAGCCGTTTGGAGGAGCTGGAAGCAGAGCACAGCCGTTTGGTGGAAAAGAATATCAGCCTGTCTAACCAACTGGAGGATCAAAAACGCTGGATGAAAGAAAAGGTTGACGAGGAACGAGATCGGCAGCTAATTACTAATTTGCGTACCTACCAGGGCAGGCAACGCAAATCGCGCGGTTCGTTGTTGTCCTGGCTTGGTCTGACACCGCGCAGACGCAGAGAGGCATAACCAGCATCTTTTCTGATAAAGACCATCAGACCTTCCCGGTTCTGATGGTCTTTTATCGTGGATGGTATAATAACGGAATACAAGAATACGAGAACAAGCCGTATAAGAAACGTTGCTGCGGCATGTAGAGGAAAGGATATAAATATGTTTGCTTGGTTGCGAAACGCATATGAATCATGGATGGATTATCCGAAACAGCCTGGCGATTTACTGAGCGGACGTTATGATGTTCGTTCGCTTTTAGGCATGGGGAGCTATGGTCTAACCTACCTCTGTCTGGATCGGCACAGCGGACAAGAGGTGGCAGTGAAAATGCCCAGACCGAGCAAACGGGCGAAGGCAGTTCAGCTATTGCAGCGCGAGGCTCATATTATGCGGCAGATGGAACACCCCTATATTCCGAAGCTGCTCGAAATTGTCGAACATTCGAACGGAATAGTTGTGGTTATGGAATACATCTCCGGCATGACGTTGGAGGAGCTTATATTTGAACAGGAGCGTTCCTTTACGGAACAGGAATGCATTGTCTACATTTTGGAGTTAATGGAGCGAGTTCTGCATGTGCATGAACGGGGCTATATCCATCGGGATATCCGCATTCCTAATGTGATTCACCGTGAGGGGAAGCCCTACCTGATCGACTTTGGTCTTGCTCTGGCGGTAGGAGAGCGACAGGAGGATATATTTACCGAATCCATGCTGGAAAAGCGCGCACCCGAGCGACAAGATGTCGCCGTCTACAGCGATTTGTACGATGTCGGACATTTAATGCTTTTTATGCTGTATAGCAGTTACGAGCCTCAGCCGGATCAACCGCCAGCAAGCTGGCAGGAAGAATTGAAGCTGAGTTCACCTGTGCGTCATATGCTGGAGCGTCTTTTTCAGATTCGGCCACGTTATGAGAATAGCCGACAGTTTATGCAAGAGCTGGAGGAAGCATTGTTGCTGCTTGAGGTTAACCCATAACGTCCCTAAAAATAAACAGGCATTCGCCGCAAAAATGGGGGAATGCCCCCCTTACGCATTTGACCATGTCTACATACAATGATCCTGTAAATGAGCGAAGGGAGTGTTGTAAATGAGTCATATGTGTGGAGTAGGCGGCGGTATGGGTTGCGGTGTAGGAGCATGGACCTCTGTAGGAGCGATTCTGGTTCTGTTTATTTTGCTGGTGATCATCTCTAAAACCCTGTTTCTGTAATTTCGGTCTTGGCCGATTTCCTGTAAAATGCACAGATGTTGCCCTGCATAACGAAGGGCGCACAACAATAAAGCGAAGGCCCTTGAGATAAGAAGGGTCTTCGCTTTATAGGGTTTGAAGGAGCCTGTGGCATGCTTCTTGTGTTACGCTCTATTCCGTCGCTACTTCTTGTTGTTTGGCTAAGAACTGGAGTAATGACGGCGTTTATCCTTGTAATAGTGGTGTCCATTGTGACTATTCTTGTAACCGTCTGAAGAAGAATGGCGTTTACGTTCACGTTCATAATAACGGTCTGAGCTGCTGTATCGCCGCTTATGAGAATGAGAGGTGGAATGAAGCAGGCGGTGCAGTAATTGTTTGAGCATCGTCTAATCCTCCTTCTTACCCTGCCCAACTGACATAGACAGGTTTTTATAAAACGGTAATACGCAGCAGCGTTAGAACAGGTTCCACTAATTTAAAGATTGTAGGGACTTGGCCTGAAATTCCGCAATATCCTTGAATTCTTCTTCGAATTTACGTGAAATGCGGATATAAATCGGCAGTAAATCACGATAAATATCCACGTGTTCTGCTACAGGTTTGTGCTGGTGAGTGGTACCGATCATACCGGAGACAGCATCCAGCGAGTCAATCCGTCCCAGTGCGTACAAGCCCAGAATAGCTGCGCCCAGACATGAGCTTTCCAGACTTTCGGGGATAATGACCTCCTGATCGAAAATATCCGCCATAAGCTGTCTCCATAGCTCCGAGCGTGCAAATCCACCAGTGGCGTGAATGACTGACGGTCTGTCGATGACTTCTTCCATGGCGAGCATGACGGTATACAAATTGAACAGCACACCCTCCAGAGCGGCGCGAATCATATGCTCTTTTTTGTGACGCAGGGACAGACCGAAGAAGGAGCCGCGAGCATTCGGGTCCCACAGGGGCGCACGTTCACCGGATAAGTATGGAAGAAAGAGCAGACCGTCGGAGCCAGGACGTACCTGTTCCGCAATTTGGGTCAGCACATGATATGGATCAAGTCCCAGTCGCTTGGCCGTTTCCACCTCGGAGGCTGCAAATTCATCCCGGATCCAGCGGAAGACTATACCTCCGTTGTTTACCGGGCCGCCGATGACCCACAGCTTTTCCGTCAAGGCGTAACAGAAAAAGCGCCCTTTGGCATCCGTGAGCGGCTTATCAACTACGGTACGGATGGCTCCGCTGGTGCCGATGGTAACAGCGACAACTCCAGGTTTGATCGCATTCACACCGAGGTTGGACAAGACACCGTCGCTGGCCCCGATCACAAAAGGAGTCGTCTTCAGTAGGCCCATGTCATGCGCATAGGTCTCATCCAGCCCTTTGAGCACATGAGTTGTTGGCACCAGCTCGGATAGCTGCTCCTTCGTCACACCTGCAAGGTGCAGCGCTTCCTCGTCCCAATCCAGCTGCTGCAAATTCATGAGTCCGGTAGCGGAGGCAATCGAGTGATCCACGACATATTGGTGGAACAACCGGGCAAAGATGTACTCCTTAATGGAAATGAATTTATACGTTTGGGTCGCAACATCCGGTAAATCCCGCGTAATCCACATTAGTTTCGTTAGCGGTGACATGGGATGGATGGGCGTTCCGGTGCGTAAGTAAATATCGTGTCCGTTGTATTCATGTTTGAGTGCTTCGGCCCATTTGGCGCTACGGTTATCTGCCCAAGTGATGGAGGCGGTCAGCGGTTTGCCGTTCTTATCCACCGCCAGTACACTGTGCATGGCCGAACTGAAGGAGACGAACAGCACATGCTCGGCTGACACTCCGCTTTTTTTCATGACCTCTTGCACCGTCGTCATGACAGCTTTGAAAATATCTTCCGGGTCCTGTTCTGCCGCATCCGGCTCAGGTGTATGGAGCGGATAGCCCACATGGTGCTGGGCGGCAATATTGCCGTTTTCTTCGAAAAGCACCGCTTTGGTACTGGTCGTACCGATATCGACGCCGATCATATATCGGGTGTCTGTCATATTCAATCTCCCCTTCACTTACCGTTATTAGCTCATTATCGTTAAATTAACACACTCAGCAGCATAATCAAACCGAAAGCGACCAGGGAGAGGATGGTTTCCATAACAGTCCATGATTTTAGAGTCTGCGGAACCGTCATATTGAAAAACTCTTTAATCATCCAAAAACCGGCGTCATTCACATGAGACAAGATCAGCGACCCTGCTCCTGTAGCAAGGACGACCAGTTCGACATTCGCTCCGGGTGTAAGTGCCAGTACAGGTGCGACAATACCGGAGCCTGTCGTCATCGCGACTGTCGCTGATCCAGTGGCTACACGAATGAGCGCAGCGACCAGAAAAGCAAATACAATCACATTCATATGGGCTCCTGTAGCGACTGCTGCAATGGCCTGACCTACACCGCTGTCGATCAATACCGTTTTAAATGCACCGCCGCTCCCGATAATTAAGATAATAGAGGCTGTTGGTGCCAGACATTCACTGGTAAAACGGGACAAATCCTCTTTCTTTAGACCACGTGCATAGCCTAGCGAGAAAAAAGAAAACACGGCTGCAATCAGCAATGCCATAACCTCATCACCAATGAATTTGAAAAATACAGTGAGCGGATGTGTATTGACCGGGTCTACGATTTCAGCGACTGATCCACTAAGCATTAGAATAACAGGTAATAAAATGGTGAACAGAGTAATCCAAAAAGGAGGCAGCGACCGTCCCGTCGTATTTCTGAACTGCTCGTCCAGCCTCTCGGAAGGTCTGACCATGATTCTTTTGCCAATCCAAGCACCGAAGACCGGGCCTGCAATAATGGCGGATGGGATGCCCACGATGAGTGCATATCCTATCGTGCGTCCAATATTGGCGTTAAAGGCTTCAATCGCGATCATCGGAGCCGGGTGGGGTGGCAAAAGGCCGTGTACCGTCGATAGTCCTGCCAGCATCGGAATACCGATTTTCAGCAGAGACATATTCATTTTGCGGGCAACCGTGAACAGAATGGGAATTAATAAAATAATACCAACCTCAAAAAATACGGGAATACCCACGATAAAGCCTACAATCATCATCGCCCAATGAACGCGTTTTTCACCAAAACGATCCATCAGTGTGGTCGCGATGCGTTCGGCACCGCCGGATTCTGCCATCATTTTACCGAGCATGGTGCCTAAACCGATCACGATGGCGATGGAGCCGAGCGTACTGCCGAGCCCCTTGGTGATGGAGGCAGTAACTTCATGTCCCGGCATCCCGTTAACCAGTCCGAGAAATACCGACGAAAGCAGCAGTGAAACGAAGGGATTCCATTTGAATTTGGCAATCAGCAAAATCAAAAGAATGACGGTAACTAGCGCCCATATGAGCAGGGACGCGTTATGACTCAAGCCGAGTAATGTGTTCATGAAGTAATGCCTCCTTATTCATATAATGTAGCTAAATGTATACTTGTCGACAACTTTAATGTAAAAGAGAACCGCGCCAGCAAGAAACGCATGAAGCGCGGTACATCGGTTCTTTGTCACGCATGTTGCGGCTAGGACGACGTCTTTCTGTAGGGAGACAGGACGCTGTCGTTAACCGCGTTGCGGGTATCTCGGTAATGATCCTCAATAAATCCCGATAACTCCTGAGCATTCCCTTGACTTAAAGCGTTTGCAAAGGTTCGATGTTTGTGAATCGTGACTTGTGATTCTTCGATGTTAGACGCAAATCGTTGTTCTGTCGCAGCTAACATGACCGTCAGGATTAGCTGTCTCATACCGTTCCAGGTATGAAGAATACGGGTATGGCCTGCTTCCAGAACCAGAGCCTCATGAAAATTAAAATCCTGAAGAGAAAATTCAACGACATCCCTGTACTTGAGAGCGACTTCCATTTTGTCAATCATCTGATTCAAAACAGTCACCAATGTGGCATTATCACTATGTACATACCTTTGTACAACAAAATGCTCAATCAGCATTCGCACATCGAATAGCTCCTCCATATCACTGGGTGTCATGCCAACGACAATCGCACCCATGCGCTCTAAACGGATCAGTCCTTCGCTCGAGAGTGCCTTCAAGGCTTCACGCACCGGAGAACGACTGGTACCAAAATCGGCAGCAATCTGATTCTCAGATAGAACAGTGCCTGGCGTCTGAATACCCCGTATAATCTGAAGCCGAAGTTCACAAGCAATCCTTTCCCCAAGCGATGCGCCCTGTAACCAGGTTGTTGGATATTTCATAGGATACTCCTATCTTGGAAATAATTTTGCATACTGGTATACAAGTTATGGAATATTATATACCCCGTTTAAGATCCTTGTAAACGGTGTCAGTTGACATCGGTTCCATTTCGCTGCTTTTAGCGTTACAATAGAAGCAGAAAAAAGAAGCAGTGAAAAGTGGAACGAACACGGAAAAGAAGGAGACCGTTTAATGATTATCATTAAAACCAAAGAACAAATTGAAAATATGAAAAAAGCTGGAGACATTTTGGCTGCTTGCCACCGAGAAATTGCCAAAATGATCAAGCCAGGCATTACGACACTGGAAATTGACGCCTTTGCGGAATCCTTTATGAAGAAGCATGGCGCAACACCGGAGCAAAAGGGCTATAACGGCTACCAGTTTGCAACTTGTGGCTCACCTAACGATGTGATTTGCCACGGCTTTCCGAATAAGACACCGTTGAAGGACGGGGACATCGTGACGATCGACATGGTTGTGAACCTGAATGGCTGGCTGGCAGATTCCGCTTGGTCGTATGCGGTGGGTAATGTGTCTGAGCAGGCGCAAAAGCTGCTGGATGTTACCAAGGAATCGCTGTATAAAGGGATTGAGCAAGCCGTTATCGGTAACCGGATCGGAGATATTTCCCATGCGATACAAACCTACGCGGAAGCGGAAGGCTTCTCGGTCGTACGCGAATTCATTGGGCATGGCATCGGGGAAGAAATGCATGAGCAACCGCAAGTTCCTCATTATGGACCTCCGCACCGTGGACCACGCTTAAAAGAGGGTATGGTCATTACAATTGAGCCAATGCTCAACACAGGCACATACCGCAGTAAAATTGATGCGGATGGTTGGACCGCACGCACGTTGGACGGCGGCTTGTCTGCGCAATACGAGCACACGCTGGCCATTACAGCAGATGGTCCGATCATTTTGACCCAGCAATAAAAGCAGGCACCCATCGGGAGCATACAGACTAACGGGTTGAATGACAGTCAGTCTGGGCATATTCATCTGGCTCCCCGAACGCCAGAGTGAGCATGAAGAGCTGATCGAGCAGGCAGATCGGATGCTGTACACTGCGAAGACAGAGGGACGCAATCGAGTAGCTCCTTTTTCCCGGAATGCATAATGTAGAATAGACTAAAAGACCAAAAAGACACGGCTCCTGTTGGGAGAACGTGTCTTTTTGGTCTATACAGCAACATGCGAGCATGCATGTTAAAAACCCGTTTGTCAGATGCGAACTTCCGTCTCGTTCGGAACGAACTGACGATATTGAAAATACATACGAAGCCGCCAGTGTAACAAGGTCCCGAAGGCCAGGATGAAGAATAGCCCTGCTGTCTGCGGAATGGTAATGTAATGCTGAATAAATTCATGCAGCAGCAATCGGACGATCAGTAGGCTGATCAGGATAAAAAAGAAGGTACGTGAGCGTTGGACGAAAACCAGTCCTTCTTGCGATTCAAATTTGGTGCTGCGGATCAACGGGTAAGAAAAAATAAACCAGCCGACCAGAAAAGCGCCCAGCCCCCAAAGCCAGGGAACCCGTACTTCCGGCACCACAAACATCATAAAACCGGTGCTCATGCCGAGTGGAGGAATGATGATTTTTTTGGCATTAATCGGGCGATGACCTGTCTTCATACGGATGAAAATAGCCGAAATAGCGATTACGATCATACCGAAGGTTGCACCATATTGCAGCAATGGGGTGCTAATATGAAACATGGACTGGCCCCCTCTATAAGGAATATAAGCGTTATTGGACAGACTGCAAACCTTTTACATTATACCACATATGCAATGGATATATTTAGTTACAGTCTTTCCTCTGGCAAGCGGATTATACGCCTCTTGGTGGTAACGGGTCCTATAATTAGGTCTATTTCATACTTATGCGAGTTCCTTTGCTTGTACCTCTCCTTGAGCTGATTTTTTCTCCTGACGCATGATATAACCCATGGCTGCAATAATAAGGATAAAGGCGATCAGTGCGAGAAAAGGAATGGTAATAAAATCGAACCAGTTCAGGTAATCCTGTTCACAGGATACTCTGCCGCAGGAAGCTGAAGTTTGCGCAGCTGCTTTGGCGGCTGCATGGATGCGCTGAATGATAAAATGATAGGCTGAAATCGCGCCTCCAATGATAGCCAACGGCATGACATAACGGCGTATCCCCGAATCCCCTCGAAAATAGGCGATCCCGAGCAGAAGGGTCAGGGGATACATCAGAATGCGCTGAAACCAGCACAACTTACAAGGCTCATACCCCAAAATCTCGCTGAGATACAGACTGCCCAAAGTTGCCACACAAGCTACAACCCAGGCGGCAAACAAAGCAATATCCGTTTTTTTAAAAGATCCAATCATAGTAACGCTCCTTTTTTAATTCAAATGAGAACAAAATGAACTCACCCGTGTCTTGTCCCATCGGCAGGCATCTGCCGATATGTATGTCTTAATCCGTATTGTACTGTATTTTGAGTGCAGGGTCATACTTAAACATATTGACATCATTCACTATCATTTTTATAATTGCAGTAGTTTGGGAAGTTAATGAGGATTCAAGTTAGATATATATTAAGAAATTAGGAGTGTGCCTAGAATGTCGAGCAGTCCAAAAAATGAAACTCTATCTACTATTAGTGAAAGACACGCGGTAAAGAGCTATGTTAAGGATTTTAAATTGCCAGAGGAAGATTTGGAGGCTATTTTGACTGCGGCGATAGAAGCTCCTTCCGCTTGGAACCTTCAACACTGGAAATTCCTTGTCATCGAAAGCGAAGCGGACAAACAAAAATTGCTACCTATCGCCTACAATCAGGGTCAAGTAGCGGAAAGTTCCGTTACGATTGCCGTATTGGGTGATTTGGAAGCGAACCGCAACACCGTCATTTATGATCAAGCGGTAGAAGCAGGCGCACTGCCAGCGGAAATCCGTGACGCATTGGTAGGTCAAATCAACGGCGCATACCAAAATCCGCAAGTAGCTCGCGATGCAGCCATCCTGAACTCTGCTCTTGCAGCACAAAATATTATGCTGGCTGCTAAATCTTTGGGCTACGACACTTGCGCAATGGGCGGTTTCATTCCAGCACAATTGATCGAACAATTCAATATTCCAGCACGTTACCTGCCAACCCTGCTTATTAGCGTAGGTAAGGCACAAGTGCCAGCACGTCCATCAGGACGTTTTCCACTTTCTGAAGTTGTTGTAAAAGGCAGCTTCTAAGAACATTTGTGAATATAAAAGGGTGTTCCTGCAACCGTTCGTGGTTGGGAACACCCTTTTTTACGTTGTGTTAGGCTATTAAAATTCCTGTTGTTGGCCCTTTGTTTAGTCCGAGCGTTTGGACACGAGATATACCAGCTCCAGCGTCAGGATCGGTAGAAAGACAGAAGCCGGATAGGCCAGATAGCGCGGCTCCCATTGGGGCTTGAACTTATCCTTAAAGCGCCGAAGCCCCTGAAAACCGTAAAAATGTCCCCCGTATTGGAAAACAAGTCGAGCCAGCTTTTCCTCGCGCAATGCCTTTTCGCTTTGTCCTACCTGGGACAGCGGTGCCATTCCCAGATTAAATGTCGTATATCCACTCTCCTTGGCCCACTCAATGACCCGTGTGAATAAATAATCCATCGTGCCATTTGGCGTGTCAGGCAAGTGGCGCATCAGGTCAATGGAGACCGTCCGTCCATGATCATAGGCAGGGGCCATCGTAGCGAAAGCGATGACCTTCCCTTCAGAGTCCTTTAGCAATGCAATCGGAGCCAACTGAAGATAAGATTCTTTGAACCAGCCGAGTGAATATCCCTTCTCCTTGCGCCCGTCTAGCCAAATATTCGAAACATGCCGCATCTCCTCAATTAGTGACGCCTCGAGAGGCGGTTGGATGATTTCGAACGAGTAGCCCTCGCGGTCAAAGCGGTTTTTGGCGCTGCGTAGCGCCTGATTGCTTTTGCCCGTCAGTGTAAATGATTCCAGCGGCACCAGTGCTTCCTCGCCCAGTTTGAAAAAGCGATAGCCGTTCTCGTGATAGATGGACAAATACTCCGGCGAGGCCTGATAAAATACTGCCGTTAACGCATACCGATCTGCGAACCGCTGGAATTCCTGAATGGCTTCACTTACACGTTCTTTTGGACCGAGTGGGTCACCTAATACAATCAGTTTGTCCCGACTGCGAGCATAGGGAATGACCACCTGTTCATTTTTAGTCCAATACAGATATTTATCGCCCAAAAAAAGCATATGAGATACGAGATTACCACCCTGCCGTTCCAAAAATTCTTTTAGCTTATCCAGCTCTTGCTCGTCGGGTAAATTGGCGATGCTACGCTGAGGTCGAAGAAAGAAATACACCGTTAGGAATACCCATGCCAAAATTAGACTAAACACGGCGGTAACTCCGTAATCGCTGCGGTTCATAAAAAAGTCCAGATGGACCTTGGCATGCAAATGGCGCATAAAAGGAGTGTTGGAGCCTGCCCCAATGATAAAATAAGCCCCGGTTACGAGTAGAGATAATCCACCCCATATTAAAATGTTGTGCCGATTCAGCGGTGCACTGACCCGATAAAACCGCGAACGCGAGATCCATAGCATTAACGCCACAAACAGTAGGAATAAGGCTTCTTCAAAATCTAGACCTTTAATAAAGGTGAAAATGGCGCCGGCCAGCAGCAGTATCAATGTCAGTCGTAATGCTCTGCGAATACGCAGAGAGATTCCGTGGGACAGGACAACAAGCATAATCCCGATGATGACCGAGATTTCATGCGACAAGCGCATGACGGGCAGGCTGAGCAAATGCTCAGCAAAACGTAGTCGATATAACAGACCGGGCGTAGCTGCCGATAAAAGAAGCACCACGCCGGAGATGAGTACCAGCTTACCAAGCGCCCATACCCCTAGATCGGCCAAAAACCGGAATTGACCAGGCCAGCCCCATACCTTCTGCCAGGCATTAAGGGAGTAATCCCAACCCGTCTCAGCAAGCTGATTCAGGCGCTCGTTACGCGGAATCATTTCCAGCGCGGCTAATACCAAGCCGATGAGCCACGGGATGATGTAATAAAAGATACGAAAGACGAGCAGCACAGCCAGTGCCCGATCTGAGTTGGCTCCCGCCATTTGCAGCCCGAGCAGGGCAATGATGTCGAATGCCCCGACCCCTCCGGGTGCAAGACTGATCAATCCGGCAATCGCGGCTATCACATAAATGCCGAACACAGCATGGATCGGAAGTTCATGGAGCAAGTGCGAGCCGATCCATGCAAAGGTAAGGCCAGCCAGCAGCCATTCCAGCAGAGAAGCACTAATGGAAGCGGAGATAGTGGACCAGGAAAGCTGTCCTTCTCCCTTGTTGAACCATGTGGAGTACCGTTTGGAGCGCTGCATGATCAGAAATAGCGGCAGGTACAATGCCATTCCCCACAGCGCCCAATGAAGCCAAGGATGAGCATCCAGCACAGGTTGTACCGGATACAGATGGACAATGGCCCCCCAAGCCAGCAAAGATAGTCCGGTAATGACGACCGGCGAAAGAAACACGACGGCAGAGGTGATGACACCTAACGGCACACCGCTTTTTTTATACAGTACGGTGCGAAGTCCCGCTCCTGTAAAGCCTGCAAAACCAAAGACATTATTGAAGGTATTGGAGATCCACGCGTAGCGAAATGTCGTCCCAGGCTTGACCTGAAGCTTGAAATGATGCCTGATTACGTAATCGTAGGCGCTCATAGCCGCCACGGCAGCCAGTGAGAACAAGCCAATTTCGATGAGAAACGTGGCATCCATTCGCCGCAGCTCATGAAACATACGCGCCAGATTAAAGTCATTTAGTTCTCGTCCGGCCTCCCATATAATAAAAGCCAGTACAGCCAACGGTAGCAGAATACGTGTCAATCGCTGCCTGTAGATGGTCATCAAGAACTGTATGATTTTAAAGGATTGGGTCGGTTTGTGATTTGACTTCATAGATTCACCTGCTTGAAAAGAATGAGATATACACGAAATAAAGTACTTAGAATTCATGCCCAATGAACATTACTATACATTATACCTACAATAATCGCTTGAATAACAACAGAAGGGTTACGAAATGGGATTTCCGATTGATTGCTGTAAATAATTCCAATATAATGATGGAAAACCTAGTGAATTGCTTGGCAATGGAGCTGAACTGGACATGAGTATATGGGACCGCAATCTTTTCATACGTCGCCTGGAGCTGATATGGCCTCCAGATGCTGACGAGAGCCAATATCCGTTTAACTTAAAAGCCCTGCACCAGTGGAACGAACTGAAATTCCATCCTTCCGTCACCTATATTATTGGAGAAAATGGCGTAGGTAAATCGACGCTTATGGAGGCAATCGCGGTCGCGTGGGGATTTAATCCAGAGGGCGGTACTAAAAATTTCAATTTTTCTACCCAAGCCACGCATTCCTCGCTACATGAGCATATCCGGCTGGTGAGAGGGATAGAAAAACCGAGGGATGGTTTCTTTTTCCGAGCGGAGAGCTACTATAATGTGGCGACTCATATCGACGAGCTGGATCGCGAAGGTGGAGGCCCACCGATTCGAAACTCCTACGGGGGCAAATCGCTGCATGAGCAGTCGCATGGCGAGTCTTTTTTTGCTGCCTTTGTGCATCGGTTTGGAGGACAAGGATTATATATTTTGGATGAACCGGAGGCTGCGTTATCACCTTTGCGCCAGATGGCCATGCTTGCACGGATTCACGAGCTGGTGCAGCAGGGCTCGCAGTTTATCATTTCTACTCATTCCCCTATTTTGATGGCTTATCCAGATTCCATCTTGTATCATCTGACACATGAAGGGATCGACACCCCGACGCTGGAGGAAACCGATCATTTTATCATCACGAAACAATTTCTGAATAACAAGGAAAAGATGATACAGGAGCTATTCGAAGATCCACAACAGGAATCGTAGGACCGCCAGACCGTTCCAAAATTCACCCTGGTCGTTCGTTATGAGAGGGACAACTTCGTCTATTCAGGTTGTTCCTT
The DNA here is from genome assembly GCF_024213605.1 of Paenibacillus sp. CH40. Taxonomy (NCBI): domain Bacteria; kingdom Bacillati; phylum Bacillota; class Bacilli; order Caryophanales; family Paenibacillaceae; genus Paenibacillus; species Paenibacillus sp. CH40. The sequence continues at coordinate 100,615 of NZ_JANAVQ010000006.1, forward strand.
TTTGCAGTTCTGCCAAAGGAAAGATTCAGGGTTATCGGAAGTATTTTATGATTGTTATTTGTCTCACACTCTATTAATATAATGGAGAGTTTTGCTGGAATGGTTGCAAAATAAGATTTTCGTATACGAAATAAAGAACCTGAGGAGGACAAAACGCTACATGTCAGATTCACAACAGTTGAAAATGGGACCGCTGGTCATTTTGATGATTAATATGTTTATTGCCATGCTGGGAATTGGCCTCATTATTCCGATCCTTCCCAAATTTATGAGCTCCTTGGGAGGCAGTGGTGAAACGGGTGGTTATTTGGTTGCCGTGTTTGGCTTAACCCAATTCCTGTTTTCGCCGCTAGCGGGAGAATGGTCCGATAAATACGGACGTAAAAAAATGATTATTATCGGTTTGGTAATTATGACGGCGTCTTCTGTATTGTTTGCGATTGGGGAATCGTTGCCCATGCTGTATATCTCCCGTTTGCTGGGAGGTGCAGGGGCAGCTTTTATGATTCCTCCGATGATGGCCTATATTGCTGACATTACAACGGTCCACAATCGCGGTAGAGGGATGGGGTTGTTGGGTGCCGCCATGTCTCTTGGCTTTGTGATCGGTCCTGGTGTGGGCGGCTTGCTGGCAGATATCTCGATTCGTACGCCCTTATATGTTTCGGCGGCTGTATCGGGCGTAGCTGCACTGATTTCCTTGATTATGCTGCCCGAAACCTTGTCGCTGGAGAAACAGTTGAAGTTTCGGAATGTCAAGGTCAAACGGGACAATGTGATTAAACAGTTTGCCCTTTCTTTTCGCAAGCCTTACTTTATGCTGCTGATTATGATATTCACGTTAACCTTTGGACTGACGCATTTTGAAACGATGTTTCCTTTCTTCGTGACGGGCAAGTTTCATTACAATGAGCGTGATATTGCTATCATTATTACGGTAGGAGCACTGGTCGGAACCGTGATTCAAGCTGTGGTCATTAGCCCGATGTTGAATCGTTTTGGCGAAAAAGGTGTCATTATCGGTTCCTTTCTGTTTTCAGCGATTTCCCTTGTGCTTATGCTGCTCTCCGGCAACTTTTATTATGTACTCGGGGTATCGCTCATCTTCTTTACCGCTACGTCGTTGCTGCGGCCAGCCATTAATACTGCTTTATCCAAAATGGCGGGGGATGAGCAGGGTGTTGCAGCCGGCATGAACAATGCTTATATGAGTATTGGTAATATTCTAGGACCTGCGCTTGCGGGTACATTGTTTGAGGTGCATATCAATTTGCCATACATTTTTGGGGCAGCCATTCTCATTCTTAGTTTGGGTCTGGCTGTAAAATGGAAAAGCAGAGATACGCAAACCACAGCGGTGTAGTATTATTGAAAAGCAGGACGTTTCTTGAACGAAACGTCCTGCTTTTTTGATTTGTGACCTTAAAGATCATTCAGTTGTTGATGCCTGAATAAGTATAATATCATAAGTCGCTGCAACACCTTCCGGCGTGCTGAAACGATCTTCATACTCTTTATACAGGCTGGTAAACAGACGCCGCGACCCGAGACTGCCGGAAATAACGGCTTCTGAAGTACTAGCTCCCAGCGCTTTTACAGATAATAGAAAATCCCTTGGTGAAGCGTATTCTTTCGTTAACAGCTTACATTTATATTGAATATTGGAGAAACCAGCTGTTGTTAATGAATCTTTCCATTGATTTGCAGATTGAAACGAGAGTCCGTGCCTCTGGGGCATCATATCTTCAGCACGGTAAACCTCTTCAAAAGCCGTATGCAACTCGTGGAAGGTACCTGGCCCGAAGGTTGCGAATGCGAGTACCCCTCCGGGGCGAAGCAGTCGGTAAAGGTAATTCAGTGTTTGCTGCGGCTGGCTCAACCATTGGAAACAAGCGCTGGAAACGATGAGATCGAACGAAGAGGCAGGAGTGTTGGCTGCCCATACTTCGACATCGGCAAGCAAAAAGTGAATATCAGATGATGGTCTATCGTTCGAGCCTGCAGGGTTTGCAGTACTCAGCACACGCTGTTCAGCGGTCAGAATCATTGCAGGTGCAATATCCAGCGCAGTAATAGATGAGTGCGGCCATCTGTTCACCAAAATTTCAGTTAGAATACCGGTGCCACATCCGATCTCAAGCATGCTGAGTTTGTTGGAAATATCGGCATTTGTTTGTTGCATAAGAAATTCTGCAAGCATGTCCGCCATGGTGCGCTGCACATGGGCATGAGTATCATACAACCCTGCCGCGCTGTGGTTAAATTGCCGTGCAATAGTTGCTTTTCTACTGATCATGCCACCAACTCCTAATTAATTCAGCCATAGTTGCCTCCCTTCCCAAAAACGGAGCATGTCCGCTATCGGGTATGGCTAGTAGTTTTGCCTGAGGCAATTGCATGAGCAACTCCTCTGCTGCCTCGTAAGGGCAAATCTGATCTTCGGTACCGTGTATAAGAAGAACCGGACAATGAATTGCCGGAAGTCGAGAGAGGCATTCCACATGACGGAGGGTTTCAAGCCCCGCGATGAGTGCCGGAGTTGTCCAGTTGCCTATGAGGGAACGATGGTTCCTGAGATCCGATGCTGTTTCCAAGTCCGTAAACATCATCTGACTGAATTTGCTCTCTATAGCCTGCCGATCTCTTTGGAGTCCGATGATCATCTGCCTAACATAGATGTCTGCCCAGCCGCGATTATGTTGTTCTTTAGGACGGGTAAACCTGGCTGTTGCTGAAAAAAGAACAAGTCCATCTGCCAGTTTCTGATCCGCGAGTTTCAATGCCAATAACCCGCCCAGTGACCAGCCTCCTATCAGAAAAGGACCGGAGCATGAGGAAAGCAGACCTTTCGCTGCAGTTTCGGTCAAATTCAGTATCTCCTCGGAGGAAGCGGCAGCGCTGTAATCTACAGAAATATGATGAAAATCAGGGAGAAGCCCGCGAAGCTGATCAAAGACCTTATTCGACATACTCCACCCGGTCAGCCACAGGATGGTGCCACCTAATTCTGACGGCATGATTCCAAAACCCCCAGTTGAAGTCCTAGTCTGCAAATTTTCGTAACGGCATCTGTCAGCTCCTCCAGGGAATGTACAGCCGATAAAGAGAAGCGAATTCGCGCAGTACCCTCGGGTACTGTTGGAGGACGAATCGCTATCGCTGCAATACCTTCATTTTCCAGAGCACTGCTAAATAGCAGAGCCTCATGATTATGTTCTAGGATCACGGGCACAATTGCAGAATCTCCGTTACCGATGTTAAAACCCGCATCACATAATGAGGAACGAAAAAATTCGCTTGCCGCGATCAGCCGTTCACGACGCCAGTGTTCTGTTTGTATCAGCTTCAATGCTTGGGCAGCCCCAGCTATAAGCGAAGGGGGGAGTGCCGTTGAATAGATAAGCGGCCTGGCCTTATTTATCAACCATCTGATGAGCGTCTCGTTTCCACAAACATAAGCTCCGTAGATCCCAAACGATTTGCTGAGCGTTCCCATATGAATATCCACATTACTTGTTACCCTAAGTGCAGAGATCAATCCTTCGCCACGTGAACCGTAAATCCCTCCGCTATGTGCCTCGTCAACCATCAGCAGAGCATTATACTCCCGTTTGAGCGCAATAAGGTCGATCAGGCGCGCCTGATCACCATCCATGGAAAAGACTGCGTCCGTTACGATTAGCTTCCGCCGTTTATCACGGAATTTATGCAATAAGGCACGCAAATGCTCAATATCATTATGACGATACCGTGCATGCTCGGCGCGGCTCAAAATAATGCCGTCGACTATGCTGGCATGGTTGAACTGGTCGCTGAATACCACATCGCCGCGGCCCACAAGCGCGCTAATGACACCAACATTGGCTGTATACCCGTTTGCGAAGACAAGTGCCGCATCACAGTTTTGCCATTCTGCCAACGCTTTTTCAAGCTGTGCATATGGCTGCCGATTGCCAGTTACAAGCCTGGAGGCACCGGCGCCGGCTCCTTCCTTGAGGAGTGCATCACGCATCGCTTCAATAATGGCAGGATGCTGGGCAAGCCCCAGATAGTCATTCGAGGATAAGTCGAGTAGTGCTCGTCCGCCATGCATCACATAACCAGGACTTTCGGAGATAGGGACATGGGTATGCAAGCGGCGTTCCATTGATGCGTGGTGTAATGCCTCAAGTTCTTTTTTCATCCAAAGGATGATCATCACCGCCTTGTAGAGCATCTAATTTCATTTCCATTTCAAAGCCTGAGACCTCAATTGTTGTTATGTCCATCATTCCCCGAGAGGATTATATGGACAATGCTTGCCTGATCGGTGCTAATTGAATGGTTCTTCGAACAGAATGGATAAGCATCTCGGTATTTGCCTCGTCATGTAAGTATGGAAAATGTCCAAGGACCTTCAGGCCGCCGCTGTAGCGTTCGATGAGTTCTGTATTTGTCGCGGCACTTGGATCATCCAGGGCGTCAATACATTCGCTGTTGTTCATAATGATGCCTACAATCGGGATTCCGCGCTGCCGTAAGGAGGAAATGGTCAAAAGTGTATGATTAATTGTACCCAGACCGGATCTGGCCACGATCAGAACGGGTACGTGAAGCATGGAAATCAGGTCAATCACCAGCGCGTCATCGGTCAGTGGTACAGCGACCCCGCCTGCCCCTTCAATAAGCAGTGCTTGATAACGTTTGATAAGTGGTTCTCCTGCGGCGATAATCTCCTTAAGACTAAGCGTCACACCCGTCTGCTTGGCGGCAAGCATTGGGGCCAGCGATGCTTCGAACGTAAAAGGTGCTACAGCCTCGGGGCGTTCACAGATGCCTGTGCTTTGCAGCAGACGTTCGGCATCCGTTGCTCCGCTGCCAAGAAGGCCGCCGGACTGCACCGGCTTCCAGACACCTGCATTCAGGCCTTCTGTACGCAGCGTAGCGGCAAGCGCCGATGTCACAATTGTCTTCCCAACACTGGTATCCGTACCGGTTATAAACATTCCCCGTAGTGTGCTCATGTCGTTAATCCATTTTCGGTGACGTCAATAATGGATGCTGCCAAAATATCTGTCATGGCATCTAACTCATCCTCTGTGCTAGCAAGAGGGGGGATAAATACGACAACATTGCCAAGCGGTCTTGTAAGCATTCCAAGTTCTCTTGCACGCTCGGCAGCGCGAACGCCGATCCGATCTGCCCAATCGTATGGCTCGCGTGAAGCCTTATCACGTACGAGTTCGATCCCGATCATCAGACCCTTTTGCCGAATTTCACCGACATGTGGCCGTTCTTTAAGTGCCATAAGCTTTTGCTGGACCAATGAGGCCTTTGCTATTACGCCTGTTAGCATATCCCGCTCCTCGATTCGTTTTAGACTGGCTAAAGCAACGGCACAGCCAAGTGGGTTTCCAGTAAAGGAGTGTCCGTGGAAAAATGTTTTTTGCTCTTGATAATCGGCATAGAAGGCATCGTATATCTCGTCAGTCGCAAGTGTCGCGGCGACGGGCAAGTAGCCGCCAGTGAGTCCTTTGCCGACAACCATCAGATCAGGCGAAACGCCTTCCAGATCGCAGGCAAACATGGCTCCTGTACGACCGAAGCCTGTTGCAACTTCGTCCGCAATGAGAAGTACGTGGTGTTTACGGCAAAGCAAGGCTATTTCCCGCAAACAGCCTGGCGGCATGATAATCATTCCTGCCGCTCCCTGCACGATCGGCTCCACCATGAGAGCTGCTATTTCATCCCCACGAGTCTCAAGCAGATTGCGTAAAGCGGTTAAAGTAGACTCCATTGCACCCGCTGCGCTGCCTTTGTGGCGGTAAGCATAAGGATAAGGAATAGTCTCTGTGGGAAACAACATAGGTCGAAACACATCATGATACAGGGGAATCGCGCCGACGCTGACTGCCCCGATTGTATCCCCATGGTACGCTTGATTCATCGTAATAAATGTCTTTTTCTCATGTACTCCGCGGTTGTGCCAGTATTGAAACGCCATTTTGATTGCGATTTCAACACCGGTTGCTCCTGAATCGGAGTAAAACACTCTGTTTAATCCCTTGGGGGTGATTCTCACCAGCTTCTCAGCCAGTTCGATGGCAGGTATATTCGCCATTCCCAGCAGTGTAGAGTGGGCGACCCGATCTAACTGATCAGTGATTGCCTGATTCAGTTCCGGTACATTGTGCCCGTGTACATTAAGCCAAACAGACGAGAATCCGTCATAAAAAGACCGACCCTGGATATCATACAGTTTGACACCTTGACCACGTTCAATAATAAGAGGGTCCAACTTGTTGTAATCTTTCATTTGAGTAAAGGGAAGCCATAAGTGCGCCTTATTCATGGCGGCGAGACGTTCATAGTGCGTAATGATGATCACCATCCTTCGCCAATCTATTATTTTAATTGTCAACCAAATAGAATTTAATATGGTTGACAATTAACTTTAACAATATAACAAAACGAGAAGTTTGTGTAAAGAGAATCAAAGTGCACTTTGGAGTCGATTATGGGTAATAATGCAAGACAAAGCAGCAATCGGAGGGAGGCGTAAGCTGAATGAATGAACGAAATGAGCAGTTATTTTATACAGGAACTTATGCGTCTCGTCAGGAAAGAGGAATATATGTATGTGCTTTGCGTGTGACCAATGGTGATCTGCGCATTGTTGGTGGTGTGGAAGGGATTGAAAGGCCTTCTTTTCTCGCGCTACACCCGGATGGGACGAAGCTGTACGCTGCCAGTGAAACAGAAGGAGGCGAGCTGTATGCGTATCAGGTAAAAGCCCAGACGGGGGAATTACACCCTTTGGATCGAAAAGGGACGGAGGGAGCGCATACTTGCTATGTTTCCGTAACATCCGATGGACGATATGTGCTGGCTTCCAACTATTCAGGCGGCAATGCCGTTGTGTTCCCTGCGACGGAAGCTGGAGGATTAGGAGACATGTCGGGGCAAGTTCAGCATACCGGCTCAGGTATTCGCCAGGACCGCCAGGATGCGGCACATCCGCATTCGATTATTCCAGATCCTTCAGGACAGTATGCCCTGGTATGTGATCTGGGACTGGATCAGATTGTGGTATACCGTTTGACAGAGGATGGAAAACTGGTGACCCATCGTGAGACAGATTTGCCACCTGGTTCTGGACCGCGTCATCTGGTTTTTCATCCTTCGCGTCCATATGCTTTTGTCGCCAATGAGTTGAACAATACAGTCGCTGTATTTAGTTATAACGAACGTAATGGTGAGCTTACATTGATGCAAAGCCTGTCCACACTGCCAGAAGGCATTATAGATGTAGAAAATACAGCAGCCGATATTCGGATTACGCTCTGTGGACGCTTTTTGTATGTGTCAAACCGCGGTCATGACAGCATCGTGCTATACCATGTCGATCTGGACAGCGGCAAGCTGAAGACGGTGGAATGGGTGGAAACCTTGGGCAGCACACCGCGTAACTTCAACATCTTGTCCGGTTATCTGGTAGTAGCGAATCAGGATGGGAACAACATCGTATCCTTTGCCATCCATAGTGAGGATGGACGGCTGACCCGAACGGGATATGTGCTGGAGGTTCCTTCACCTGTGTGTATTGAACCTATACGCTAATCGCATAGCATGTGGCAAAAGAGTACGATATAAGTGGATAAAAAAATAAAACACGGCGCTTTGTTTCCCATGAAAGGCATGGGCAAAACGCCGTGTTCAGGTCTTGAAGTGGTCTAAAAGCTATTTGCTGTTATCGCCAGCTTCTACCGTTACTGTTTTGGTATGATTTTCTGCATGTTTGTAGTACAAACGGAACAGGATGTCCTGATTGTAGTTACCAAATCCGGTACCGAACAGAGTAACCCCTCCAACATGCTGGGCATCATCCAATATGGCAATACGGAATTTCCATTGCTTCTGATCAATCAGTACTTGGCTTAAAGTCACGTCGGATATTTGCTTGCCATCCATAAAGGTACCTTCGGAGGTAACGCGAAGTCTTTTAAGGAGACCATATTGATTGATAAAATCAGGCCACCATGCAGGTGTGTATTTACCCCGGTTATCCCCGAAATCCCCTGGGCTGGTCCATGTACCCAAATTCACATCATTTAGGAAAAAAGTGATATCTGAAGGCCAATTATCATTGGTAAAAGGGGCCTCGGATGATAGTTCCATCGAAATTTCCAGTTCCTCGGCTTTTTGGCTGGACAGTAGGAAATTCGGCACCTTATAATCCATATATCCTTGGCTGAACCATAGAATTTTGGAATTGAAGCGCTCAGGGTCCAAGAACGAACGAGGCTCATCGAATTCACCAATGATTTTTTCGACGGTAGCCAGTCCGCAGGTCGCCTGTATTTCAAAATCTGTAAAGTGTCCCACAGAAATCTCCGTCTGATGGAATTGTCGTACATCCTGCTGGTAGCGTGGCATGGCGATTTCAATTTTGTCTGTAGCCAGTGAGCACACTTTCTGTACTCCGCCTCGCCCAGGCAGCATTTTGGTCGAAATAATGGACGCTCTCTCCAGTTTCTTGACATGCATCGTCATAATCGCACTGCTGAGCCCCAACGCTTCCGCCAGCTCACGTATATTCATAGGCTTCTCCGCAAGCAGAACAATCATGTTTAGCCGAACCTCACTGGCCAGCGCTTCATAAACGGGAAGTGATTTTTCAGAAATGTCCAGTTGCATAGTTCCTCCAATTCTAACGCACATCATAAATTGATGGTAGTTTAACATATATGGATTTTTTTCAATATTCATACATAAAAAACGATATGATTTACATTTATATAAACAATATACCCTTTCCTTGATCACTGGCACAAGCCTAACCCCTCAAAAAGCCAAAAATTGTTCAAAAAACAGGACACCCCATAAACTCTTTCTTTGTTGTTGGGATGTCCTGTGATGGTATGTGATATGCAGGGTGGATACGGGAATAGAATCCTGTGCCATTGGTGTTTAGGACCGGATATGTTCTTCTGCCAAAGAAGAGTCAGCCGTTTTATCTTTATCTGCTGCGTGTAAATCCTGATGTTGAGAAGCATCTGCCTTGATCAAGCCGGGATGACCAACATAAGGACGATCACTGCGCGAGCGGCCTCGGGTAAGTCGGAAGCCAATCAAGAACAGCACAAGCTGAACAGCCAGTATGTAGGGAGATGCTTCCGGTCCGATCCATTGAAACAGAGCGACAGCGGCGATCACTAAGCACAACAGGCTTGTTGGAAAATGGGATGCCGTCACGTCCAGATCATTTTGCCTACGCAGGGTCATCAGCCGGTAAACATACAGTAGGGCGATCAAGCCGGAAACGAACCTCATCCATGCACACCCTATGAGCCATGAGGCAGATTGTGCAGTATCGGGCAGACTAACATCGACATGGCTGGAGGCTATTAGTTCCATAACCAGCCTTGTGACCAACCAGACGATTCCTGCCAGCGCCAACGGACCAGCTGCTGGGCGCAATAGCTTCCACAATGCTGTTCCCCAGCCCGGAGCATGAGATTCCAGCAGAACAAGACGCCGTTCCTCGATGAGTTTGTTCATTTCACGCTCCAGTGATTTGAGAAGCAATTCTCTGCGGAATGTATCACACTCCCGAAGGGATGCTTGAACCTGCTCTTGAAGGTGAGGGGTCAAATAGGGAGCAGCTTTGGCTTCCTGAAGAGCGTGGATGAGTCCGTTCTGGTACTGCTTTTCGCTGTTATTGAACCCGTTCTGGGTAGCGGTTTGGAGACAACCAGCTAATCGTCCATAGATACGCAGCGATTCCTGTAATTCTTCCAGCCGCTGCTGACGTGAATTTCGAAGCTGGGCTGCACTGTGAACATACAGCCATACCAGCAAAGACAACGCCAGCAGGAAGGCAATCAGACCGGGTGAGATATATGCGGCTAACGCCGCGAAGTCCGTCGGGGACACCCGCAATCCCTCCTTCCATTGTTCTTTCTACACTATTGCACAGACCACACAGGCATTTCAAGGGCTTGTATATCTCTGACCAAGATATATGAAGTATTTTTTGGTAAAATAGACAAGATTACAAGCAGGAAGAGGAGATTCGGTATGAATAAAAATATAGAAAATGCAACAGAACATCATGAGACATCGAATCAACCGTATGAGCTTCTTCGTGTAGATTACTCCATTCCATCCGTCGAGGAATATCGGGCTTTGCGCAAGGAAGCTGGTTTGTCGCAAATTACAGAAGAAGCGGCAGCCAAGGGCCTGCCGAACAGTTTATTTGCTGTGACATTGCGGCTTGGACAGGAATTGATCGGGATGGGCCGTGTGAGCGGTGATGGCGGTGTCTTTTTTCTGGTTACGGATATTGCAGTCAAGCCTTCCCATCAGGGAAAAGGCTATGGGCGTAAGCTTATGGAAGAGATTATGGAGTATTTAAGACGGGAGGTTCCGGCGGGCAGCTTTGCAACGCTGATTGCGGATAAACCAGCCGATCAATTGTATGCACAGTTCGGCTTCCAGTTGGTTAGCCCGAGGTCAGAAGGGATGTACTGGCGACAGCCGGGAGGACTGTAAACTGAAATCCTGTACGAGTTTGAGTTGAACATAAAACGGATAAATAACAGTAAGAAAATTATAGACAGGAAGAAGGCAGTGAATATGAAGGTTATTATTTTCGGGGCAACAGGGACAATCGGCAAAGCGTTAGTAAAGGAAGCTATCAAGCGTAAGTATCAGGTGACGGCGGCGGTGCGCGACCCGCAACGTGTGACGGAGCAAAGTGAATATTTGACGGTGGTTCAAGCGGATATTCTAAATCCGAATTCCGTTACGGATGTGGCCAAAGGGCACGATGCTATCATTAGCGCATACGGTCCCAAGTTTGGAGAAGAGGAAGAACTGCTCGAAGCGACTCGTTCTTTGCTGGAAGGAACTCGGCGGTCCGGCGCGGAGCGCATACTTGTCGTTGGCGGAGCGGGAAGTCTGAAAACAGAAAACGGTGAACGCCTCATGGATACCGCCGAGTTTCCGGAGGAAGTGAAGCCACTGGCGGCTGCCCATGCAGATGCACTGGAGCTGTACCGCGCTGCGGATGTAGACTGGACCTATTGTAGTCCTGCCGGAATAATTGAATTGGGAAAACGTACAGGGCAGTTCCGTATTGGTTTGGATCATTTGGTGGTTGACGAATTAGGCCATAGCCGTATCTCGGTCGAAGATTATGCGGTAGCCCTGATTGATGAGTTAGTAGAAGGGGAGTTTGTCAATTCCCGTTTTACGGTTGGATATTAATAAGCAGGGACAGCCATACGGGAGGCGAAAAGCATGTATATGGTGACCGCCGAAGAAATGCGAGAATTGGATCGCTATACAATTGACAAGCTGGGTATTCCGGTCCTTACCTTGATGGAAAATGCCGGGCGCGCGGTAGCTGACGAGGTGTTGAAGCTATGTGCCGAAAGAAGTGGGAAGAGCAATGGCGGCGGCTTCTCAGTAGGCACTGCTGATCTAACACGTGGAAATGATCGTGCTGAAGTGTTGGGTTTGCAGTGGACAGAAGAGGTTACACACACAGGTCCGGGGGATATACCGGGACATGGCGGTGTTATACGGACAGAGACGTGGAGTCAAGGACGACATGACTTACGGGAACGAGAACACTGGTATATCCTCGTAGGCAAAGGCAACAACGGTGGTGACGGACTGGTGGCAGCCCGCCATCTGACCGATGCAGGGCTACGCGTCACCGTTGTGTACGTCGAGTCGCCAGACACGCTACGCGATGAAGCGGCTGCGCAACGCGATATTATCGCGGCTCTGGGTATCCCGGTGATTCTCTATGGCCGGGATACCCTCGACCTGCGCGGTGCCTCCGGCATCGTCGATGCCCTGCTGGGCACGGGCACGCAAGGCCCGCCGCGCGAACCCTACGCCTCGCTGATCCGCGAGGCCAATGCCAGCGGCGCGCCGCTCGTGTCGGTAGACGTGCCTAGCGGCCTCGACGCCGACACGGGTGCGCTGCACGAGCCATGCATTCGTGCGCGCGTTACCGTATGCCTCGCTTACTTGAAGCGTGGGCTCGTCCAATATCCGGGCGCCGGGACCGCAGGCGATGTGGTGGTACGCTACATCGGTATTCCACCCGGCCTTGCCCGTGAGTGCGGCGTGCAGCTGCGGCTCTTGACCCGTGACACGCTGCGCGCTGCGCTGGACGTGGATGTAAGCCGCAGCCGCGTGCCGGACGGGCACAAGGGCACCTACGGCCACGTTCTGGTCGCGGCCGGAAGCCTGCGCATGAGCGGCGCGGGCCTGCTGGCCGCACGTGCCGCCCTGCGCATCGGCAGCGGCCTTGTCACGTGGGCGGTGCCCGAGGCGTTGTTGCCACGTGTCATTGGCGCCGCGCCGGAACTGATGCTCGCTGCCGCAGCAGCAGGCGGATACGGCGAATGGAATGCGGACTCCGCAGACGAGCTGCTACAGCTCGCGCAGGCACGTGATGTACTGGCCGTCGGCCCCGGCCTCGGCCGCTTTGCAGGGGACACCGGCTGGCTGCGCCGCCTGTGGGAGGAATACGGCGGTCCGCTCGTGCTTGATGCGGACGCCTTGAACATCCTCGCCTCGGCGGGGCCTGAGCTGGAGGCTTGGAAGCCGAGAAGTGCAGCGGTCGTACTGACGCCGCACCCCGGTGAAATGGCTCGTCTGCTGGGCATACCGACAGCAGAGGTGCAGCGTGACCGCATCACCCATGCCCGGGAGTACGCCCGGACACGTGGGGTCACGCTGGTGCTCAAAGGAGCGCGCACGGTCATCGCTTGTCCCGACGGAACGGCCTACGTCAATACTACAGGCCATGCTGGGATGGCGACAGGCGGTGCGGGCGATGTGCTAACAGGCATCATCGCAGGTTTGCTGGCTCAGGGCTTGAATGCTTCGCAGGCAGCAGCTTTTGGCGTGTATCTGCATGGTGCGGCTGGAGAAACAGCCGCACGTCATCGCCAGCATCCTGCCTCTGTGATCGCTGGCGACATTATTGAAGCCCTATAGGCCATAGCAGCAGTGGCAGGAGGAAGGCCAGCATGATCTGTAATCCATATTCACGGTTCAGCCAGTGCCTTCCTCCATAATACAGCAGTGTAATCCCTGCACCTGCTATGCCGTTGCTCCATAAAATGCCCGTTCCGGCAGGCGACATCAAAGAACCTAGTAGGAGAAAGACACTGAATCCTGCAGCGAGGTATAGGGTGAGCTGCTCGGGCTTGCGAAGCCAGGGTAAAAGATCGCGTAGCGCATCAGCGGCAAGAGCGGCAGGAAGGGCAAAACCATAGGCCCACAGCTGCGCGGTCAGTTCACCACTATTGCCTGCTATAGTCAGAGGAATTCCTGTTATTTCCTCTGTCAGATAGCAGTAGATCCATAAGAGACCAAAAACTAATCCTCCACAGGCTAGTTTATTCAGCGCATAACAACCAAGCTCCATCCGCCAAGGCATTTTGGAATTAAATTCATTCCAAGGCTGTCTCATGTTGCGACTCCTCCTCTTATCACACTCGGTATTCACAACCAATCAAGGAATTTATTTTCAATTACAATCCGCTTACCGTTTACGACATTTCAGTTTACGTTAGCTGTGTATCATGTTCCTAAGCAAAATAAAGATTGCGGATAGCCGCGGTACGGAAAGGCGGGGATTGCATGATACAGGCGGTTGTTTTTAATCTCGAAAGTACATTGTTAGACCCCGGAGGACGAGGCTTAACCCAGGGAATGCGTGACATTTTCAGATGGAAAGGTATACAGGTAACTGAAGAACAGGTATCTCATGGGCGAGGAATGCCGATCCGGGATCATATTGCGAATGTGCTGGGACTTTCAGAGGTTCGGAAAAAATGGCTGGAGTGCTTTGGTGCGCATCCTGGCAGAGTGGATATTGAGCATATTTATCTCGAGCTTGTCCCTGTTCTCCGCTCCTTGATCCAAGGGGCTGAGCCTGCTATCGGTATAGACAGGGCGCTGCAGGAGTTGCAGGATCGTCGTATTCAGTCAGGTGCCACTGCATCCTGTCCGATGGAGATGCTCAGTCACGTATTTACGCCTGCACAGTCACCCTATACGCTGGATTGTATGGTAGCCCCTTGTGAAGTTTCGCAGGGGAGGCCATATCCGTGGATGATCTATGAAATTGCACATCGCTTGCAGGTATTTCCGCTGAGCGATATTGTGAAAGTAGGAGATACAGCAGCCGATATGCAAGAAGGACGGAACGCCGGTGTATGGACGATTGGTGTCTTGAACCATAACGAAAGCGTGACGACCGCAGCTCAAACGACCAGCCATGAAGCGGACGACAGAGTGGCTGAGGAACGGCGCAGACAGAGTGTATATGGTTTGAAAAGAGCAGGAGCCCACATCGTGATGAACTCGGTCGCTGACTTGCCGCGTATTTTGCGTGAAATCGAAATGCTCCAGCATACGGGAGGTTATCCTTCTTATACGAAACAGGTGAAAACAGCGGCGCTACCCCCATCATAAGAACGGGTATGATTCTGGGATGCTTGAATACACACTTCTAGGTTATATGTATGCACCTACTCGGATAAAGGTGAACTCTGCTCGGCTTTCATAACATAATAATGGAGCATTCGCTACGTTAGCGAATGCTCCATTTTAGTTTACTCCTTTTCGTTTAGTTGAATCGAATCCAACATAATATTCACTATTCAGCGTTTTTTACCTGGAACTGGTCGGCATGACGCTGCAGATTGTTTGATAGTGTAGTGAGATTACGGGCTACTTCGGATAGTTCTTTTACCGCTAGGGCCTGCTTCTCGGCGCTTGCTGATACATCTTCTGTCATTCCGGCAGTCTGCTGTGCCGCGCTGGCTGTGTGATTTAAATGTTGGTCTACGCTGTGACGTACCTCTTGCATCTCTGCCGTCAATTGAGCTAGATGTGCGGCTAACTCCTGAACTTCCTGTGAAACCTGGGTGACTTTGTCAACAGACTGTAGACATACCGAAATTTGGGTTTCTTGTTCATTGACGGTCTTTATGTTCTCATCAAATTGATCACCCATTTGCTCAATTTGCTCAACAAAGCTTCTTAAGATTTCATCGATTTCCCGAATCGATATGGCAGATTGCTGTGCAAGTTGTCCCATTTCATGAGCGACCACAGAAAAACCCTTGCCAGCTTCGCCTGCACGTGAGGCTTCAATAGATGCATTAAAGGACAAAATCTGCGTCTGCTTTACGATGCCCTGTACTTGCTGACCGATGTTAGCCGCCTCGCGCGATTTTTCGGTTAATGCGTGTGACATACGCTGCATCTGCTTGATACGCAGGGCACTTTCTCGTCCTTTCTCTAATAACAGTTCATGCTCACTGGCTACCTGATTACGAACCTCATTGAGATGATGGGCCGTATCCGTAAATTGTTGCACATGGCTTCCGACTTCATCCAGCGTTTGTCCTAATCGGTCAGATTGTTGAACCGATTCCACTGCTTGATCCGCCTGGTTTATAGAGACATCGGCAATTTGCTGGAGTGTACGGGACAGTTCCTCAGTTTGGTGGAGTGTTCCCTCCGTTGTCACGACGATATTCTCTGATGCATGCTGGAGTGTGCTAGAACTGCTTTGAATATCCACAATCATATTGGACATGGCTTCCACCATTTTGTTTGTCAATTTGCTGATTTCGCCTAACTGATCATATGTTACTTGCGACGATGTAACCGTAAGGTTGCCGTCGGCTACTTGCTCCAGTGTATTTTTAATAAATCTCACCTGACGTAGTATCCGCCGGGTTACCAGCATCATAGCCGCAATTGAGATGATCAGAATGATAGAGATAACAGGGATCACTAATCGGTAGGCCTCGGGCAAGGTATGTTCGTATACTTCAGTCACAGAGGACAGGGATCGGTCGATTCCCAAATAACCAATGATGGTTCCATCTGTATCCTTAATGGGAGTAAAGGAGGAAAACATCGTCCCCCACTCAGGGTCCGTTGTAATATCTGTAGTCACTGTTTCCCCTTGTTTCAATTTCTCTTCCGTTTCTTTAAGGGTAAAACTTACAGGAGTTCCGAATGGACTGTAGTCTTTGTCGTCCCATGCGGCTCCATCCACCGTAATTTTCCACTCATTGCCCACACGGTTGTACATATAGATGTACAGGATTCCAGTTTGTAGCCTGAGCGTATTTAACTCGTTACGAAGTTGTTTATACTCGCTGCTTTGCTCAGATGAATCAGTATTTAAGCTCTTGACTGCGGATTTGTCCAATAGCTGGGCCGTGTTCTTTGCCAGCGTTTCATTGTTTAGCTGCATGGTTGATAGAGAAGCATTCTGGATAGATTGATTGGTCGTCCACAGAACAATGACGCCAATCACTATTAAAGGAATGAGCAAGATGAAGTAGAGTTTGGATTGTAATCCCATTCTTTTTTTAACGCTGCTTTTCATAATATGCTCCTTACTAGGTTTTTTTCACCTTCATATATATCGTGTACAAATAGGAAAATATGAATAGTTATTCAGATGTTTCATGATTTTTTTGCGTATTTGCGTAAATTCTCATGAAAAAAGCCTTAGCCCGGTAAGTACCGAGCTAAGGCTGTATCTTATGACTTACAAATCGTCAAATCCGTTGTCATCTCCGACCTTGCCATAATTGCGTGATTTTGCTTCAAAAAAGTCCGTTTTTGTCGCATTCAGCGCTTCATCTGAGAATGGTTTGATCCAAGGCATACAGTTTACATCTACGCCTTCGTACGCTTTGTCCATACCAAGCAGTCTCAGGCGCATATTTGCCATGTATTTGATGTAATCGCTCAGCTCGTTCAAGTCGATGCCGCGAACCTCTTTGAGCGTATAATGCGCCCAATTCGTTTCCAACTCCACAGCTCGGTCAATCATACGATAGACATAGTCCGTATTTTCCTTGGTATTCAGCTCAGGGAAATCGGACAATAGCTGCTTGAACACTTCGGCGAAGAAGTAGCAATGCTGATTTTCATCACGCTGAATATACGAGATCATTTGGCTGGTTGCCATCATTTTCTGATCACGGGCCAAATTGTAGAAGAAAGCAAATGTGCTGTAAAAGAAAATGCCCTCCAAAATCAAATCGGCTACCATCGCCTGGAAAAAGGTTTGTGGGTTCTGCTCATCGCGGAACTCCTGATAAATGTCCGAGATGAATGTGTTACGCTCCAGCAGGACGGGATCGTTTTTCCAATATTCAAAAATTTCCTTCTGTTCCTGATCTGACACCAAAGAAGACAGAACGTAGGAGTAGGACTGGTTATGCACCACTTCCTGCTGCCCGATAATCGCTGAAATAGCTTCCAGTGACGAGTCGGTAAAATAGCGTTTTACATCCCCGACAAACATCGTTTGCATCGAATCCAGTACAGCCAGCAGGCCGATGTTAATTTTGAAGGTGCGCTGTTCTTCGGCATCCAGCACAGGGAACTGGGACGCGTCCTTGGACATTGGAATTTCATCTGGAATCCAGTGGTTCAGCAGCAGCACTTTATACAATTTGTACATATGCGGCATCCGAATATCGTTCCAATTCAAAATACCGGAGCTTTCGCCTTCAATAATACGGGTAGAGCGATTTGGCGCTTCCGTGTTAAAAATCTTCTGTAACTGCATGAGAGCTTCTCTCCTTTAGTTTAGGATGCGCAGCTATCACATTCTTCAATCGTCAGTGCGCGGCTGCGTACATAATAGGTCGATTTCATACCTGATTTCCAGGCATGGATGTGCAGCTCTAAAAATTCAGTTGCTTTAATATCAGGCCGTACATACAGGTTAAAGCTTTGGCCCTGGTCAATATGACGCTGACGTGCAGAAGCCATGTTGATCGAAGCGTGTTGATCCAGCAAGAAAGCCGTTTTGTAGTACCAGATGGTTTTTTCGTTCAAATCCGGTGCAGGGTTAGCAATCTTGTAAGTTGTTTTCTCTTCATAGGAAAGCAGCTCGTACAATGGATCAATGCTGGCGGTAGAGCCTGCAATAATAGACGTGGACCCGTTAGGCGCGATGGCGAACAGCCATGCGTTGCGGACACCATTTTGTTTGACTTCTTCTGCAAGCTCGCTCCACTCGGACGTAGTGACAAATTTGCCTTCACGTGTACCATCCGTATAGCCACGGGAAGTGAAATAGTGCCCAGTAGACCAGTCAGAACCCTCGAATTTGGCATAACGGCCTTTTTCTTTCGCTAGCTCCATGCTGGATTTGACTGCCAGGTAGTTAATTTTTTCATACAAATGATCGTTATAGGTTACTGCTTCATCGGATTCCCAACGGATACCTTCCAGTGCGAGTAGATGATGCAGTCCAAATGTACCCAGACCGACTGCGCGATATTGGCTGTTCGTATATTGTGCTTGCAGTACTTCAATGTTGTTGATATCAATAACATTATCCAGCATACGTACCTGAATCGGTACAAGGCGATCCAGCACACCTGCCGGAACCGCACGAGCCAGATGGATGGAGTTCAGGTTGCACACCACAAAGTCGCCAGGAATTTTGGAAATAACGATGCGTGTTTGTCCGTCCTTGGTGACCAATTCTTCTTTTTCTACTACAGTTGCAGATTGGTTTTGCATAATTTCCGTACACAGGTTGGAGGAATATACCATACCATGGGCGCGGTTCGGATTGGCCCGGTTTACCGTATCACGGTAGAACATGTACGGTGTACCTGTTTCCAGTTGTGACTTCATCAGGCGCTTCATAATGTCGATGGCAGGCACTGTAATACGAGAGAGAATGGGATGCTGTGACGCCTCCTCATACTTTTCGCGGAAGGTACCCGAACCGAAGGTTTCATCATAGAAATCTTCCAGGCCCAGTGGACGACCATTGTCATCTTTCCAGCCCATCACTTTCTTCACTTCATGCGGACAGAACAGATTCCATTCACCACGTGCTTCGACCCGCTCCATGAACAGATCAGGCAGACATAC
Organism: Paenibacillus sp. CH40; assembly: GCF_024213605.1. NCBI lineage: Bacteria > Bacillati > Bacillota > Bacilli > Caryophanales > Paenibacillaceae > Paenibacillus > Paenibacillus sp. CH40. Next base: position 119,560 of record NZ_JANAVQ010000006.1, read on the forward strand.
GCCATGGAACACGTCATGTGCACGCATTCGCTCGTCACCGTTGTTCAGCTTCAGGTCAAGGAACGCGAGGATGTCCTTGTGGAATACGTCCAGATATACGGCAATTGCACCTTTGCGAGTACCCAATTGGTCTACGCTAACAGCTGTATTGTTCAACTGGCGAATCCACGGAATGACGCCGGAACTTGTATTTTTATGTCCACGGATATCGGAGCCACGCGCCCGTACTTTACCGAGGTATACGCCGATGCCGCCGCCCATTTTGCTAAGACGGGCTACATCCGTATTGGAGTCGAAAATGCCTTCCAACGAGTCGTCTACGGTGTCGATAAAGCAGCTGGAGAGCTGTCCGGCCACCTTTTTTCCGGCATTGGACATGGTTGGTGTAGCTGCTGTCATGTACATGTTGCTCATCGCCCAGTATGCTTCCTTGACCAAATCCATCCGCTTGTCGGCAGGCTCTTGGTGCATCAGGTACATCGCGATGATCATGTAGCGTTCCTGCGGCAGTTCCATTACGCGTCCGTCAAAATCATTGGCCAAATAGCGCTCAGACAGCGTTAACAGCCCGATATAATCGAACAGCAGATCATTTTTCGGCAATATGGAATCACCCAACTCATCAATCTGCTCCTTGGTATAGTAGTCGAGTAGTTCTTGACGGTAAATTCCTTTTTGGACCAAATCAGTGATCAGTGGATAAAAAGCACCGTAAGGCTCGTCCGCATAGGATTTATAACGGCGGTGAGTGGCCGCTTTTTTATACAAGGAAGTGAGCAAAGCACGTGCAGCGGCAAATTTCCAGTCCGGTTCTTCCTTACTAACCAATTCAAGGGCAGCCATCGCAAACGCGTTGCTGATGTCATCCCCAGTGACTTCGTCCCGGCGCAGCTTGCTAGTTACACCACGAATGAGACGATCTTTATCCAGCTTGTCCAGCCCGCTGAGTACACGGTCGGCATATACGGAAATGCGTATTTCATCAAAAGCCAACTGGCGATTGTTTGGTTTGGTTACGAGTTGTGGCATAGGATTAATTCCTCGCTTTCCTGATTTGGAATCATACTAGGGAATAGGCATGAAAATGATCATGATGAGAAGATAATGGCGAAAAAAGCGATGGTCAGACAGCATTTGGGGGCTGTATGTAATCCAATAACATAGAAATAGCGATGCACCTGCCAATGAAGGGGGAAAAGATGGTTCCCGTACGATTTATCGGCTACATCACTATATTTAGACGTGTTATGAATATTTAACCCAACATATTGTGTATATAAACTTAAAATTTCAAATAAGTGCAAGGAGTATTATAGCAACATTCGAAGCCATACGTAAAGGAAAAGGAATGGAAAATCAAAATATGCAGAGAAGTCGCGGGCTGTATTTGAATTGAGGCAGTTTGAACGGTACAATGAATGATAGAGTGTTTCCTACAGAAACAAGCAGCATACATATGAACTATTTTTGTGAAATCAGGTTGCTCGCTCTATCGGACTAAGATTTTAGATTTTTAAAGAAGCGACGATTTTAAATTAAAGGAGGAACTTGGCGATGGCTATTGCAGAAGTGACAGTGATCCCGATTGGAACGGGGAGTACAAGCCTGAGCGACTACGTTGCCCAGATGCAAAAAGTGTTGAAGACGCAAAAAGGAATTACCTATGAGCTTACCTCCATGAGTACGATTATTGAAGGTTCGTTGGACGATGTGTTCACCGCCATTGCTGCGCTGCACGAAGCGCCATTCCTGTCTGGAGCTAAGCGTGTTTCCACCTCGGTCAAAATTGATGATCGCCGTGACAAGCCTTCCTCCAGTCACCAAAAGCTCCGTTCCGTCGCAGAGAAACTATCTGGCACCGCGACAGGAAATGTTACCGAACTAAATCCAAATCCTAGTTGAAAAAGTTGATGTAAGTGATTGATTTTTATGTAACTAAGAGTATAATAGTTTTTGTTGTCAGTTACACTGACCTGCTGGTGTAGCTCAGGGGTAGAGCAACGCACTCGTAATGCGTAGGCCGGGGGTTCAATTCCCTTCACCAGCATTCTATAAAACTCAAGCACAGCGCGGCTTCCAAGCTTTTTGGAGGGCGCGCTTTTTTGTGATTCTGGACAATCTTCCAACAATCTTCTAACCTTTAGTATAGTAAAGTGGTTTTTTCAGTGTTCATGAGTTCCCTGTTATGAGCGTGTCTTAGATCATAGAAACGAATCCGCGGAAAGTCAGGGTGCTCTTTTACGATTGTGTCCAAAATACGATAGTAATGTCGTGCATTCGGTGCAGTGATTGCTTACATTCTGGCTGAGGCTTATGTGGATGGTAAGTCGGCTGACAGTCCAACTACAGATAATGAGGAATAATCACAAGCGTTTGGAAATACGAAACACCCTGCTGGCTTAACGTCGGTGGGGTGTTTTTTTGTTTACAGGGGTGCCCTTATGACAAACGTGGCTTTTCCACATGATTCGCAAAAAAAGATATTGACAACTGTTAATTACTGGACAAAAATAGTAAATGATTATAAAATACTGGAATTTCTATGCGAAGGGTGGCTATGGCATGAAGCATACACCTACGATTCGAGCAGAATTAGACAGATACCTACAACAAGAAGGATTGAGTTTAACACAATTTGGTCATATTGCGGATATGAATAGGGGAGCAGTAAGTGCTATCGTGACAGGAAACAAGCCTTTGTCTGTTAACCAACTGGATCGAATTACTGAGGCTATGGGTTTACCTGAAGGTCACTTTTATGACTTGTTCATAGAAAACTACATCATCGACCATCCTCCGAATATGAGGCGAATCGAGCCGTTTTTGTTTCGCTGTGCGGAGTTGGGCAAGTTGGATGCAATCCGTCGAGTAGTGGGAGCCATCATGGATAATCTGCTATATTCGCCCAAGTTATTTGACATTGCAGAAGAATTATTGTCGCAGGGAAGACATGCGGCTGCATTGCTGCTCTATGAGGGGGTAGCTGAAGCGGAGAAATATCAACATTCAGAACGATTGGCAGTCTGTCAGTATCGTATATTTACGATTCAAGTCGGTGACGATCAGAGTCGTAATCTCAAGGCAGCTACGTTGTTCGAGCCTTACATTGAACGTCCGGATGAAATGGACCAACTTGACGCACTGAAGGATTTAGCTAACGTGTACAGGTCTTTGCGTAAATGGGACAAGGTTGAGGAAGTAGCAAGAATAATGAGAGCTAAAGCGGAAATTCAATATAATTTGAAACATGAACAGAGGAGTCGAGAACGTAATGAATCTACTAAGAAGCTGACTCGTCCTTTGTTTGTATACATTTCCTATGCTGACCTGCTGTGTGCAAGTGTCTATGAAGCCCAAGGCGATTATCAACAAGCTCTACAATATACATACGCCTATGCTAATTTAGATTGGGTTAAAGAAACAGATGAAGATACCCAACACTGGATTGGCTTGTTTAAGCACTGGGCAAAAGCTAATGTTATTGTAAATAAGCTTTTATCCGGAGATACAAAGATGCTACAAGATTATGTTGAATATATTGATACGGCGGAGGATACAACTGAAGAAGACAGGGTCATCCAACTGCTGAATATTATGATAGCGGCTAACCGATATGATATCGATGTTAGTAATATAATTAAACGCTTTGAAGCGGACATGGTATCATTATCGCAACACTCATCAAGTGATATGTATACTCAACAAGTGGTACCAGATTATTTTGCGTGGTGTGGTTACGAGTTAGCTCATTATTATTTACATCGAAGCTTTTACGATGATGGTTTTAAACATTTGATGTATTCAATGGTAAGTTATCATACACTAAATAATGAGACTTACTTCATAAATTGTATGGGGCTGTTTTTACATTTTCGGGAGCATGCAGTTCCTGAAACCAAAGCAGCATTTTTAAATCTCATTGAAAAGGTGTGGATGAACAATGTTAAAAAAAATGGCACTGGTGATCATCGCGGCTAGCTTTTTGTTTATTGTTACTGTACCTATTCACTCGCACGATATAGAGCCTCAAGTACAACATGGAGGAGCTTAAAAGTAAGTAAAGCAAATCCCCGCTAACCTTAACTGGTTGGCGGGATTTTTGTTGAACGATCTGAGGAGACAGTGTGTTTTAACGAATCTAAGGACAGTGTATTAAACAGTACCCTTTCAAAACCTCTCCTTGTTTATTTATAATCCCCAAAACTGAAGAATTAATGTGTAGTTAAAAAGAAATTTGATATGTGACCTTTTTTGTCGTTGAAGGAATTACCACAACCGAATACCTATCCTGAGGTAATTGGCATAAACATATATATTGTATTTACAAAATCACCCAAACCAATTATACTCATCTTATAAAAGCATCGGTAGCACCCCGCTGGCTCAAGCCGGTGGGGTGTTTTTACGTTTAGGGAGGTTTACATATGTTAAAATGGATATTCACCGTACTAATAACAATCTTATTAGCTGGCTGTAGCGTACAACAAGAAGTTGCAAAGACCACTAAGAGCGACCCTGTAGCCGTTCCAGTAACCCAGGTATCGGCGGACACGGTTAAGCTGCAATTTCCGTCAGATCGGTATCCCGAAACAGCCCAGCACATTAAAGAGGCTATAGCAGCAGGAAAATCACCAGTATGCACCATAGACCGAGAGGGAGCCGATCATAACCGTGAACTATCTCTGAAAGGTATACCCACCAAGAAGGGCAAGGATCGCGATTAATGGCCTATGGCGATGTGTTCCGAAGGTGGAGAGGGTGCAGACATTAAGTACATAAGTCCAAAGGATAATCGTGGAGCTGGATCATGGGTCGGTCACAAACTGGATGAATATGAAGATGGTACCCGAGTGGAATTTATCGCGAAATAGCAAATCCCCGCGACAGAAGGCTTATTAGCCCTAATCATGTTAGTAACGCTAAAAAAAGTATGAGTAAGGTTGTTTGACCAGTCGTTTATGAACTCCCAAGCATATATTGAGTTGTAAGCTTTGTGAAAGGAGGTCATGGTTATTCCAATTTCTGACTTTTTCAAACTTCAGCCAAGTGCTCCATTTACCTTGGATGGGCACGAAGAAGAGAGTGTCAATCTAGAACTTCAAGCCTCGTCCATCACCTCCGTTGGTGTGGTGCAGGGAACAATCCTCCTGCCTAATGGGAATCCGGTTCCTTTTGCTACAGTGCAGGTATATACTTCTCAAGGGGTGCCATATGCGCATGTTAACAGTAATCCCCAAGGGATTTTTATCATACCTAATGTTCCAGTAGGCTCTTATTTAATCACTGCATCTGAACCAGGCTACCTGACACCTGTCCGTATTCCGTTAACAGTTACACAAGGCAGACCAACACAAGTATCTATTACTTTACAACCCGATCCCGCTGCAACGACGGGAGCCATGTTTGGTATAGTAAGGAATATTACCAATAATGAACCCGTGAATAATGCTTTGGTTAGTCTATTTCAAACAGATGGGACTACGGTTACTCCGATCGGAACAGTGACTTCCAACGCATCAGGGCAGTATTTGTTTGCTGAACTTCCGAGTGGTACCTATTTCGTCCAGGCGGTCCTACCCGGATATTTGTCCAACCAAAGTGCCCCTGTGACAATCCAAAGTCCTGAGTATGTCCCCCTTGATATTAATCTGACAGCTGATCCGAATGCCAATACAGGGACTGTAAGTGGTATCGTGACGGACCAAGCGAATGGTGTTGCTATACCTAATGCGCTAGTGGCACTCTATACTTTGACCGCAGGAGTGGAACAGATCATCCAGATTACGCGTACGAATCAGGGGGGGCTCTACCTGTTTGGCGATTTGCCACCGGGAATCTATCGTGTGAAAGCGACAGTTCAGGTGAATACAGGATGAAGGATAAAAATATTCTGACAGGCAGTTCTGTTTTTTCAATCGGTTCCGGTGAAAGTAGATGGGTCCCTCTGGCTCTGCACGGCAGGAATGGTTCCATCAGCTATGGCTTCAGCCCTGTCCGAGTAACTTTTTGTCTGGTTGTTAGAAAAAAAAGAATCGTCTATAAGCAGCGGTTCCAGCTCTATATTCGCAGTGAAGAAGGTTGCAGAAATGCAATAAAATGGAGCAGTAAAAGAAAGCTATACTCATCTCCTAAGTCCCGTAAAATATGCCCGGTAAAAATCGAACTGGGGGTGTCCGTGAGAAATAAAAAACGGGCGAAACGCAAGAAATTTAAAGCCGTTATTTAAGAGGTGTCTTCAAAATAAAGCTAAGGGCGTTCTCGGGATCATGGGAACGTCTTTTTTTGTTTTCCTGCCTTACTAAAAAGTTCTTGAAAGAAAAATTGTTGCTTCAATAAGTCACCAAACTGATAACGATGAAAATAGGGATCATGGTTGGCGGGGATTATTTCATTAAAGGAATTACCACATCATTCATCGAATGAATTATTGAGGTGATCAGCATGAATCATACATATAAAGTGTTAAAGTCAGATAGAGAACTATTTGCAGCTGCATTAAGCCAGGTAAGAGTATATGTTGTACAGCCGTTGGGCGAGGGTTTGATAGATATTGTGGATTACGGTAAAGCAGTGGAGAATATTACACCGGAGTCGGTTAAGATTAACGGATCTTATTGCTTCCGTAATCAGTTTGAATTTAGAGTAGATGTGAAAAAGGACTCCGCTGGCATTTAGCCGGTATGGAGTCTTTCTTTATTTTCAGATTCTCATTCTTTGTTTTCATTTACTGATAAAATTCTGGGACAAGTCATTATACCTACGAATAATACTCTAAGTTGGCAAATAGCAACAAATCACAGATTAGTTATGCCCACCAGCTCCATAAATCGTGAGAGAGCACTGGTCATGTATGAGTCACGACGCCTTATAAACACAGTGGGCACTGTTCTGTACGGTTCCGGTAATGGATGACAGTTAAGTCTTCCCTGCATCCGTGATTCAACCATAGATATTGGTAAGACGGTGACTCCTAACCCGTTTTCAACGCATTTAAGGACACCCTCTAGAGTGCCATATTCCATCACCTTCATAGGAGCATAGCCATTGTCCTCTAGCCATCGCTGCCAACGTCCCAAATAGATGCAATGCGCGAATGACGAAAGCAGTGGTTCATGTAAAATCAATTCTAATTGGAATGGTTCCGGAGAGTAGCTTGTAATCAAAACTAGAGATTCTTCAAAGACAGGGTATTCAACAATTTCCGGATGAAGAATTGGCCCATCCACAAATGCGCCGTCTACCTTATACTTGAGAATGGTACTAACCTGATCTACAGTAGGTGCCATATATAAGCTTAATTCTACTTGTGGAAATTTCTTGTGGTATTGTGTAAAAATCAATGGCAATCGTGTAGAAGCAGTTGACTCCATAGCTCCAATGCGCAAAGTTCCCCGCGGGGCAGAAGAAAGCTTAACTGCCTCAATCGCTTCCTCGAAATCGTAAAGCAACTTGTTTACATGCGGCAACAGTTCACGTCCTGCAGGCGTTAAGGATACCTTCTTATGATATCGATATAACAGAGGAACGCCCAACTCTTGCTCAAGACGTTGTATTCGTGCAGTAACATTGGACTGTACATAATTCAATTTCTCAGCAGCTTTTGTAATGCTTTGTTCAATTGCTACTGCCTTAAACACCTCCAAAGATCTAATGTCCAAAACAACTCTCTCCTTTTTGCATTACAAAATGTGATTATCTATACACTATTTTTTAATTTTACGTGATGCATCGCAGTATGTAAACTTAGTGAATAAGAGGGATTTACACCAAAACCAAGTGATTGAGTACCTCGTTATCTGATAATGAGGAGGAGAATGGGGAAAAGGAGATTCTAGCCGGGGCAAAATGCAGTACACGTTACCAATAATGAGGAGGGAATCTCATGATTTCGAAGGTCAATGTACAAGATAAATTTTTGCAAATAATTGATTATTGGAATCCCAGAATAGGTGGAGAGTTGAACGATTCATACGTAAAAATGGCAAAGATCAAGGGTGAATTCATTTGGCATCACCATGATCACGAGGACGAAATGTTCTTCGTATGGAAAGGGAGACTACTAATCCGTTTGAGAGACGGTGAAATAGCTGTTAACGAAGGGGAGTTTGTTATTATACCTAAAGGGGTTGAACATCAGCCAATTGCTGAAGAAGAGGTCCATTTACTATTAATCGAACCAAAAACTACTCTAAACACGGGAAATGTGGTAAATGAACGAACCGTTTCGATTCCTCAACGAATTTGATGAAACGCTCATCAGTGAAATAATTATACTGATTTTGATTCGATCCTTAGCTAATGATTCAACTAATGGGAAACGCTAGTTGAACAAATAGTCTAAACCTCCTAATAGAAGCGAACTAGAATTAATTGCCAGGAGATCTTATTATGATTTTAAGCGAACTTTGGCGTCATTATGAAGCGGATAAGCGAATCTAGGGATTTAGTCCAAATACATTGAAAGCATATGCGTTGCAGTACAGAATGCTGGTAACAATCTCGGGGATATAGATATTTCCGAGGTAACTATTAATCTGCTGAAGGAATACCTAGCAAAGCAGTCAGATCGATTAAAGCCAAGTAGCCTAGGGACCGCATCCATTTTGTGCGCTCCCTATTCCGTTTTGCATATGAAGAAACCTATTTGCCCACAAACCCTTCGCTCAAACTACGTGAGCCTAAAATGGATAAGCGGGGTATATTGAATATCAAGAGAAAGGAGATATTAATATTAATTACCAAATTATTAATCTGAATGAGAAATTATCTAAGTTCAATGAACATTGGTCTCCGAAAGTCATTGGTGAAATGAATGACTATCAATTTAAATTGGTCAAGATAGATGGGGATTTTGTATGGCACGATCATCAAGATACCGACGAGGTGTTTATCGTGCTCGAAGGGGAGATGTTCATCGATTTCCGCGATGGCCAAGTAAAGATTTCCCCAGGAGAGATATTTATTGTACCAAGGGGTGTCGAACACAAAACTTTCGCTAACCAGGAGTGTCATATCATGTTGGTAGAGCCCAGGGGCGTAGTAAACACTGGCGAGACTGAGTCAGAATTAACAGCAGTCAATGATATTTGGATCTAATGCATTTAGCTTCAGTTCGATTACATCGTTAAAGTAACGGGAAACGATAGTTCAATAAAACAGCGGCAGTCTAGGGCTTTATTTTCTCGTCCATGGCTGCCGCTGTTTCAATTTTAGGGAGAGTCTAATACTTATTTTATTTTGCTCGCGATTTTCCTTCTCGACGGATGCCCACCATGAAGGAACTGGAGATAAAGACGGGGAAGTGCACGGAGGACATAAAAGTTGCTTGCTTTAGAGCAAGATACCTAACTCTATGGGGGCGGAAAATTCTATACTACGGGATATTGCCATCTGGAGAGGTGGGATCGCAATCAGAAGATCATCATGCTTGTAGGAGACGGAGAAGGGTACTTTAGAGAACATTAGGCATTAGTCTCGTCTTATTGCCTCAATTATTTTCTTCTACCAAATCTTCTACCGAAATACGGATATCTGTAATACCTGACGGAACCTTATTTATTGTTGGATAGGATATAGGAGCCTTGTAAACCCCATCAAAACTCTATTTCAACGCACTCGTAATGCGTAGGCCGGGGTTTCAATTTTCTTCACCAGCATAGCTATCATCTCAAGCACAGCGCGGCTTCCAAGCTTTTTGGATGGCGCGCTTTTTTATGATTCTGGACAATCTTCTTTGTTTTTAGAAAATATGGAATTCCTATGCGAAGGGTGGCTATGGCATGAAGTATACACCTACGATACGAGCAGAATTAGACAGATACTTAAAACAAGAGGGCATGAGTCTAACGCAATTCGGGCATATAGCAGGCATGAATAGGGGAATAGTAAGTGCTATTGTGACAGGGAATAAGTCTATGTCTGTTAACCAGATAGATCGCATTACTGAGGCTCAGATAAATAGTTGTAAAATGACAAGACATGCTGATTTGGGTGCCAACATTTGGAAGCGTGTCTTGGTAAGTGTGAGACGTGTACTGGAAGTCCTAGTCGCTGTGAACGACCAGTCCGGTCACGTCTTTTTGCTTGGCAAAGGCTTTGGCGAACGTCTGTACAATCAATTCGATTGTCGTTATGTTCGCTGAGTTGGTGGGCTACAATTTCATTGTTGAATAATCTTTAATCAAGATAGATATACCCAGCAATTCCCTACACGATATTGCGTGATATCTGTGCCCATTTTTGATTAGGTTTGTGCGCCTTGAAATCCTGTTTTAGCAGGTTTTTCGCCACACGACCTTCCGTAGAAGAAGTTTCAACCGGTGCGTAAAATCAACATGCTCATGACTACAGTAGCTGCTAACTATAAGCCCTTCTCTTCTTCTTCCGAATTAGCATGGTCAGGAAAAGGAGGACAGGTAGAGCAATCTGAAAGATAGGCCAGATTTGAATCAAAGCAACATTAAGACCGAACCACAAAAATTCGGTTAACCTTGGGGAGAGAAACGTAAGGCCGTATATGATAATGCTCAGCAACAGTAACGCAGGCTTATATCTAAAAGGGGTTATTGTTTGAAGTCCAATAACGGCACCAAACATAAAACCAGCTGTTTTGACTCCGATTCCAATAAATAGAATCATCGAAAACAGAACATCAGCTCTCTCGAATGTTTTTGGTAGCTGAATAAGTTGTGTAACCTCAAATAAGGGATAGGTGCTTGATGCTGCCCATTTCGGACCTAGAACGAGGATTGTTAGCTCATTCATTACAATAAGGAACACAGCAGTGATCCAGTAAACAATGACGATCGACCGCTGTAATTTACGTTTATCCGTGACAAGCTTGAACAGCACAAGAAAAAGAATCGTCTGACCGAAGGGAAAAGACATGATCTCGGGAATGGCAGCCTTCACTACGGGAGTTAAACCGTTCTCCAATACAGGAAACAAAAACTCAAAGTGAATGAGTCCCGTAAAAGGAGTAAGCAAGAGTAAAGTGCTGTAACCAAAAAAAAGCAGAAGAAAAAATATATGACATAGAAGGAACCAGACTCTCGGCCCAAACCATACCACATCGGCACAGGCAATTAATGCTATAAACGTAATAACTTCGGTAGGGGTTCTGTTCAGCAATGTCAATGCGCCGAGCTCACCCATGTCTCTGACATTCCTGGAAGCTTCATAAGCAAAGTAACTGATGAACAGAAGACCACCCAGACTACCAACCCATTTTCCCCAATAATGGCATAGGAGTTCATACAAATCCCGGTGTGGGTCAAGCTTATGCATGTATAAATACATGATTAGCAGGACGAAGCCTGCAAGTGCACCGATCAGCATGGCTAGCCATGCATCCTGCTTGGCTTTAGCTCCCAATAGGAATAATGTTGTACTGCCAACCTGAAACAAGGAGAAAGCGATAACTAACCCGGATACCCTGGTGACGGTTTTATTCATACTGTTTAGGCCCCTTTTTACAAATGGGTTAGGTTTGACTTCCGATATGCTTCTGCAGGAGTCCAGGACGCTTAATCCGTGCATCCACTCGAATGTCCAGTTCTATCCTCTTGAATTCCTGTTCCCAGTCTTTTTTCACTGTGTTCCACTCTTTTGGGAACCTCCGGTGAATCCGGTCAGCGAAACCAGTTGCATCTACCCCAAGTTCCTGAAGTTTAGCCCAGCCCTCATTTATCGTACTGGTCACTTCTTTTGCAATCTCTTTTTCCATATCATGTATGGTCTTCATCATGGAAATATCCTTAGTGCATGTTGTTTCACTTAAAGTCCCGTTAATTTTCACTCCAACCTGCATAGTGTAATGAGAACTCGTTTTTTGTGGTGTGATCTTCACATTAGTTGAGTTTACTAGCAGGGAAGAGTACATTTCCCTACTGGGTTGTTCGTCGCATGGGAACGAAACTTCAGTATTGCTAACCTTTTGAGACAGATAAGATACTCCCAGACTCTCTTTCTTGTTGAGAAATCCTTTAAGCTTTCCGTTTTGGAATATCGCCAATTTAGTCAATGCCAGTTTGAGCGGGGCCGAGGTTTTTTTGAAGACATCTAGACTCTCTGCTTCCTGCTCGTTCTGGTAGTCTCTTTCTCCGATCAACTCGGCGACAGGTACCCCGATGGATTTGGAATCCGAGTTCATGCTTAATACAAAATCATATACCCTGACTTTTGGAAACATCGATAACATATTACTCTCTTTGTCGACTAATTCAGCCATAGCGGCGCCTTGAAGTTTTTCAGGCGGCAACAATTTCTTTATTAGATCGGATGCTAATCCGTCCGTTACAATCATATTGACCATCTCCCTCGCTTCCGTATTACGAAGATAAAAATCGATTAAACGGTCCATTCCCTTCTCAGCCGCTCTTTTGCCGATAAATACAACACGATTATGTGCTACGTAAATTCGTCTTGATGTTTTTAAATTGCTGTACGATAACGCCTGGCTATAGGTTTTGGACTTTACAGAGAATACATGGAATGCTGGTTGAGAAGACCCTCCGGTTCCTCCTCCGGTACCACTTGCAAGGGCGGAGGGAACAATAAGCTGATAGGACACCATCCACTGTCCATCGTCCATCATATCTACTCCTGTAGCTGCAGTTACCCACAGCTCATTCAGTTCGACTCGGTTCCAGCAACCCGGCAAAATGAATAATATGACCAAGACCCAAATAAACCTGCCTAATTGAGACAAATCGATTCCTCCTTACGCCATTGGATCTCGGCCGTGTTCCCCCGCCTGTTCTGCAAATGATTCCTGTTCCATTGCCTGCTTTACTGGATTGGAATCCCCAATCATTACAGGGCGCTTCTTCATCTTCCACCTAGGTACACGCACAAACAGGTCTTTCATATTGCTCTTATAGAAAGGTGCGAGCGGCATCATATAAGGAACGCCAAACGAATTCACAGATACTAATCGAACGAGGATGGGAACCAAGACTGACAAAACGCCGTATAACCCCAATAAACCTGCCATTAGCATAAGTCCAAATCTGAGCAAACGAACAGACCCAGCCATACTGAATGCAGGTAACACAAAGTTGCAGATGGCTGTGAATGATACCACAATGACCATAGCTGCGGAAACCAATCCCGCCTGAACGGCAGCTTGTCCAAGAACCAAAGCCCCAACGATAGAGATTGCAGGCCCTACGGCACGAGGCATTCGTACTCCTGCTTCGCGGATGACTTCGAAGGTGAGCTCCATTATCATTGCCTCAAGTAGGGCTGGCAATGGTGTATTTTCTCTCTGTGCAGCTAAAGTGATGAGCATTGTTGTAGGTAGCATTTCCTGGTGAAACGTAGTTGTTGCAATAAAGAACGCGGGTAAAAGCAATGCCAAGAAAAAGGATGCCATCCGAACGATCCGAAGAAAAGATGCTAGATCATAACGTTGGTAGTAGTCCTCACTGGAAGAGATGAACCGAAAAAAGGTTACGGGAGCAATCAGGGCAAATGGGGTCCCATCAACCAATATCGCTACTTGCCCTTCAAGCAAGCTGCCTGCTACAGTATCCGGCCGCTCGGTGTTAACCATGGTTGGAAAGGGTGTCCATACCCCATCTTGAATAAATTCCTCGATATATCCACTTTCGAGAATACTATCAGTGTTAATGGAATCTAACCGTCTGGAGATTTCCTTAACCACCTCTGGATCTGCAATGCCTCGAACATAAGCTACCGATACCTTCGTCTGCGTGTATGATCCAATAATTCGAGAATCAAAGTGGAGTTCAGTTGATTTGATCCTTCTCCGGAGGAGTGCGATATTGGTGGAAATATCCTCGGTAAATCCTTCTTTAGGACCGCGAATTACTGTCTGCGATGTTGGCTCCTCAACAGCTCTTTTAGCCCCGCCGCTGATAGAAGCTGCAAAGGCCTTGGATCTGCCTTCGACGAGGAGAACTGCCTGTCCATAAAGAACGGCATCGATAAGTGATTGCTCATTTTCAAGGCAAGTGATACCCCCAATAGGGATAAGACTCATCAACCAACTTTCAGCATTACGATTAGAGACATCTCCATTTCGAATACCTGCAGTGAGTTCCTCCAACAGTGTCGTTAAAATTTGTTGATCAATCAAACCTTGAAGAAAACCTACAGCGAGAACCGGATTGCCCTGTTCATCGTTCAAACAACGAAGGTTGAAATCCGTGCTATGTCCTATTTTCTGCTTCAGTAGGGTCATGTTGTCCTTAAGCGTGATACTCAGCTCTTCGGATAGCTCAGTCGATTTTTCGTCATTAACTGGCTCAAGGCTCGTGCCACTATTAGATCGTGAAGGCTGCTTAAATAGCCATTTTTTTAACTTGTCAACCATAGCAATACAGTTCCCTTCTAGTTAGCGGTCAATTGTAATATGCTGCTATTCTACGATTTATATGTACTGTTGTAGTCTACAGGCTTATTCATACTGAAATATATTTTAAAATCCGCAGTATTAGAGCAACAGAAGTAATTTAAGATATAAGTTTAGAAAAAAGCAACACATTGCTTTTTCGAATTGTCATACCGTCCAAGTTCCATAAAATAAGTTTAGACTGACTCTAGAAATTGAAACAGCGACAGCAAAGGACGGAGAAAATAAAGTCCTAGACTGTCGCTGTTTTCATTGAACTCACGCTTCTGTGTTTAGTGCAATCTAGACTGATGTAAATCTTGTTCATCCTAAGCCAACCAGGAGTTTAAAAAAGAGTATTTTCTTCGAGCAGTTGTGTTTCACGTAGATCTCTAGCCTTCCGAACAGAGGGCGAGTAAAAAACGTCACTATGCATATGCTGAATTTTATCCCAGTTGCCAGGATTGGTCGTGTCTGGAGAACGATGCTCCAGAATGGCCTGATATAGGGCCGTTTTTTGTTCCAAATGGGCAACGTGCTGTTTGGCTTCTTCGAGCTTAACGAGCGCCGCTTTCTTATGCTCCATCATGAGTGTGTAGCGTTGCGGAATGGTCGAATCCCCTTCGAGACAGAAATCGACGTACATTTTAATGACTCCAATCGGCATCCCGGATTGCTTGAGACATTTGACGCCATGTAACCAGTTGATCGATTCTTCGTCGAACATCCGAATGTTGTTTTGATTGCGCTGTACGCTTGGTACTAGGCCTTTATCCGTGTAAAAGCGTACAGCGTGCTCGGTGAGTCCCGTTATCTGGGCGGCTTCTTTGACTGTATACATGTGGAATCCTCCTTGGAAAAGTAAATTTTTTTGAAGACGGCTTGACTTCGTGTAACACGAAGGCGATAGGTTTATTGTAATGCAAGTCGACCGTAAGCGGAATCCCACTGAGGTGCCCGATTTCCCAGTTCCGCGGCCGTTTGCTTTACATTTGAACAATGGGAGGAATTACAATGCAAACCGTGACATTAAACAATGGTGTGAAAATGCCGATTATCGGCTTTGGTGTCTACCAAGTTCCAGATGTTGAAGAATGCGAGAACGCCGTATATGAAGCGTTGATGGCTGGTTACCGCCTGATCGACACCGCCGCCGGTTATCTGAATGAGGAAGCGGTCGGTCGTGCGATCAAGCGCAGCGGCGTACCGCGTGAGCAGCTGTTCATCACGACCAAGCTATGGGTTCAGGATGCCGGCTACGAGAGAGCCAAGCTCGCGTTTGCCAAATCCTTGAAGAAGCTGCAACTCGACTATCTCGATCTGTTACCTTATTCACCAGCCGTTCGGCGATTACTACGGTGCTTGGCGTGCGATGGAAGACCTGTACCGCGAAGGCAAGATTAAGGCGATCGGTGTCAGCAACTTCCTACCCGACCGCCTTATGGACCTCATCGTTCATAACGAAATCGTGCCCGCCGTCAACCAGATCGAAACGCACCCGTTCTACCAGCAGACAGAGAGCGCAGCTTTTATGAAAGAGCAGAGAGTTCAACATCAGTCGTGGGCCCCGTTCGCTGAGGGACTTAACAACATGTTCAGAAACGAAGTGCTGGTCTCGATCGCAGAAAAACACAAAAAGTCCGTCGCTCAGGTCGTATTGCGCTGGCTTGTTCAGCGTGAAGTCGTTGTAATTCCAAAATCGGTGAGAAAAGAGCGGATCGTTGAAAACTTTGACATTTTTGATTTTGAGTTGAGCGCGGACGATATCGAACAAATTTCGACCCTCGATACGCGGGAAAGTCTTTTCTTATCGTACCGCGACCCGGAAGTCGCCAAGATGATGGGCAACTGGAGATTCGATCTGTAAACCTTGAATTGAACCGTAAACTTATCACGCGTTTATCCTCATCTATAAAGAAAGGACAGGGCGGTCACCTCTGTCCTTTCTTTACTTGAATAGACCCTTGGATTCGCTTTTCTGCTTTATAATGATGCTATCTTTCGCTTAATCATAATAAAACCTCCTATTAGAGCAATTATTTAGTGTTCTCTCCTGTAATTGAATCGCCAATGTTTTTAAACACTTTTAAATCTTATTGAAAAGGTGTGGATAAAAATGTTGGAAAAATCGGTACTGCTGCTTATTGTGGCTAGCTTTTTGTTTATGGTTAATGTGCCGGATCAAGCTTTTAACCACCATCATAGCATTCACCCTCAAGTTACCATTGGAGGATTTTAAAGCAAAAGCTCTGCTAACCTTATGGTTGGCAGAGCTTGTTCGTTACCGGAACTCCGTATTTGTTTTCGCAGCCCCTATCGTTAGATACGCTTAATTTATTTCATTATATCGTTCGACTGCCTTGCTTAGCTTATAATTGAAATTCTCAGGTGTGCCATCCGTAGTGTTCAGGAACTGGCCGTTCAGGTCAGAATCAGATACAGGTTCCTTCTTATTGATGCGTTCAATGATTTTCGAAGCAGCCGCTTTTGCCTCAGTGGCTGAATCAACATAGTTCCTGATACTGAAGCTGTTAATCCCTTCTTTTTGAACTCGATTTTTGTCTTTTGAGATTGTCATGAGCGCACTCAGATCTGCGGTCATAATGTCGTATTTGGCTTTAAACTTCGTCATATCAAGCTGCAGCACATTGTCGGCGGTGATACCCTGCTCATCCATTTCAATGGCCGTAGCCTCGGCATCTATCATGAACTTCAAGGCATTATACCTGATCTGCTGGTCTGAATCCTTGAGTTTTTGCAGTTCAGCCAGACGCTGCTCGTTACCCAACTTTTGCATAGCCGTGAAGTATTGTTTGGAGACAGTCTCGTAAGCGAGATTGGCACTTACCAGCTTGGTATGCAGCTGTTTTCCTTTTGCGAAATCATCATCCACGTAGCCTTTTGTATCATAGTAGGTTTTCATCTCGTCCAGGACGGACAACAGATCATTGATGACCGGTGTCAGTTTGATCACTACGGGGTCTACGTTCGCAAAAGCAGGTTGGCTTGCGGTATAGCCGTTCGCTTTATCAATAACTTCCCGCTCAGTTTCAGCAACGCCGAGCATGATGAAGCTGAAGTTCTTCTCGATTACAGGCTGTGAATCAACTCCGAACTTCTCAAAATAATGAACCAGAACCTCATTGATTCTGCCTGTCATCAAGTTATTCAGCCTCACATACGCATTGTATTTTTCGATTTCTTTGCTCTCGCCGGACGTAAAACCTGCAGACGCTTGATCCACGGTGGATGTAATGGCAGAACAAGCGGACAACATTGCACCTAACATGATAATGGCAATAAAGAATGATAGCTTTCTCAAAATAGTGATTCCTCCGACTGAGTAATTAACGTGCTTTTCTTTTGTGAGATATTAGGGAGAGAACAACTGACATCTTCTGGTCGAATAAATTCCCTCTTCGCCGCATATCAATGTTGATTGTGAAACAATCTATTCAATTTTAAATTTATTTGGTGAATAGGTCTTGAGACTTGAGTAGCATAATTTTATAAATTTCTTTGTTGTTGACGATTGTTCTGCCAACTTCCTAAATGCTTGTATTCCTCTGGAACTGTCCCGCTCGTTAGCTTAACGTCGCCGTTCAGTCTACTAGCTTTCAGCAGGCCGCGTAAGATGCCAGCTATTAAGGATCTGGAGATAAAGACGGGGGGCGCACAGAGGACATAAAAATTAGGCTGCTTGCTTTAGAGTAAGATAACTATATTTATGGGGGCGGATAATTCTACACTACGGGACTAGGTTATCATACACTAAATAATGAGACTTATTTTATAAACTGCTTGGGCTTGTTTTTGCATTTTCGGGATTATGCGGTTCCTGAAACCAAAGCAGCATTTTTAAATTTTATTGAAAAGGTGTGGATGAACAATGTTGAGAAAAATGATACTGCTAATCATCGCGGGTAGCTTTTTGTTTATTGTTACTGTACCTGTTCACTCACATGATATACCGCCTCAATAACAGGTCGGAGGTTCTTAAACGTAAGCAAAGTAAATCCCCGCAAACCTTAACTGGTCGGCGGGGATTTTTGTTGAACGATCTAAGGAAAAGTGTGTTAAAGAATTATGCTGGAATTTTAGGCTTTAACTGGTTCAGGTCTTTTTAATTGAAGAGGAGGAGGTATTAGCCAACCCTTTTCTTTGTTCATTTTTAGAATACGGACTCCCAAAGCAGTCTTAGTTAGATGATATTTCGCAAATAAAGCCCCGATGTCTTCTCTAATGGATTGACCCATAGCTTGGCTACAAGACGTCAATCCCACAGAGGTATCTAATGCGATTTTAGCTGCAATTTCGGGATCAGTAAACCTTGCACCAACCGGGATATCCTCAAGTTTCACAGGGGGTCTTTCAGGCAAAATAGGAGCTGGGGCAATCCCATTATCAGTAAGCATTGCGTCGCATTCTTGGATTTCTAGTTTAGCTTGATCAATAAGATCATCCAGTACTTTTTTGAGCTCTTTGTCTCCTGCGTGGTTTAAGCATGCTTGGTAAAATGAAACGCTGCCTTTCGCTAACGCTGAAAACTGCCACACACTATAAACTTCTCCGTAATGCATGGGCTCGTCTTTTGGATTCCC
Source organism: Paenibacillus sp. CH40 (assembly GCF_024213605.1). Lineage (NCBI taxonomy): Bacteria > Bacillati > Bacillota > Bacilli > Caryophanales > Paenibacillaceae > Paenibacillus > Paenibacillus sp. CH40. Next base: position 138,517 of record NZ_JANAVQ010000006.1, read on the forward strand.
GCTTAGGATACCCATTATAAAAACCACTCCTTTTTTAATTTTAATGATATACAAATTTATGATTCCCAGTAGTGAAGATTTAATGTGTGTATAAGAAATAAGTTCTACTGGGCATGCTAAATACATTAAAAAATTGATTGAAAACACAAATCTAAAGGAGTGGTTTAGGTATGTTGAAAAAAATGAAGATAATGGTTGTTGTTGCATTAATGATTTCAAGCTTTGGAGCCGCAGTAGCATTTGCTGAAAACAGTCAAAACAATATGGGCACAAACGACAATGGTAGAACACAAATGTTAACTACTAATAATAATGATGACGATAATGATAATTGGGGATGGCTTGGTTTGTTGGGGTTGGTTGGATTGGCAGGTTTAAAACGTCGCGCGCCTGAAAACCACAATAAAAGATAATCGTAAATACAACTCAAAAACAACTTAACAATCCCCGCTAACCATACTTGGCTGGAGGGGATTGTTTTTATTCGAACTATGTCTTTAGACGGAAAATAAAGATTAAGACACCACTTTTGATCTCTGCGATGATGGCAAGTTTCTCTTTCGCGTTCAAAATATCGGCAACCTTTTGGTTTGACACTACCAGTTTCCTGAAAATTTTAAGTGAGCGCTATAGACGCTGCCAAGCAGATTAGCTTTCTATAATCACCCCAAAGGGTGGTATAGAAAGCTTTTTTATCGGTTTAATGATCCGTTAATACAACTATAAATGCAGTTCGGCATGTCGAACCGAAATACGTTCTCCTACAACTCAATGTTATTGATTTTCCTTCGTGAGAAAAGAAGCTGCTAACAATGTAGTATTCGTATAGCCACCTGAAACATTTTCATATGAAAAATTAGCGATAGGAACTCCAATAACTGAAGCAACGTCTCCTTCAAAAATCTCTCCACTTGCACCCGGATAAACTGCCATTACTGTATTATCATTTTCATCACTAATGTAAACGATCGCCGTTGTCCCTATAGGAATGTTATCTTCTTCTATGTCTATTACATCGCCGGTTATTTTTACAAATTTGTTTAAGTATAAATTCAGATTTTTATTTAAGTGTTTTGTTGTTACAGATTTGTCTACTAGATTAATGACTTTGCTTTTATCTGTGGAAGGAAATAAGTCACTATTTTTAACAATGAAGTCATAAGATGTTTGTTCCATAGAAGCTTGATCTTCTGTTAACACGGGTGTCCCATCCCTCATGAATTCGGCAAATGAATATTGCTTATCTGTGACCTGATTATCTGTAGAAGCTTGCTGAGCAGTATTTTCATTGCTTGTTGTTTGTTCAGTAGCAAAGGATGTACTTGAAGACCCAGACCTTGTCGTTGTTTCTTTAAAATTGCTTCCACAAGCTGTTAAAGCTACAGAAAGTAGAGCAATAGATAGAACTTTTTTTAACATGACGAATTCTCCTGTGTATCCTCATCGGTTGAGGTAGTTGCTCATTTTATCTTGTTACCTTTATTATCGAATATTAATGTTGAATATATAAGCAAAGCACAGCTTCCAGGCTTTTTGGAAGCCGTGCTTTTTTTATTGAAACAAACGATCTGCAAACCTTTAGTCTAGAAAAAATGTATCGTCCAGTATAGCAGTTTGGGCGTGATCTCGAGATTACAGTAAATGTAAAGAAGGACTTCATCGGCATGTTAGCCGACATGAAGCCCTTCATATGTTTATTTAGTTGAGTATTCGCTTACTTCAAATGTGAGGATTTTGTTGAAGATTACGTAGTCTTTGCGATTGCTGAATGGACCTTTGTTGTTATTGTGCTTGTCAATGGCAAAGAATGAAGCACCTCTACCAGCATCTTTAGCGTCATACCACGCGATGAAGGCATTGAGTTCTTTTTTACTCAGATCGAATTCTTTATCAAATCCATTGTCCATCGTTACAGTCAGAATGGCGCGGTCACCAGTTGGTTGGGAGGCCCCATCGGTATCTGACGGATCAGGCTTTGTAGATGGATCTGGTGTTGTAGATGGGTCAGGCTTTGTAGACGGATCTGGTTTAGTAGATGGATCCGGTGTTGTAGAAGGATCAGGCTTTGTAGACGGGTCAGGCTTTGTAGAAGGATCCGGTGTTGTAGAAGGATCAGGCTTTGTAGATGGGTCAGGTGTTGTAGATGTACCCGAATCTTGATAAGGTAAAAATCCTTCAGGAATAGGATATTTAAAATCGCTTGCTCCAAAATTAGCTTCGTAAGTCATATATCCACCAGTTCCATTCATGACCATCGGGAAGACCTGTGTTCCTTCTAGTTCAGATGGTTTAACGGTGTTGGCTCCTAGGAAAACGCCATTCTTGTACCAAACAATTTTATCGTTATCTAAGTCCAGTGCAACACCGATAACATCATTAAGTCCAAACGTAGGACCGTAAGCTGTTCGTACATCTGATGTAATATTATTTATAATTTGACCACTATAACCGTAGTATGCTTGATATTTCGGACCAGATTCACCTGTTATTCCTACTAATGAAATACTGTGGCTAACCTTTACTTCCCAATACCATTTTCCTTTTGTTTTTCCTACTGTCGCTTTGTCGCTTTGTCCTACGTTCCCAAGAGTAGTTACTACAGACCCGTTTTTCCAAGTTACATTAGTAGTCTCAGCTTTTGTAACGGTAGGGAACAATGAGAACACCGAAGCTCCAATGAGAAGGGCTAACACTATTGTTCCTAGTTTTTTGAATAAAATATTTTTCATGACTTCCTCCTAAATATATGTAATAACAAGTGAATTATAGAATTAGATTGGGAGAATTGTCCAAACATTAAATGATATATATTCAAATATGAGTATTATTATGGAATTTAATTTTTCCCGGAGGAACGTAGGTCGTCGAAAGTATAAAGGCACTAGTCTTTCGATTGGAGGTTTCGAAGAAACATCCGGTTAAGCTTCGTAACAAACAATGGATATATGATACATACACAGAAATGTTTAAAGCGGAAGGAATCCATATGTGGTTCACCGAATGGAATATTTGAGGTGATCGTCGTGAAACGCACATATAAAGCAAGGAGAAAACCCTAAATGATCTAATAACTCCGACGGTCAATAGCCAGTATAGAGAAATATTTCACGTACATAAATAAGGCAACAGAGTTACGAGTCACAATAGCTCAACTTCGGAATTAGATTGTATGAGGCGTAGGATTCGATATTCATAATGACAAGGCATATCCCATATGACTAAGTAAGTGCTTTTTTGCTCACATAGAGGAGGGATATGATTGGATGCATTCGTTTCACGCTCATTAGATGAAATACGATTTTGGTCCAGGATCATGAAGGAGCATTCCTTTTTTCTGGGGTTAGGTTTTCGAGCGGAAGATACTCAACTTAAAACAGAAGCCAATCGGTTCTACGCCATTTTTGAGGATATTGAGAAAAGGTCGCATGAATTTAATACCGAGACAGATCCTTATACAATCAAAGAGTTTAATACGGAAGTTCAGAATGCGGCGACGAATATTTGGGCATTTAAGAGAATGGTATTGGGCCTTATATTACAATGCAAACTTCCTGGGCAAACCAATTTTCCCTTACTGGTAGATCACGTAAGCCGGGAAGCCAATTATTTCAGAAATCGTTTAGGGGAACTCAATTCAGGAAAGCTTGAACCATTACCTGATGCAATTATTGATGAAAATGTATTTTTCTTAAAAATCATGGCTGATCACGCAAAATTTATAGGCCATTTGCTTGATCCATCCGAGCGTAAACTGGTTGAACAAGCTAGGGAGTTTAGTAATGATTTTGATATGCTGATGTTTCAAGCGATTGATTTAAGTCATATGCGGCCACAGTCACAAACCGTTCCACTCCTGAGTCAATTTGTTGATGAAAATCGTGTCTCTGTGAAGTCCTTGCGTGATTTTAAGAAAACAGCGCGTGATTTAATCGACGAGTGCCGAATAAAAAGCATTATCCATCCTTTATTGGCCGATCATGTATTTCGTGAAGCAGAGAGGTTCCTTTTTATTCTCGATATGTTTGATCAATCCTTATCAGGTGTTAAGGTGAATAAGAGAGAAATCATGCACTGAGATAACCTAGCAAAAAATCCAACAGCGGCAGACCAAGACCTGAAAAATAAAGTCTTAGACAGCCGCTGTTATCATTCAACTAACGTGTATGAGTACATAGAAAATCCAATATGTCAGCATTAAGCTTCCTATGGAAATGTTCGCGATCAAAGCCGGGAGGGTCTTGCGATGGGAGAAAGGCCGAAGTCCTCATCGATTCCGGGAAAGGACTCAGAAAGGAGAAATGTCCGGCGTTTTTTACGGTTTTGTATTGTACCTTCTTAGGATCTGGCACGCCATCCAATATTATACGCGCATGCAAAGAAGGAGTGTACTGATCCTTCTCTGCATCCATCATTAAGATAGGTAGATTAACCGCACGCAGGCTACCTTCAGCTCGAAACCAGACCGACGCTGGTGCGAGTAAAACGAGGCATTTTACTCGGTGATTTGGTGTAGCCTCTATAAGCTGAGGTTTCCCATCCGGGGTCTCGTGAGGAAAAGAAGTCGGTACGCCACCCACCGCTGCTAATGCCGTGTAACCGCCCATGGAATGTCCAATGAGCGACACAGCATTCTGTATTAATTTGTCCTTGAACAGCATGCTGTCGAAAAACCAGTCGGTGGCCATATTAAGGTGTCTAGGTCTATAGATAAGATTCTGGGCTGTTCCTTCCAAACTATTGTCATTACGATTGTTAAATGGATGCTCTGGAATGCCGACAATAAAACCGTTGCGTGCTAAATGCTGCGCCAAAATCCGATACACAAGCGGCGTACTGCCAGTACCGTGAGAGATGATAACCAAAGGGAACCTTCCTTCCGATGGCTCTGCCTCTCTCGCCAACTCTAACTGGTATGGACCCAATCGCTCTATTTGTTCGGGCTCGTCCGCTGGATACATTACCATCATGGGAAATGTAATGCCTAGGGAGGAATCCTTTATTTCTACTTCTCGCCATCCTGCATAACTATTCTTAAATTCTGCGTTTCTTATCATCCACCATACGTTTCCTTTCTCGAATTTTTGTTTAACTATCCTCCTGCCCGTTGCTTAGTGAAAAAATAGACAGCTGCCGAGTGTATACGGCTCCATTTTCGAGCAGCCTCAATTTCTCTTGTTCACTATCTTCTAATTATTGTTATATATTTAAATCCAAATATCATTGACTGCCGTTAATTCTGACTCCGCTCCTCCAGTATTTACTACACCTCTCGGCTCTACTAGCATGATATGGCACTCTTCATGTGCGAAAGGCTTGTGTTCGACCCCCTTAGGTACAATAAACATTTCTCCCTGAGAAACCTGTACCCGTCCATCTCTAAAATCAATGAACATCTCGCCCTCAAGTACAATAAAGACCTCGTCGGTATCTTGATGATCGTGCCATACAAAATCCCCGACTATTTTCACCAATTTAAATTGATAGTCATTCATTTCACCAATAACTTTCGGAGACCAATGATCACTAAATTTAGATAACTTTTCATGCAGTTTGATTGATTGATACTTCATAATACCCTCCTTTTAAACTAGATATCCTCAGACGGATTTATAATCGCCAGTACCTGGTGATCCTCCCACTTTCCGTTGATCTTTACGTTGCTTCGAGAGATGCCTTCTTTGTGAAAGCCAGCCTTCTCAAGCACACGGATGGATCCTGGATTCCGAGGAGAGGCTTCCCCGAAGATCCGGTGAAACTTTAGCTCATCGAAAGCATAGCGAACCACCTGCTTCACCGCCTCCGTCGTATAACCCTTGCCGTTATATGCTTGGTCTAGGCTGTATCCGATCATACAGCTCTGAAGCGGTCCTCTCACCACAAAAGATAGACCTATGCTGCCTATAATCCGGTCGTCCTCCTTGTGGCATACCACAAAGGAATATTTCCGATCCTCCATCATGTCGGTCTTGCTCTTAATAATCGTCTGGAGCTGGTACTCCTCCGTATAGTACTTCTCTTGGTTGTTTGGCGAAAACTTATCATAGAACTCCTGATTGCGCTTGTACATTGCTGCCAACTCTGCGGCGTCCGTCTCCTCAGAGAACCGGATGTATACTCGCTGCTCCGACATTTGCACCATCCTTCCAAACTGTAATATTGAAAGAATTATATCACAGGCTGAAGATTGGGAAATGATTTGATGATTGGTGTATATCAGGCAGCATTCCTTTGAATGTTAACTAAAAATATATACCGTAATTATTGGATTGGATATAATGTTTTCTAAAAAAGGAGGATATATTGTAATGAATAATGCTTACGAAGTGCTTGAGGAGCGTATATCCGAATGGGGACTCTCTAATGAGGAAATTATTGCGGTTTATATCGTTGGGTCCCGGGCAAGAGAGGACAAACCTTTTGATGAGTTTTCTGACTTGGATGTAGTCGTCTTTTCAACGAATCCAGATTACTATCTTCAAAATGATCAATGGTTGTTAAGCATCGGCAAGGTTTGGACCAGCTTTATGTTTCGAACGGCAAAAGGAGATCCGGAAAAACTCGTTCTCTTTGACCAAGGGGCTGAGGTTGATTTTCTATTCCGTCATACCTCTGATCTGGATCATATAATCAAAAATGGACGTATTCCTGAAGGATTTCAGCGGGGGGTCAGGATGCTGCTCGATAAGACGGGAAATGGAAACCACATCATCCCTCAATCCACAACGATCCCGGATACTCCTCCGATATCTGAAGGTGCTTATCTACAGGTTGTTAACATGTATTGCTTCGCCTCTCTCTATGTGGCTAAACAAATTTTGCGCAATGATCTGTGGGTAGCTAAGCAAAGAGATATGGACTGTAAACAATTATTGCTGCAAATGATAGAGTGGCATGCAAAAGCTGTACATGGATGGGAATATGATACTTGGCATGCAGGAAAATTCATAAATGAATGGGCTGACCAAGATGTCGTTGCTGATTTGAAAAAATCTTTTGGGGAATATGATACCAATCATAGTTGGGAAGCACTGGTCGTATCCTTTGAGTTGTTCAAACGATTATCCTCGGAAGTGGCAGCTAAGTATAAATACGCGTATCCGGATGAATTATTTTCCCATATCCAATCCTGGTTAGGGGGACAACATGATAAGCATAGATAAAAAGTCGGACACCCTAATTGTTGTGCTGCATGAGATTTATGGGATTAACCAGCATATACAAAATTTTTGTAGCCTATTATCAGATCAGGGTTATGACGTCATTTGTCCAAATTTACTAGGCAAGGAAACGCCTTATGACTATTCGCAAGAGGAAACTGCCTACACCAATTTTATGGAGAATGTAGGATTTGACCGCGCTTTCTATCATATCGAAAGTTTATTATTAAGTAATCGAGCTCGTTATAAAAAGGTATTTATCGTCGGATTTAGCATAGGGGCAACGATTGCCTGGCTGTGTAGTAAAGAAAAGTATGTTGATGGAATCGTAGGATACTATGGCTCTCGTATTAGAAATTATTTAGAAATAGCTCCACATGGTCCAATACTGCTTTTTTTCCCACAGGAAGAACCATCATTTAATGTGGATGAGCTCATTTCAACTTTAGACAACCGTAATATCCGGGTACATAAATTCAGTGGACAGCACGGATTCAGTGACCCGTACTCTCCCCGATATAACGTACACTCAGCTCAGCAATCATTTGAAGAAATGGTAGAGTTCTTCAAGGAAGGTTGATCAATGAACAGTTCATCTAGCCCACACCTTTTTCATTGTTCTGGGGAAACGCACAGTCATGATGTGCGGATTAGTCATATGTATATACATCATTGACTATGAAAAGGGGATGTATGTGGCTGTGGCTACCTTTTATCAAGCCTTCAAGTTGAAGAGTCGGATTTGGCGAACGATGCTAAAGCGGAACGGAGTAACAGGGATTGGAGTAGGCTATGCTGATCCTAACAGACCCGCAAAGGGTGCGGCGATTGTGTTATATACCTTGAGAAATCTTTCGGCTGTGACGCAAACCAAATTGCAGGCAGTAACCCATAATATAAGTCGGGCTTCTGCAGTACCTATCCGAATTTTAGGTGTGGGTTCCTTCAAAAGGGAAGCGGCGGCTCCTACCCAAACGAACCCTCGCCAAAGATGGCGCCCCGTGCCCGGTGCGGTCAGTGTAGGAACGACGGTTCCCACCACTGCAGGAGGAACCGGAGGACTCATTGTTATTAAGAATAATACTTTGTTTATTTTGAGTAATGCCCATGTTCTAGTCCCGACGAATACAAACCAATTTCACAATACCATTCAGCCTTCCCCGGCAGATGGGGGCAGAACGGCGGATCAGATCGGGAGAGCTTTTCAATTTGTCCCGCTTACTACGACAGGTGTTAACTTTCAGGACTCCGCCATCGCTATTGCCAATTCAAACAGTCTGCTTAACCCGAGGTATCTGATTAACCAGAGTGGTGGCCTCATTACCGTACCCGGGCACTTATTGAGCTACCGTCTGGGAATGACGTTTAAAAGAATGGCTAAAACCAACGGCTTCGCCAGAGGAGTCGTGGAGGCGATTCGGGAATCAAGATTTTCCGTGATCAAACCGTCATTCGTTTTACCCAGGGACGAACTGGGCCTGGAGATTCGGGTTCCGTATGGCTGAATGACAGTAACGATCGGTTGAACAACTATGCGGCCGCGGTCCATTTTGCCGGATCTACAGACGGAACGCGTTCTACATCTTTCCCGATTGAACGAGCGATGAGAACGTACGGAACCTTGGTCGCCATCCCGGCTGGAGCTGGAAGATATAAAGCAGGTGTAGCAAAAGGAAAGGCTCCAAAAAACAATTATGCCTATGTCCGTCCAATGACGAGAAAACAACTGGCCTTGTCTCCAATCATAAAATCCAATGCGGAATAAGAGAAGGACTAGAACTATGATGATCTAGTCGACTTCTATCGAAAATATCTCTTTAAAACCTTTTTTACCATCGGCTGTAATACGTATCGCTCGGGTTGTGGGCAGACGCTCGATCCAATTTAATTCGAATAATCTGTCTAGAACAGCACTTCCTAAAGCACCTGCAAGGTGATGGCGTCGTTCACTCCAATCCAGGCATTTATGTGAGAAGGAGCGGCGCTTTTGTCTTGTTTTTTTTAGATCAATCTGAAAGTCAGTGAAGAAAGCCTCTCCTGGTTCCGTGATATGAAGCCCGTCCTGATCTTCGAAAAGAATCCCCTTTTGAATGAAAAAATTCATGATCTGCACGCCTAAATGCCCCGCAATATGATCGTAGCAAGTTCTTGCCAACCGTATGGCCTCGTCTTCGGAGGCTTGTTTGAATGATTTAATCTGAACGGGCGGAGCTATGGATAAAAGTGATTCCATCACTCGGGCCACTTCGGGGTTTTGAATGCCATAATAACGGTGCCGCCCTTGTTTCTCCACAGTAACGATTTGAGCCTCGGTCATTTTAGCCAAATGGAAGCTGGCGGTTTGCGGTTTGATGCCTGCCATATGGGCCAATTCGCTTGCCGTATGAAATCTGCCGTCTAATAAAGCGGTGAGTATAGCTGCGCGGGAAGGCTCGCTGACGAGAGAAGCAATCATGGCTACATTTGATTTGGTGCTCATGGCACAGTTATCCCCCTTTGTAATCCATACTTCGATGAAAGTTAAAGTATTTACATTTTATAATAAGGAGGAAGACATGAACAGAAGGTGAAGGGATGATAGACCAAATGAATCAAATAAATGAAATAAATCAGATGAATCAGATGAATCTCAGCCCAGGCATTAAAACGATTAACCCTAGCATTTTATATTACGGAACCCCTGTGATTTTACTCAACACGCTGAATGAGGATGGAACGACCAATATTAGCCCTATTTCCTCCTCATGGGCATTAGGAGATTGTGTGGTACTAGGCATTGGAATAGGCGGAAAAGCATTTGAAAATATGAAGCGGCATCCCGAATGTGTAATTAACGTTCCGGGACCTTCTATGTGGGAAAATGTAGAACGTTTGGCTCCTTATACAGGCAAGAATCCTGTTCCAGCGGAAAAGAAGAAAAATGGATTTACATATCAAAAAGATAAATATGAAGTCAGTGGACTAACTTCGATTGACTCGAGTTTGGTCAAACCCGACCGAATCAGAGAATGCCCTATTCAAATTGAAGCCAAGGTGAAGGAGGTACGGATTCCTGAGCATTCTCCTTATTTTGCAATCGTCGAAACCCAAGCTGTACAGGTGCATGTTCATCAGGATATGATCCTCGGTGAGAACCATATTGATCCGGCAAAGTGGAGCCCGCTCATCTATAACTTCCGCCATTATTTCGGCCTTGGGGAGCAGTTGGGCAAAACCTTCCGGTCTGAAACCTGATGATATAATGAAATGTAAATAAATCCTGATGAAGCATTTATTTTAGAAAATGGAGGGTACAAGTTGAAAACCAATTTCTCTGTTTATAATCAGGATCTTGCTGTTCAGATGGATGGTCTAACCCGGATTATAGAGTCAAACCCTATGCTGGATGCAGTGTTGCAGAAAGCAGTTGAGTTAGAAATAAAGCATTATTACGTAGGTGCCGGGTGTATTGCGCAAAGTGTCTGGAATCACCTGCTCGGCTTGCCCCTTCAACATGGGATTAACGATGTTGATTTTGTGTATTATGATGCCGACGTATCGTATGACAAAGAATGCGAGGTGATCCATAACGTCAGGGAACAGTTTGGAGATATGGATATGCCTGTCCGTCTGGATATTAAAAATCAGGCGCGCGTTCACTTGTGGTATGAACAGCATTTTGGCTATACGATCCAACCGTATAACTCTCTAGAGGAAGCTATCAATACGTGGCCTACGACTGCTACGGCCTTAGGCGTGCGAAGGACAGAGGGCGGAGCTTGGAAAGTTTACGCCCCTTTTGGATTAAATGATCTGTTTGGGTTGATCGTGAGGGCTAATAAAGTCCAGATAACCCAAGAGATATACAATAACAAGGTACAAAGATGGAGAGCCAATTGGCCGGGACTAAGAGTTATTCCTTGGGAGTTGAATTGAACATTTTAATATATCCTATCTGAATAATGAGAATTATCTTCCCAAATCGTTCTTTTTGTGCGAGAATGATTGAAAAATCATCCATGAGTACGCATACAGGAAGAGACGATTCATACAGCACGTATAACAAGGGAGGAAATAATCATGTCAGAAGAACGCAAGCTGTCATTCGAAACTCTGGCTGTCCATGCCGGACAACAAATTGATCCTACTACCTTTGCCCGCGCCGTTCCGTTGTATCAAACCACTTCATATGGATTTCGGGATGCGGAGCATGCGGCTGATTTGTTCTCGCTGAAAGAATTCGGCAACATTTATACGCGTCTGATGAATCCGACCACGGATGTATTCGAGCAACGGATCGCCGCGTTGGAAGGCGGGGCTGGCGCGTTGGCAACGGCTTCGGGAGCGGCGGCAATTTCCTTCTCCATCCTGAATATTGCGGGAGCTGGGGATGAAATTGTGTCGGCCTCCAGTCTGTATGGCGGTACATATAATCTATTTTCTACAACACTGCCGAAATTGGGCATTAAAGTACATTTTGTCGATTCGGATGACCCAGAGAACTTCCGCAAAGCCATTACAGATAAGACGAAGGCATTATTTGCCGAAACGATTGGCAACCCACAGGGCAATGTGCTGGATGTGGAAGCTGTAGCGGCGATTGCGCATGAATATGGTATTCCGCTGATTGTGGATAACACGTTCCCAAGTCCTTACTTGTTGCGTCCTATCGAATACGGAGCGGACATTGTTGTGCATTCTGCAACGAAGTTTATTGGCGGGCACGGCACGTCTATTGGTGGGGTGATCGTGGACAGCGGCAAGTTTGACTGGAAAGCGAGTGGTCGTTTCCCGGGGCTGACTGAGCCGGACCCGAGCTACCACGGAGTTGTTTACACCGAGGCGGTGGGGCCTATCGCATATATTATCAAGGCACGGGTCCAATTGCTGCGGGACTTGGGAGCGGCCATTTCTCCGTTTAATTCATGGCTGCTGCTTCAGGGCTTGGAGACACTTCATCTGCGGTTGGAAAGACATAGTCAAAATGCCTTGAAGGTAGCGCAATATCTCGAAGGCCACAAGGATGTGGAGTGGGTCAGCTACACCGGCCTGCCAAGCCACCCGTCCTACGAATTAGCTCAGAAATACTTGCCAAAGGGACAGGGAGCGATTCTGACCTTCGGTATTAAAGGTGGAAGCCAAGCGGGAAGCAAGCTAATTGCGAATGTAAAGCTATTTTCTCATTTGGCGAATGTGGGTGATTCCAAGTCTTTGATTATTCATCCGGCAAGCACAACGCACCAGCAGTTGAATGTGGAAGAACAGGTCGCTGCCGGAGTCAAACCGGAGCTTCTACGTCTATCTGTCGGGACAGAAGCGATAGACGATATTTTGTACGATCTGGAGCAGGCGATCGCGGCCAGCCAGCAGTAATTATCAGTAGTTTGCGGCTTGTTAAGCCAGGTATGATAGAGTATTCGTATAGCATTCGCAAGTGATTTTTCGACCCAGAACGGTATTCGTTCAGTGTTTGATCAGGCGGGGGGCAACCTCCGTCTTTTTGTGTGTTGACAACATACCCCCATAGGTATATATTATACCCCATAGGGTATGTAAGGAGGAGAAGAAATGGGTAGGAAAATAGTTATTATTGGCGGGGTAGCAGGTGGAGCTTCTGCTGCGGCGAGATTGCGCAGATGGAGTGAGGAAGACGAGATTATTCTGTTTGAACGCGGAGAGCATGTTTCTTTTGCGAACTGTGGTCTTCCCTACTATATTGGCGGGACAATTCATGCGCGGGAGAAGCTGTTTCTCCAGACGCCTCAAGGGATAAGAGACCGATTTAATATAGATGTACGGGTACTGAAAGAAGTGATACAAATAGACCGCGAGCATAAGCTCATCCGCTTCCGGGATATGATCACAGGGGAAACGGATGAGCAGCCGTACGACATAGTGGTATTGTCGCCGGGGGCCAAACCGATGATACCGGACATTCCCGGATTACATGAAGCTGCGAATTTATTTACGTTAAGAAACATTCATGACACGGACGTTATTAAGGCATATGTAGATGAAAGGCATCCAAAACATGCCACGGTGATCGGGGCCGGATTTATTGGGCTGGAGATGGCCGAGAATTTGCGGGAGCGTGGACTTGCAGTAACCATTATTGACATGGGACAACAATTGCTGAATCCGCTAGACCCTGAAATGGCCAAACTGGTGGAACAACATATGAAGCTGAACGGGGTGGAGGTGCGTTTAGAGGAAGGAGTCACGGCTTTTGAAGAGCAGGGTACACGGCTCCGTTTGACCTCCGGGGGTGTGCTTCAGACGGACATGGTTATTCTGGCGATCGGTGTTGTTCCTGAAAATGAGTTGGCCAAGCATAGCGGATTGGAACTGGGTTTTCGCGGGGCCATTCAGGTAAACGCTCAACTGCAAACCAGCGATCCGGCCATTTATGCGGTGGGGGATGCCATCCAGGTCAAAGACCGCAATCATGGGTTTGCAACGATGGTATCGCTAGCTTGGGGAGCCAATCGCCAGGGGCGATTGGCGGCGGATCATATTAACGGTCAGGCAATTTCTTATGATGGCGCGCTCGGAACATCCGTAATTAAGACCTTTGCATTGACTGCAGCCTCTACAGGCAATAATGAAAAAACATTGCAGCGGCTGGGCGTTCCTTATCAGGCTGTTCATATTCATCCTGGTTCGCATGCCGGCTATTACCCTGGCGCATCACCCATTGCTATGAAGCTGCTCTTTAATCCTGAGAACGGGATGATCTATGGGGCGCAGGCTGTTGGAGCTGATGGAGCAGACAAAAGGATTGATGTGATTGCGACGGCTATTCGTGGTCATTTGAACGTCCGTGAACTGGCTGATATTGAACTTGCTTATGCACCTCCCTATTCTTCAGCAAAAGACCCTGTGAATATGGCGGGTTACGTGGCTTCGAATATCATGGATGGACTGGTCCAAACGATACAGTGGCATGAAGTTGATGATTTTCACCGCAATGGTGGTCTTATAATTGATGTAAGGGATGCGGTGGAGCTTCAGGCAGGAGCCATTCCAGGTTCTGTTCATATTCCTCTGGCCGAGATTAGAGAGCGGATGGCAGAAATCCCTAGTGATATGGAGATCGCGGTATCCTGCCAAGTCGGTCTGCGAGGCTATATTGCGGCCAGAATTTTGACTCAATACGGTTATCGGGTGAGGAACGTTGATGGTGGCTATAAGACGTATTCGGTTATGGCTGAACGTAATCATCTCTTAAAATAGTTCATCACCCATCCAATCTGGTTGAGGTGATCCGTTACTTCGCCGTGCAGCGCACCAAAGAAAGTATCTTGTAGCTCCACGGTAACGGTACCTTTTTCTGCTAGTGCGTGGTAAGCTTGCTTAAGCTCGTCCTCACTTTCACAGTCAAGAATGATTTGGACATGCTGCGCTTTGAGCGGTTTACCGTAGGAATCTGAAAAATGGATATGACTGCTACCCAGGTGAAGTTCAGCGTGCAAGAGTTTGCCTTCCTGCTTGTTTAGCACTTTGATTTTCCCACCTAACACCGATTGGTAATAATCAATGGACTGCTGCACATCGTTTACAATGACAAAAGGACTTGCACTTCTCATGGGATCAATTCCTTTCATGTCTTTGGTGTAGGATCGCTACTGTACATTATTTACGTTATCCGCAGGGTTTACCCCTTTTCTGATCAAATTATGGCTTGGTTCACTGTGTGACGTCTGTTACAATAGAAGAGGCATATACGAATGGATAGAAAAGAGGTTGAACAGGTGGGCACTTCAGTGATTTGGGAAGCAGTTATATATTGGGTGATCTTGGTGATTTCCGCTCTGTGCGTGATCGCAGTATCTGGTACTCGAAAGACAGCAAGCACGATTATTTTAGCGCCCGTTGTTTTGTTCTGTACCATATTTATGATGCAGGGATCAGTGTTTACTGCCATGAATCACCCGACGATGGGGTCTAATGTCGGTTTGGGTATGGCATTTCTGACAACATGGGTGGTCAGCGGAATATTGTTTGCTGTAGCGCTTGTAATTGCTTTTATTAAATATAACAAGAAGAACAAGGCGTAAATTACGCCTTAACCTCAGATGGATAAAGGCTTTCGGTACATCACCGAAAGCCTTTTTTTGTATTTTTTAACGATGGAGGATGACTCTGCTTATCTGCGTCTTCTCATAAGCAATACAACGATCAGCACGACGATGATCACGATCAATAGGAATTTCATATTCAATAACCTCCTTGGTTCTGTCTCATATTTGGTATTAACCACTTTTAGTTAGTATGTACCGATAGATCTCAAGCAAGTATCTATTGTCGAGTGCTTGGGGAAAATTAGAACGTGGGACTAAAAAGAGGTTTACAGGCTTAGCTGGAAAGTGTATACATAAAGTAAGGAGGCGATTGCCATGAGTGATCGTGCATTTCATTTGTTCTATATTATTTTCTTAACGGTTCTGGCACTTGGAAGTGTTGGTGGAATCGCTTGGTGGTTGCGCTCTATTGGTCGTCAGGAGAAGGAAAAAAACTAAATTCAACATGGGCATACAAGCCCGAATGCATCTTCCAGTAGGAGGGTGCATTTTTATATGTTATAATGGGAACATATGTTCTTTGTAGGAGGGAAGACGATGTTGCCAGATTTGGAACGAAAGCTGCTACGTATTTTGTATAATTATTTCGCCCAGCATCGCCACATGCCCACAATGGCGGAATTGACCGTAAAAACAGGCAAGCGAGACGCTGAAATTACAGTCGCCTTGCGACATATGGAACAGGAGCGATACATTACTTGGGATAACAATTCGGGTACCCAGCATGTTGTTTTACTGGAAGGGTGGGAACGTCCCTCGACCCAAAGGCGCACCCAAGCGGAAACAAGACGTTCCACTACGCAAACGATGCCGCCCGATGGTACAGAATATTGGACGAATTATTAGAAGGTATATAAAACTGGAAAATTAATGAGTTTTTAAGGTGCATATCATTTAGTTTTAAGAAAGCGAGACTATAATGACCCTATTAACCCCTTTTTGATCAAGCTATAGGCCCTGCCGATGTATCGGCAGGGCCACTTTTTTGTTCATAGATATGCTTTCCGTATATGAAAAATCCCCCGGGGATCATCCGGAGGATGGTGCAGTTTGCATATACTGCACGGCCTGCTCAAACTTCATCGTTTGATGGCATAATATATATTCAACCCCTGCTACCTTGCATTATATGGTCAGCATGTTCATAAGGGGCAGTGTGATTCCACTGTTCATTTTCCAAACGACAAAAGCCCTACCTCTCTTTCGTCCTTGCGGCTCCGATGACCGCGCCAGTGTGAATGTGAAAATCTTCGGCAAAAGCTCAAAATTCTACATTAGGGTTATACATAAAATTTGGAGAAGCTCCATACGGTGATTAGGAGTAATAGCTTGTTGCGTGGAATCTTATGGGGTTAATACATATTCTAATAGTATAGCAAGAATGATTATAAAACACAAGTCATTTTTGGTTTTTTGATGATAGACTGGAAAAAATGTTGGCTAAAATGTCCTTCCCTCGCGAGTTTCTTAATTAAGAATAAGATGATTTTCCATCTATAAATTGCAGATTAAAAGCCGTCCTCGTATTTATGTAAAATGCTCGAGCAAGAAGGTAAACTTTTGATGGTTGGACTCCGATATTGAATACACAAGATATTTTAGAGTGTACGGATGAAAAGAGGGGTAGCAATTTGCCGACCTATAAGCGCTTTATTCAGCATGTTATCCTGAACTATATTATAGGTTCGTTTATCGCTGTATTGTTGGTAGGTATGATTTTTGTATTTTCCACGTTAAATGTAGCCCACTATGAAATTCTGGGTCTTGTTAAAATCATTGCATTTTCCAGCGTTATTATGATTGCTTGTGAAACTATAGTGTTTCGAATGCATTTGAGACCCGTTCATCGTTTTTTTCTAGGTAACCAGGAAACGCTTAAGGATGTAGAAGCGGTGTATATCCGGGTTCATCATCTGCCTAATTTGTCAGTTTTACGTATTGTTGGACCGCATTTGTTAGGCTTCTCTATCCCGGCAACCGTTATTGCGTTATGGATGATACATACTGGACAACTTACTTTTCCCTTTTATTATGTAGGAATCGCCTGTATAGGAGCTTGTCTGGTCGCTTCCATGCACGCACTGGTTGAATTTTTCCTGACCATGAGAGCAATCAAACCGCTTCTGGAGGAAATTCGTGATCGAACCTACCAGCAATATGGATTAAACCTGTCTCTGCGAGGACGAGTCCTGCTATCGCTTCGGCATAAATTTCAGTTAAGTGCGACGCTCATTGGTGCTTTTCCTTTATTTTTATTTTGTTTAGCTACACAGATTCGCCTGGAACGTTTGGAGGCGACGGATTCTAGCTCCTATTGGGCTTGGGCGGGTACGATTTTAATTTTTGGTGTAGCCTTTGCTTATCTGGGCGGCAGGTTGCTGACCCGTGAGATCGAACAACCGATCCACCATCTGCTGGAAAAAATGAATGAAGTGAAGGAAGGCCGCCTGAACAGTAATGCCAGCGATTTGTATTCCGACGAATTTGCGGAGCTGGTCGAAGGATTTAACATCATGATCGAGGGCCTGAAGGAACGGGAAGAGAAGAACGGTCAGCTATTGGACAGTTACTTCGCCACCTTGGCGGCAGCACTGGATGCGCGAGATGCCTATACCGCAGGACATTCTTTGCGTGTAGCTGAATATTCCGTACTCATTGGGCGCAAGGGAGGTTTGAATGAGACGGACCTCGACTTGCTGCGCAAAACAGCCTTGCTGCATGATATCGGTAAAATCGGCGTAGCTGACGCTGTGCTGCTCAAGGACGGCAAGCTGACGGACGAGGAGTTTGATCAGATTAAAATGCACCCGGTTATGGGAGAGAGCATTCTCCGGCAAGTTGAGCCGGCTTATGCTATGGCCCCTTATTTGCCCGGCGTGCGCTCGCACCATGAGCGTTATGATGGCAAGGGATACCCTGACCAGCTCGCAGGGGAAGATATCCCCTTATTCGGGCGAATCATTGCTGTAGCGGATGCTTATGATGCGATGACGTCTGATCGTCCCTATCGGCAAGGTATGAAGGAAGAGAAGGCGGTTATGATATTGGAAGAGGGAAAGGGAACCCAGTGGGACCCTTATTTTGCCGAATTATTTGTCAAAGAGTGGCGCCGGAACAAAGGCATCACAAGCTGACTCTATAGGTATCAGCACTAGGGCGAGCCATTGAGGTTCGCTTTTTTTATATACGGATATAAGATCTTTTGACATGTCGAAAGATGGGGCTTCATGTTATGATGTACAAGAAAGGCAGACGCGGTTAACATAGGCCTGGCATCCAATTTTTTGCGCTATGGGAGTGTGAGTCCATGCAATTTTCAATGATGTTTTTAATGAATTTGGGGATGCTGATTGCCGTTGCCTATGTGGCGAACGTGATTTATAAATATGGTTTGAGTCGTACCTCTTCGCGGTTCAAATATGTCAGCTCGGTGCTGCTAGTGATATTTGGCGGATGGGTCAGCTCTTGCTTTGGTTTTAACTTTAGTGAAACAGTTATTTTTGATCTGCGTTTCGTACCGCTGATTATCGCGGCGTTGGTGTATCCTCGCTCTTATACGCTTATTATTATTGGGGTCGCAATCGGACTTACGAGATTTACCTTCGGCCTGCATATGGCGGCGTGGGTCGGCTTTTTGAATATGAGCATTCTGGGCGTCCTGTGCGCCGGATTGAACTACTGGATGCGCCGTTCCACCTGGCGTTTGATTATCAAGGCATCGGTAACCATTTTAGCGGTTAATATCGTAAATACGTTAAATATTGCCTTTCTAGGCGTCATTCCCTGGCGCTATTATGTAGCGGAGGTTGTTCCTCTTACACTGCCTATCGGCATCGTTCTCAGTTTTTTATTTGCTCTGATTTTACGTGACTTTCAGATGGAGCAGCAGCGGAATCATCAGATTAAGCAGGCGAATGAGTTGTTATCAGAGCAGCGAGATGAGTTGCAGAAGGCAAAGGTCATTCTAGAGGAACGTGCCAAGCAACTGATGATGGCTTCCCAATATAAATCGGATTTTATGGCAACGATGTCGCATGAGTTACGTACACCTCTTAACAGCATCATTAATCTGGCGCAAATTATCAACGAGCAGGGAAAAGAGCTGGATGAGGACGAGCTAGACCAGTACAGTGATCTAATTTATGCCTCAGGGCATGATTTGCTCCAATTGATCAACGATATTCTGGACCTATCCAAGGTCGAGGCTGGGCACATGGAAATCGTAAGTGAGCCAGTCAGTGTACGTGAGATAGCGCAGGTGATGATGATGCATTTTGAGGTCACAGCGAAGGATAAAAATCTGGAATTCAGCTTGAAGGAGCATGAGCCTATACCGAATGAAATCCGGTCTGATTCCAAACGCGTACAGCAAATTTTGCGTAATCTGTTGTCTAATGCCTTTAAGTTCACTCATGAAGGACGTGTATTGCTGGAAATCAGTACACAACATCTGGATCGAAAGGGACAAGAGGGAGATTGGGTTGTATTTGCTGTAAAAGATACGGGCATCGGTATTTCCAATCTTCAGCAGCATGTTATTTTTGAGGCATTCCAGCAGGCGAACGGTTCCATTAATCGTAAATATGGAGGAACTGGGTTGGGATTGTCCATCAGCCGTGATTTTTCCCGCTTGTTGGGCGGGTTTATCCGTCTGGAGAGTGAGGAGGGCAAGGGAAGTACATTTTCCCTGTACCTACCGATGTGTCCGTCCAAAAGCAAGGAGGCGGACGAACAACCCTTTAAATTAACCTAATCGCAATTGTAGGAGCAGGAGCGCTATGGCACAAAGGAGGTCTATCATGGAACGCAAAGCGGTCGTTGTGGGTGCAACAGGGCTTGTCGGGGGTTATGTTGTACGAGAGCTGCTGGTGCAAAAGGAATACAACCGCGTCATGGTTATGGGCAGACGTCCATTGGACATCAAGCATCCCAAGCTGGAGCAGGCGCTCATCGATTGGGAACAGCCGCAGAAAGCGGCGTTCGCCTTCGAAGGGGTGGATGATGTTTTTTGCTGCCTTGGGACAACAATGAAAAAGGCGGGCTCCAAGGAGCAGTTCCGTCAGGTGGATCTAGACTACCCGGTGCTGACAGCCCAGTTGGGCAAAGAAGCTGGAGCGGTACAGATGCTTGCGGTCTCTGCGATGGGCGCCGATCCAGACTCACGCGTGTTTTATAATCGCACCAAGGGTGAGGCTGAAGAGGCGCTTGCTGCTGTCGCATTGCCTGCGCTGCATTTGTTCCGTCCGTCGCTGATTTTGGGCGCGAGACCTGAACGACGTTTGGGTGAAGCCGCTGCCGCTGTTGTCATGAAGGCACTGGACGGCCTGATGACGGGCAAGCTCGCTTCCTACCGCGCTATCCCGGCCTCGGTCATCGCACGAGCCATGGTACGAATTGCTCTCGCACAGGCGAGTGGCGTACATATTTATCCGAACGACATCATTCGAGTCATCGGAGCAGAACTAACATCCAATGATGAGGAACCCGGTACAGGAACGGCTCCTGATGAGAACGTATAAAACCACGGCTAGGGTTAAAAATGACAACAGCGGCGTTATTTGTGTTTTATTGGTGGTAGTATGTTGTGGCACATCCACCGTAATCTCTAATTCATCAATATAATGACGTGTCCGGTTGCCATTAGCTATTACCGTAATTTAATCCCCCCGCGCTGGATTATTAAGTCTTAAAAAGCAGTACAACGATCATTTCAAATTTTCTTTTTCTCCTTCGATTTTTAGATGATCAACATATTTTTAGCTACACCAACATCAACGGCCTCCAGTGGTGACATTAACATTAAACCTTAACTTTTTTTAAATCAAAGAGCTTGATTTTTACTCCAATGGAGATAAGTGCAAGCATCAGAAACAATACACCACTCCATACAATCTGGTGTATTCCCATTTGGGATAAGAACCAGCCACCTGAGGCGGTGCCTATCGTTACACCCAAATTTGCAAAGGATACAAACAAGCTATTGCCAAACTCAGATGCTTCTGAGGCCTCAGAGGTTAGCCAGGTTTGGCTTATAATGAGGCCGCTTGTAAAAACAGCTCCCCACGCAATGATAATAAGGATCATCGGAATCGTGTAATTCCCCGCAGAAAATACCAGCAGATAAATGATTCCGAGCAGCAGAGGATAAAAAATGGTTGTTTTAACTATACTCTTGCTTAATAGCTTAGCTGCCTGTAGATTACCGAAAACACCGCTCGCTCCGAAAAGAATTAACATGATACTTATCGTTTTACCATTCATGTTTGTCACTATTCTAAGGTATTCAGCAAAATAAGAATATACGGAGTACAAAGCTGCAAGAATGAAACAAGTGGCCGCAATGTTGAGCCACAATTGTGGCTTAACCAAAATTTTCAACTGTTTCCCATAAGATAACTTTTCTTTTACTGACATGGATGGAATCCAAGTTATTATACCGATTAATGTGCAAGCATTAATAACAGCAGAAAAGAGAAAAGCAGCTTCGAGTGAAAACTGATCCCCAATAAATGATGTGATTGGAATGCCTAAAACCATCCCCACAGTTAATCCTGTAAAAACTCTGGAAACTGCTTTAGCACTTTGTTCTTTGGGAACAGAACTTGCAGCTGCTGAAAATGCTACTGAGAAATAAACAGGATGGAGAAAAGCAGGTAAAATACGAGAAAACAATAGGACAGAATAGTTGGGGGCAAATGCTGAAACAAGATTGGCAATTGTAAAAATAGCAAGCACTCCTGCTAAGATTTTTTTTCGGTTTA
Organism: Paenibacillus sp. CH40; assembly: GCF_024213605.1. NCBI lineage: Bacteria > Bacillati > Bacillota > Bacilli > Caryophanales > Paenibacillaceae > Paenibacillus > Paenibacillus sp. CH40. The sequence continues at coordinate 160,495 of NZ_JANAVQ010000006.1, forward strand.
TTCCGGAAAATAATAAAATCATGAACGGACCAGAGATGGCAATGATAAGCGCAAACATGCTTACAAGCATACCAGCTTGAGAAATGCTGACTTGGAATTGATTCGAAATCTGCGGTAAAATACCTATAACTCCAAGCTCGGTATTAACTATTCCAAATACGCCGAGGGCAATGATAAAGGTTACAAATGACGTTTTCATATGGATGTGAAATTTTCTCCTTATATTTTAAACTAATATATAAACATATATATTATAAAACAGTATTAAGATCATGCTTTGTCCATCTTATGTTCTAATTCATAATTCTTCTCCATCTCCTTATAGATAACGATTTTATCTGCAAGTAAATTTAGATTTTTCTGAAGTTCAATCATATGCTCTTGAACTTCTTTATAGTGCTCTTCGAGAAATACCCTCCTTGTAGTTATAGTTGAATCGCCCTGCCTCCTTAACTCAGCGATTTCGATCATTTTGTTGATTGACATTCCTGTAGCTTTCAGTCGAGTCAAAAACTTAATCCAAGTGATATCTTCAGGTGAATAATAACGGTAACCATTTTTATTTCGGTGGATTGAGTTAAGAAGACCAATATTCTCGTAATAGCGAAGCGTGTGAACACTAAGATTCGTAACATCAGCAACCTGTCGAATAGTTAGTAACTTTTCCATGAACACAGTATATACTTTCGAGTTAACTCGAAAGCAACATTTAATTGTTTTGTAGATGTCTCAGGACTTGCGCCAAACTTCCGTCTATACTAGCTATGTTCATTGTACCTGTATCTGGATTTATAAAATTTATTTTGTAGCAGGTTATAGGAGTTAGATGATACATAGGTGCTAAAGGTTACAGCGGAAATAAAAAAATATAGACCTTCCCAATGAGGTGTCTTAAAAGAAACCCTGTACGTTAACCCGTCGCACGGAATAGTGGCATTGGACTGCACATGCTATAATACGGTGAACCAGTATCAGGAAGGAGAATCCATCCCATATGAAAAAAACAATTGCTACTGAAAAAGCACCCGGTGCTATCGGCCCTTATAGCCAAGCGGTAGAGGCAGGCGGGTTTATTTACACTTCGGGACAGCTTGGACTGAATCCGACAACAGGTGAGTTTGGTAAGGATGTACAGGAGCAGGCACGCCTGTCCTTGAGCAATGTACAAGCCATTCTGGAAGCGGCAGGCAGCAACATGAACCAGGTTGTGAAAGCGACTGTATTCCTGAAGGACATGAACGATTTTGTCAGCGTCAATGAGGTGTACAGTTCTTTCTTTGAACAACCCTACCCAGCACGCAGTGCGGTGGAGGTAGCTCGTCTGCCCAAGGATGCACTGGTAGAGATTGAAGTCATTGCATTGAAGGGCGAATAGTCTGAAAGATCCGTTCATAAAATAAAAAGTTTGCATGGCAAACGGGTGTCCCTGTTAAATAGAGACACCCGTTTGCTCAAATTTAATGTGTTTTGTTTGGAATCTGAACGATTTGTCGACATGATACTTCGTTTGTATGAAAAAAGGTCGGATTATATTATCAATATGAAGAAAATCAATGCAGATCACTCGACAAGCAAGCTTATAGATTTGCTTAAAGTCCATACCTAATCACATGGTTAAAATGAATAAACAAAGCAAGCGAGCTTGGGCTAGATGATTCAGACCCAAACTCGCTTGTTCTTGCTAGAGATCATATTCGTTTTCTTTAATCCCGGTCTCGATTACGGGCAAAGAATAGCCATAGCGCGTACACCAGAATGATTGCCGCCAAGATCAATGCGGCTAGCCGTACATTTTCATTGTTCGGATGCTCGACGGCGATGGCGACATAGGCCCATACAAATACGAGAGGATAAATGCTGTCGCGATAAGGGAAGCTGACCATGATCGCCAATGCGGTGCCGATGAGCAGGATAATAATCGCCCATGTCGTATCGCTGAGTCCCCAGCCACTCCATTCATTCTTTTCCAGTGCCACTGCAATGTTGATAATAGTAGCAATGGATACCCAACCGAGATTGAGGCTGAACGGTAGCTTGACGAACCACATTTCTCCAAGGGTTGGCTGCGGCGTGCGGGTACGTACATACACGACGCTCAGGGAAAGCAAGTATAGAATAATGACGATGACGCACAGCTCTACGTATACATACTGCCAGAGGAAAATCCAGATGATATTGAAGAGACAGCCTAGAATAAAAAAAATACCGATGGACTGAACGCTTGTCTTGGATTGCCCTGTAGGTGTAGCTTGGTACACGACAAAGCAGGCGAGCAGTACGTAGATGACCGACCAGATGGAAAAAGCATAACCCGCTGGTGTGATCAAGGTAGGGTACATGTTGGATACAGCAGCAGTGCTTCTGCCGCCGATAGGAAGTGTAGAAGCCAGAATGTTAACGAGAACGACAGCGATAAATGCAATAATATTCCACCATTTATACGGATGGCTTCGTGACATAGGGATATCTCCTCCTCAACGAATGATGATCCAAAATGACCGACTGGTCACAACTTCTATTATGAATATACCCACTTTGCTTTCGAATATGTCCTAACGGGAAAAAGTTTCTTGATCCCGGTATAATCATAAAAAGTTGTATGTATATGCAGTCATATGTAGTACAATGGTGAAAATTTTAAGCACTATATAAGCTGAAATTCCTCAGATTCAACTTATATAGAAGTAAGGAGATAAGTAGAATGAATGGCTTGGAGAAAGTAGGGAAATTTGTAGGAGGAACCTTTTCCATCTGGGTACTTTTATTTGCATGCTTGGGATTTTTCTTTCCTGCGGCGTTTACAGGGTTGAAAGGATACATACAGTTATTTCTGGGCATTGTCATGTTTGGGATGGGATTAACTTTATCTGCGGCTGACTTTCGTGAAGTATTCCGGCGCCCAGTGGATGTGGCTATTGGTGTGGTCGGGCATTATCTGATTATGCCGTTTCTGGCCTTTGGATTGGCATTAGTATTGCAGCTGCCACCGGATATTGCGGTAGGTGTCATTTTGGTAGGCTGTTGTCCGAGTGGAACTGCCTCCAACGTAATGACGCTCTTATCCAAAGGCGACGTGGCATTGGGCGTGTCGATTGCTTCGGTGTCGACGCTGATTGCTCCACTGGCTACTCCGGCGATGATTAACCTGCTTGCTGGACGTTGGATGAATATTGATGCGAAGTCGCTGATCATGGATATTCTCATCGTAGTTATTGTCCCCATTGTGTTGGGTGTTATCGTCAAATCGCTATTTCGCAAACAGGCAGAAGCCAGTGTCCAGGCGCTGCCGCTCATATCAACACTGGTGATTATGCTCATCGTGGCTATTGTGATTGCAGGCAGCAAAGGCAAGATTTTGGAGACAGGTCCGATTATTTTTGGTGTGGTTATTTTGCATAACGGTATCGGGTTCCTGCTTGGATATTGGTTTGCCAAGCTGTTCGGCATGGATCTTTCCAAGCGTAAAGCTGTTACGCTGGAAACGGGAATGCAGAATTCCGGACTGGGCGCTGCGCTGGCAGCAGCTCATTTTAATCCGATTGCTGCTGTACCGAGTGCGATTTTTAGCGTGTGGCATAATATTTCCGGCTCGTTGCTCGCGACCTGGTTTTCCCGCCGGGAGGAGAAGAACAGCACATCCGGGAACCATTAAGCTTTGTCAGTGGCTTGTGACAAGTGGCTGTGGTTCAGCTTTTTCGAACAGTTTAGGGAAGGTCAGAAAGGATAGATTTGACTTTGTAGTTGCGGATCTTTATACTGTGGTTATTACAACCACTGTATTTAAGTAAGCAACAGGAGTTTAAGTTCGTATGGAAGGAAAACTGCATCGTATTCGGCTTCATGCTCAACAGCCTTATATTATCTGATCTGATTTAAACTGAAGGAGAGAGAACGAATGAACCCAAAATATAAGTCTCTATTTGAAACTTTTACCCTGCCATCCGGTGTTACGTTGAAGAACCGTATTACCATGGCACCTATGACTAACTTTGCTTCCCACGAAAATGGTGAAGTCAGTGACCAGGAGCTGGCATACTACCGTGAACGTTCCGGTGGTGTAGGCGCGGTTATTACCGCTTGTGTGTATGTAACTCCAGATGGCAAAGGCTTTGTCAATGAGTTCGGTGCGGACAAGGATGAAATGATTCCGAGCCTGCGTCGTCTGGCGGATACGATTCATCAAGAAGGCGCAAAAGCAATCCTGCAAATTTATCATGGTGGCCGCCTGTGTCCACCAGATCAAATTCCAGATGGACAGCCGATCAGTGCAAGCGCAGTAGCCGAGGAAAAAGAAGGTGCGCCTGTGCCGCGTGAAATGACCTCTGATGATATCCACCGCGTCATCCGTGCCTATGGCGAAGCAACTCGCCGCGCGATTGAAGCAGGCTATGATGGTGTGGAGCTTCACGGAGCGAACGGTTACCTGGTGCAGCAGTTCTTCTCCCCGCACTCCAATCTTCGTACCGATGAATGGGGAGGAAGTCTTGAAAAACGATTGACCTTTCCACTGGCGGTTGTTCACGAAGTGAAGAAAGTGATTGCAGAACATGCAAAGCGGCCATTCATCTTTGGATACCGCTTGTCTCCTGAGGAAGGACACACATCAGGCATTACGCTGGAGGATACGATGGTGCTTGTAGACCGTCTGGCGGATCAAGGGCTGGATTACCTGCACATTTCCGTAAATCATTTCTTCGGTGGTTCGTTCCGTGACCGTAGTGACGAACGGTCACGTACCGTTCTCATCCATGAGAAGGTAGGTAACCGTGTGCCGATTATGGGAGTTGGGTCGCTGAATACACCGGACGAGGCGCTTGCAGCACTGGAGACAGGTGTACCGCTTGTATCGCTGGGACGTCCGCTTTTGATGGAGCCGCAATGGGTTCAGAAGGTGCAAAACGGCACAGAAGATACCATTCGCACGACATTATCCAAGCAAGCCCAGCAGGAGCTAGTCATTCCTGACTACTTGTGGGGTGCGTTGACGACCCTTCCAGGCTGGATGCCTGTTACGGACTAAATTTTGAACGATGGAGATACCCTAGGCTGCTCTCATGCACCTGGGGTATTTTCCTGTCTCGTGACCGTGAACAATAATAACCGTGAACAATAATATAGGAATAACTGAGAAAGAAGGAAAATGACAATGTTACATAAAGCTAATGGCGCGATTTTGATAAAGTCCACCCATCCGGGGCTACAGATTCGATTGTTACAAGTAAGTGATGCAGAACGTTTATTAGAGATCAGACGTGAAAATTTTGATTTTTTCAAACCGTTCGAGCCAGAACGACCTGAAATTTACTTTACGCTGGAAGAACAGGCGCGTCTGATTTCTAACGGTTTGGAAGCGGCACAAGCCGGACAGGGATATACGTTTGGACTTTTTTTGCCGGAAAATGATAAGCTGATCGGCAGAATGGAGCTGTCGGGTATCGCTAGAGGCCCCTTTCAAAACGCCAATCTGGGCTACTTTGTAGATCCTGCATACCACGGACAAGGCTATGCCACTTCCGCAGTGAAGGATATTGTACGCTACGCCTTAAATGAGTTGGAATTACACCGTATTCAAGCTGGAGTGATGCCAAGAAATACGCCTTCCAATCGAGTGATGGAAAAGGCAGGATTTCGCCGCGAAGGGCTGGCTCTCAACTATTTGAAGATTAATGGTGTGTGGGAAGATCACGTGTTGTATGCGGTCACGGCTGAGGATTTGCAGAATGGCGTTTTCTGAATTCGCCGGGCGTGACCCCCTCCAGTTTTTTGAACACCTTGCCAAAATATTTTTCATCCTGATACCCGACCATACCGGCAATATGATGAAGGCGCAGCTTGTCATTCAGCAGCAATAGCTTTGCCTTGCTCATCCTGATCTGACACAAATAGTCCGACAGATTAACCCCGTACTCCTGCTTGAATTTACGAGAAATATATTCGCGACTGAGATAAAAGCGACTCGCCATATCCTGTAGAGAAATGTCCTCGTCATAGTGTGCATCCAGATAGCGGGCAATATCACGGATGGTCGGGTTGTTTGGGCTATGGCTTGGTGTAAGTGCCTGACCGGCTGCCAGCAGTCGGTTTTCAACTTGTCTTTGCCATAAGGGCAGGGAAAGCATGCCACGGTTGTCGACCGGCAAGGCATGAATGGAGCCGGACTCATCTGCCAGTTCCTCGCCATCGGTATCTCCGGGTCTGTCATTCAGCCAGCGGGCCAGCATCCAGTCCAACTCCTGATTCCAACTGGCTAGCTGCTCTGCTGTCACCGAAGGCAGCTCGGCTACGGCTGCTATCCAGTGGCCTACCGCTATCGACACACGATTGGCATTACAGCTGAGTGCACTAAGCCGCAGTTCCTCTTCCATCTCAGGCAACTGGGGAAGACGAATGCTCTGCCGTGCCTGGGAACTCTGGTGCATCCAGTCGACGGTTTGCAACACATCCCGTTTCCACAACGCTTGCCGTGCCTCTTGGTAGGCAGTGGCTGCCGCTATGGGAAAAGCGCCAAAAGAGCCAAAAGAGCCAACCCCGATGTGCATGTAACACCGTAAAGCCGTTTTGATCCCTGTGTGAATATCCTGCAAGAGCAGCGGCCAACGAGCTGGCTCGCCCCAATATAGCAGAATAATTTCGTCCATACGCTCCAGATGACGGAATGCAATTCCGGTTTGAGAAGTTCCAAGGAATTCGTTGCAGATGTTAATCAGGGAAAAGCTCAAAAGCGCACGACGCGTTTTATATTTGTCCAGTATATCGGCATCCAGCTGCGTGGTACTCATCACAGCTGCATTACATATCTGAATAGCTGCAGGAAGACGTAACTCCTCACGTAAGGGCGTAATGGAAAGAGGGGTACTCGCTATACCGGAAACGATCTCAGTCAGGAGCTTATCAGCATAGTGCGGCCTCATCCGGTTGACCTCCATGGCCTGCATCGTCTGCCTGTTCCTGTCTTGCTCCGCTGTCCGCCAGGCTTGAGTGGCTTTATTTAGAGCCTCGTTAATCTCCACTGGATCTACGGGCTTAAGAATATAGTCCATGCCTCCCCGGCGGATGACCTGTCGAACCAAGTCAAAATCATCATAACCACTGACCACCACAACTCGGGTTGCTGGGGAATTCACTTGAATCCACTCCATCAGTGCTACTCCATCCTTGCCGGGCATCCGCATATCCGTAAGTACAACGGGTGGGGAAAGGGCGGTAATGACCTCAATCGCCTGATCGCCCGACTCAGCTTCAAGTACCTCGCTCACACCGCACGCTTCCCAATGTACGAGCATCCGAATGGCATGGCGTACATGCTTCTCATCATCCACAATCAGGACTTTCATTGACAGATCACTCTCCCTTAATATGAATTTCTGCAGGGGCTTCAGTGCGAATTTCGAGTGTATAACGGACACCATGAGGCAGGATGTTGTCTACGCACAGGGTGTTGGAACCATCCTCCGAGTGAAGCTGAATACGCAATAGAACATTACGAAGGCCAATGGAATCCTGCTCGCTAGTGTCCGGCTCTTCGTAGGCTTTCAGCGGACGTTTTAACATATGCTGGAGCTGCTCCAATTCGGCCTGTGGAATGGAAGTTCCGTTGTTTTCCACGGTTATTTTCACAATGCCTTCCCGGATTCGTCTGCCTGTAATGCGAACTTCACCGGGCCCCAGCCGGGGATCGGCACCGTGTTTAAAGTAGTTTTCTACCAACGGTTGGAGAATCATTTTAGGCACCCGATCATTCAGGACCTCATCTTCCCACTGGTAAGTGACCTCTAATTGCTCACCGAAGCGTTCCTTTTGTAAATCAAGATATTGTTTTACATGTTCGGCTTCTTCCTTGAGTGTAACGACCGTATGGTCCCGCATGTTATAGCGCAGCATTTTGGCAAGGGAAGAGAGCAGAGAATAAATCCGCGGTACCTCATGCTGTAGAGCCAGGGTTCCAATCGATTGTAGCGTATTATATAAAAAATGAGGATTAATCTGTGCTTGAAGCGCTTTCAACTGATGTGTCTTATTAGCCAGCTCCAGCTTGTATTCCCGCAAAATGAGGTTATTGATGGTATCCATCATCTGTCTGAAACGGCGCGACAGTACTCCGATCTCATCGTTACTCATGGCCCGAATGTCTACATCCAGTTGACCGGACTGAATCTGGTTTATGTAGCGAGTCAGTCGCTTAATAGGTTCCGTGATTTTTATCGAAATCCATAACGTGGCAACAATGACAAGTAGCAACGCTGCGCCTGTAATGACCGCATTAATCTGAGTCAGGCGGGTAGCCCGTAAATACAGCGTACGATGTGGAATTTTCTTGACGAGCGTCCAGCCTGACAGGTTGGCATCCAGCTTGCCGTACACGTGCAGTGCCGTATCATCCTCAATCACTCCGTGCTCGCCTTCTTTAGAAATTCGATTGAGCAGGTCAGATTCCTTCCAGTGTGTTCCAATCGCTGCTTCTTTTCCGCTATATATGATTGTTCCGTTCCGATCGATCAAAAACAGCTCCTCTGTATCCGCATCATACAATTGACGGCAAATACTGCGCAGCGGCTCCAGATCAACATCTATAGCCAGTACCCCAAGCGTCTCTGAGGCAGGAATGTTCCGAATCGCCCGATGAAGTGTAAATACCTGCCGCTTTGTGCTGTGCTCCGCATAGGAAACCGCCGAAAAGCCGTACATATGCTTCATGTGCGAAGGCTGTATGAATAGTCCGGAAGGGCCGTAATGAATAGAACCGGTAAAGGGCTCCAGTCGGAATTCCCGTAGCGGGACTGTACTGGTAATCAACGTGGATTGCCCAGCCTCAAAAGAATGCAAATACACTTGGTCAATGCCTGACGAAGCATTCATCATCGTTTGCAGTGTAGTGTAAATTTCAGCGACGGCCCGGTAATCATCCGGAATTTTGGCCAGATTACGCAGAAAATGGGGGTCATTATAGACTCCGATGGACGCGCGATTCAGCCCCTGTAAATAGTTATCCAAATTCGTAATTCCCTGAAAAATAAGCCGTTCATTTTCTTGTGTGGCCTGCTCACGTAAGGATTGCTTGGTGAGAACGAAGGTCATAGTCATCGACAGCAGCAGCGGCAGAGTGACCGCAATGAGCAAAAACCAGATCAGGCGGGAACGAATACTGTGAAATTTCATGCAGTGAGCTCCTTTCACAATTCAAGTTGAGCCAGAGGTCAATATTTTCCCCCCTAATGGTTCACGATCCTACGTGTTCTCGAGAGCGCTTATTCGACATAATGAACATGTGAATCGCATATCCGTACGGCCCAAGCATCATGCTGCTGAAAGAAAGCCGTAAGGGAGCGTTCCAGACACCAATAGACAACAAAGGGGGGATCGGTTTGAATCGCGCCAAGTCGTCGCAATGGCTCCAGCAATGTATTTTTGTAGGGCCGTCGACGTTATTTTTCGTTATCATTATTGTAATCCCTTTCATGCTCGGAATGTACTATTCTTTTACAGAGTGGAATGGGGTAGCCAATGAGGCAAAGTGGGTCGGGCTGGATAATTTTAGTCACATTTTATGGAATGATGACAAATTTGGGACAGCGTTCTGGTTTACGGTCCGTTTTACGGTAGTAGGAGTGGTGGCTGCTAATATTTTTGGCTTTCTGCTGGCGTATTTTCTAACCAAACCGCTGAAAACAAAAAATGTACTCAGGACCATCTTTTTTATGCCCAATGTGATCGGAGGTCTGTTGCTGGGCTTTATCTGGCAGTTTATTTTCGTCAAGGGATTTGCAGCAATCGGAGAGAGCACGAACTTGTCCTTCTTCAATCTGTCCTGGTTGGGAGATGAGATCACGGCCTTCTGGGGCATTGTAATCGTGTTTATCTGGCAAACTGCCGGGTATTTGATGGTTATTTATATCTCTTCCCTGACCAATGTGCCCCGCGATATGCTGGAAGCAGCTGAAATTGACGGAGCAAGCCGGATGCAAATTTTGCGGTCGATTATACTTCCTTTGATCATGCCTGCCGTTACAGTATGTCTTTTCCTGGCGATATCATGGTCATTCAAAATGTTCGATCTCAATTTGTCACTGACCAAGGGCGGTCCTTTCGGGTCCACAGAGTCGGTTGCACTCAATATTTACAATGAAGCGTTTGTGAATAATCGTTATGGGCTGGGAACAGCTAAAGCACTCATTTTCTTTATCATTGTTGCTCTGGTTACGAGCCTTCAGGTACGACTGACGAAAAGTCGGGAGGTGGAAGCGTAAATGGAAACAAGCAAGCGCTACCGCTTTGGAACATGGGCGACCGAGATGGTGATGATCCTCGTCGCATTGTTATTCCTCGTCCCGTTTTACTTTTTATTCGTGAATTCGGTCAAAAGCTTTGGTGACCTGCTCACCGATTCTGCGGCCTGGCCACAAACCTTTGTATGGAGCAACTACGCTAGAGCGTGGAGCATCACGCGTTTTCCCGAAGCTTTATGGAATTCACTTATAGTTACGGTAGTTAGTAATCTACTGCTCGTACTGATCAGCTCAATGGCTGCTTACCGAATGGTCCGGCGTCCGACGCGTTATAATCGAGTGTTGTTCAGCCTGTTCGTAGCTGCCATGGTTATTCCCTTTCAATCGGTGATGATTCCTTTGGTCAAGGTTGTAAGTACACTGGATTTAATGAACAGTATAAGTGGTCTGGTAATCTGTTATCTGGGATTCGGAGCCCCTATGTCGATCTTTCTCTTTCATGGATTCGTCAAAGGTGTGCCAGTCGAGGTGGAAGAAGCAGCTACGGTGGACGGCTGTACGCCTTACGGAGTGTTTTTCCGAATTGTGTATCCGTTGATGCTACCGATGATGGTAACTGTTATTATTTTAAATACGCTCTGGATTTGGAATGATTATCTCCTGCCTTCTCTGGTACTGCAAAAGGCTGAACTGCGCACGATTCCGATTGCGACCTATGCCTTTTTTGGACAATACACGAAGCAGTGGGATTTGGCTTTGCCTGCTCTGGTGCTGGGCATCTTGCCAGTCATCGTATTCTTTCTGGCCATGCAAAAATATATTATACAAGGTATTATGGCTGGTTCGGTCAAAGGTTGAGTGTGGCGATGAGCAGAAAATGTACACGGTGTGCCACTCCGCAAACGGAGGACACTTTGAAATTTAGAATAGAAAGGAACATAAAAATGAAAACGCATACTTTTAAAAAGAAAGCTCAAGCACTGATCTTGCTTCTCGCGGCCTTTGCCCTGGTTTTGGCAGGTTGTAACAGCAGTGGCGGACAAAACGCAGGCAAAGAGGAAGTGAAGGAAAAAACAATTCACATTTTTCAGTTTAAGGTAGAGATTGCAGAAGCACTAAATCGCATGAAAGCGGAATACGAAGCGTCTCATCCAGGGATCAAGCTCGATATTCAGACCGTGGGCGGGGGCAGTGACTATGGAGCGGCGTTAAAGGCGAAGTTCGCCTCCGGGGAGCAGCCGGATATTTTTAACGTAGGAGGTTACCGCGAGCTGGATACGTGGCTGGAATATTTGGAGGACCTGTCTGACCAGCCTTGGGTTGGCGATGTGGTCGATGTCGCCAAAGAACCGATGACCAAAGACGGCAAACTGTATGGCCAGCCGATGAATCTGGAGGGGTACGGCTTTATTTATAACAAGGATTTGTTCAAGAAGGCGGGGATTACGGAGACCCCTAAAACATTGTCCGAACTGGAGGGCGCTGCGCAAAAGCTCCAAGCCGCAGGGATAACTCCATTTTCTAATGGATATCAGGAGTTTTGGGTGCTGGGCAATCATTTGCTGAACGTGGCATTTGCCAATCAGCCGGACCCTTCGGCCTTCGTCAAAGGACTAAATGATGGAACAGCAAAGATTCCGGGCAACGCTGTATTCGCCGAGTGGATTAAGCTGTTCGATCTGACAATGAAGTATGGCAATTCGAAGCCGCTCACGACCGATTACAACACGCAGGTAACGAACTTCGCCACTGGAAAGGCTGCCATGATGCAGCAAGGGAACTGGACTCAGGTCCAAATTGACGGTATTAATCCGAAGCTGAATTTGGGTATTTTGCCTATGCCGATTGGTGAAGACGCAACAGCCGGAGATAAGCTGTTTGTAGGTGTCGCTAACAACTGGGTAGTTAATAAAAATTCGACTGTCAAACCCGAGGCGAAGGAGTTCTTAAACTGGATGGTGACATCCGAGCAGGGTAAAAAGTATATCACCAAGGAATTCAAGTTTATTCCAGCGTTCAAGAGCATCGAAGGGGCAGAGGCTGATATGGGCCAACTGGGTGCGGAAGTGGTGAAATACAGTAAGGAAAACAAACTGTTGGGCTGGTTCTTTAGCCGCTATCCTGAAGGAGCACAGCAAGAATTCGGAAGTCAGATGCAAGCTTATGTGGCAGGTAAATCGGATGCCGGGAAGCTATTCGAGGATTTCCAGAGAACATGGGATAATTTGAAGACCAAATAATGAACAAAAGCACGCGATAAAGCCTTCATATTTCAGGGAGATTGCATGATCCTGAAGTATGAAGGCTTTTCTGTAAACAAAATTATAAATGGTAATAGAGCAGAGCGATATCCCCGCGGCGTTCTATTTCTTTGAGCTTAAATGTACTTGGTAGCGTTCCTTCTGGAAATAACGGTATTCCTTGTCCAAGCACTTTGGGAATGATCGCAATGATAGCCTTCTCCAGCAGTCCAGCTTGTAAGAAGGCCTGAACTAACTGGCCTCCACCGACTAGCCATACCGCACCTTCCGATTGTTCTTGTAGACGTGGAACCAGTTCAGTCAGAGCTTCGTCCGTAAATGTAACATGTGGCGCTTGCTGTTGTTTCGTTAATGCTCGTGTGAGCACATAGCATGGCTTGCCAGCATAAGGGAAATCATCTGAGAGCTTCAACACTTCCTCATACGTCAGCCTGCCCATCAGCACTGTACCTACGGTGTCGTAAAAGTCGGCATATCCATTGTCCCCGCCATCCCCTTTAACATCATACAGCCAGTCCACCGAACCGTCCGGCAAAGCTATATACCCATCGAGACTCATGGCAATATACAGCACAACTGCGTTTGATTTCAAATCTTCCATAGTTCATTCACTCCTTTCTATTTCCTAATGTTACAATGTATTTATGACATAGTATGTCGTAGTTAAAACGGTCATTTAAAATTAATTTTTGATTCGAGGGGTACCTTATGAATGAACGCAGAATTGCTCTTATGAGGATACTGGATTCCCGAAAAAAATATACGGCGCGTGAGCTGGCTGAACGTTTTGGTGTCTCCGTCAGGACGATACAAAGAGATCTCGACTATTTGCAGCAGACCGGGTTACCCCTTTATACCGAAATGGGTCCTCATGGCGGGTATCGGGCACTCCCCAATCGGCTTCTTCCTCCCCTTCATCTTGCTCGCGACGAGGCTCTGGGTCTTTTCCTCATGCTGCAACTGTTGGAGAACATTCCAGATATCCCTTTTGGCTCGGTTCGTGGACATTTATCCGAGCACTATTATGCCGAGCTTCCACAGGATGTGCAGGACAGTATTGATCAATTAAAGGAGTACATTTCTTTTCGTATGCTACCCACTCACGCAGAGTCACCCTACACCTCAATCATTTTGGAGGCTGCGTTGAATAAGCGCCGGGTGAACATGCATTACCGCTCCGCTTCCGGTGAAAAGTGGACTGAAGTATATCCGATTGGACTGTATTTTGATCACGGATATTGGTACATGCCAGCGCATAGCAGAGACCGCATCATTCTGTACCGTTCAGATCGGGTGATTACAATAACGATGCTGGACGAAACCTTGGACAGCCTTCCCACACTTCAGGAATGGTTGGCTTCGGAGGATTCCCGTATAGGAATTCCGTCCAAAATAAAATTTACCGCATTGGGTGCCAGGCTGGCTGGATCAGATGCCCTCTTCCAAAATGTTTCCCATCAAGAAGGACAGGATCAGGAATGGCAGGGATATATTCCGGTCGAAGAGTTTAGATATGTGTCCCGACTTTTGCTAAAATACGGGCCAGAGGCCGAGGTCATATATCCGAAAGAGCTGCGGATGAGGGTCAAGGAATTGCTGCAAGACAGCCTGCATCCTTATCTGAAGGAGGATGACGAATAGGAGAGAGTATCCATAGCCATTTCCATGGCTTTTCGGACTCCCCCTTTTTATAGTTAACCACATGAATATTTAAGGTTATTAACTTATGACTTTCCATTTATTTTTGTGATAAAGTTTTGAAAAGAGCCCGTTTTCGTATATGATGAAGAGTAATAATTCAAAAGGCTGGACGGGAGACAGATATGAATCAACCGCTTTATGGAATATGGCTCGGAGATGTGTTTTTTTGCTTTTCTGGTGAGACGTCGGAACCACGTATCGATGCGTGGAGCAGTGTAATCCGCAGGCTGACGCTAAAGGGAGACCTTCGGCCGTTTCGGCAGGCTGCGTTGCGTCTTGCTGAGGTACGGATACCGAACACTGCTCGTGTGGAAACCGCGGGCAGAGGTGGCAAAAGACGTTCCATGCTGGGGCGTACATTGGAGGGTTTGGCGCTGGAACCGCGCGAGACGATGGCACTGCTGACCCGCATGGACGAGAAGGGCTGTGCGGCATCGGGCATTACGCTGGGCGAGGAAATGCAATATTGGCAAAAAGCCGCTTATTTTGCGCTAGAGCTGATGCAACGGGGCGAAATTGCGCCATCGCTTACAGAGGCGCGTCCATCGGGACCGCGTCGTCGTGGTCCGGAAGCGGCTGTCGGGGTGTGGATTCCTCGACTGTGTCAAGAGGAGGACATACGCCGCTTTCATGAGCTGGCTGCTGCGATGCCAGCTGTTTGTATGGCGGCTCCGGCCGTTTTTGCGGGTAAGGAGCCTGAAACACGCGAGGATGCAGCCGGAATCGTGCTGTACTCCTTCTTGTGTGCGGTCATCCATGCGGAAACGACCGCGGTGCTGGCAGCATCAGACCGTGAGCTGGGTCGATATCGCGCAGAGTATCGGCGCGGAGGATCGCCGCTGGCAGAGCTGTGGTGGAACAGTCTGCTGACAGGTTCCCGCCCGGTGGCGATTCAGGGAACGCCAGCGGAGATGGAGGAGCTGGTGCTTCAAGCGTCCTCTGTTGAGGGAAGCGCAATGCCTGTCACGGAACGGGAAGACAAGGAGCCGATAGAAGGGCAACTGCGGTTGTGCCTTCGTTTGGAGCCTTCCCTGGAAGAGAGTGTCAAGGATTGGCGCATTACCTTTTGGGCAGAAAGCGATGCTGAGCCGGGGTTGCGACTGCCTGTTCTGGCACTGTGGGCTCATCCTGAGCGTGATCTGGTTCGAGGCGGAATTGTATATCGTCAAGTGCAGGTGCAACTGCTAATGAGGCTCGGACAGGCGGCTGAAGCAGCACCTATATTGCAAGAAGCGTTGAATCGTCCTTATCCCGAGGGGCTGACACTGGAGCCAGAGTTGTTCTTCCGCTTCCTGACGGAAGCCGTTCCTGCATTACAAAAGAACGGTATCACCGTGCAAATGCCTTCACGCTGGAGCCGGGAGGGCCGAAGACGTGCAGGCTTGCGGCTCAAAATGCGTTCGACAGAGCAGGGTGCCAAGCCAGATGGTGTGATTGCCGATACATCGTCTGTCGGCATTAACCGCATGATCTCGTTTGATGCCGAGGCTGTGCTGGGTGATACGACTTTGACGATGGAGGAACTGGAAAGCATCGTCGCGGCCAATTTGCCGTATGTACGTCTCGGAGGGGAATGGATCGAGGTCGATCCCAAGGAAATCCGTCAGGTGCTGCGCTTTATCAAGCGCGGGGAAAACGGTGAGATGAGCTTGTCCGAATGGATGCATCTGGCTGCAGAAAATGAAAGTGCAGGCGAGGCCTCATGGAAAGGCTTGTCCATCTTTGGCGCGGAATCCGCCGGATTGCTTGCGTCTTTGGCTGAGGGCGGCGTACTCCGTTCGGTAGAGCCGCGGCCTGTGCCGGAGACACTGCACGGCGCATTACGGCCCTATCAAGAGCGCGGCTTTCAATGGCTGGCTGCGATGCGTGGATTGGGCTTTGGCGTCTGCCTTGCGGACGACATGGGGCTTGGTAAAACGATTCAGGTCATCACCTGCCTGCTCGACGGTGGCATCGGCGCAGATGATCAACGTCCGGCGTTGATCATCTGTCCGACGTCCTTGCTCGGCAACTGGCAGCGCGAGTTGAAGCGTTTTTCACCGGATTTGTCGCTGTATATTCACCATGGCAACCAGCGACTCCACGGCGAGCTGTTTCAGGAAAGTGTACGTGAGTATGATATCGTCCTCACTACCTATCATTTAGCGGGCCGGGACGGCAGCGATTTATCTGCGGTATACTGGTCCTCCATCGTGTTGGATGAGGCGCAATATATAAAAAATGCACGAACAAAGCAAGCACAAAGCGTCATGAAGCTGTCTGCTCCACACCGGATTGCCATGACAGGTACTCCGGTAGAAAATCGGCTGAGCGAGCTGTGGTCTATTTTTCAATTCCTGAATCCAGGTTACCTCGGTACGGCGTCTTCGTTCCGCCAGCGTTACAGTTTGGCGGGAGAAGAGCGGGGGTCCGCGTTGCGCGAGCTTCATCGGCTCGTCTCCCCGTTCATGCTGCGTCGACTCAAAAGCGACCCAGATATACGCAAGGATTTGCCAGAGAAGCTGGAGTTGAAATCCTACTGTGTACTGACACCAGAGCAGGCCGGATTGTATCGGGGCGTGGTGGATCAATTATTGGGAACACTGGATGGGCAGATCGGTATGGCTCGCAAAGGACTTGTTCTGTCTTCACTGACCAAGTTGAAGCAGATTTGTGACCATCCGGGTCTGATCATTCCGGGTCGGGCTGATAGTGGTAAAACGGAAAACTCGGGCAAAATGGAGCGACTGCTGGAATTGGTAGAGACGATTCGCGAGAACGGCGAATCGGCGCTGATATTCACCCAATATGTGTCGATGGGAGAATTGCTGGTCTCTCGTTTGGCCAAAATCTTCGGGGAAGAGCCGTATTTTCTGCATGGAGGACTAGCGAAAACCAGACGAGATGAAATTGTTCACAACTTCCAGCAGGGAGCAGGCCCGAATATATTCGTACTTTCCCTGCGTGCAGGTGGTGTGGGTCTGAACCTGACACGTGCCAGCCATGTCATTCACTATGACCGCTGGTGGAATCCAGCAGTGGAAAATCAGGCGACGGACCGTGTATTCCGTATTGGTCAAAGCCGCAATGTACAAGTGCACAAGCTGATTTGCCAAGGTACACTGGAGGAGCGGATCGACGAGCTGATCGAGAGCAAAAAGGCACTTTCCGAGCAGGTTGTCGGCTCCGGTGAACATTGGCTCACCGAAATGTCTGATGATGAATTGCGCGGTCTGATTGCGTTGCAAAATGATGTATGGATTGAGTGAGCAGAGAAAGGATGAAGGCGATGACGAGGCCGCGAGTGAAGCTAAAAGTAACTGACGGTCAATGGATAGCGGAATTAGACGGACATGGATTGGAAGGCGAATCAACGGGGGTACCTTCCACACATGCTGTCCAATGGACTGGCCCAGCGCCTGTACTGAACCCCGAACAGCGAAAAGCATGGCTGGAGCAGCTAAAAGCAGATCCTTTGGACATCTACCGTTTTTTGCAAGGGAAAAACTGTCTATCGCTGGATGAGATCGTTCAGCTAGCAGCTGAGACAGCCACTTCTAGCACGGAGGATGGCGTGGGTGTAGTCGACGAGGTGAAGAAAGCTCTTCAAACCGGTCTGGAAAGCGAGCCGCAGACCTGTCTAGAACTGATTGGAATGACACGGGAAGAGCTATTGGAGTACGTATTCAGTGCTTGGGCCGGGGAGTTATCCCATGTGCAGGGGACATCCCCTGCGCTTGAGTCTACCTCGCGGCCAGAGGGCGGACGCAGCGGATCGGCAGCGATTAGCGAATGGATTGCGGAGTCTGCCGCAGAAGGAGCATTGCATCGTCCCGGTGCGGGCTTTCATGCAATTGAGATTCGTCTGCCGCAGAAGCTTGCTCCTAAGAAGGAAGCGGATATTACAGCTTTGCTGCCGGGTTTACCCCGTGCGGAAGAGGCATTGAAACTCATACGTGAACGGGTAGCCGAGCGGGCCCGAGCTGCAATCCCGCAAAAACGTCATACTCCGTAACAATTCGGGTATATACTTCCTTTTTCGAGTCTATTCGCCTTCATCGAACGGGATAATGGCTTCGAAGAGTGCCAAAAGTTCAGTTACAATGGGGAAACGAAAAAGTCACAGCAAGTCATGCATCAAATGCAATATTGGAGGAGATACCAGCATGAAACGACATATACAACAGACGCGAGCATCTAAGAGATGGACCAAAGCGCTCATTCCGGGGCTGATCCTGCCAGGGCTATTACTGGCAGCCTGCCAGCAGGGAGGATCAGGTGGACAGGAAAGCGAGCCGTTGAAGTCATCTACAGCGGTACAGGAGAATGTACAGCCTTCCGCCCAGCCGGATGCGGGCAATGGCAGCACTAGCGCTGGACAAGCCTCTGCGGGTACAGGAAGTGGACAGGCCGACCCTGTGATGGCGTTGCGAAGCCAGAGTGCGCTGCAAGCCACGGTTAAGGAAGAGGATGGAACTGCGATTGTCACCAATGCGACTTCTGATACAGTCGTTGTGAACAAAAAGCGTAGCTTGCCTGTAGGCTATGTCCCCGATGACCTGGTGGAGCCGCAGGTGCCTTTTTCCTTCGAGGGACCGCATGAAAAGCGGCATTTGCGTAAGGAAGCGGCAGAGGCACTGGAAAAGCTGTTCGACGGTGCGGAAAAAGACGGTATTGAGCTGCGTGCGGTATCGGGATACCGTTCCTATAAGCGTCAGGTATCTATTTTCAACAACAATGTAAAGACAAAGGGGCAGGAATATGCCTCTAAAGTTAGCGCTGTACCAGGTACGAGTGAGCATCAGACAGGTTTGTCCATTGATGTATCCAGTCCAAGCGTGGGTAATGTGCTGGAGCAGTCCTTCGGAGCTTCCAAGGAAGGCGAATGGCTGGAAAAACATGCACCGGAATACGGATTTATTATTCGTTATATGAAGGGTAAGGAAGATGTGACCGGCTATGTGTACGAGCCTTGGCATATCCGTTATGTGGGAATAGACATTGCGGAGGATGTAGCCAAGCAGGGGATGACGCTGGAGGAATATTTCGACGAGAACAATATCAAGCTGTAGCAGTGAAAACCAAGCCGTAATCCTAGGGATTGCGGCTTTTTGTCGTATTTTTCTTCCAAATTGAACCTTTTCAAGGTAGAATCTCGTATAGTGAACGACGACATAAGCGCTTTGATTTGTTGCAAACCTCATGACAGAAGCGTACAGGAAGGGAAGGGAATCATCATTTATTATTCATTAACGTATCGCGAATGGTCGGAAGACACTCAAACGGAACTGCGCAGCCTGACACGGGAATCCGTATCGGGAGATGAGCTGTTTCTACGCAAGCTTGTAGACGCTACGCGTCTCCATGACAAACTATGGTCGCATATATCGAATGAAAGTGAGGAACATACGGATCATTCCGTCTATGTGACTGAATTTACAGGGGAACGTGCAAAGCCTTACGGTGCGTCCATCACAGACCTCGTGCTTGCCAGTGAGGGAGGTTACACTTCCACATACAGTGCAATGTACTGGATATGGCATGAACCTGCATTCCGTAGTATGGATCAGCGGGAAGGTTCGGTATTTACTTTGGAGTTGGCCCAACGGCTATTAGATCACTATACAGTACTGGGTGGCAAAACATATGAATTTATATATTCGGTACTGGACCCTCAGCTGAAAAAGGTACATCTGTTTGTGAAGGAGGTCGATCTGTGATGGAGCATTCTTGGGAAAAGATGAAATCTAAGCCCGGCTCTCGTACACGGATGGCGGCTTTTGCCCTGATGTTGGCTGTCCCAGCTGCTCTGACGGGGTGCGGTGACGACGAGTATTATGACTGCGATGAGCTTCCTGTATCGGAACAAACGGCGTGTCGGGATTCAGGCAGCAGCGGGTATTACTATGGCGGATCGACTTATTATAGTGGAGGCTCCTCATACCATAGCAGTCGTTCATCTTCCAGCTCATACCGCAAAAGCTCATCCTCATCTTCCAGCTCACACAGCGGTTTTGGCAGCAGCGGCTCACGCAGCGGCTTTTTCTCTGGGGGTTAAGATGAGCATGCGTACGATTCGGCAATTGCCTTATGAACATGATGAGCTTTTTAAGGGTGAAATCAGCCGTATCATCCCGTATCACCGCATGTATGGCAAATCCTATTGCGTGCCGGCCTTAACGGTATATCGGGAAAGCGAGCTGGCAGAGCTTCAGGTTGCTTCTGAGGCGGTACATCGTATTTATCGCAAGGTTCAGCAATTCGTTCAGCGCTATATGCCGGATGAATACCTGGTGGAACGGTTGGGGATTCATCCGGGCTTGCTGCGTGCTGCACGTATGGAGGCCGAGCCGGATGGGATAACCCGCCAGGACTGGATTGTGGGGGAAGCGGGTATCAAGTGCATTGAGAATAACACCGATACCCCAACCGGGATTCCCGAGGTGGCTTATCTCGAAGGAAAGCTGCTGGAGATGCTGAGTAGGGATGGAATGTCGGAGGATGACAATGCACTACATGGACCCTCATCTGGAATGGACGAGGCGATTCAGTCTGCCTTGACGGAGCTCATTCATTTTTATAGTCGCAAGGGATTAGGGACAAAGGTGTATTTTGCTTGCTATGACTGGCACATCGAGGATCAGACCAACACCAAATATATTATGCATTTATGTGAACAAGCCGGATTCGAAGTCGTTTATGCTCCTTTGGAAGAACTGGAGATTATCCCGAATGAAGGATTGTATCACCGGGGAGAGCAGATCCACATTCTCTATCGCCTGTATCCGCTGGAATATCTAATTGATGACCGGGAAGAGAATAC
The DNA here is from genome assembly GCF_024213605.1 of Paenibacillus sp. CH40. Classification (NCBI taxonomy): domain Bacteria; kingdom Bacillati; phylum Bacillota; class Bacilli; order Caryophanales; family Paenibacillaceae; genus Paenibacillus; species Paenibacillus sp. CH40. The sequence goes on from NZ_JANAVQ010000006.1 coordinate 181,482, forward strand.
GGGGCTTGAGGTGGGGCAGGCGCTAATGGATATCGTGGCAGACGGGAAAATAGGATTAATCAACCCGCCACAGCATATCATTACCCAAAGCAAAGGGTTCACCGCAACCGTGTGGTCACTGTATGAGCGCAATGAGCAGACACCAGAGTTCTGTGGCTTTCGTTTGTTTGACGATCGCGAGCTGGAGGTGATACGAACCTACCTGCTGCCTACGTATTTTGAGCCCTCGGTGTTTATGCAAAATAAAGAGCCTTATGTGGCCAAAGGTATATGGGGACGGGAGGGTAAAGGGACGCACTTGATTGAACATCCTCAATCCGAGGAGATGCTGAAAGGCGCCTTGGGAGAGGTTGAACCTGCGGAGATTGACAACCCTGATCTGCTTCACCAAGCTGACGCTCCACGAACGCCTGAGCAGGAGGAAGCCGCACATATTGCCGCTTATTACGAGGGACAGCCTAAGATTTATCAGCGGCTGTGGCCGATGCAGAGTGCAGAGGTACAGACCGACGAAGGATTATTTCATGGCTATGTGTTAACAGGTATATTCGTGATCGGGGGGCGTTTTGCGGGTGTCCTGCCGCGAATCGGTGAAAAGGTAACAGGTGATATGGCCTACTATTGCGCCGCCGCCGTTGCTACCGCACCTCCTAATCCGCACGTTATATAAGCTGAATTAAAAAATGTACAATATTCGAACATATCTGTTCATTTCATAAGTGAGGATTTTGCAAAAATCCTGAAGTATCATAAGGAGGAAGAAAATTGGACTCTTATATCAGTTTGGGCAACGCATTGGGCAATGTAGGTATCGGCCTGCTTATCCTGTTTGCCATCTTAATCGTAGGTTATTTTGTGTTCAGCTTGCTGACACGTTATAACGATAATCAAGAAATCGCACGCGGCAATGAGGCGGCAGGCATCTATATGGGTGCAAAGCTGCTAGGTCTGTGTATCATCGTGGGGATGGTGTCATACAGCAGTCATTCATGGCTAGATATGCTGACCTGGTCGGCTGTGGGCATTGTAGTGCTGTGTTTGGTCTATGTGATTTTTGATTTGGTGACGCCACGTACCAAGGTGTGCGAGGAAATTGCCAAAGGCAATGTGGCTCTGGCACAGCTGCTGCGCTCGATCATCGTCGGGGTGTCTTTTGTGGTAGGTACATTTTTGATGTAGTCGACATAGAGAAGGAATACCAAGGATCTGCAATACCGGATAACGGAGCTGCAGATCCTTTTTTTATGGAACATTGCATTCACTGCCCGGCATCAGACTGTTGAATTGAAGGTTGCAACGATCACTTCCTGTGGGGACTATTCTATAAAGCAACGGGTGATACTGCATAGCAAAAGGAATTTGCTACAGAGTTCAAACCAAATAGAAGAGAAGGGAATTCTGAACATATGAGTACCTCCACCTCCCCAACCAAACAAATTCGGATGGGTATCATTGGACTGGGTCTTATCGCTGAATATCACATAAGATCACTGCACACCATCTCGGGGGTATCTATTGTGGCCGTTAGTGATGTGAATCCCAATCGCCTTCAAGCCATCGGAGAACAATTGCAACTGCCTGCTTCCAAGCGATACGCCCATTATGAAGCATTAATCCGTGACCCAGAGGTAGATGCGATTCTGTCGCTGACACCCAATGATGTGCATTTTGACATTATTCGTATTGCGCTGGAAGAACACAAAGCTGTACTGGCAGAAAAACCATTGACTCTCACATGGGAGGAAGCGGATCAGTTGAAAAAGCTATATACAGCGAATCCGGTGCCTTTGCTGGTTCACTATAAGCATCGCTATGGCGCGGCCTTCCAATATACCAAGCAACTGCTGGATGAGCAAAAGCTGGGCAAAATCTATAACATTCAATTTCGTTATCTAATGGATGCATTTGCGCCGTATCGTCAGCATCCGTATACATGGCGTCACAATTTGGCCAAGGCTGGTTCTGGAGTAGTGGGGGATACAGCCTCACATATCATTGATCTGGCCCGTTTTCTGGTGGGTGAATTTAAAAGTGTCGCAGCGCTGCTACATACCATTACACCCGAGCGGTTCGATCCGATCACGGGTCTGCCTGTAAAAGTGGATGTGGAAGATCTCGCTGCCTTTCATGGCATCGTAGGCGACAATACCGTGGGAACCTTTATCACTCATAAAAATGCCATCGGCATACGGCACGATATCGAAGTCGATATCTATGGGGAACTTGGTACGCTGCACGCCAGCCTCAATAACCCGGAAAGTATCCGCATTGTGCTGCGTGACCTGGAACACCCGGGTGCCGAATACGAGAGTTGGGCTGTCCCTGCAATCTATAATCATACGGCCTATGAAGATTTTGTTGAGCTGGCAAGGGGAAAGTCTGTGGATCGTGCTCCCTTATTCGAGGACGGCTACAAAAACCAGTGGGTACTTGAAAAAATACTGCAATCCTGGAAAGAGAATGGACGTTTAGTAGAAATGTAGGGATGTGAGGGGAGTCGCTGAAATTCCAGCAATGACAAAGAGTATAAACATGCTGTGACCCGCAAGAGGGTTCCTTGGAAAGAGCAGCCATCTTGCGGTTTAGCAATTCAATATCTGTAAAGACATCTTTTTCATCATTTTCGCATCGCCACGCTTATATCACTTCAAATCAATCCTGCCTCAATCTTTTCAATAATGGTCAGCAAGAAGGATTCAGCTAAGCTGTTTTTCAAAATAGCTTGCTTGGCTTCCTCCAGTGTAAACCAACATGCTTGATCTACCTCCGTACTAAGAACATCCAACTGATCGTCATTCACAATGGATACAAAATTCAGCATCAGTGTATTGCTTCGTTCAAAATACTCGCTGCGCATATATTGATACTCATCGACTTGTAATCCTACTTCTTCCTTAACTTCACGCACCAATGTCTGCTCGGCGGATTCACCCTTGTTCACATAACCTGCCAATAAAATGAAGCCTTGAATATTGTACTGCTGTATGAGCAGCACCTTATCTCTCCGACTATTCAATACAGCGGTACTGATCGCAGTGCTGAATATCGGGAAACGAAAGACCTGGCATGTATGACAAAAGGGGATAGGGCCTTCGCCTTCACACTCCTTCACCATCAATTTTGTTCCGCATTCATAGCAATATTTCATGTAAGCTCCACCCTTGTATCCCATTTTTAAAATTGTAAATGTTGCTTTTAATGCCGTGTTTGTACTGCAATACTCATCATCTTAATTCTACGATCATTGTTCTGTCTACGGACGCTTTATTTCTTCGCTTGGTCTTTATCCCTTTTCTTGCTGCGTTCTTGCCCGTCTAGCCCCGATCAGCCGCCAGCCTGTTAACAATGCCGCCACAAGACAGATGGACGCGGACGTCATAAAGACTACATGCATGCCTGCCAGAAAAATTTCTGGATGACCGGTGACCAAGCCGGTGACCCGATAACCAGCCTCTTTACTCATAATATAAAAGAGGATCGATGTGGCCAAAGTGATCCCCACAACCATACCGACGTTGCGAACCAGCGAATTGACACTCCCGGCTGAGCCGAGCTGTGTGCGGGGTACTGTAGACATAATCAGCGAGTTGTTCGGCGATTGGAATAAACCACTGCCAATGCCCAGCATGGCAATCCACAGACCCACGAGCGGGATAGAGCTGCCTGCGTGCAATTGGGCCAACCCAATTTGGGCAATAACCATAACGACCAGCCCGGCGAATGTAAGCAGTTCAGATCCGATTTTATCGGAAAGCGCACCGCTGAGAGGGGCCACAATAACCATCGAGATGGGGAGCAGCATCAGCAGGAACCCGGCATGAAAAGGCGACAAGTTCAGCATATTCTGCGCATAAAAGGGCGAAATGATGTTAAAGCAAAAGTTAGCGACGAACACCAGAAAAGCACACAAAATACTGAGCGAAAATAACGGATTTTTGAATAGCGCGAGCTGTAAGAGCGGCCCAGGACGACGAAGTTCCAACCTAATGAACATGGCAAAAGCAACTACAGCCACCACCAGCGAAGCAACGATACGTTTGTCGCCATACCCGACCTGCTGTCCCAGCAACAATCCGACGAACAAAGTGAGAATAAAAATAGCAAATACCAAGCTACCGGGAACGTCAATTTTATCTTTCACCTTGATCAAATCCTTCGGCAGAAGCTTCCAGCCAAGAAAGACAGCGACCAGCCCTACCGGTACATTGACCCAGAAAATGTACTGCCAGCCCAGCGACGAGACAATAATACCGCCCAAGCTTGGCCCGGCGATACTGCCCAGAGAAACGAAGGTTCCAATGAGGCCAAGTGCTTTGCCCCGTTCATTGGACGGGAAGATATCTGTCACGATCCCCTGGCTGTTCGCCATGGTCATAGACGCTCCAAATGCTTGAATAATACGGGAAATCAGCAGCATAGAAAGCGAAGAGCTAAGACCGCACATTAGGGAGCCAAGAATGAATACGATTGTGCCGATTTTGAATATTTTGATTTTACCGACAATATCTCCAAGCTTGCCAAAAAATAAGATAGCGGTACATATCGCCATTAAATAGGCGGTTGTCACCCATTCGATCTGTGCCACGGGTAAATGTAACGTGCGAGACAACACAGGAAGAGCGATATTGACGATGCTTCCATCCAATGTGGACATAAATGTAAACAGATTCAAAACAATTAAAATCAGCCAACGTTTCTTCTGGACTTCGATATTCTCTTGATAGGTTGTAGCCGTTGTAGCAGTTGAACTCATCATTACACCTCGTTATCGTTAACAATTTCTATTTAGTTGCACGCGCAACTAAATGAACGGTTCTAGTGTACAGCAAATTAGTTGCGTGCGCAACAATATTGTTGTAAACTTTGCTTTGGTCCCAACTGGGGATTTGTCATTTTCAAGCCAATGAGGTGTATTTGATGAGAAAAAAACCGATTGGAAAGCTAATTTCCCACTTGTACCGTCGAAATCAAAAAATACTTTCCAAAAAACTGGCCCCTTACGGAATCGGCAGTGGAGGACAACACAGCTTTTTAAAGCTCATTTTGCAGCGGCCGGGCATTACACAAGAGCAATTGACGAATGAACTTAAATTTGACAAGGCAACCACGGCACGCTCTGTGAAACAATTGGAGGAATCAGGCTACATTGAACGGAAAACGGACCCAAATGACCGCCGTTCCTATCTTGTATCTCCCACGGCCAAGGCGTTAGAGTTTGCTCCTGTCTTACAAGGAATATTGGACGAGCTCAATGTCAGCCTTGTCCATAAACTATCCGAAGAGGAAGAGGATCTTCTTATCGACTTACTGCAAAAGATTAGTATAGACCCTGACGAATAAACAACTAAACAAATAAGGAGTTAGCCAAAGGATCCTGGCAGGTAAAAGAAAAAGCAGTTCTCACAGAGGATACTCTGTGAGAACTGCTTGATGCCACTCATTCAGTCCAAGCCAATTCCTTTGAACGCATTCATGACTAATTGTCGCACATAGGAATCGTCTAATGGATAACCAGTTACCAGCAATCGATAAAAAACAGGCCCATAAATGAGATCGATACATAATTCAATATCGAGATTTTCCTTCAATTCTCCGCGCTCTATTCCGCGCTCAATAAGAAGCCTGGCCTCAAGTCGCCGAGGGTGGAAATATCGGGTCCGGTATGCCTCTGACAATCCTGAATCAAGTTGCCCTTCGCCTATTAACTCCGTAATGATTTTACCCTCTCGGCTTATTAAGAACCGCACTAAATTCGTGGCATGAATGAGAATGTCATCTAATACACAACCCGTGTCGGGCACGGGCAATCTTGCTATGGTGGCTGACAGGAAACCATCCATCACTACGGCAGCTTTGTTAGGCCACCATTTATAAATGGTGGCTTTGCTAACTTTCGCTCGCTCAGCAATTTTTTCTACCGTAACCGCTCCAAAGCCTTGTTCCAACAGTAGATCATAGGAAGCGTTAAGGATAGATTTTTGCGTTTCCATATTACGTGGACGTCCTCTTTTACTCTGCATTGGAATGCTCACCTTCTTAACAGATATAAGTAAATACGAAAAATAAACTATACGTTCAGTATATCAAATATCATGTAAAATAAAAAAGTTGATTTTGCCTATTTACAAAACGAAACGTTCAGTATATTATTTGATTATCTAATTAATGAACTATACGTTTAGTATTTAAATTAATGAGGAGGATTATTATGCAAAGAGAACAACAAGCCTTAAAAAGTAACCGTATCTCAAATTGGATGATGTTTTTGTTGGCAGCCGCATGCGGCCTTATTGTTGCCAACCTGTACTATGCTCAAACCCTTGTAGGACCTATTCACGTTGCTATGGGTCTTTCTTCTACAGCAGCGGGCTTCATTGTCACCTTAACTCAAATCGGTTATGTGGTAGGTTTGCTATTTATCGTACCGCTCAGCGACATTATTGAAAATCGACGGCTTATGGTCATATCGCTAATCATCACAGTCTGTGCATTGGTTGTTGCCGCTTTTGCCACCAATGCCCCGTTGTTCCTGACCGCATCCTTATTCATTGGAATTGGATCTGTGGTAGCCCAAATACTGGTGCCGTACGCCACCTATTTAGCATCCGAGGAGCAGCGCGGCCGCGTTGTTGGGAATGTCATGAGCGGACTCCTGCTAGGCATTATGTTCGCACGGCCAGTAGCAAGCTTTATTACCAGCATCTGGGGATGGCAAGCCGTATTTATTTTGTCAGCCATTGTCTTGACGCTGTTGACGATTCTGCTCTCGCGAGCTCTTCCAGAGCGCAAGCCTGTGCCTACGGTATCTTACAGTAAACTAATTTTCTCGCTAGGCACTCTTTTAAAACAAACGCCTGCACTGCGCCGCCGTGCCCTGTATCAAGCCTGCCTATTTGGTGCCTTCAGCCTATTTTGGACTGTTGTTCCTCTACGTTTGGCGGATGATTTCGGAATGTCTCAACAAGGGATTGCATTGTTTGCTTTAGTAGGCGTAGGCGGTGCAGTAGCTGCTCCGATTGCCGGGAGATTGGCTGATAAAGGCTGGAGCAAAGGTTTAACCGGGTTAGCTATGATCATTGCAGCCTTGTCTTTTTTGCTCATCTATCTTTTTCAAAGTCATTCGACGGTTGCGCTCGTACTTCTCTTTATTTCAGCGATTACACTGGATATGGCTGTATCGGGAAACCTTGTACTTGGACAGCGTGTGATTTACTCCTTGGGAAGTGAGGCGAGGGGGCGTCTGAACGGATTATTCATGTCTATTTTTTTCATAGGCGGAGCGATTGGATCATCATTAGGCGGTTGGTCGTATGCGTTAGGAGGTTGGAATTTTAGTTCTCTGATTGGAGTCGTCCTGCCTGTGCTGGCTTTGCTGTACTTTTTCACTGAGAAAGAAACGAGTGGAGACGTGCGAAAGAAACAAACCACCTGATAGAGGTCAGCTTTAAGCTATGCCGTACTCAAAAACATAATAATTAAAATGGCTGTTCCCAAGAGAAAACAAAGGGGCGAGTAGAGCACAGTGTCCCACTTTGCAAAAACAGTTCCTTTTTTTCTCTTGAAGAACCCTACCCATTTGAAATCTCCTATATAACAGTGTTTCTAGAGCTGTGTAAATATGGGCACATGAGCTTCCTTAGCCAGCTGATGCATAGGAGGCATGAACTTACATAAACGCCCACTTGAAATACCTGCGAATTTGATCTATAATGCTGTAGCATATAGTGATATTCAAGGCATTGACCAAAGACATGATTTCCTTGAAGGGCCGTTCAGAGAGAAAAGACGAGGCTGAGAGCTTTTCCGGCAACCGCATGTGAAGTTACCCCTTTGTAGCCGTGACGTTGAACATGTAGCTGTGCAATCTGGCAGTAACATCAGTAAGCGCCTACCGCTTTATCCCCGTTAACGGATACCAATGGAGGGTCACGCATGTCGTGCATGAGCATGTTCCGATGAACATAAATGTACGCACAGGAGCGGGCCGAACTAGGGTGGAACCACGAGCTGAACGCACTCGTCCCTTGAGGGAGAGAGGCGTTTTTTTGCGTTCAATTTTGATATAGAACACAATTTGAAATGGAGGCTTTAATCGTGAGTATTCAAGTGAAATTGCCAGATGGAGCCGTACGCGAGTACGAGCAGGGCGTAACAATTGCCGACGTGGCGGGTTCGATCAGCTCCGGGCTGAAAAAGAACGCCGTAGCAGGTAAAGTGAACGGGAAGGCTGTAGATCTGAACACCGTTTTGGATCAGAACGTTGACCTTGAAATCATTACGCTGGACGGTGCAGACGGTCTGGAAATTTATCGCCACAGTACAGCGCATTTGCTCGCTCAGGCGCTCAAACGCATTTACGGTGAGAAAAACGTGAAACTGGGTATCGGTCCGGTCATCGACAGCGGCTTCTACTATGACATTGATATCGAAAATCCATTGTCTGTTGACGACTTGGCCAAGATCGAGAAGGAAATGACGAAGATCGCACAGGAAAATCTGCCGATTACACGTCGTGTGGTCAGCCGTGAGGAAGCCACTCGTATTTTTGGAGAGTTGGAAGATCCACTGAAGCTGGAACTGATTCGTGATTTGCCGGAAGAAGCGGAAATTACAATCTATGATCAAGGCGAATTTTTTGACCTGTGTCGTGGCCCACATTTGCCATCAACTGGCCGCATCAAAGCTTTTAAACTGTTGAGTGTAGCGGGCGCATACTGGAGAGGCGATTCCAACAACAAGATGCTGCAACGTATCTACGGAACAGCATTCCCGAAAAAAGCACAACTGGATGAGCACCTGCATTTGCTGGAGGAAGCGAAAAAACGCGACCATCGCAAGCTGGGTAAAGAGCTGGAACTGTTCATGTTCTCCGAAGAAGCACCGGGCATGCCGTTCTACCTGCCTAAAGGTATGGTTGTCCGCACTGCATTGGAAGATTACTCCCGTGACATTCAACGTCTGCATGGCTATGAGGAAGTACGTACACCGCTGATGATGAACAACCGTCTGTGGGAACAATCGGGACACTATGAGCATTACAAGGAAAACATGTACTTCTCCGAAGTGGATGAAACTACATTTGCTCTGAAACCGATGAACTGCCCAGGACATATGCTTGTGTTTAAAAATGAGCTTCACTCTTACCGCGATCTGCCAATTCGTATAGCCGAATTTGGACAAGTGCATCGCCATGAGCTGTCCGGCGCGTTGAACGGTATGATGCGTGTTCGTACATTCTGTCAGGATGATGCGCATATTTTCGTCACACCAGGTCAGATTGAACAAGAAATTACAGACGTAATTAAGCTGATTAACGAAATGTATAGTGTGTTTGGCTTTGACTTCACAGTGGAATTGTCCACACGTCCAGATGACTTTATGGGCGAGCCAGCACTCTGGGATCAAGCGGAACAAGCTCTGCAAAACGTGCTGGATCACCTGGGCATCAACTACCGTATTAATGCGGGAGATGGAGCATTCTACGGTCCGAAAATTGACTTCCACATTCTCGATGCGCTCAAACGCAGCTGGCAGTGCGGAACGATCCAATTGGACTTCCAAATGCCTGAAAAATTCGACCTTACTTATGTGGGCGAGGACAACCAGAAGCACCGTCCAGTCGTTATTCACCGTGCCATCTACGGTTCGATTGACCGCTTCATGGGCATCCTGACTGAGCATTTTACAGGTGCATTCCCATTGTGGTTGGCTCCTGTTCATGCGAAGCTGTTGCCAGTATCCGAGAACTATATCGAGACTGCTAATGAGATACAGGATGCGTTGCTGAAAGCAGGTCTGCGCGTCGAAGTGGATACTCGCAATGAGAAGCTTGGTTATAAAATCCGCGAGGCGCAATTGGAGAAGGTTCCATATATGTTCGTTATCGGGGAAAATGAAAAAACAACCGGTACTGTAGCGGTTCGTAAACGTGGCGAAGGCGATCTGGGATCACTCAGCATTGCGGATATCGTTGAGAAAATCAGCACAGAGATTCGCGAGAAACAGTAATATTTGATCGGAAAATGTGTAAAAGAGCCATCAAAACCATGATGAACGTGGTTTTGATGGCTCTTTTTTGTACCCAATACATAAGAGTCCAGCGTAAGACTGAACCATAGTTGTTGCAGACTCAACTGAATTCTCAAATTATCTTGTACACAAATACTTAGCAGGTTTGTGGCCGTGAAGTGGCGTGATCTGCAGGGAGGGAGAGTGTCTTCAAGGACATCTCTTCGGATTGTTTGGCCGGGGATTCTTCCGCATCCTGTTCCTCGCTAAGCGATAAAATTTCGCCGCGCAACTTCAGCATTTTCTGATCCAGTTCGTAGGTTGCACGTGCAGCTTCGGTCAATCCATTAACGACATGTTCAGGCACTTTCTTATCGAACTTATAGTACAAAATATGCTCCATACTGGCCCAGAAATCCATAGCCAATGTGCGCAATTGAATTTCAACCTTGATCCAGCGTGTGCCCTCAAACAGGATCAGCGGAATTTCCACAATGACATGTAGGCTCTGGTAGCCGTTGGGCTTAGGATGGGCTATATAGTCCTTGACCTCCAGAATACGAATGTCTTCCCGTGTGTGAAGATGATCCATCAGACGATAAATATCTTTCACAAAAGCGCATACCACGCGCATTCCAGCGATATCATGAATTTCACGCAATATATTGTCCAAGGTCACTTCATGCCCTTTGCGCCGAACCTTTTCCACGATGCTGTGGGGCTCTTTGATCCGGGTTTTAATATGCTCAATCGGGCTAAAACCGTCTAACAGCTTCCATTCCGTCTGAATCAGCTTAATTTTATTCTTTAACTCCTCCAGAGCGAGCTGATAAAGGACGGGAATCTTTCTCCACTCCTCTAGTTGCTTGGCGTCGACACTGTTTTGATCCAGCTGTAGCTGAAATTCCTGCAGGGGTAATGGGACAGCATTCAGGTGCTTCCAATCCGGTTCATTCACAGAGCATTCTCCTAAATGAGGCTTATGATGTCCTCGATCTTTTTCGTAAAAATGCATTATCGTATACATTGTACACTATGTCAAAACCTACAGGCAAAGGAGAGACGGTCAAAGAAAAAAAGAAATACGACAAGAATTATAGTGGTAAAACCGAGTAATCCGATGTATAATTACAAAAATGCTGATTTGGAGCATTTAATTCTTTTGAAAAAATCACAAATGTAGAGTATCCATCATTAGATTAAAAATATAAATTACAGAAAAGAGGAAAAGAAAAATGGCAAAAGTAGAAAGTTTTCAATTAGATCACACGATTGTAAAGGCTCCTTATGTAAGAGCAGCGGGAGTAGAGCATGACGAAAAAGGAAGCATAGTACAAAAGTATGACTTGAGATTTTTGCAACCCAATGAAGATGCACTTCCTACAGCTGCTGTACATACGTTGGAGCACTTATTAGCGACGTATCTGAGAGATGAAATCAAAGGAATTATTGATATCTCTCCTATGGGATGTAGAACGGGGTTCTACTTGATTTTGTGGAATGAACACGAGCCTGAGGAAATTGCACTCGCTTTGGAAAAAACCTTGAAAAGAATTCTGGAAACGACAGAGGTTCCGGCTGTTACTGCTTTGGAATGCGGGAACTACAAGGACCACTCTCTTTTTTCCGCGCAGGAATTTGTGAAGATTGTATTGGAAGCTGGTATTAGCCGCGATCCTTTCGAAAGAGTACTTTAAAATCTATGATTTCGATTGACCTATCTCATCAGACAGCGGTAGTGACAGGCGGCAAGTCAGGCATAGGCAAGGGAATTGTAGAGCTTTTCATTCAAAGCGGAGCTAAAGTGATTTCTGCTGATATTTCTTATGAAGAGCCGTATAGAGTGGTCAATCCACAGTTGGTTGAAACGCAATTGGACATATCGAAACCGGGTGATATCGAAAGATGGTGCGATCTACTAATTAGCGAAACGGGAGCTCCTGATATATTGGTGAACTGCGCGGGTACTTCTACGATGGATTATGTCATTGATAGTGAGTTAGCTGATTGGGAGAAAGTATTTTCGATCAATTCAACTGGGCTGTATGTAGCGTCCAAACGGTTTGCCAAGGAAATGGTGGATGCGCGCAAACCAGGACGAATTATCCAAATTGCTTCGCAGGCTGGAAAAAATGGATATCGGGCCATGGGCGGATATTGTGCATCCAAACATGCGGTTCTCGGCTTGACCAAGGTGATGGCCATTGAGCTTGCTCCGCATCAAATTTTGGTGAATGCGGTTTGTCCAGGTATCGTAGAAACGCCGATGAAACATCGTGAACGGATTGAAGGGGGCGTCATTCGCGGAATGACCGCTCAAGAAATATACGAAGAAGATTGTTCACAGGTACCTTTGGGGAGAACGGCCGAGGTGGAGGATGTCGCCAATGTGGTGCTGTTTCTGGCCAGTCCGCTCTCAGCATATATGACAGGACAAGCGATTAATGTTACAGGTGGAATGACGATGCACTAGCATACATGATCTGGGGGAAAACAACATGAAGAAATCGTTCGTTTTACTATTAGGGATTAGTTTATTATTGGTTGCCGCAGGATGCGGTAATAAAAGTTCAGACAGCAATGGCTCTAGCGCCGCTTCCGGTTCGGAAACGCAAAAAGTAGTCATCGGCTCCATGGGCTCTGACGCCCAGATCTGGAAGCATATTGCCCAGTCCCAGGCCGCCAAGGATGCCAAGTTGGACATTGAAGTGAAAGAAATTAACGGCGGAATCGAAACGAACAATGCGACCAAAGAAGGCGAAGTAGACGTGAATGCATTCCAATCGTGGGCGTACCTGGTTAGCTATAACAAAGAGAGCAAAGCTGATTTGAAGGCTATAGCCACAACCTACCTGGAGCCCATGGGGATTTATTCGCAAAAATTCAAAAGCATCGATGAAGTGACCGACGGGGCTCTGGTAGCTTTGGCAGATAACCCAGCCAATACGGCAAGAGGTTTAAAGTTATTGGAAGCATCCGGTTTGATTAAGCTTAAGGCTGACTTTAATGATGCCTTGGGTACAGTCAATGATATTACTAGCAATCCTAAAAACCTGAAATTTGAACTAATTGATGATAAAACAGGACCACGAGTGATTCAAGATGTAGGCTTGGTGCTGATTGGGAATACGATTGCTTTAGAAGGGGGTCTGAATGTACTGAAAGATTCCTTGTTCCATGAGGAGATCAGTCAGGCAACCAAAAATAATATTAACGTCCTGGTTACTTCATCTGATAAGGCGAATGACAAAGGGCTGCAAAAGTTAGCGGATCTCTATCATAACGAGGATACTCAAAAATACATTAAAGATGAATTTGGCGGCACCAAAGTAGAGGTTAAAGAGCCGGTTTCTTATTTGGAAGGACAAACTGCAAAATAAACTTATGAGGTCAGCCAGTTGCTCTGGTTGACCTCTTTTGTTCGTAAGAGGCCTCGTATCGGTAGCCGGGTAGAAGTCATCTCTGCTCTTAGAGTCCACGCCGAATATGTGACGAACGTTGAGTTGATGTCTCCCATCTTCCACATGAGTCAGCGATTGTATTTTTAGTAATCGGCTTGAGTTTGAGTATGGGTTTCGATTCGATAATGTTTGGGGGAGAGTCCCTTTACCTTTTTAAAAATTTTCGAGAAGAGTAAAGGGTCGTTATAGCCGACTGAACGGGAAATATCACCGATCGAAAGTTCAGCGTTTCCCATCATTTCACATGCTCTGTTGATCCTATAGCGAACCAAATAATCCTGAATACTTGTGTTCACTTGTTGTTTGAATAACGAACATAAATAGCTTCGATTGAGTCCGATAAAATTTGCAATGTGCTCAATGGTAATTTTCTGAGCATAATTCATTTCGATAAAATCCTTCACTTTTTCCACGTAAATTTCCGACCGGCTTTCCTTTTGTTCGGGAGGTGTTACCGGACCGAATTCTATAAGCTCCGATATCATTAAGCAAAGCAGACCGGTCAGTCTGGTTTCCCGAGCTTTATGGCATTCACTTGATTCGTTCATTCGCTGCAAATACTGATGAATCAAATGGTCTCCTTCAAAGTTGAGGATTGGACGCGTCATCGTTAGACCTGCTTGCTTGAGGAGTGTTTCTGCCAGTGCCCCGTCAAATCCAAACCAGCAATAAGACCAAGGATTCACTACATCGGCTTGATAATAAGTAATGACCTGGGGGCAGATTAGAAACCACTGTCCTTTCCGCAAGCGATAACTGAACCCACCGACCTCGAAGGTACCTTCTCCGTCCAAAATATAATGAAGCAGATAGTGATCTCTTATCGCAGGTCCAAAAAAGTGACTCGGTATGCATTCCTCTATGCCAAACTGAGTTAGATACAATTCAGAATGCTGTTTACTACGCGGCAAATATTCTATCACGCTAAATCTCCTTATGTAAATTATCAAGTATTATAACATAAATAGTGAGCACCATGCCATGTACTTCATATCTAAAATTAATATATGATTTCTGTAGAACCTACTGCTATATTGTTGAATCTTATCAAGCTTTACACCATATGAACATAGTTGATGGCTGTTACAAAATGCTTCTTCTGAGTGTCTTTTTGGTGTGGAACTCCGATGATTATTATCTAAGAGAGGGGTTATTTTCCCAATGGGTATCATTGTTCAAGAGCAAACAGGGCTGTTTCATTTGCAGTCGTCGGGCATGAGTTATATTATTCAGATTGTGGATGGATTTCCTGTCCATGTATACTGGGGAGACAGGTTGAAGCACCGCGAACCCATGGCTGACCTATTGCTTCACACTCCCGCGAAGGCTGGATTGGATCGGTTGCCGCAAGAATATCCGCAGTATGGGAGCGGGGACTTCCGTAACCCGGCGTATCAAGTAGAGCTTGAGGATGGAACTCGTATCACGGAGTTAAAGTATATTGGCTACCGGATCACTAAGGGAAAGCCATCATTAACCGGGCTTCCGGCCGTATATACCGAAAATGAAGACGAAGCGGATACGCTGGAACTGGAGTTACAAGATGACTTTTCAGGCCTTAAAGTTGTTCTTCTTTATACCGTCTTCGCAGATCGAAACGTAATCGCTCGTTCGGCTCGTTTGAGTAATGCGGGAGCCAAGAATCTTCGGCTTCTCCGTGCTCTAAGTGCCAGTGTCGATTTTTCAGGTAAAAGCGATCTAGAGTTCATGTATCTTTCGGGAGCATGGGCTCGGGAGGGGAATATTACCCGCAAACCGATTCTTCAAGGTGAAACCCGAATTGATAGTAAAAGGGGCATGAGCAGCCATCAACTCAACCCTTTTGCTGCATTGGTCACTGGGGGAACAACGGAAAGCTATGGTGAGGTATTCGGCTTTAGCCTCGTGTACAGCGGGGGCTTTGAGGCGGGAGCAGAAATAGATTCATTCGGCTCTACACGGTTTAGCATCGGCGTGAACTCCTTTGATTTTTCGTGGTTACTGAGCCCAGGTGAGAGCTTCCAAACGCCAGAAGCCGTTATGGTTTACTCTGGTCAAGGGCTGGGAGAAATGTCGCGTACATATCATCGCTTGTATCGGACTCGTCTTTGCCGAGGGAAATATCGGGATGAAGAACGCCCTATTCTGGTCAATAACTGGGAAGCTACCTATTTTGACTTCAATGCAGATAAGCTGGTATCGATAGCGAAGGAGGGGGCAGAGCTAGGCATCGAACTTTTTGTCTTAGATGACGGTTGGTTCGGAAAACGGGATTCTGACAATTCGTCTCTCGGCGATTGGTACGAGGATCGTCGGAAGCTGCCAGACGGACTTGCCGATGTCGCGAAACGCATCAATCAATTGGGGCTTAAATTCGGACTCTGGTTTGAGCCGGAGATGATCTCTCCAGACAGCGAGTTGTACCGGGAGCATCCAGATTGGTGCCTTCACGTTCCAGGACGGCGACGCAGTGAAGCCAGATGGCAGTTGGTGCTGGACTATACTCGCAAGGAAGTACGCGATTACATCTACGATTCGCTGGCTGCCATTTTCTCCAGCGCCCCAGTTTCTTACGTGAAATGGGATATGAATCGCTGCCTGACGGAAATCGGTTCCGCAGCTCTGCCGCCAGAGCGCCAATCTGAGACTGCCCATCGCTATGTTCTTGGATTGTATGAGCTGCTGGAGCGCGTCACCACCGAATTTCCGCATATTCTTTTCGAGAGCTGTTCAAGTGGCGGAGGACGTTTTGACCCAGGCATGCTTTACTACATGCCTCAAGTATGGACTAGTGATAATACCGATGCGGTGGAACGTCTGAAGATTCAATATGGAACTAGCCTTGTCTATCCTGTAAGCGCCATCGGAGCGCATGTGTCGGCAGTTCCGAACCATCAAGTTGGACGCATAACACCCCTTGATTTTCGAGGTGATGTGGCCATGTCCGGAAATTTTGGATATGAGCTTGATCTCACGAAATTCACCGATGAGGAAAAAGAGACGGTCAAACGCCAAATCGCAGTATACAAGCAGATACGTGGCTTAGTACAAAAAGGTGACTTGTATCGCTTAAACAACCCGTTTGAAGATAACGAATCGGCTTGGATGTTTGTTTCTGAAGACCAAGAGGATGCCATCGTCTACTATTTCCAAGTGATGGCTGTCCCGAACGCGCCTTGGCGAGCCCTGCGCCTTGACGGACTAAATCCAGAGCTCGAATATGAAGTTAAGTCAGGAAATAGCGGGCAAAAGTCTATCCATGGGGGGGATCGGCTTATGAAGTTGGGCCTCCCTCTTCTCTACAGACAGAAAGACTATGAAAGTGGATGGTTCAGGCTTCGGGCAATAAAGCCTGGTAAGGCTTAAGGATCAGTACAACAGTATAATTGCCGAAAGAGAGAAAACAATCGATGGAGTTATGCCCCTTTTTATATGAAAAGGGGCATTTTGCGCGCATCAGCGTACTGATTGGGGAGGGGCAAACCATGTTTTTTATACGAATGATGAATGACATGAAACTGAGAAAGAAGATGACGCTTACATTCATTTCGGTAGCTGTTCTTCCCTTGCTGTTGTGTGGCCTGTTTCTGACGGGGAAGCTTCGAGAGGCCGTTATTAAAGACGCCTTTATGCAAGTGTCCAACAATGTCGAGCGGGTCCGAAATCGTACAGAAGAATTGATCAAAGTGCCGCTGGACATCTCGTACCGGCTGACCAATGACAATCGGATGAAAATGGTAGCCAGCCAGAAGTATGACAGCTATATCGAAGTCATTCAGGCATACCGGGAGTATACAGGTATTCGTGACTACCTCCAGTTGTACAAAGAGATATCCGGCATCCGTGTCTATGTCTCTAATCCTGGAGCACTTAATAATTGGGAATTTATCCAACCGGATGATAGGATCACAACCGCAGATTGGTACAAGGAGGCCATCGCGCAGAAAGGATTGGCCGGCTGGAATTTAATCAAGGATGAGAGGGACGATGCCGATTATCTCAGCCTGATTCGATCATTTTCAGTGGATTCACCAGGACGAAAAGGGGTTCTGGTCATAAATGTTAACCAGCGCCAATTAAATTCAATCCTGAATCAGGAATCGTTCCCTACCTTGATCGTGGATAACCGGAATCAGATTGTCGCGTCCAATGAAGCAGAGTTGTTCGGGAAGAATCTTTCTGAAATTCATGCCGACGAAAATATACTTTTCCATCAGGAAGGAAGTTACAACATGCTCATCGATGGAAAAGCGTCGAAGGTGGTTATAGCTAATCTAGCTCCACAGAATAGCTGGAATGGACTTCGCATTATTTCCATTTTTTCCGTTTCTGAGATTACCCGAGATGCTAATCAAGTGATATGGCTCGGCGGAATCGCGATCACAGCCAGCCTGATATTTGCAGCCTTGCTTATCTATGCTTCTGCTTCGCTATTATCCAGAAGGCTTCTTCGCTTGAGCAAGCATATGACCCAAGTAGGGGCAGGCTCATGGGAAACCTATCTCCATATTGATGGGAAAGATGAAGTGGGTCTATTATCGAGGGAATTTAACGCGCTCGTCAGCAGCGTAAACCATTTGGTCCAGGAGGTCCAAGAGACGAATCGCCAGAAAAGACTCGTGGAGCAAAGACAAAACGAGATCAAGTTCAAAATGCTGGCAAGCCAGATCAATCCGCATTTTCTCTTCAATTCTTTGGAGTCTATCAGAATGGAGGCCCACATTCGCCAACAGGACGATATCGCTAAAGCAGTCTGGCAGTTGAGCGCGTTGTTGCGCAGCAGTCTGGAGGCTGGTAACGACAAGATTCCACTGCGTAAAGAGCTTGAACAAGTGTGCTGTTATCTCGATCTTCAAAAGTTTCGGTATGAAGACCGTTTGGAGTATCGCTTAACCGTTGATCCAAATTTGGAGGAAATGTTGGTTCCACCTCTGATTATCCAACCATTGGTGGAAAATTCTATTGTACACGGTCTGGATAATCAAGCAGAAGGAGCTGTCATTGAAGTGAAAGTTAAGGAAATCCCGGAGGGGGTTCGAGTTATGGTATGTGACAACGGCGCTGGTTTCACGGCCGATCGTCTCGCCCTAGTACAAGCAGAGCTTGCTGCATCCGTACATGAACAGGAGGTCCAGCGAATTGGACTACGAAACGTAAATGATCGTCTCGTCTTACTGTATGGGACCTCTAGTGCTTTACATATTGAGAGCGAGCCTGGGAAAGGCACTTGTATTCAGTTTTTTATACCTGGGGGTGAATCCAAATGATTAAGGTAGTCATCGTTGACGATGAGCCGAAGCTTCGTCAAGGGCTTCAAACGCTGATCCCATGGGAAAGCCTCGGATTTATCGTTACAGCTACGGCAGCCAATGGAAAGGAAGCACTGGGAGTCATCGAGGAAAAAGCTCCTGATGTTGTAATCGTCGATATCCGCATGCCGGTTATGGATGGTTTACAGTTGATTGAGCGCTTGACAACCGACGGTCATCATTTGCACTTTATGATCCTCAGTGGATATGCCGACTTTGAGTATGCCAAACAAGCGATCAAATACGGGGTGTTCGGCTATCTCGTTAAACCGGTCGACATTGATGAAATGTCGTCCAGTTTAAAACGGATACGCGAGCGGATCGAAGAGGAGCGTCTTCAAGGGGAGTGGCGTAAGAGAGAGGTTATAAATCGAGATTTATACCTGCATAGCTTGCTTGTCTCTCAAGAGAGAACTGAAGATCCGGCCAAGTTGAGAAGTAAGGCAAAAGAAGCAGATTTGTTGTGGAGCAACTACGAAGTCGTGGTCGTCTACCCGCGTGTTTCTGAAGTGGACCGTTCTGATGTCGCATACCAGCTTTCGAATGGATTGAAGGCAAAGATAGAGGGGCAGATGATGGGACTTGTCACAGTAATCCCCCCGTATACAGTCCTGTTGCTCAACGCGCCGCTGCGCGGAAGAGAACGGCGTGAAATTCTGCACAATGAGATTCGTAATGTTGCGGATAATGTCCGGTTCGCCGCTGCAACCGGAGGGGTAGTATCTGCTCCTGAAGATATTTGTAAATCTTTTTTAAAGGCCCAGGAAGCGGTAAAACAATCCTTTTTCAGCGAGAAGAACCGACTGCTAGGTCCGTATCCTTTCTTTTCTTCTTCGCTGGATTCTCCCCGATTGTCTGCTGATAAAGCTGAGGAAACGATGGAGGAATTCATCTTCCGCCTGTATTACAGTCTGGAGGTAGGAAACCAAACCGCAATACTGCCATTATTGAACGAGGCGGCTGCATTTTTACTCAAACAGGGGCAAGATGAGAAGTCGATCAAAGAGTCCTTCTTTTTTCTGTCCAATGCAATCATTCATAAGCTGACCGCGGGTTTCTGTATCGAGTTGAAAGAGACGGAGGAAGTTTCCCGTTTTTTAAATGGGATATACCAGCATGATCATCTATATGATCTTTTGGAAGAGACCCACCGTTTCCTGCTAACATTGGCGCAAGACTCTGAACACCGTGGAAAGGAGCTGGAATTCAAAAAAATGATCGACTTCATTCACAAGCATTATGCAGACAACCTGAGGCTGGAAGCGTTAGCCGGACTACTAAACTATAGTACCGCCTATTTGGGTCAGCTTTTCAAGAACAAGACGGGGGAGTACTTTAATACCTATCTGGACCGAGTCCGTATTCAAAAGGCCAAGGAGCTGCTGGGTCAGGGAATGAAAGTATACGAAGTCGCCGAAAGCGTCGGCTATACAAGCGTCAACTACTTTTACAGCAAATTCAAAAGATACGAAGGCCGTTCACCGTCGGAATATAGAAATCCATAATTTGTGGATGATTTTTTCCGAAATCCGTTGTATGGGTTCTGACTCTCCTCTGTTTTATGATTGGTTTTAAGAGAGGGGATGAAAAAAATGAAAGCGGTAACAGCAAATTCGGAAAACGTATACAAAAAAACGAAGCGGAATGCTTGGAAGGTATTTAAAAGCCAGAGGTATCTTTATTATATGTCCATTCCGTTTGTTATCTGGGTCTTTATCTTTCAGTATTTGCCGCTATGGGGCTGGACAATGGCATTTCAGAAATACAGACCTGGTTTGAGTTTTTTTGAACAGAAGTGGGTGGGCTTGGAGCATTTTCGTACATTGTTCCAAGATGATCATTTCTACCAAGTATTGCGGAACACGCTGGCTATGAGCCTTATGGGACTGGTCGCTGGCTTTATTGTACCCGTTGTCTTTGCTCTATTGCTCAACGAGGTCCGCATACAAGTGGTAAAACGATTTGTTCAGACCGTATCTTATCTGCCGCACTTTGTTTCATGGGTGGTTGCTGCAGGCATTGTCACCAAAATGCTTTCAGCGGATGGCGGTGTCGTAAACGATATGCTCATGGGTCTAGGCATCATCGATCAGCCAGTCCAGTTTATGGCCCAAGGTAAATTATTTTGGTGGGTTGTAACTTTCGGAGACATCTGGAAGGAAACGGGGTGGAACGCCATTATTTATCTGGCTGCCATCGCCGGTATTGGTCCTGAATTATACGAGGCTGCGCGGGTGGACGGCGCTAGCCGATTACAGCAAATGTGGCATATCACGCTGCCGGGGATCCGGCCGACTATTATCATTCTCCTGATTATGTCTATTGGTCATCTGCTCGGTACAGGATTCGAGAAACAATTTCTGCTGGGCAATCACCTGGTCATTGATTACTCTGAAGTACTTGATTTGTATGCGCTTAATTATGGTCTGGCGATGGGACGTTACTCTTTCGGAACGGCCATTAATATTTTTAATTCGGTGATAAGCCTGATCCTATTGTTTGCGGCTAATGGAATCTTTAAGCGCTATACCAACGAGAGCATTATGTAAGGAGGAGAATGGACATGGAGGCTGTCAAAAGCACTACGCCGGTCGGCGGATTAAACAACAAGCTTCAGGCGAAATCACCACAAGACCGAATCCTGGGGATAGTTGTTTATGTTTTCATGATTGTGGTCACCGTTCTGACGATCTACCCGTTCTTAAATGTGCTAGCTATCTCTTTTAACGATTCGGTAGACACCATTAGAGGTGGGATCACCATCTGGCCAAGGCAATTTACGTTGAAGAATTACGACTTGATTTTCACCTATGAGGGGTTAATCACTGGATTCAAGATCTCCTTTCTGCGAACCGTCATTGGCACCGTAGCGGGCTTGGTCAGCGGCTCGATGCTTGCCTATACGCTTGCACGAAGTGATTTTCAAGCTAGAAGGTTCATCTCCATCTTTCTGGCCGTCACCATGTATGTTTCTGGAGGGTTGATTCCAGGTTTTATCCTGATGAAGGAATTGCATTTAATTGATACATTTGCCGTCTATATTTTGCCAGGTCTTGTAAGTGCGTTTAATGTCTTCATTATTCGTTCCTTCATTGATGGTCTGCCTTATGCGTTACAGGAATCAGCCAAGCTGGATGGTGCCAACGATTTCACGATCTACTGGCGCGTTATTCTTCCTCTTTGCAAACCGGCATTAGCGACCGTAGCGCTCTTCTTGGCAGTTGGGCAATGGAACTCTTGGTTCGATACTTACCTGTTTAATGGGTCCAACGAATCGTTGACGACCCTGCAATATGAATTGATGAAAATTCTGCAAAGTACGACAACAAGCGCAACCAATTCCCAGGACGCTGCCAATATGGCCGAGCGTATGGCACAGGTTTCACCGGAATCCGTCAAAATGGCAATCACCATCATTGTTACAGTGCCGATTCTTATCGTCTATCCTTTTTTACAAAAATATTTTGTTAAGGGTATGACGCTCGGAGCGGTAAAGAGCTAAACGAAGCAAACATTCATTATAATGGGAGGTTTCGCTCCATGAAGCCAAGAAAAAATAGAGTGGTCGTATCTTTCGTAATGTCACTGACTTTAGTCGCGACCCTTGCAGGGTGCAGCGGTAATAATCCTTCTGAGGCTACCAAGGCCGTAACAACAGGAGACATCACACTTACTTATTTTTCGGAAGACTCCAGCACAAATTGGAATAGCATGAAGGATGAAGTCGGTAAGGTCATCGCTGAAAAAACCGGAGTAACTCTAGATGCTGAATTCGCTGTCGGAGACCCGGTCCAAAAGATTTCGTTGATTGCAGCCACAGGAAACTATCCTGATTTGATCGCTGCTAAGGCGGATGTCGGCAAACTTGTCGATGCTGGTGCAATCATTGATCTGACGGATTTGATCGACAAGCACGCACCGAACATCAAAAAAATGCTGGGAGACAAGCTTGTTCGGACAAAGTACAGTTTGGACGACCCATCGATCTATGTGATTCCGACCTGGTCCGCTGTCGAGGAGAAAAAAATTAAACCCGACGTAGGGTTTAAACTCCAGCATCGTGTCGTCAAGGAAGCGGGATACCCGGACATTCGTACGGTACAGGATTTTGAAAAAGTCATTAAGGGCTATATCACCAAGCATCCGACGGACGAAAATGGCAATAAAAATATCGGATTGTCCCTTAATGCCGACGATTGGCATATGTACCAGGTAACAAACTCAGGATTTCAAACGACCGGGGGACCAGACGACGGCGAATACTACATTGATCAAAAAACACACCAAGCCACTTATCATTTCCGCCGACCGGAAGAAAAGGAATATTTCCGCTGGTTGAATCACATGAACTCCATTGGATTGCTTGATCCGGAAAGCTTCGTGCAGAAGACCGATCAGTTTAAGGCGAAGGTGGCTTCAGGCCGCGTACTGGGCTTGGCCGATCCAGAATGGGACTATGGCGACGGGCAAAATGCGCTAAAAGCGGAGGGCAAATTCGACCAAACATACGGTCATTATCCAGTCACCATGAGCAAGGAATATAAGGACACCAACTTTTGGCTTCCTGGCTTTGATGGGGGATATGGAATCTCGATCTCTAGCAAGTGCAAGGACCCGGTACGCGCTATCCAGTTTCTCGACTTTCTGGCATCGGAAGAGGGGCAAATCCTGAATAATTGGGGGATTGAAGGAAAGCATTACACGGTTAAAGACGGCAAACGGACGATTATTCCGGCTGTGCTGGAACGGATGAACAATGACAATGCAGCTTTCCAAAAAGAATCTGGAATCGGTCTATATTGGAACTTGTCGGTCCATTATGGTGATGGCATCAAGGACTCCACCGGCAACTACTTTACTCGTAGTTATCCGGAGATGCTGACAGCAACTTATAACAAGTCGGAGAAGGAAGTCCTAAAGGCCTATAAGATTGATCATTGGAAAGATCTATTCCCAAAAGAAGAAGAATTCCAACCGAGAGCATACGGAGCAGCCTACACGATGTCTCTACCCAATGACGATCCGGCTGTTATTCTCGGAGCCAAGATGAAGGATATTACATGGAAACGAATTCCGGAAGCTGTCATGACCAAGCCGGAAAACTTCGATAAGGTTTGGGATGCCTATATGGCAGAGCTGGAGAAAGCCGGAGTACAAGAAATGGAACAATCCTTTACCAAACATATTCAAAACCGGATTAAGCTATGGTCTACTAACTAATTCGTTTTGCAAAAAGAACGGGGCCGTTTCGACTTTCCTGCCGGAGAGAAGACGGCCCTTTTTTATAATGGTTTTATCATAGACTATATTGTTCAAGTTACAAACCAACAGCGGCCGCCTCGGTTATTTTCTGAGGTGGCCGCTGTTGGTTAGGGGCAGGCTTATGCGTTACTTCATGGTGCTGGGTGGGACGGTAAAATTACAGGCACGTTCAAAGTAATTACCAATTTGTCGACGTTGTTATCAGAATCCAGCCACATACCCATCGTCCGAAGTATCTGCTACCTTCCGTGGTACGGTGAGCCCCGTAAGAGCGCCTTACTCCGCTTCATTCTTGGAGGAAGTAAATAGGTCTTGAGGAAGCTCATCCCTCGTGATCACGTAATCGCTGTTGAACACTTTTATGAGATGATCCAGGGAGTTATATTGTCCGTTGCGGACGAAATCGCCCGTCCATGTGGTGAAAAAGAGCCAATGCGCTGAATATGCTTGAAGCAATTCGGGATCGCCAATCGGGCCGTTTTCGGACAGACCAACCAGCTTCTTGCCTTGCACGAGATTTACCAAGCTGTCGTACTTGCCGATACTTGGGTGATAATTAGCCGCCGGGTTGTAGATATCCACACTTACAATATCGACGACATCGTCCCCCGGATACCATTCGGGGCTCTCGGAGTTCCATACCCAGATCAGATTGTTCAGGTGATGGTAGTGTGTTAGACGGTCGTACATGATACGGTACAGCTGCTTGGCGGAGTCTGGCCCTTGGGCGCCCCACCAAAACCATTTGCCTTCCGCCTCGTGCAGTGGTCTCCATAGCACCGGAACGTGAGCGTCTTGGAAGCGTTTCAACTGAGCGGCAATGGCATCAATGTCCCGCAGGATTAGCTGATATTCTTCCGACTCGGGATGATTAAGCGCATATTGAATGTCGAATGTAGTCGCCTCGGTGTAAAATCCGAGGTACCATTCTTTTCCTGGAATGTCATGTAGACCCTTAGGGGCATTCCAGTGCCATACAAACGTGACAATTCCACCTTCTTTGGCCCATTGGATCGCCTTGTCCACCTCAGTTGAGGTGGCACCATGCTCGACGCGAGAGGGGGAGTAATCCATCATGTCCGTTGACAACATTGCAGGATACTTTCCAGTCTGGTCTTTAATCCACTGGGCATCCTCAAGAGTATGCTGACCGGAAAGAATTTTGTCCCCGTAAACATCCACGAGATAACCCATGAGTGCCTTGGTTTCCACAGTCGCATTCGGGTTTACCGGCTTTTTCCCAATCTGATGCAGTTTCGGGGGGAGCACTGCTGACAGCTTGATGTAGTCGATATGATACTGGCCCAAGTCGACATTGAACTGTATTGTGTTGTTTCCCGAATTCAGCATGATTTTACCGCCGGATACCTCGGAATAGCTTGCTGTTGTCGGAAGGGATATTTCGCTTGTCTGACCGTTGACCACCATATGGGTCTTTTTGTCACTATTTGGATTACTGTAACCGATTGCAATATTGTAAAAGCCACTTGAAGCTGCGTTATAGGCAAGGGTTAACGACCCTGTGCCTTTAAAGGCTGCGTAACCGGTACCAGAATAGCCCGTGCTGGCGGTTTCGGTGCTGACCTCACCAGTAATGACTCCGTCTTCGGCTTCAATTTTGCTGTTTGTAGCAGGCAAACTGGCGAATTCAACCTTCACGTATTCGATCCCGTAATATCCCCAGCCTCTTGAAAAAGTAACCTCGTTTGTACCGGCTTTCAACATGATTTTGCTTACCAACTTCTCGTTTACAACCGCACCTTCCGGAGGGGGAACCAGCGTTATGCTTTCAGCCATTGTACCATTGACCTCGAAGCTGGTATCCTTGGAGCCGGTGTTCGCCGGAATATAGTAACCGAGGCTCAGCTTATATAGACCTGCTGTCGGCACATTCACTTTAAACGTAGCCGTCCCGTCAGACTTGCCCGAATTTGGGTCATAATCATAAAAGAAGGATACATAACCGTCGCCTTTATAAAGTGTATCGCCGGTATAGGGAGTATCCCGTTTTTCTACGCCGTAACCTTGAATAATTGCATCCTTGGAGCTGACGACTGTAGAAGGAGATTTGCCATTAGTGGATAAATCTTGACTTGCACCCATCGTCGTTTCGTCTTCAACATGGGTGACCAAGTTAGTTGATTCTGCTTTTGCTAAGCTTGGAATTAAATCGAGAGATACCAACAAAAAAGATAAGAGAACAAAACTAAGAATACCGAAAAATCTTCTTTTCCACGGATCTGGCATATGACTCACTCCTTGAATTTAGATGTTACCGTCTTAATTGTCCTGCGGCGCAGCTTGAAGAAATCGCTTTCATAAGTACAGACTAAGTACTTTGAAGTAATTGATGACAGGTGGTTACGGATCATCTTGCACTTATAAACATTCCTTCTTCAGTTGTATGCGTTTTCAATTTTTGTTATTAATTTTTTAGCACCTCACCTCTCTTTAATTTCATCATAAGTTAGAGGCGAGGCAGGAACCATACAATGAATTTCGGGAAAAATCATCCTTAAATTATGGATTTTTATACTCCGGTGGCAAACAATCTTCATTTCTTTTGAAAGGTATAACCCAAGATTTTAAGGCTATATGGGATAAGCGGGAAGGATAGTTTCAATTTGTGGTATCATGCCAATAGGAATACTACCCACATGGGAATGAAAGGGACTAATACATGATTTCTCATCGATTGCTTACCTACGAAACAATTATTCAATTAACGGACCAGATTAATAGGGACCAACACTTGTTATTCTATAGCTATTTAACTCAACGTAAGGAGCAGGCTAAATTTGTCGGTCAATATGTAGACGACAAGCTGACGGCGGTCTTGGCATACTTTTGGGGGCTTCCCTTCCCTGCATTTTCTTTCCACTGCATTAATCGAGAGAAACTTAACTTTCCGACTCTTATTGCTTTTACTAAGGAAACCATTCAACTTAACAGAAATACCGTTTGTGGTACAATCCTCTGTAATCGTGACTTACAACTTTTTCAGTCTCATGGTCTCATAACGGGTAATCCACAACGTTTCTTAACAATGAAGCATATGGATCAATCGAAATTGCTCAATTCAAACCTGGCTGAGTTAGTTAAGGAAAATGATTTTTCAGATATAGTGGATTTATTACAAAATGGGGGCATGAAATTTTTTACGAGGAGCGAACTCGAACAATATCCTTTCCTTGGGATAAAGGAATGTGGTCATTTTATTGCCGTAGTAACAAAAATAGTATTATGTAATCAATTAATAGTTATTTACTATAAAATGATTGAAAGCGCTAGAATATTTAATGAATTATCACTATAATAGATGTGAGTCTACCAAATATTATAAAAAATTAGGACTTGATTCCAAGTCGAATTTGGTAAATGTACATCAAAAGATTTTACTTACATAGATCAAAAAAATAATGGGAAGAGGGAATTTTGAATGAAGAAAAAATGGTTTACGCTACTTGCTACACTTACAATGGTGGCTGCATTAGGTACTTCTGTATCCGCTGCACCTGTTGTTCCGTCGGCTGATACTTCAGTTTCGGTTTCTGCTTCTGAAGCTTTAACAAAAGATCAAGCTACATCCGAAGTTGCTGTCGACCAATCCGAGCAAGAGGCTCAAAAAGTTGTCACAAAATACTTAACTGCTATGCACGAAAAGAATTTTTCGGATGCAGTAAGTCTGGTCAAAGATTCGCGGTATCTAAGTGAAGAAAAACAAATTCAGAAGTATGAGGAATACAGTAATAGAACTGATTTTGACAAAATTGAAGTTGTCGGTGCCCAAAAAGAGTCCAATTCGAGTGTAGCAGTTGTAATCAAAGAGGATGGGGAAAAACAAAATTTGAAAGTAATCAAAGATGGTGAAGAGTGGAAGTTAGTTCTTGGTGATGGGAATCCTGCAACCGTTAAAGCACTGAATCCATCTGAAATTTCTACAAATGCGGCTGTAGACTATTATAGACTTAGTGGGGTTCAATATGGAACTGTACTAATTGGGGGCGACGCCTTTTCTGTTGGTTCATCCCATTCGGCCACAATCAAAGGATGGCAAGACACAGGTATTAGTGACGTAAAAGCTGTTAATAGATATGAGATTGTGCAAGATGTATGGAATGGATGGAAAGAATGGAGTGTTCCACAGAAAGTATCTGGAAACAGTTCTGAAAAAGATTCTAGTAGCTGGTACAGTAAATCTTTTGATGGTATCCCAACAGGTAGTGGATATCATATCAGAATTACTGGACTGACCACACCAGACGGTTACGGTGCAAGCGGCGCAGGGAATGTTTACGTGAATTAAAAGTTGAATAAAAAAAACAGGTTCCAGTAAAAAGGAACCTGTTTTTTTCTTTTTTTTACTAGCTTTTACAGCTATACTATCTTGTAGAGGGAGGTGAGTGAAATTTGAAAAAAGCAATAGTATTTTTTGTTATGTTAATTGCTGGTCTAATTGTAACCGAGCAGGCGGTTGATATTCTTACGACTCGTGGACGTGGCGAAGCAATTTACAAGATGGGTATGTTAATCCCTGCCCAAGATTTTTATCTATATTTGTACGGGTCCATTTTTTTGTTGATAGGGGTCTTGCTTATCTTTTCTCCTTTACTATTCAGAAAGTTTTTTATGACCAGAGAAAAGAGAGTATCAACTAACTCTAAAGTAAAGTGGAATTTGAAAAGAGCGGTAGTATTTTTTATTATGTTAATCGCTGGTCTAATTGTAACCGAGCAGGCGATTGATATTCTTACGACTCGTGGACGTGGTGAAGCAATTTACAAAATGGGTATGTTAATCCCTGCCCAAGATTTTTATCTATATTTGTACGGGTCCATTTTTTTGTTGTTAGGGATTTTGCTTATCTTGTCTCCTTTATTATTTAAAAAGTCTTTTATAGAAAAGAAGAGTGTCTAAATGCAAGAAGACCTGAAGAGCAAAGCTTCAGGTCTTCTTGCTACTTTGTTTCTTAGGGAGGTTGCAAATGGTTTTACTAAAAGATAGTTCTACTAAAGAAGCAATTCGAGAGCAATATAAACAAATTTGGAATGAACTTTTAAATAAAAATGAGGAAAAAGCAGAACATATGTTAAAGAAATTGGAAAATGAGTTGTTGCCTACCCGTCAGAAAACCCTAAGACGATGGGGGAAAATCCTATCTCCATTAAAAAAACGTTTTATCTGGATTATCCTTTTTAGTGTGATTGGGTTCTTCCTTTTAGCTTACGTACTATTTATATACGTATCATTGTGGATTGAAGATTATTAAAGACGTTTCTGGGAAACCGGAAGCGTCTTTTTTTATGAGCCGGTTGAAACCCTAAAGGCTGGTTTTAACCAGCCGAGGTATCTGTAGCAAATAGGCTCGCTGATCGGCAAGTAAGGGAGCGAACAGGACAAGAGTGGGGAAGCTGGCTCATAACCGCACAAATGTACCGTTTTTTTGTTAAATTAAAACGTAAACAATTGTACTAACTACAGATATGGCCATCATCAATAGTGAAGTAATATGTTTTTGTGAACTTCGAATATATTTCCATTGGAAGATAGATCGAACACCGAACACTATAATAAGTAATACGCCAATCCAAACATATTTATAAGGGGGTTCATTAACAAATAAAAGTGACAAAAATATACCAATACCCCCAATCACAACGAACCACCTGTATGGGATAAAACCATCCGTGTCTGATATCTTCTCATCTGTTTTGCTGATAATTTTATCCAGAACAAATTGAATCACAGCTGCAATAAATAATACAAGAGCAAAAGTCATTGGTATCACCTTCTTCTTCCATTTGTTCAACTATATATAAACATATGATCTAATTCTGCCCTTTTCTTCTGATTTCAAAAATATTAACGCACACACCAATAAGTAAATATAGCTCCGCAAGCAGAAAAATTAATTGATCTGACCATGAAAAGTCTTTAGTTGAAAATATGGATATGATAACTCCGAATGAAATGAGAAGCATAAATAATTCTACAACCCAATCAGTTATCCTACTGGTCTTCTCATTTTTCTGATATGTTGCATGAATAGCACGTACAATTAAACGGATTATTAATGATGCTAACAACCAGTTATAAAGAGTATTCGGATAATTATATGAAATTCGCAAAACTAGACTAGCTATGAGCCATACCAAAAGAACAAAAGTTAAATAATAAGGATTTTTTAGCATCGTTCTTTCCCTTCACCGAATTTACAGTTATACAATTATTATACAATGTTTGTGTGTAAGTTTACTAAAATAAGCATAATTCGTAAAGGAAAGTAATTTCGGAAAAGGTCATTGTTTAGAAAGGGTGTTTCTGGAGGAATCCAGGAGCGCCTTTTTTTAATGAGCCGGTTGAAACCCTAAAGGCTGGTTTGAACCAGCCTAGATACCTGTAGAAAGTGGCGGGATTCCCGATCGGCAAGTAAGGGAGCGAGCAGGACAAGAGTGGGGAGGGTGGCTCGTGCTACTGGCTCTAAGGCGGCAAGAGCGCCCGCCAAAGAGCCAGTACGCACCGCTGGGCCGCTACTCTCGACGATAACTAGAAGCGCCTACGCCGGGAGAAAGCACCCGGCCAAGGCGCTCTACGTTCCTGTCGTTCGTTTTACGCTGCCCACGGAGCGTAAGAGCTGTGGGTCAAACCAAAGATGGCAGGCACCCATCATGAGCCGCTACGCTGGCGCTGCGCTAATCATCATGTATGCCTGCACAGAGCAGCACCATGATTCCGCTGCGCTCCATCATCGTGCTATGGAAGTGGAGTCGAAGAAGTAGGAGAGAACCGGCAGCCGCCGGTTCTTTTTTATTGAAAGCATTTTTTTCCCTTTTGCCTTCCGCATGGTAACCCGGCCAAAGCCTACTAAGCGTCCGGCAGGCCGAGCCTCCGGCTGCGCCCCTCACCCTGCCGGACACTAAGTAGGCGGTCAGGCGGTCAAGGGGCAACAAAAGATTTTCCTTCCGAATGGAAAAGGCAAGAGCGGAAGGAAAACTTTTTGTGTGCTTATCCCCTTGACCGCCGGCTTTTTGGTTTGGAACTTGCTGCGGCACTTCCACTTTCTGATATACCTTGAGCGTTACATAGGCGCGGTTCTCGCCTTTTTCCTCAATATTTTTAATCTCTGTTTTGATGAAACGTGGATTTAGTCTGCAAACCATGTGTCTCCAGTCCCGCTTGCTTGTCCAGCCCTTTCGCTAGAAATGGCTCTAGACGCTTCTGCCGCTGTTTTAAAGCCGCATCACCCGGCGACCAAGTAAAATACTCCTTGGTAAAGTTTAATCTATTGTTGATTTTAAACTATCTATTGGTTGACGAACTAGACCGGATTTTGCGCGTTGATTGTGAAGTATAACAGAATATGGGTGCTTGTTGGCATTAGAGCGGTATCACGCAACTGCCAGACAGGAGATCACCTGTTATTTCGTAGAACGGGATTATCAGGGAAAAGATATCGCTTCTGAAGGCGCCTCGAATGAAATCACTCGACTTGGAGGAGGAGAAAGGCTCTGGAACAGAATGATATTAATATTCATCAACTGACTGGCGAGATCCATCAAATTTTACACAAGAGAATTGATAAGCTAGGTGTAGCATACGGCATCGTTAGCGAATTTAGTTATAATCCTGAGGAGCCACCGTCTTGGATTATTAGTATCGAGGACTCTGAAATCGTGCTCATCTCGGCCATCTTGTTCCAATATATGAAACAGCATAGAAATTTGGAGGATACGTTAACTCATTTTATGCGCGATCACTTTCCATACTTCAATTAAACAGTAAAGATTATATAGAAAGCGGCAGACTAGGGCTTTGTTTTCACATCCTCGTCTGGCCGCTTTTTCTTTTATTAGATCTGTCCAAAACCTATTTTCGCAGGGTGCCGTGAAAATGAACGACAGTGCTTTTTTTGATTCATTACAGGTCTGCACAAGTCAGACCGGAAATAACGAGTGCAGTCGAAGTACAGCTCCGTATACGCGCCTCGCACTTATCTGGCTGGGATGCTGCGTGTCCCCTCTGTCATCGGGGAGGCGCAGAGCGGGCACACCGGCGGCGTGCCTGTGCTAGCCGCGCTTGTACGGCGTCCGCTTGTTGTGTCGCGACGCATCCACGCTTTACAGGCACCGTCGGTGCATTTCCACACAGGCACGTTGATGCGTGGCTCCGCCGGAGACCCTGCCACCGACGAGGTCGTCCGTACCATAGCGCTGCCTGGTCCCGGCCTGCTGCTCACGCGGGTCGCTGTGCCAGACGCTGGCGATCCAGCACCAGCACGGTTGCTATACCCGGAAGCACCCTTCGGTTGGCCGAAGCTGCTGCGGCGTGCTTCCGGCCTGGAAGCCTCAGGGGTGACCCCATAGGCTTCCAGCAGGAAGCGTGACACGGCGGCAGGCTTGCCATGATTAGAGGCGGGAGAGGTGATGTACAGCAACTCCTTCGCCCGGGTGACGGCCACGTAAGCGAGGCGGCGCTCTTCTTCAAGCGCTGCATCGTTATCCACAGCCGTAGTCGGGGCGGCGCCTGCCCGCCGATCCTCCGGCAGCTCGCTGTGCAGCGCCGAGCTGTGCGGCAGAATGCCTTCGCTGGCTCCGATCCAATATACGCAAGGGAATTCCAGCCCTTTGGCGCGGTGGATCGTCATGAGCCGAACAGCATCGCTGTCTTCTTCTCTGCGCAGCGATTCCATTTGGCGGTGACGCTCGGAAAGCTCGTCCGCAAAGCTGACGAACGCCTCCACGGTGTCAAAGCGCTTGGCTGCCGTTTCGAGCTCCTCCAGACTTTCTTGCATCGTTTCCTTATAATGAGTCCACGCGCCCGTATCTCCGCTTTCCAAATATTTGTCATAAAAGACGCGCCGCATTTCTTGAATGGCATAGGCAGGTTTCATTGTAGTGAGACTGCGAATCAGACGAATACGCTCTTTCACCTGCTCACGCTGAAAATCACGTAGTCGATCCCAGCGGCTGAGATGAATCAGCGGGTATTTTTTAGCCTGCTGTTTCTCCTCGCGCATAATCCATTCCATCCCCGCCTCACGGGATACGTACAGCGGCCCGAGGGTGCTCGGAATGGATTCCATACGCCGGGGATTTAGCGACAAGCGCAGGTGATCCATTAAGGGACGAATCAGGGACTGATCATAAAATACAGCCCCTGCTCCGTACTGAATAAATGGGACATCCCGCATAATTAATTGCTCAAAAATAGATCGGCTTCCGCTGGCTGTCCGGTGCAAAATGGCTATATCCCGGTAGCGCAGCCGACCTTCCTCTACCTGCCCGAGTAAATGAGTAACAATATGCCCCGCTTCCTCCTCGGGTCCGGATGGGGTGGCAAACTGCGGCGGCAAGCCTTCACGCCCGGCAGCCGAAAGACGTTTGGAGCGTCGATGGACATTTTTGGCGACAATGTTAGAGCCCAGCCCCAAAATCCGCGCATCGCTGCGATAATTAATATCCAGGGTAATGACCTTTGCATCCTTATAGACTTTGTCAAACTCCAGAATGGATTCCTGGCGTGCCCCATTAAAGGTATAGATCGTCTGATCATCATCTCCGACGACCATCAGATTGCGATGTCGGGCAGCCAATCGCTGCACCATCTCATATTGCAGGGCATTCGTATCCTGAAATTCATCGACCATGATATGTGAAAAACGTCGCTGAAGCGGCTGAAGTACATCCGGGTCACGCAGCAGTGCTGAGGCACGCAGCAGAATATCGTCAAAATCCATTTTATTGCGTTCCTGTTTCCACGCTTCATAAGCGAGCATGGCACGCTTTGCATCCGATTCCTCGCGTACGGTTTCCGGCAGCTCGTCCGCGCTGCGGCCTTCCGCTTTCCAGGCGGAGAGGGCAGACAGCAGGCTTTCCGGCTGGAAAGCCTCGCTGAGCCCAAGCTGACGCAGCATCATTTTCATGACGGTATGCTGGGCCTGCGTTTCACCGAACACTTCATCTTGCACGCCGCGATGACGTAGCATCGCCAAAGCGAATGAGTGAAACGTGCGAGCCTGAACTGCACGTGCAGCGGCAGGGCGCACACCGGGTAATCCCGCGATGCGCAGTTTCATTTCGGCAGCTGCCTTGCTGGTGAAGGTCACCAGCAGAATGGACGATGCAGGGACATCCCGCATCGCCATGAGGTAGCCTGCGCGGGCAGCCAGCACTGTGGTTTTGCCGCAGCCCGCCCCTGCAAGGGTCAGAAGGGGGCCTTTGCCGTGTCGGACGGCCTGGATCTGCGGGCGGTTCAGGTGAATGCCGGCGTTCTCTAAAGCACGAAAATAGGCCGAGTCTTGATCGGTGTCAGGCACCAGCGTCATACTGGTATCCATGGAAGCACGACGTGCCTGAGGGCTCGACGTTGAGTAAGGAACCCCGATGGGTCGGGGGTAAAAAGAAGGATTTGGGTCCATAATCCTGAAACCCCTTTCGTTCTTAAAATCTTCCATTTTCACAAATGGGGGTAGTTTTTGGTATGATAGAGTTCTAGTCAGCTTTAGCTGACGATAAGAACAAGGCGATGGACTAAAAATAATGCTGAAATTCATGCGGATCTTGCCGGAGCGACAGAACGTTAATACGTTGACGCTAATGCCTATAGCCTTCAAACAGGCGATATGACCGCATTCCATTATACAGGAGTTCGAGGTTTGCCAACAGAAAAAAACTTTGGGATATACGGACGGTACAGTGAAATCCGGCTGGATATGGGGAGGAAATAACGATGAAGCTGATTCAACGTATAAAGGAAGGCGCTAATCGCGCAACAGAAAAGGCGCAGCATGCTGTCGAGATTAGTAAGATCAATTCACAAATTACAACGATTCAGCAGGAAATGGATGTTCATTTCTTGCGAATGGGTCAGATCTTTTACGAAGGTTACCGCGCATCCGACATGTCGGTGGCAGAAACCGAGATGACACAGCTATCCACCGCATGTGATGAGCTTCAGGATGAAATTGACGAGCTGCGCAGTAGAATTGCAGAATTAAAAAACGCTCATTTATGCACCTGTGGAGCAGTTGTGCCACTGGATGCCAACTTTTGCCCCAAATGCGGACGCAAGCTGAATGAAGGGCAGGCTGCCTCCAAGCAGGTGGCTGCTGTGCGTGAAGAGGTGCCAACGAACGCCTATTCTTTTGATCTGCGCAAGCCAGAGGAAGCGAAGGAGCCCGCTCCTGTTTACACGGAGTATGCAGAACATGAAGTAGTGGATCGGCATGAACAGGAGCAGGATGAACCATATGAAACGCACGAACCAGCGGGATTAGACCGCAATTACACAGTGGCTGATTTTACACCAGAAGAAAAAGCGGCATTCGACGAAGAGTGGGAGCGCCGCCGTCAGGAAGAGCTGGAGAAAGAACACCGTCGCCTTGAAGAACTGGAACGCGAGCGGGAGCGTCAGGAGGAGCTGGACGAGCGGATTCGATATTGGAAGGCCAACAACTCCGGGGCCGAGAAGCCAGCAATGCCGTCTGCACAAGTACGTGAAAATGTAAAATGCCAAATCTGTACTGCAGAACTACCCAAAGGGTCCAAGTGGTGCCCGCGCTGCGGAGCTGAACAGATTTGATGCAGCCGAACAGGCTGCTGCAGGACACAGACATAACGCCGGGCAGCATAGGGGGAACAGAATACATGGAGCGTTTGCTGCATCATCTGCGGAATCTGGGTTTTACGGAAATGGAAGCCAAGGTTATGGTCGAGCTTTCGAGGCAAAATGCGGCTTCCGGCTATGAAGTGGCTAAACGTCTGGGCGCATCGCGCTCCAACGTGTACGCGGCTTTACAGCGTTTGGCCGGGCAGGGATACCTCAGAACCAGTGCTGGAGAGCCTGTTCGTTACAGCATGCTGCCACCGGGTGAATTGACCCGGATGATCGAAGGGCAGATGCAGGAGTCCCTGCGTGCGGTGGAGAAGGAAATGCCACGAACAGAACCAACCAAGCCGACCTTTTATAACGCGGAAGGTGACCGGAAGGTACTGGAAAGTCTGACGCGTGAGTTGGAACGGGCAGAGCATGAGATTGTGTTGGATTTGTGGCGTGAGGAAGCCGAACTGCTGCGGACAGAGTTGGAGAAAGCTGAGAGTCGAGGTGTGCGTCTGCTCTGGTCCTGCGATAACGGAGAAAGCATGATGGGACCGTGGTTACCGCTTAGGTCTGGTACAGAAGGACAGGAACCAGCAGGGCGCAAGTTTTCTTTTGTTATTGATCGGCGTTGGTGCATGCTGGGTATGCGGGGAGAGAATTGCCCGACACAGGCGCTTATTACCGAGCATCCGGTAATGACAGGTCTGCTGCTTAATCATTTTGCTCAGGATCTTATTCTGTATGAGCTGGAGCATGATATGGGCAGAGAGCTGTCGACCCGGTATGGCTGGCGGTATGAAGGCATTATCGGCAAATATATGTCAGCTGGAGAATAGCTAAAGATTACCGGGTAGGAAGTTCCATCAGTGCCCGGCATATAGATGTAATATAGCCCGCCTTATGAGGCACGAATTGATCCGATGTAATCAGGCGGCGAGTTTTTTCTGGGTTCGGCCCTGACGTAATGCCTTGGGCTTCGATAAAGGGAATATGACCTTCAAAAAGGGCCAGTGCTTGGTTAAGATCTGCTTCGTACAGTCCGGCTACTTCTTCTTGCTGGAGGTGATAAGCTTCCAATGGCTGGTTCGATAGCAGTCCAAACACCGAGCTAACCTCCCGGTCCCAAAAAGAGGTACCCTGTGCGGTACCTTTGCTTTCATACCGAACGGTCATCAGCGGTGTTAATGAGGCAAAGGGCACATGAATACCCAGTTCTTCCTCCAGCTCACGAGCCGCCTGAGACATATCTTCGCCTGCCGTCAAGTGACCGGCTGCTGTAATATCGTAGCATCCGGGGAAGGTGTCCTTCGTATCCTGACGCTGTTGGAACAGTAAGCGACGGCCTGTCGAAGTGTCTCGTGCTAGCCAGCAGTGAAAGGTATGGTGCCAATATCCCTTGGCATGTGCGTCTTGTCGAGAAGCTGTGCCAAGAGAGTTGTCTTCATCATCGTAGATATCTAGAAGCTCGCTAGTCATTGTGGTTCCTCCTATAGTAAGCAGAAATCAAAGGTCTACTTTACAGTATAACGTGTTTTCCTTCCTGACGATATGAAGGCGGGTGTGGAATGTGGAGTGGCATTTGGGGTATGCTGGGAACATGAGGATTTGCAACATCACACAGGTTTACGATTGAAAGGAGCGATTTTACATGGAATGTATAGTACATTTTCGAGTCATGCATCCAGAGGAACCTAAGGAACTTCGTGGGTTAATTATGCTGGAAAGTGGGGGCAAGCCGGGGATTGATCAAATCACGGATATGTTCAAAAATATGGGCTATGATGTCCGTCCAGACAATCCGGAGGAATTGATTTTTAAACCAGTCGATGTCAGAGCCAATTATACATATATCCGGGTTATTGAGCTGGATACGGGTGAGGAAGTCTACCAGGAAGACAGGGATTTGCGCGCGATTTTGGAAAATTTGCTGAATAAACATTAAACGTTAAAGATCAGGAGAACTAATCGATGGAATGAGATAAAGCGATCCTGTCGCCATTCATAGGAACGGAGAACCAATGATGAGATTGTATATTATCCGACACGCAGACCCCGATTACCCCAACAACACCATCACGCCGGAGGGGCATTTGGAAGCCCAGGCATTGGCCAAACGGCTTTCCAGTCACGGACTGGATCGAATTTATGCCTCTCCTTTGGGGCGGGCTTTGGATACGATGTGCTATACTGCCGAGTCTTTGGGTATGACTCATGAAGTGGAACACTGGACGCAGGAGCTGGCCCTAAAGCTGGAGGAAACTCCATACGGCCGTCTTTCCCATTGGGATTTGCCTGGTGAAGTGATCCGTTCCGAGTTACCCCTGCCGACTCATGACTCTTGGCAGGAGATTTCCTATTATCAGGGAACGAAGAGTCCCGAAATCTTCGAACAGCTGAAGCTTCATTCTGATGAATTCCTGAAACGGCAAGGCTTTGAGCGGGTGGAGGGCAGGTACCGGATTCTGAAGCACACCGAAGATCAGGTGGCCGTATTTTGTCATGGCGGCTTCGGGCTGACCTGGCTTGCTCATCTGTTGGAGCTGCCATTGGCCTTGGTCTGGTCCGGTTTTTGGATGCCGCCTAGTTCCGTAACCACGATCTTGTTTGATGAGCGCTCCCAGGAATGGGCAGTTCCCCGTTGCATCGGCTTCGGTGATGTTTCCCATCTGTACGCTGAGGGCTTGCCCGTCAGACCCCGTGGCATTATCACCAATTTCAACTAATCAGATCTCCTACACCATACCAAAACGGCTTAAGACGGTATACCGTCTTAAGCCGTTTTGTTGTAGTCATATAGGTGTGGTTGAGTCAGCGTGCTTCGACGTACCCTTCCAGCTTGGAAGTGCAATGTGCGCAACGGGTTGCGGCTACAGGAATTTCGGATAGGCAATGTGGACATTCCTTAATCGTTTTTTCCTGAGGAGGTTTTTCTTCCTCTTTGCGTTTCAGCATGTTAATCCCTTTGACCATCAGGAACACACAGAAGGCCACGATCAGGAAGTCCAGCAGGACGTTGAAAAATTGCCCGAACGCCATAACCGCAATGCCGGCTTCCTTGGCCTGTGCCAGAGTCATGCGAGTGTTATCTCCGTTATATGGATTCGCGCCTATAGCATAATACAAATCAGCAAAATCAACGCCGCCCAGAAGTTTACCAATCGGAGGCATGATAATATCGTTTACCACAGAAGTGACAATCTTGCCAAACGCTCCACCGATGATAACACCGACCGCGAGGTCAATCACGTTACCCCGTACAGCGAATTCTTTAAATTCTTTTATAATACCTTTTCCGCTCATGTGAGTGCTCACCTTCTTTACATAAAATCATTTATCTATAATACATGCTATGCCACTTGAGGGCAATTCCAAATTGATGTATTGCACTTTGTCACAAAATCACATGTTCATTTGTCTTCTATATGTAAACCAATAATGGAGGCGATGTATCGTGAGTTTAAGATTCAATCACAGAGCAGTGAGTCCTAGCACGTTCAAGGCAATGATGGAGATGGAAAAATATATTTCCGGTCGTTTTACAGACAAAGTATTGTATGAACTACTGAAAATTAGAGTATCCCAAATCAATGGATGTTCCTATTGTCTGGATATGCATGCGAAGGATTTGCTCAAGCTGGGGGATTATGCTGACCACATTTTGCAGCTAGCCTTATGGCGGGAGGTTCCTTTGTTCACGGAAAAAGAACGTGTTATGCTTGAATTAGCTGAATCGGTCACCCGTATCTCTGAACAAGGGGTACCTACGGATTTGTACAATAGGGTCAGAGAACAGTTTACAGAGGAAGAATACGTAGACTTGATAACCGCGGTTAACGTGATTAACAGTTGGAACCGGATTGCGATTGCAACGGGGATGTATCCGGGCATTCTTTAATGAACAGGGGGCTATGCTTTGTCTGGCAAAGAACATAGAATTGAACAACAATCGGTGGATTTAAATCTGGAGGAGCTGTATCAAAGATATCGCAAATATTCTTTTGCCATTGCTTATCGCATGCTTGGAACGGTTACGGATGCCGAGGATGTCGTTCAAGACTGCTTTGTCGAGCTGGAGAATAAGCCCCTGAATGAAATACAGAATCCCAAAGCCTATGTAGCCAAAATGACGATGAATCGGTGTCTGAATCTGTTGAACTCTGCGCGCAAGCAAAGAGAGACATATGTAGGACAGTGGCTGCCGGAGCCGTTGGGTGAAAGCGCAGATCTCCCTGCGGATTGGTTAGAGCGTAAAGACATGATATCTTACGCTTTTCTGGTGTTACTGGAGCAGCTAAAGCCGATAGAGCGGGCTGTTTTTGTGCTGAGGGAAGCTTTTCAATATGATTATAAAGATATTGCGGAATTACTGGGGAAGACCGAGAGCAACTGTCGTCAGTTGTTCAGTCGCTCCCGTCGTATTTTATCTTCGGGAGAATCTGCTCTTGAGGCTCAGTCCAGTCGCAATGTGAATAACTCTTCCCGAATAAAACTACTAGAACGTTTTACAACCGCCTTTCTTGCCTACGATGTGACTGCTATGCTGGAACTATTGGCTGAACAACCTGTATTCGTGTCAGATGGCGGAGGTAATGTGCATACGGTGATGAGACCGATGGTTGTACGCAAAGGTGTTCTTGCCCTGTTGACTTCTCGTCGGGTATTAACCGTTTTAAGAGAAAGAGATGTGTTCCACACCGTCATCAATGGCGAGGTCCAGCTGGCATTTTTGAAAGACGGTGAAGTGAGAGAAACCTTATGCCTCATACTGACACCGGACGGGGAGCATATTCAGAATTTTTATTTAATGGTTAATCCAGATAAGTTGGGATACATTCATATAGGACAGAAGAAGCAAACATGCGATAAAAAGTAATCATCGAAACAGCAAAAACCTTGAATCCTGCTAAGGATCAAGGTTTTTTTGTTGTTTTCACAACTGCCGGGCTTGATGAAGAGCCAGATCGCCTATCCAGGGAAGCTTGAGCCACTTTCCTTGTCCCGCACGAATTAACAAGATAATCCACAAGGCAAGGCTTGCCAGCGTTAGCAGGGAAGCGAGGAAAGGACCGAGTAGCGGAATGAATCCGACCAGCACATGTCCGATCATAAGGGCTACAAAAAGAAGTATGGATTGCAGTGCGTGAAATAATACGAATCGGCTTTTCTTTTCCAGCATGACAAAGGCCAGCGCGCCAATAAAGGCGAACAAATAGCACAGGACAGCTGCTATATTTTCATCCAATCCTGTGGAAGACTTATAGACTGACATGTCAGGCATATCCTCCTTTATAAAAGATTCAAGCTAAGTCTCCGTACTATACAAACTATGAGGACAGGATTGAAGGATATGCCCGATCTCGGTAAAAAAGTTGACTCTACACAAAGGATAAGCGGTCAAGCGAATGGATATACTCGAATTTGGCGATAACCTTTTTTTAATTTATTGGTTTGCAAATGACCGATAAAGTGCCACCTTCCGTGGTTGAAAGGCCTCCCATTTGGACTGCGCTTCTGTCGCATCGCCCACAAGCTTCGCAGATTCGATGTTCGACTGCAGCCAGACGAGCTTGCAAATTCATTGAACCACTTCCACCTTACGAATTGCCTGATAGTCTTTCCCGAGAATCCGTTTCGGTTCCCGCCAAACGTTTTAGTAACGTATTTCTCCAGTTTAAGGACAATTCTTCCACTTCGAGAATTTGCTTAATACCCTCGATATGATTCTTCTCTTGATGCATAATTCGATTGGCAAATGAAACCGTAATTGCTTTCGGATGGCGATGAAGGAGGGATAGTCCGTCGGCTTTAGAGGCAACTCCCTCTTCCAGAACGCGGAAGTAGAATCCCGTGTGGCCTGTTTGCTGTACCTTCAAGGGCATGTCCGGTACGCCGTACTTGATGGACAACTTGTAGCAAGGCTGTCTCGGCTGGCTAACTTGAACGATAGCTTTGCCAAGCTTAAAGACGTCTCCAATGCAAACGTCGGATTCTAGCAAACCCTTTATCGTTAAATTTTCCCCGAACGCGCCGTAATCGAGCGGTCTCCGCAATTCATTTTCCCAGAACGGATAGTGCTCGTAGGGATATACGCATACAGCTTTCTCTTTACCCCCGTGATGAACTAGATCGCCCTGCCCATCCCCTTCGAAGTTTAGATAAGATAAATACAAATATTCATCTGTGGCCGACTTGAATATCCCCGTAGAAACGTCCTTCTGATTAAACTGGATCTGTTTGGGCATGCCGACATTAAGTGAAAGGATTTTAATAGATGCCATTCGGGTCACCCCTACTCCAAATTTTGGTCAACGAGTTTTGCTAGATGCTTCTATATACCGCGTTCCTGCATATGTTCGCCCGACTGAAGCGAGAATTTCTATGATGACTACGCCTTTTTACATTTCGGTAATTCCTCTTTTGACTCTGTTCGTCCCCGTTTCCATTTTACACTCCTCTATGCGCTATTTGCGAATTTTCGATTAGTCTCCGTTAATGGGATAGAGTCCTTTTTGGGCAACTCATCGTTCTGGGAGCGATGTTCTCGTTCAAACATACCCGATCTCGGTAAAAAAATGAATTAGAGAATGTGTATAAAAATACGAAAAAGGCTGAACGAAAAGGATTCGTTCAGCCTTTTAAACGGTTATGCACATGTTTTGCACATGTTGTATACACTTTATCCACCGCATATTAATGTTTATCCACAGAAATAACATGGTTTATACACAAAATGTGCACAATCTGTAGATAATATTACGATGATTCATACTTTGCACACAGTTTGTCCACAAACTATCAACATATTTGGTGTAATTGTGGATATACTTCCATAATTATCGGTCACCAGTTTTTAAATGGCGGCGTGGGTGTGTGATTTTACCCATTTTATTCTTGTCATCCTCTTTGGGGATAAGTCGTTCATCGGTACGTCCTTCGTGATGATTATCAAAGGCATATTCGGTCATTTTCCACTCGGAAGTACCCAGAACAACATCAGCGGGAAAATGCTGGCCTCTGTGCAAATGCTGCTCATGTCCATCCTCATCAATATAAACACCGTCCACTTCTACCTTTTCACCCGTTAGCGGGAGTAAATCCTTTCCTTTACGTTCCATTGGTATCCCCTCCGTCTGCTTATTCTTCGTTAATTTGTCCGTACGGAAGGTCTTTTATCCACAAGCTGATGCAAAATATCCTCGGCAATCTGGTCTGCGGGATGAGGCTTGCGAAGCAACTCAATCGCCTGCGTCATCTCTTCGGCAAGAGAGGGGATGGAAATCAGGTCGAGACAATGCTGAATCAGCTCCTCCGTCGTGCGCGCAATACGGGCAGCTCCTTTTTGCTGCAAATACAGAGCATTATTTAGCTCCTGACCGGGCACGGGCTTGAACACAAGAATAGGCAAACCGGATGCAATGCTTTCCGAGAGTGTAATGCCGCCGGGCTTTGTAATCACCAGATTGCTCGCACGCATAAGTGCTGGAACAAAGTCCACGAATCCATAGGTGTAAATGTCCGGGTGGTCTGCATATAGCGCATCCAATTCTGCTTTCAGTTGCTGGTTTCGTCCGCAGACGATGAGTAGCCGCAACTGAGGAAGCTGGCTTAATTGCTGACAGATATCCAGTATGCCGGATAGCACACCATAGGCGCCTGCCATAATGAGTAGCGTAGTAGTCTCAGACTGTGGTGATGGAATTACCTGTTCCTGAACAGGAATTTCGTTGGCAGACATGTTATAAAAAGAAGCGTGAATCGGAATACCCGTAGCGATAATACGTTCGATAGGTATCCCCCGCTGGGCGGCTTCCTGCTGGATATCCTCAGTGGCTACATAGTAGCGGTCAATATCAGGATGCAGCCAGCGCCCA
Organism: Paenibacillus sp. CH40; assembly: GCF_024213605.1. Taxonomy (NCBI): domain Bacteria; kingdom Bacillati; phylum Bacillota; class Bacilli; order Caryophanales; family Paenibacillaceae; genus Paenibacillus; species Paenibacillus sp. CH40. Next base: position 224,970 of record NZ_JANAVQ010000006.1, read on the forward strand.
TGCAGATCGAAATCTGTAACCACGTTGACAATAGGCAAATTCATTCCCATTTTGCGGCGTAACGCCGGGAGCGCGAGCTGCGGGAACGTATGTATCACGAGATCCGGCAACTCCTTTTTCAGTGTGAGCGTAAGTTGACGCATTCCGAATGAATGCAGCACATGGCCAAAGGCCGATTTAGCCTGCATACCGCGCGTGATGTTATAGACCCAGCCGTAAAGCTGAGGAATGGTTTTGAAGCTTTGCATATATACAAATTTGGTCAGACCGTTCAACCAGGGATGAGATTCAGCCATCAGGTCGAGAAGTTGTACCTCGCAGCGTCCGAGTCTTCGCAAACTGTCCATAATCGCCCGAGCGGCCTGCACATGGCCTTCCCCGTAACTGGCGTACAATATTAGAATTTTTGGTGCTGAGAATTCCATGATTGTTTAGCCTCCTATATTCATAAGCACATTAAAGCTCATTTCAGGAACGTTCCAAGTTGAGGGAGGATACGGCTGGCAAAACGTAGCGCTCCAGCAGTGTTCGCGGATTTTTCCAACGGCTCACCTTGCTATCTGCTGTAAATACTGCGACTGCGTTTGCTTCTGGCACTAGATAAATTTGCTGTCCTCCATGTCCGTGCGCACACGCATAGTTGATGCCGTGGAGTCGTCCTGTCCACCATTGGAATCCGTAATCTCCGAATTCTGGATACCCTTCAACCTGTCGCTGTGTCGCCTGATGCAGCCAATCGGCCGGAATCAATTCTGTTCCGTTCCAGTTACCTTGATGAAGGCAGCAATCGCCGAATTTAGCCATGTCACGTGATGTCAGATATAGCCCGATGTGTCCCATGGTGTAGCCCTCTGGATCTTGTGCCCAACCACTTCTTCCGAAGCCTAAGGGTTCGAACAGATACTGGAGAGCGTACGTATAGGCGTCAATCCCACAACAATGAGTCAGCAGCACGGACAACAGGTGCGAATCAACACTACGATATTGGAATACACCGAGTTGATCCTCCTGTACAGGTAAGCGCAGGGCAAAGGACGGCCAGCTTTTGCTGCGATGAAAACGGTGGATAAAAGCTTCTCCGAGCTTTTTACCCGTCTGCCAATACAAGCCGGATGTCATGGTCAACAGATGGCGAATCGTAATCTGCTCTAGCAGTGTTTCCTTCCGCCTAGGTAAATACTCAGGCAACAGCTTATGCACAGCCGTCTCTGGCCCGGGCATATCACCTCGAGCCATAGCTATGCCGATGAGCGTGGAAGTGAAGCTTTTGGTCGCTGATCGCAAATCGTTCAGAGAGCTTACTTCATGCCCGTTATAATAGCGTTCCCAGATCAGTTTGCCGTGGCGTAGTAGCAGGAAGCTGTGCATTTTAGGAAACTTGGCTTGGATTTCACGGTCTGCCTGATCAAGTAGGGAGACATTGACGCCCTCCTCTTCACAAGTTCCTAAGTTCAGGGCAGACATACGGGCAACAGGTGCAGTGAACAGCGGAGCAAAGCGGCTCATCCTTTTCCCTCCTTGTTATGTTTATTTATTTTACCCCAAACACATACACTCCAAAAACCGATAAATAAGGTATACCCCCTGTGCAACAGCTGATTGAGTACCCCAAATGACATGATGGGTAAAAGATAGGTAAAATCAATGTAAATTTACTGGAAAGCTGAAAGCTGTATCTGAATATGTTATAATGGGGTAGTGATTCAGCCAAAAGAAAATCGGTTAATAATAGTGTCAGGTACATGCCTTGTATAAGGTGTTCCCGACCTAAGCTGCAATTAGACATACTACTTCACTGCATAAGGACATCAATACTTTTCGGCATTCTCTTCAACGGAGCACTTATTTTCAACGTTTTGGGAGGGAGTTACATGGCAACGAAAGGTCACAATGAAGTTAAGGAAAGTCTGCGGGAAATGACTCGAATTTTCCGGCCTAAGGATCCCAAAAAATTTGTAAAGGAATATGTGCGAAAATACCGGATTACAGGAGGGTATGAGGAAGAGTTGACCATGGTGGTGGAAAACGAACTCGGTCGCATAAATTCTTCAGTATCTTAAAGGGTTCGATTACCCGAAAAACTAGAAATACGACTTTTATAAACCGTCTATCCACAGAGGAGACGGTTTTTTTGTGTCCGCCTTGCATACAATGGGATAGGTTTAGTGAATTTGTATGCTCAAAGGAGGCGGATTCCAATAGAGATAGCAATACGAACACCGGAGGAAATCGGCTACATGAGGGAGGCCGGACGTATTTTGGCAGATTGCCATCGTGCGCTGGAAAGTCGTATTCTTCCGGGAATCACAACGCTTGAAATCGATGCTTGGGTAGAGCAGTTTTTAAGCAAGCGCGGAGCTACGCCTGAACAAAAGGGCTATAAAGGTTTCCCTTATGCCACCTGCGCTTCGGTCAACGAGGTGGTATGTCATGGTTTTCCCTCGGAGCGGGTGCTTCATGATGGGGATATTGTGACCATCGACATTGTGGTTAACAAGGACGGTTGGCTGGCTGACCGAGGATGGACCTATGCGGTAGGTAACATTAGCCGCCCGGTAGCACGACTGTTGCGGCAGACCCATAAGGCACTGATGCGCGGTATCGAGGTTGCCCGCCCGGGGAAGACGTTGGGGGATATCGGGCATGCTGTGGAAAAAGCGGCAGGCTGGCGGCGGTTCGGCAACGTCAAGCCTCTGATCGGGCATGGCATTGGCCGCCAAATGCATGAGCCGCCAGAGGTTCTGCACTATGGTCGTCCCAAAACGGGATTACCGCTGCGCGAAGGGATGGTGATAACCATTGAGCCGGTATTTACCCTCGGAACCGAGGGCGCGGTGCTCTGGGGGGACGATGGCTGGACCATCAGCACAGCAGACGGCAGTTGGGGAGCTCAATACGAGCACACGATTGCGATTACAAAGAACGGTCCTTATATTTTGACCTCGTAAAAGAGAGATGTGCCATAGGGAGTCAATGTGCGGGGCGTTAGCATAAGGCTCTCTAGGTAAGTTTTTTCAGGATGACACATTCATCGTGCTTGTAGAGATTTTTCGATAAAGCAACAGATAAATCCCCAGCTCGACAGGCGAGGAAACAGCCATCACAATTCCTGCCACTTTGCCGTCCAGTCCTGGAAAAAAGCAGATACACAGAATAAGCGCGAGAATCGCAAAGCTCACAGAAAACAGCCTACCAATAAAGATAGGTTTAGTATTACCGATTAATATCGACCGTCCTATAAAATATTCCACCCAAGGATAAAATGCAACATAGACAGCCAGTATGCGAAGCAGTCCTCTGGTTTCTAGCAACAGTTCTCCTTCCAATCCCAATACATTCCGTAACACAGGATCACCAGCAAATCCGAAGGAGAGTAACAGGAGTAGCATTGGCGACAGGATAGACAATAAGCCTAAAAATATCAGCACTTCCCTGCGCTTAGTCGTATAAAATTGAATCACAATTTGATGCAAAGAGCTGCAAAACCAGACAAATAGATTCAGGATTTGCAGTGCTACAGAAAAGGATGCCACGGCCAACAGTGGATCAGTTGTATTGTTCAGCGCTGCTTGGATGGAAGGATTCAGGATAACCAGCACCAGCGCCGAATATAGCAAAGGAAGGTAAAAAGGTAGGAGATGCTTCGCGTGATGGATGGTTTGCTCCCCGTTGTCAGGAGGCAGCTTTCTTTTGAGAACCCGGCCTTCTAAAAAAGTAACGACCAGCTCTATGAGAATACCTGCAATAAAAATGGCGGCACCGACTCGTCCGTCATTCGTCCAGCCAGCACGGATCAAAAACCAGGAAGCAATTAGCATCACGATAATACGTATGGACGAGCTGAATGTCATCCATGCCGTTCGGTGCTTGTTAATAATAAGTCCCTGATATATGTTACGGACAGCTACCAATATGTATAGTAAAGTAAGAACCTGAAATACGTTCTTGGTGGGTTCGATCAATACTGGGGACACACCAAATACATATTGAAAGACCAGATTGCCTACGGGCGTCAACCCGATGCTCCAGCCGATGATCAATACAGCCACAGCCACAAACGTACATAAAATACCGATAGAATGAACGGACTTGCGATCATAACCAAATTTCGTGGTCATTTGCCGTACAGCGGTTAACGGAGTTTCCAACAGTAGGCACAAGCTGACGGCGACCGCATAGCTGCTTAATGTAAACGAAGGATGTTCCGAACGAGCAAGCACGGCATTGACGATGACATGCGTTAGTGCAGCAATTAATGACGAAATGCCAAGCGGCACATAAAATGAAACAATTTTATTCAAGTCGAATCCCCCAGTAAACGAGTAGTGTAGTGAACGGGTTATCCTATCCAACTTCACTAAACAATGAATATCCTTATTATAGATCAAGATTTGGATCGTCGATATAATAGAGTGCATAATATTGGAAACTAGGAGTGGAACTTACATGAACATCAGGGAAGCAACGATATCAGATGCCGAGGGCATCGCCAAGGTGCACGTAGATTGCTGGAAGACGACGTACAAAGATATAATGCCTGCCCAGGTTCTGGAACAGCTTTCCTATGAGCAAAGAACAGAACTGTGGAATGCGAATCTATCCAGTGAAGACGGTCATCGGGTATATGTTGCTGAAAATGAGAAGGGGGAAATTATCGGATTTGTGAGTGGGGGGCCGGAAAAGTCAAGTGAATATCCCCCGTATGGGGGAGAAATAACGGCTATTTACGTTTTGAGTGAATACCATAGTTTAGGCTTGGGGAAGAGACTATTTTTACGTCTGCTTCAACATTTTAATAGTATGGATATTCACTCTGTAATCGTATGGGTGCTAGCAGATAATCCAGCATGTACTTTTTATGAAAGGCTGGGGGCCAAACTTATAGTAGAACAACATATTATAAATATGGGTGGCAAAAATCTGAACATGGTGGCTTACGGTTGGATACTATTCGGATAGAATACGCTTTTGTCCTTCCAAAGCACGAATCGGTGCGATATTTTGCGTAAATTCCAACGTTCCCAGATAGCGGCCCTCTGCATCACGGATGGCAAAATAACGGATATAGACAAATTTGTCCTTGATTGGAATCCAAAAATCTTCAACATCCTTGCGACCTGCCTTAAAATCTTCCAGCAGCTTCTCAACGACATGCACGCTTTGGGGTGGGTGGCAATTCTGTACGGTACGACCAATGACGGCTTTCGTGCGCGCGAAGATTCGTTCCTTACCATGGGAAAAATAGCGAACAACATCATTTTCATCAATAAAAGTCAGGTCAACGGGTAGATGATTCAACAGTAGTTCCAATTGTTGTACAGATATAATCCCCGTCTCGAATCGCACGAAGCCCTGAGGTGTTCCAGATGTGCCTTCCGTTTGCTCAAGGGCTTCTGCCGGTTCCTCTGCCCGTTCAGGTATCCATTCACGTTCGGGAGCGGTCAAGCAGAACCCGATTTCTTCGCTTTCCCGGGCTATTTTCAGCCACTCATCCTCTGTCAGCTTACTGAGTGCCATCGGTAGCAAAATATTTTCTTCTTTGAATATCATTTCATTCACTTCGCTCATGATATGGGCAAGTGCCTTCCCAATCTGTTCACGATCTCCGTTATATTCGGTGAGCAGACTCTTTGCCTCCTTAATAGCGGCACGAATGCTGTCGTCCACACCCCACATAACTTTGGTTGGGCCAAAAATTCCATAGCGTTCTAGATAAGGAAAGACCAGATTTTCTTTGCGGCTATAGTGCTTGTCGAGATCGAGCAGCAGACTTAAATCTTCCAGTAACTTGTAGATGATTTTGGGGCTGTCGTCCTTTTGAAATTGGTCCGCGTGCAATGACAACTTGAAGTTGACCAATCGTTCGATCTCCCGATTTTCCAGCTTGAAGGTATGAACGGGATGTCCTGGTTGTTCCTCTGGTCCTGAAGGACGGTGAATATCCTCAATGGAACCCTTGAATATCGATGTATGCACGGAACAAAGACGCTGCACTTCCGATACGGGAATCCCCTCCTCGGTCATCAATGCATGCTCCATAGCTGAAATTTCCGCTACGCTTACTCCGCCAACAGCCTCTGCGAAACGTGCTTTGACTTCCTCCACGCTTTTCCCGGCATGTAATTCTTTTATAATTTCCTTTAGCGTTTGTTGGCGTTCCGTTAATTCCTGTGCTGTATGTTCACGGTTGTTAATTAGCTCGCTCATGATTGTTAGCTCCTTTATTTTTGAATGGTAAAACCATGTTGCAAAAACGTGCGTTCCACGGTTTCCATAGCTACTTTTTTCATTGCAATACCTTTGGACAGTGTCATAAAACGACCTGCGGTCTGTAACATGCCAGGCTTGGCGATATCGTGAAAACCCAGCTCTACCATAATGTCCTTCACTTCGGGATAACGATTAACAAGGTTAAATATGGGCTCATCCCAGTGCAGTATCTTATCCATTTATTCATCCCCTTGATTGAGAACGTTTATCATTTACAGAGTAGCATAGGTTCTGACGAGCTTTTGTGATTGTACGCACAATTTACATTCAGGTGTTGACAGTTGTAATTCATGGTTTATATACTGTGTATAAAGATATATACAGTAATAACACTGATTACTGTAATAATAACTTCGTATGAAGAGAGAACGAGGTCGTCATTACAGGCAGTGCAGAAGGGATCAGGATAAGAAAATGACAATCATCAAGCAGGCATGGAAGATTAACCAGCACGATTTTCGCAACAATCCATATGTCATGCTGTGGACATTGCTGTTTATTGCGTATTTGGGATTTACTATGAGTTTTGCTGTAAGTGTGCAATGGGGTGAACTTGGAAACTTGAGTCCAGTAGCCGATTTTATCATGCTGGTGTTGATTCCGTTTCTCGGATTCATTTATAACCGCCGTGCATTTAAATATCTTCAGGAAGATTCCTATACGCATATGCTAGCCTTTTTCCGCACTTTGCCTATACCGATGAATGCGGTGATTATGAGTCGAATTCAACAGGCGCTTTTGGCGTTTGTTGTGAACAGTGTAATATTTTTCACGCTATTGTTTACGTTGTCAGCTACGTTTCGGGTATATGCCAGTACAGGTTTCTTTGTATCGTTTGCACTTACCTGGATAGGTTACGGCATGTTGATTCAAGCCATTTATATTCATTTGGAATTTCTTAAAAGAGGAAAATCCTACTTTTGGCTATCCATTGTCATCATGCTCATTTGTGGGATAGTTACGATTATAGTTCGAGTATGTGGAGCCAATCTGGTATCGTTAACGGCATTTTATAGCAAGGAATGGCAGCTGTTGTCTCCGGTGATGTGGGGAGCGCTGCTGGCAGGAGTTCTGGGTATGTGGGTGTCCTATAAGGTGACACAGCGTAGGCTTATGAAACGGGACTTAACTTAGCGGTATGTGTACAAAGATAGATAAAAGGGGGGGAGAAGCAGGTGAATATACCAGTGCAAATTGATGAGAATAGCGCGGAACCGCTGTATGCACAAATTGAAAAGCAACTTCGTTCACTCATCGTAACCGGACAGATTGCAGCGGGAACGCTGCTTCCCTCCATTCGGGAGTTTGCAGGGACGCTCCGCTGCAGCGTCATCACCGTCCGGCGGGTCTATCAGGATTTGGAGAATGAAGGCTTGCTTCGTACCCGGCAGGGGACGGGCACCTTCGTAGCTCTGGTCGAGGACGATAAGCGCTCAGGTTACCGCCTTAAAGCAGTGACCGAGGCGTTGGAAACGGCGATTGACACAGGCATTGCTGTGCAGATGACAGAACAGGAATTGTTGGAACTTTTCGCAGAAATGGTGAAGAGAAGGTATGAAGTCCAAGTGAAGGAGTGACGCCCGTGAAGAACGATGTAAATCATCATGTGGAAGTTCCTATGGGGATACAGATAAAAACACCCATTATTGAGATGAGCCAAGTCTATAAAACCCGAGGTAACCGGGAAATTGGACCGATTAATCTAACCATTGAACCGGGATATGTAGTCGCTTTGGCTGGACATAACGGATCGGGCAAAAGTACATTGATTCATCTGCTGACTCAGCTTATCCACCCGGATTCCGGTGAAATCCGTTGGTTCGGTCAAGCGTATCCAGACGGCATGCCGGCAGATACACGACAATGGGTTGGGTATATGTCAGAGCAGCCAAGCCGTGAGGAAGATCAACTCACGGCAGAAGCAGCAGCGGCTTTTCGAGCCTTGTGGTATCCCGGCTGGGATGAAACACGTTTTCAGCGTCTGATGGAACGATTTCAGGTTCCTCAGCATACGAAATTATCGCGCATGTCTAAGGGAGAGCGCCGCAAGTTTGAACTGGCTGCAGCCTTGGCGCCTCATCCCCGTTTGTTGCTGCTGGATGAGCCTTCGTCAGGTTTAGACCCTTTTGCCTGGAAGATCATGCTGGAGGAACTGCGGGATTGTATGGAGAACGGCAAAACGACGGTTATTATTGCTACTCATATTATAGACGAGATCAAGCGTTTGGCGGATTATATTGTCCTGATGCATGATGGCAAGCTGCTCGGCAAGCTGGAAAAAGACCATTTGCTCGAAAATAGCAAAGAAATGTGGTTTGAAGGCACGCCAGAGGAGGCATCGGAGCTTCCGGGAGTGGTAGAGACGGAGAGCGAAGGCGGATTGCAGCGAATTGTAACGTTGGCAGCCGGAGAGACCAGCGCCATATTGGAACAAGCGGGCATTCGCCCTATCCGTGTGAGGCGTTTGGAGCTGGATGATATTTTAATACATTGGTCTGCTGGACAACTATCAGAAGATGCGGAGATATACACGCAGAAAAAAGGAGCGGAGTAATCATGAGCATGCTGCAATTGAAAGAGGTCGTGAAGCAATATGGGAACCACACGGCGGTGAACGGAATTTCGCTGAATGTGAATGGCGGGGAGATTTACGGATTACTGGGAGGCAATGGAGCAGGCAAAACGACAACGATGCGCATGGTGCTCGGCCTGATTTACCCTGATGGAGGAAGCATTCAATATGAGGGAAAGCCCTACAGCAAGGAGCTTCAGCGGACGATGGGCTATTTGCCTGAGGAGCGTGGACTATACCCCAAGGTGAAGGTGAGCGAGCAAATTAACTATTTGGGCAGGCTGCGCGGCATGTCGACCAAGGAGGCGGACAAAAGTCTACGCTACTGGCTGGAACGCTTTGGAGTGCCGGAATACTACGACAAGCGGATTGAGGAGCTATCCAAGGGGAATCAGCAGAAAATGGGCTTTATTGCCGCTGTTGTGCATCGCCCCACGCTGCTTATTTTGGATGAGGCCTTCAGTGGGCTTGATCCGGTGAACGTTGAATTGCTTAAGGATACGGTGAAAGAACTGCGGGACGATGGGGCTGCGATTTTATTCTCGACCCACCGCATGGAGCATGTGGAGGAACTGTGCCGCCATATTACGATCTTGCATCGCTCAAATACAGTTGTGCAGGGAAGTGTGCAGGAGATTAAGGGCCGTTACCCACGTGAAAAAGTTCGTCTCATTACTACAGGTGAAGTGAATGGACTGGAGCAGCTGCCCGGCGTGCGCCGTGCAGAGCCTATGGATCGCGGCTGGATGCTGCATATTGAGCAACCGGATGCGGCGAAGTTGATTTTACAAACGGCGTTGGAGCAAACGGATGTAGAGCATTTTGAGATCAAGGAACCTACGCTGAATGAGATTTTCATAAGAGAGGTGGGGGATTCCCATGAATAGACTGGGTACGGTGATCGGTTTTACGTTTCGTCAGAAGGCGAGAACCAAATCTTTTATCATTACAACGCTGGTACTGGCCTTGCTCATTACGATTGGTATGAATCTGCCGTATTTGATTTCTTTGTTTAAAGGAGATGGGGCAGGAGGTTCGGGCACAACGGCAGCCGAGCATCATCGCTTGGGACTGATTGCTGGGAGCCGGATAGAAGTGGCGAATCAGCTGGAGCAATTCACCAAGGAGCAATCCAACCCGGCAGCCATCTGGGTGCGTTATGACAACGTACAAACGCCGGCCATGCAGCAAGCCTTGAAAAACGGGGAGCTGCAAGGTTACGTGCAGTTCACGGAGCCTGCCGCCAAGGGAGACGCGTTTCCTAAAGTGGAGTACGTCTCTGTAGAAAAAGAGCCATCTCCTGCTGTAATTACATTGTTGCAGACGGGACTTCAGGAAGCTAAAGTCAAAGCCATTATGGGCGGCAATGCATTGACCAGCGATCAAATTCGTGAAATTAGCACACCTGTATTGGTGGATAGCAGGGAAGTAGACGGTCCGTCTGAGGCAGGGGGAGCCGTGGGGACAGAGAAAAAAGAGACCTCTATGATTAACTATGGTTTGGTCTATGTACTGATGATTTTATTCTTCACCTCCTCCATGATGACGGGGAATATGATTGCTGCAGAGGTGACATCGGAAAAAAGCTCACGTATCATGGAGATTCTCATCACAAGCGTCTCACCGTTGACCCAGATGTTCGGAAAAATTATCGGCATTTTCCTGGTCGGCCTGCTGCAAATTGCTGTCTTTGCAGCCGTTGTATGTGCCAACCTTATGCTGCCGCATAATAATGTCATTCTTAGCTCAGCTGGGCTGGATCTGTCGCAACTGAATATCGCGGTATTGGGCTATGGTTTGGTATTCTACATCCTCGGCTACTTTCTGTACGCAGTATTGTTCGCTGCGGTGGGTTCTATTGTTAGCCGTACCGAGGAGTTGGGACAGGCGATCATGCCGATTACCGTGTTGTCACTGGCAGCCTTTTATATCGGTATCTTCAATATCGCCGCACCTGATACGATTTTCGTAAAGGTGGCCGGGTATATCCCATTTTTCTCGCCGACTGTCATGCTGCTGCGGATTGGTCTGGAGCGGGCGAGCCTGCTGGAAATTTGGCTGTCACTTGGTATTCTGGTCGCCTCCATTTTGTTGTTCGGTTGGCTGGCCGCCAAGATCTACCGTACGGGCGTCTTAATGTATGGCAAACGTCCTTCATTCAAAGAGTTAAGAAAAGCTATGAAGGCTTACAAGATTTAAATTTTTTAATTGCGGTGTGAGTAATCATTATAGTTGAGACAAAAGTAATTAATAAATGAGATTTTTTGCAATACATGCTTGAGATAGAGTGGGGGCCTTGATTCATCAGAAGTACCGATGGATCAAGGCTTTTCTACTTTATATGGTAATGATTAATAATTGGTATGTTTTGAGAGGAGAAGTTACTACTGAATAGAGATTATCTTCAATTTTATTGAGAATAGTCGTCGGGTAGCTGATTCCATTTTTAGTTTTCGCCGTCCAGACTTGTATTTGAGATTTATTTTGAATATTCAAACGTTTCGCAACTTCACGTATACTCATATATTCTTCATTGACCAACCGAGCGGCCTCCAATTTTAATTCCAAGGAGTACGCCCGAAGGTTTGTCTTTTTTTAGCCATGAAAAAATCCCCTTTGTTAGGCAAGATTAAGTCCATCTTAACAGATGTCTTTTTTCACTTGTCTACTAAAAGGGGATAATACCAATGCTAGCGGCTTTTTTGTTTCAAAACCAAAGTTCTGTAAGGAAAATTGATGTTACTTGCCAGTCTTCAGCCGTATATGAAGGCTTATAGGAAACCCTCTAAGTTGGATGAGATTTTATGAGATACCGAGATTAAAAGCTCACGTTCTTGTTCCGAGAGATCTTGTGAAGCAACTTCCTCCATTTTTGTCCAAACGGTAACAGCTTCATCCACGAGTTTTCGGCCAGTTTCAGTCAATGTAACTAGGGTGACGCGTCCGTCCTTGGGCGATCTGGAGCGAGTGACCAGTCCTGATTCTTCTAACCGCCGAACTGATTTGGCAATCGTTGAATGATCTAGTCGCATAGTCCGCCCGAGACTCTGCTGCGATTGTCCGTCTTGCTCTCCTAACTGCATCAACATAATTTCTTGACCTGTAAATAGACCAACTTCACGCAACAAGTGTGCGGCTAAACTACGATGTGATCTCGCCATGGAAAACACTGCAAAGTTAATGGGGAATTGCTGGATGACTTGCATTTCTTTCTCAAAATTAGACGTATTAGATATAGACTGGTTCTCTTCTTCAAAGTTATTCATTACTTTTCACCTTTCCGCTTTTACTTTTTATTAAGCGTAGAGAATAATTCAATACTTGTAAAGTAGCGGAGTTGTGAATGGAAAAATACCCTACTATAGCTTTTATTTCGCTGTAGTAGGGTGCCGAACAAAAAGGTTAGAAGTAACTTTTATTTCATCGTTGGATAATCGGTATAGCCGTGGCTGTCGCCGCCATAAAAAGTTTTAGGGTCGGCTTCATTCAATGATGCCCCTGATTTCAAACGTTCCACTAAATCAGGATTGGCCAGTGCCAAGGTTCCTACCGACACCATATCTGCCAAGTTATCTTTCAAGTCTCTATCCAGTTCTTCTAAAGGACGTCCTGGTCGATTAACAATAAGTACATGGGGCCAAGCCAAACGTATATTTTTAAGAATCACTTCATCGCCACCATGCAGAATATGAAGATAGGCTAGGTTAAGTTTAGCAAGTTCAGAAATCAAGTATTCATATACTTTAGGACCGTCTTTACCTTCACTAAGATCACCTAAAGGAACCCCAGGAGAGAGTCGGATTGCAGTACGACTTGCTCCAATTTCCTCAGCTACAGCTTTCGCTACCTCGATGGCAAATCTAGCGCGATTTTCAATCGAACCTCCATAAGAGTCGGTGCGTACATTCGCATTTTCAGAAATAAATTGATGTACAAGATAACCGTTTGCTCCATGAATCTCTACACCATCAGCGCCAGCCTCTATCGCAGCTGCTGCAGCTTTGCGGAAGTCCTGAATCGTTTCCTGAATTTCTTCCAGACTTAATTCACGTGGGACAGGAACATCTTGCATTCCTTTTGCAGTATACATTTGTGCCTTTGGAGCTACAGCTGAAGGTGCAACGGGTTGACGGTGATGAGGTGTATTCTCTGGATGTGACATCCGACCTGCATGCATTAGCTGAATGAACAAATATCCTCCTGCATTATGAACACGATCTGTAATCTGTTTCCAACCTTTAATGTGCTCATCAGTATAAATACCAGGTGAAGATAAATAACCTTGTCCATCTTCGGATGGCTGGGTTCCTTCACTGATTAGTAGACCCATTGAAGCACGTTGTTCGTAATACTCCGCACTAAGTGTTCCGGGAGTACCATCATAAAGGGCGCGTGATCTAGTCATTGGGGCAAGAGCCAAGCGATGTGACAAGTTCAAATTTCCTACTGTTAATGGTGTCCAAATTGTATTCATATGAAAACCCCTCTCGTTTTTTCGAAAAATATGTTTCCGGCAACGTAAATTTAGCAAATAAATATTTGATTGTCAACACATTTATATTTTTGAACAATCTCTGCCTATACCAACAAGAACTAACTAGCAAAGTAGCAGAGTATTTCAAAGTATAAGGCTCTTCTATTTAAAATGCGTATCATTCATATCTTATAGAAGACCTACATTTTTTCATCATTCATACTTGATATATATTACTGCGAATATAAATAGTATTAGACGTAATCGCTTACATTTCGTACAGTGTAAAAGAAGATTCCACCTATAAAAAACGCTTGGTTGCAACAATGTACTTGTTTTATCAAAGTAAGATACATCCAGAGTATCTCTGAAGGGGAGTTTTTAATGAAAAAAAATTACGATGAATTGGCGCTTAATATTGTGGAACATGTTGGCGGCGATGAGAACATTGAAAGCCTATACAATTGCGCCACCAGATTGCGCTTTCAGCTAAAAGATAATAACAAAGCAAAGACAGAAATCCTTGAAAACCTTGATGGTGTGTTAAAAGTGGTACAAAGCGCAGGTCAATATCAAGTAGTTATTGGTAGTGATGTAGCTGAAGTATACAAAGCGATAGTTAACAAGAACGGCCTAGAGACTAATGAGGAAAATAAACAGGAGTCTAAAGGGAAGTTAAGTAATCGTATTTTCGGTATTATTTCTGGAATATTTGCTCCGTACCTCCCTGCCATTGCGGCGTCGGGTATTCTTAAAGGCTTGCTTGCACTTTTTACTTCGGTGGGTTGGTTAACTCCTGAAAGTGGAACATATACCGTTTTGGCAGCGATCAGTAATGCGCTCTTTTACTTTTTCCCTATTTTTCTTGCCTTTACTGCAGCAAAACAATTTGGAGCCAATCCTTATGTAGCAGCAGTAATCGGTGGTGCGCTACTAGAGCCTAATTTTATTGCTCTCATGTCCAACGATGCGACAGAAACAAGTTTTATAGGAATACCTACGGTTCTTATGAATTATGCTTCTTCGGTTATTCCAGTTATTTTAGCAGTGTGGCTATATTCTTATCTTGAAGGATTCTTGAATCGTATTCTTCATAAAGATATTCGAATGATTTTGACACCGCTTGTAGCCTTGGTTATTACAGTTCCGCTCACCATTATGATATTTGGTCCAATAAGCGGATATCTTACAGATGCATTAGGTGCAGCAATGACGTTTCTCGGGGAGAAGAATGGTATTATTACCGGAATTATTGCCGGGGGACTCCTCAGCTTTCTGCCTCTGTTTGGATTACAATGGGGGATTATTCCTATTCTACTTCTTAATCACTCGACATATGGGTTTGATACGTTCAACCCAATGTGGGTAATGGGCACTTATGCACAAATGGGAGTGGCTCTAGGCATATTTATTAAGGCAAAAGAAAGAAATCAAAAAAGTTTTGCCTTGTCAACATTTTTCACTGGGATCGTTGCAGGTGTTACAGAACCCATTTTATACGGGATTGTTACGAAGTATAAAAGAACCTTTCTTCCAATCATTATTGGCGGAGCCATCAGTGGAGCATTGATTGGGGCGCTTCAAGTCAAACAATATGCATTTGCGTTCGCAGGAGTCCTTGCATTCCCGACATTTTTTGGAACAACCTTTTGGTGGTATGTATTGGGGGTCCTAGTATCTATCATGATTTCTGCATTAATTGTCATTTTCTTTGGCTTTGAAGACAAAGAAAAAACAAAAAAGACTCCGAATGAACCATCTAATGAAGGCGTGAAAATAAAGGAATATAAAGAAAAAAAATACACTTCGGATGATGTATACAGTCCACTTAGTGGTGAGGTCGTAAAGTTGGAAGACATGAATGATGGTGTTTTTTCAAGTAAAGATATGGGAGATGGTATTGCCATTATTCCTTCAGAATACAAAGTATATGCACCTATTCAAGGGCGCATTACTAATTTTCTTTCGTCAAAGCACGCTATAGGGATTACTTCGGACAACGGAGCTGAACTTTTGATTCATGTTGGGATTGACACAGTGAAACTAAAAGGAAAGTATTTCATTGCAAAAGCAAAAGAAGGAGATTATGTCGAGGTAGGGGATCTCTTACTTGAATTTGATGGCGTTAAGATAAAGGAAGAAGGTTTTGAACTATTTACTCCACTTATTGTAACGAACACTTCAAATTATTCAGCTATTCAAATCAGCGTCGATAAAAAGACAATTACCAACGGAGAAAGGCTTCTGACTTTATTGCCTTGATTCAGCATTTCGAATGCAATCGGACTGTTTGAGATTGAGCTAACCACCTGTAGAGGAGGCATTGAAATGGTAATGGATGAATACGAAGTAAAACAAAGATATGAAAATGTATACAGTATAAGTGATTGTCCGGCAATCTACAGTTACTTGGTGGTCGGATCTGAGGCTGCCATGTTGATCGATACCGGATGTGGCGTTGGGAGCATTCGTAAAGTAGTAGAGGGTATTACGGACAAACCTTACATTGTTGTGAATACACATGGTCATAACGATCATGTTGGTGGAGACTATCAATTTGGAGAAGTGTTTATTCATCCTGCAGATTTGCAATTAATGTTGGAGTTATACACAGATTCTTCTTATCAACAAGAATTTTTCAATCTTTTCGGTGATTACGGAATTCAATATTTTGATCCAAAATATAAGGATGATTTTTTGAAAGCCGGGCCTCCTGAAAAGATAAATGAGCTATACGATGGACAAATATTTAATTTAGGGGATATTGAAATTGAGGTCATTCATGTTCCGGGACATACTCCAGGTTCTGTCGCTCTCCTCGATAGGACGAACAGATTGCTCTTCAATGGTGATGTTGTGATGCGAAACTCGTCTTTAATTCATCGAAACGGTATGAATGTGCAGACTTACATCGAAAGCCTTAATAAACTATGGAATCGCAGGGACGAATTTGATTGGACGATTGCCTCACATGGTCATCGGGACCCCAAATTAGGGTTTAGGCCACTGGAGACTTTCTACATCAAAAAATTGCTTGACTGTGCTTCCGCTATTGATATCAATCAGAGTGTTGAAAAAATTGAGGTGGATGGAAAAGGGCTTTTATTTGTAGAACCAGGAAAAGTTCTTGGGGAAATAGATACGGTAGCTATTGGTTACAAACCTGAACAATTATAATTTCTAAAATAGGAGAATTCATATGAACATTCAATCGTTTCCAAAAGATTTTTTATGGGGAGGTGCAATCTCTGCTAATCAAGCAGAAGGGGCTTATCTAGAAGATGGTAAAGGCGTGTCAGTCAGTGATGTTCTAACAGGTGGACTATAAAACGTTAATCGTCAGCGCAGAAGCCAACAATACAATGGCGTTCAGATATTGGTGAGTGGTCACCTTCTAAATGTCCCAGATGTGCAAGGAGTCTGCGGACAAATAGGCTTTCATCCGAGAGTCGCACCGTTCTACGCTCGTTCTTTCGTTGTAAAGTTCCTTCCAGCGCTTCGTGTCTCGATGTTGACCGGAATAGCGGAGAAAGCCGCTTTTCGTATCGAATTTGACGACCATTCCATAGTTGGAGGATGAACAAGCAGCCATACCGAGCGTGCACAAGCATAAAGAACTTCACTTTTGTATCCACAGCCACCCGTTCCATAAGAGCAGGAGCCATACCGCCGTCATTGACAGGAGCCGGTGTAACCGAGAGCACCATGGGTAGCTCGCTTGCGGTATCGACGGCAAGATGAAGCTTGTAACCAAACCACTTGACTTTGTTGCCAAAAGAGTCAAACTTCGCACCCCAGTTGGCATTTCCGGTCAACTCGCTTTTCCGTTTCGGCTGCTTCTTCTCATAGGCAGGAATCGCTGCACTGTCGACCGCCACATGACTTCCGTCGATGATTCCTTCCTTCTTGCATTGTGCGACAAGATCCTCAAACAGGCGCTCTGCCAGTCCTTCTTCATACGGAATTTATCAGGTTTTTATTTTTAATATAAGAAAAGGAGCGCAAAAAATGAATACAACAGAATTAGCAGCATTTATCATTGAAAGTGTTGGTCAAGAAGAAAATGTAAATGAAGTTACTCATTGTGCTACCCGCTTAAGATTTATTTTAAAAGACCGATCCAAAGCAAATAAAGAAGCACTGAAAAGCAGCGATGATGTGTTAGCCGTTGTAGAAAGCGGAGGACAGTTTCAGGTGGTTATTGGCGGGCGAGTGGCTGAAGTATACCTTGAAATCGTGAAACAGACGAACTTATCACAAGCGGCAGCTACATCAGCGGATAAAAGCCAAGAAAAGGTTGGGATAATACCCAAAGTCTTTGATGTTATCTCCGGAACATTCTCCCCGCTGATTCCATTATTAGCGGGTGGCGGGTTACTTAAAGCTTTATTAACATTATGTGTTACATTTGGCTGGATGGTCAAGGAAAGTGGTATTTATATCTCACTTTCCGCAGCTGGTAATGCTATATTCTATTTCTTGCCGGTTTTTGCAGGATTCACGCTTGCTAATAAATTAAATGCAAATGGATATATTGGTGCTGTAATTGGCGCTGCCCTTCTTGAGCCGAACTATACAAACCTTTTAGTCAAAGGAGCTGCAGCAGTTGATATTTTTGGCATTCCAATTATTCCTGTCAGCTATGCAAATTCTATATTCCCTATTTTTATTGCAGTCATTGCTTTCTCATTTTTAGAAAAGTTATTAAAGAAAATTATACTGAAAGATTTGCAATTTTTTTTAGTTCCATTAGTTTCATTAGCAGTTATGGTACCTTTAAGCTTTCTAGCATTTGGTCCATTTGGAACTTATGTGGGTGCAGGTATTGCCAATGGAATACAAGTTTTATTAAGTTTCAGTCCCCTATTAACAGGTGCTGTTCTTGGTAGTGGGTATATGTTTTTGGTAATATTTGGACTCCACTGGGGGATTGTACCGATTACATTGCAAAATTTACAAAATGGAGGCGATCCGCTCGGACCAATGAAAGCAGGATCTACATTTGCTCAAATGGGTGTTGCAGCAGGGGTCTTTCTAAAAACAAAAGACAAAAAATTGAAGGCAATTGCCGGTCCTGCAGCAATCACAGGTATGATGGCTGGTGTTACCGAACCAATTCTATATGGTGTAGTTTTGAAATATAGAAGAACAATTCCTTATGTTGTAATTGCGGGTGCCGTTGGCGGTGCTTTAGGTGCATCTTTAGGTGTTGAATTGAAATCGTATTCATTCTATAGCGTGTTAAGTATACCGGCATTTGCACCCATTGGCTTGCATGTAATGAGCGTTTCAATCAGTTTCTTTATTGCACTTGCCCTTACTTATTTCTTTGGGTATGAAAGTAAAGGTGCTGTAAATAAAAATCAAAAAACAGGAAATGCTGCTGATCTGAAAAATGCGAACAACGATGATTCGGAAGAAATAATTTACTCGCCTGTTCAAGGTAAAAGACTTTCTTTAACGAATGTCAATGATGAAGTTTTTTCTTCTGGTGCCATGGGAAAAGGGGTTGCCATTGAACCGGTAGAAGGGGTGATCACTTCTCCAGTGAATGGTGTTGTTACAACAGTTTTTCGGACAGGACATGCTATTAGCGTTACATCTGCGAGTGGTGCTGAAATATTAATTCATATAGGTTTAAACACAGTGAAACTTAAAGGGAAATACTTCAATACGATTGTAAAAGTAGGTGATTCTGTCCAAATCAGGGATAAATTAGTTGAATTTAACATCGAGAAAATTAGAGAAGCAGGTTTTGAATTAACAACACCGATTATTATTACCAATACAGATCGGTATCTCGATGTTATTCCGCATACTCTCGATAATACTCAAGAAGTATTAACGTTAATTAAAGCTAAATTTGTTAGTTGAGTTTATAAAATATCATGAATTGAGAGGAGAATACACATGAAGAATCTAACATTTCCAGATAATTTTTTATGGGGAGGAGCTATTTCTGCCAATCAAGCGGAAGGGGCTTATTTAGAAGATGGGAAAGGCGTCGCTGTCAGTGATGTACTGACAGGCGGATTGTACGGTTCAAAATTATCGGAACCTGTTGGTAAATTGCCTTCTCACGAAGCGATTGATTTTTATCATCGCTATAAGGAGGATATCGCGCTTTTTGCAGAAATGGGTTTTAAATGTTTCCGTACCTCCATTGCTTGGTCACGTATTTTCCCGAATGGGGATGAAGAAACCCCAAATGAAAAAGGATTGCAATTTTATGATGATCTATTTGACGAGTTAATAAAGAACGGAATTGAACCTGTTGTAACTATTTCACACTATGAGTTACCACTGGGTCTTGCGGATAAATATAATGGGTGGGCAAACAGAAGATTGATTTCACTTTTTGAAAAGTATTCTAAAGTATTATTTGAACGCTACAAAGGCAAAGTGAAATATTGGATGACATTTAATGAAATTAATAGCATATTGGTTCATTCTTTTACTAGCGGAGGAATAAGAGATAAAGAAGATACCAGTGCGATCTATCAAGCAGCTCATAATCAATTTGTAGCCAGTGCATTAGCAGTAAAAGCCTGTCATGAAATCATTCCAGACGGCAAAATCGGCTGTATGATTTTCTACAGCCCGACATACCCATTTACTTGTGCGCCAGATGATGTAATGACATCCGTGACAAAGGAAAGGGAGTACTATTTGTTCTCCGATGTCCAGGTTCGCGGTGAATATCCTGCATTTACTAAGCGCTTATTTAAAGAAAAAAATATTCATATCGAAGTAACCAAAGATGATCTAGATATTTTAAAGAATTATGTAGTAGATTACGTTGGATTCAGTTATTACATGAGTCGTACGGTTTCGGCACAACCGGAAGGGAAAAAGGAAGTCGGCGGAAACATGGCCAAAGGCATTAAAAATGAATTTCTAGAGATTTCTGACTGGGGTTGGGAAATCGATCCTGTAGGTTTGAGAATTGCAGTTAACCGTTTGTATGACAGATATCGGATTCCCCTATTTGTTGTAGAAAACGGACTGGGGGCAGTGGATGTACTTAATAATGATACTGTTGAAGATGATTATAGGATCAATTATTTGAAACAGCATCTCATACAATTAGCTGAAGCGATTAAAGATGGCGCTGAAGTCATTGGATATACCAGCTGGGGGCCAATTGATATCATTAGTGCCAGTACCGGTGAAATGAAAAAGCGATATGGCTACATTTACGTGGACAAGGATAATGAAGGGAATGGTAGCCTGAAACGTTATAAAAAGAAAAGTTTTTATTGGTACAAGGAAGTGATCCGTAGTAACGGACTTAGTCTCTTCGAATAAAAGCAGAAACCCGTGGAAGCACGATATTTCTTGTGCCTTCCACGGGTTTCTGCTTTTAGAACATTCAATTAATCTTATGGATTGAACAAAGGAACGATGGATTCATTTACGAGTTCAATGAATGTTTGTATGACAGGGGATTGATTTTTACTATCCCAGACAAGAGCTGTAACAGTATGAAACTCATTGTCTTTGATTTCTCGATAGATCACTTCATTTTGCAATAATAGGTGCATGGATGCTGGTACTAAGGCTACACCGATCCCCGTAGAAACCAACGAAATGACCGTGGACATTTCTTCAGTTTCTTGTACAATCCTTGGACTAAATCCTGCTTGGTAGCAAGAATTAATTACTCCGTCGTAGTGGACTTGGTTAGCCCGTCTTCCTGTAACAATAAAGTCTTCATTTTCTAAATCAATGAGTTGAATTGGAGATGCAGTTGTTGAATTTACAACTAATGGATGTTCTCTCGGTAAGGCGATTATCAAAGGCTCTTGTCTTATGATTTGAAGATTTATTTCTTCGCTTTCAATAGGTTCACTAATGATCCCTACGTGAATGGTTCCATCTTTTAATGCATTAATTTGTTCGGACGATGTCAATTGTTTCAAAACCACACGAATAGCGGGGTATTGAGCTCTATAATGCTTAATGATTGCTGGAAGAATATCATAGGCTGTAGAAGCGATAAAACCAATTATGATTTCACCAATCTCCCCACTTTTCATTAATCTAACAGTATGGATTGCTTCTTCTAAATGATCAAAAAGGTGATAAACCTTTTCTAAAAAAACTTTGCCTTCTTCAGTTAAATCAACATT
Source organism: Paenibacillus sp. CH40 (assembly GCF_024213605.1). NCBI lineage: Bacteria > Bacillati > Bacillota > Bacilli > Caryophanales > Paenibacillaceae > Paenibacillus > Paenibacillus sp. CH40. Next base: position 246,418 of record NZ_JANAVQ010000006.1, read on the forward strand.
TCTTTTTGTACGATGAAAAAGTTGTACTCCGATTTCCTCTTCCAATTGGCGAATCTGTAGACTTAAAGGTGGTTGTGCCATATTCAAACGGTTAGCAGCTTTACCAAAATGTAATTCTTCAGCAACTGTTTTGAAGTATTTTAAATGTCGTAATTCCATCTGTTTTCTCCTTTTAGTAATACTTATTATGTATTATTTCTACGTTATATATATATTAGACGTTTTATTTTTGGTTTTGTAAAGTTAAATGTGAGAAGGGTATGAAATTAATATCCAAATTTTAAAGGAGACGAGTACCTTGAAAAAGCTAACTAAAAACCAAACAATAATTTATCTTATTGTTCTGGTTATTATGTGGGGAGCCAATTGGCCATTAACTAAATTAGCACTAGCATACGCGCCACCAATCTTGTTTGCAGGGATGAGAACACTGATAGGTGGGGCCATTTTAGTGATTTTTGCTCTACCTAAATACAAGTCATTGCGATTCAAAGAAAACTGGTATATTTATGTAATTTCATCTTTGTTTAATATTATTTTATATTATGGTCTTCAGACGGTTGGTTTAAATTATATGCCTGCTGGATTATTTTCAGCTATTGTATTTCTTCAACCTGTCCTTTTAGGACTATTTTCATGGATTTGGTTGGGTGAGGCGATGTATGGCCTAAAGATTATAGGTTTAATCTTAGGTTCTATTGGTGTGTTTACATTGAGTGCAACTGGTTTTAACGGCAACGAATCATCAGTCGCAGGTGTAATTTTAGCGCTAGGGACCGCTCTTTTCTGGAGTTTTGGGGTTGTGTATATGAAAAAAACAAATGAAAGAGTAGATGCAACTTGGGCAATAGCACTCCAACTACTCATTGGTGGGGTGATTTTAACGGGGGCAGGATCAGTATCTGAGAATTGGACGGATGTTGTATGGAATGCACCTTTCATTTCCTATTTACTTATTATAGCGATATTTGTGATTGCAATTGGTTGGTTAATTTATTTCACACTTGTTGGTTCTGGAGAAGTAAGTAAGGTAGGTTCTTATACATTCTTAATACCAGTTGTCTCTATAGTGACAAGTACGCTATTTTTACATGAAAATATAACTATAAATATATTAGTGGGACTACTGTTAATTGTAATAAGTATATTGTTAGTTAATTATAAACCAAAAATCAACTCAGAAAAGTCGAACGTAAGACGAGCATCATAATAGTAAATTTAGATGTTTCCATAAAACCTGTACCCTATGTAAAGGACATTTCTAAAAAGAATTATACTGCTTGAGTTTTGTGATACAACAAGCCCAGGGTAAGTTTCCAATACAAATTTTTGATGAAGATAACTTTCCATATAATGAATGTACCTTAGTGTGCGCTAATCTCATCTTGAGAGTCCTAATGATCTTAGAAATGTACTTCCTTTTTTAGTAAAGTAAATATTCTACATCATTATAATTTAATCAGGAGGTTAGGGATTAAATCTGCTTTATACAAAAAAAGATTTTCCAAAGATTGCGCTCAGATTCTATTACTAGAGGGATTATATATGAGTAGGAGGAGAAACTATCATTTCGTAAAATAACTTCGGCTACAGACAAAAGTTAGGACACAGGAAAAGACTGGTTGGGTAGAGATTCAGTTCTATGGCTAGTTATCCTATCGATAACTTTAGTAGTTCTAGTAATTTGAGATCTGCTCAATTCTTCGATTCTTTACCCAGTTGGCTGAGAGTTATGGTCGTTGTAATCGACATCCTTGGATTTGGGCTCAAAATAGTTCGAGTTTTAATGAATTATAGATTTTCTCATTCTTCTAGATTTAATCAATGGGATCTTATACAACCCAGTTTTTCTGGTCGTATATAATGTGAACTTATAATACAAATGCTTACCTTTGGATTTCCAATGGTAAGCATTTTTTGAGTGGTTTAAACCAACAGAGGTATTTAATTTGAGTATGTATATTTATACATTTCGTCTTTTGCGGATATTCTCATCAATTCTGAAAATCAGTCATTTTCAGTAAAGTAAGGGTATAAGCATTCTCACTAATTCTGACGCCACACAAAGTGTATGAAGCTATGAATAGTTATGCATTTTTATACATTAAATAATATTTATTTTCTCCGAATGGGTGGGTTCGATTGTGAACCTACCCATTTTCCATTGAACACAGTTATGGTTCTTTCTGTAAACAAAATCACTAATTTGTCCGATACATACATAAGGATGATTTACTGTTAAATATACCCTTGAAAATTATGATTTCACATATCAACTACTTGAGACGTGCAGCCTATGTAATGTGACGACTAGAAAGGAGGTAGAGCGTGAATCGTGAAGAGGTTTTTCGACATTTTAAAAATGAGATGGCGTATTGGGATTAGCTCAGAAAGTATGCGATGTAGCTGCGTCTATTCCTGTATTGGGTGCCCTACCGAAAGCAGCAAGTCAAAAAATAGCTTCGATTCGTTCCGAAGTGGCTTCCTCTGGACCGTCATCCATAGTACATTTGCATACTGGTTCGGTGGTGACGGATTGTAATATTTAAAATATTGTATGGATTTTGACCATTCCATTTAAGCTTGATACAATAGGTTAAACTAAGTGGAGATACTTCAATATAGAATGGTGTGGTCTAAACTTGCAACATGAAAACGAACTTTTGGATGTATGGTTGTCTTTGTCTCACATCCATTCCACTTTAAATGATAAGTTAGAACAAGCTTTACTACAAAATTATGATTTATCTTTGAAGGAGTTTTATGTTTTGGGTTTTATATCCAATTCCGAGGAAAAAAAATTACGACTGCAGCAACTTCAAGAATTGGTGGGATTAAGTCAAAGTGCGACATCGAGACTCGTAGTGAGAATGGAAGCCAAAAACTGCGGGGCTTTACAAAGACATACATGCGAGGATGATCGGCGAGGTGTGTATACTCGGATTACGGAATTAGGTGAAAATAAATTCCAGCGTGCACTTCAAACCTTTAATCAGGTGTTACAATCAGAACTTCAGAAAGATGGAGTGAAGTCACAATTTCAAAATCTTACGCAAAAGCTGTTTTAGACTTTGCAACCTGTGTATATCGTTCTTAGTATCCCTAGGGTAATATGTGGCTTGAACGTTGTGCCACGAAAGGCTCTTTACAGGGGCTTAGTTTATTACCCTACACGATTCAATAGAGATGTTATGATTGGAAAGTGAATATTTACATGATTGCGCATGCATGTTTTTATCAGGCTTCCAACCATGTATGTATAGAAACGCCCTTCCAAAACTCCTCCTCATAGGAGGAGTTTTATCATCTGGAACCGTCGCTACTCCTTTGATTAAGAAACAGAGGCCGTATTGCGTTTTTCCTTGGCATTGCCGCGGTCGCGACGACTCAGCAGAAATCCGACCAGAGATGCCGTGGATTGCTGGAAAATCATCCCGAGTACAACAGGTAGTGCTACCGGGGCCGGGAAATAGGTGATGGCAAGCACGGCTCCTGCGCTAATATTGCGCATGCCGCCGTTAAAGACAAGCGCCGTACGGTCTGCATTATTCCACCGCATCAGTCCTGATATCAGATAGCCGATTGCATATCCAGTGGAAGCAAGGACGATTATGGATAGGCATACTCCGACAAGCTTGAGATTAAAATCGACCAGATAAGGCGCGATGACAGATCCGTTAATCATTACGACAAGAGCCATAGCCAGCTTGGAGAATGGGCCCAGTCGAGGTCCCCATACCTGCTTGATCTTCCCTTTAGTCCATTCGTTCAACACCATGCCGATTAGCGAAGGAACGACAATCATCCAGAACAGGCTCTGCATCATCGCCCAGGTATCGAGCTGCACATCCGCTCCGATCAGTAGGGACATGATGCCCGGAACTGCAAATGGGGCCAAAATCGTATCAATTAAAATGATCGCCAATGTCAGCGCCGTATTGCCTTTATAGATGTTGACCCACACGAAGCTGGAAATGCCCGTAGGGATAGCCGCACCAAGAATAAGTCCAGTGATCGTATAAGGATCATCATTGAAGGCCAGATGCCCCAGCATCATGGCAAGAAGCGGCATGGCCAGGTGAAGAATAAACAGACAGGCGATCAGTGGACCAGGATGTTTTATCACATGGACAAAATCCTTAAACCCCATACTGATGCTGCCCGCGAAGGTCATGAATGCAAACAGCCAGGGAGAGAGTTCTGTATATTGTGACAACGGCGTACCGATTAGGACGCCAATTAGAATGCTGATTGGTGTAATTAGCGGCATAGCTGCATTTAGTCTACGATTCAACGTGAGGAGCATACAAAACTTCCTTTTTTAACCTTAAGTATAGACCTTGCACCCCCGATTCGTAAATGATCTGTGACCTTGCTGCAGCCCGATAGAAGCAAATTTGAACGCTCCTGATGAACATAGATCAACCCTTCAAATTATTTCGGTATTCCAAAGGAGAGCAGCCCATTATTTTTTTGAATAGTCTGGAGAAGTAGTAAGGGTCCCTAAAACCGAGTTGTATGCTAATTTCTTTAATAGAAGCATTCGTCAAATCCAAAAGCTGACTGGCCCTCTGTATCTTCATTCTTAAATAGTAATCGACAGGAGAGTAGCCGGTGGATTGCTTGAATATCAAGTTCAGATGCTGCTTGGATACCTGAACATGCCGACTAAGTTCCTCAAGCGAAACGGTGGATTCCAATTGTTCACTCATATAGCGTGTTGCTTTATCCACATGACTCTGGTACGTACTGTCTTCCTTGCGAAATGCAACGGATACAACAAAACTCAGCAGATAACGGACAGTTTGCGATACTTGAACTAAATGTATGATGGAGTATGATTTATTCAGTAAAAGGTCGTAACACTGATGAAATAGCTCCAGTAGTTTGACTTCATCACTGGCGGCCATGGAAATATACGTTTTAAAAGGCTCAAATAATGCCATAAAGTCATCCACTTGGTCCCCTTTGAGATGAAACCAGTAAATCGTCCAAGGATCTCCATCGTCAGCCCCATAAGCATGCGGCATGTCCCTGGGAATGTACGCAAAGCTTCGCTCCGTCATGTCAATCATTAGGCCATCCTTTGTTCGTATCCAACCTTTTCCGCTGGCACAGTAGATGAATATATGAGAGTCACATCCGTGCATTCTTTCACGAAAATGATGGCGGGCATGGCTGAAGCAGCCTATATCCGTAATATATAGATTTTTTGTAAGCGGATTCGAATTTAATTTATCCAGCATATAGGGTGGAAGGACATATAACTTTTCACCCTCAAATCCATCAGCTTTCTTATTCATAATCTATCCATCTCCCAGCCGTAAGCGGCTCTAATGATGAAATACGTATATAATCCATCATAAACAGTGGATTGTCAATTGTCTGTAATGTCGCTTACTTGTAAGCTCTGAATATAAGGGCGACTATGAGGGAGTGATGGAATTGAGCACTTTCGATGCTAAGGCACGCGTGTGGGAGGAAACCGTGCAGATCCCAACGTATGGAATTGGTAAACCCGACAAAAATCCAATGTTTCTGGAGAAACGTGTCTACCAGGGAAGCTCCGGTCGAGTGTATCCGCATCCGGTAATTGATAAAATTGAGGATGAGAAGAAACTTGAAAATTACCAAATGGTTTTTCTGGAAAATAAATATTTGCGCATTGAGATCATGCCAGAGCTGGGAGGCCGCATTTATCGTGCGGTCGACAAGACCAACGGTTACGATTTTGTATATTATAACAGGGTCATCAAACCAGCGCTTGTGGGCTTATTGGGGCCGTGGATATCTGGAGGGATTGAGTTCAACTGGCCGCAGCATCACCGTCCCAACACTTATGGACCCGTTGAATACAAGTTGGAAGAACATGACGACGGAAGCGCAACGGTATGGGTGAGCGAAATTGATCGTATGTTCGGCACGAAAGTAACAGCTGGTTTTACACTACAACCGGATAAAGCATACCTTAAAGTTGAGGCCCAGCTATACAACCGGACTGCCGAGCCTCAAACGTTTCTATGGTGGGCCAATCCAGCCGTAGCGGTACATGAGCACACACAATCTGTTTTTCCTCCAGACGTATCAGCCGTGTTCGACCATGGAAAGCGAGATGTATCCCGTTTCCCGATCGCTACAGGCACCTATTATAAAATGGATTATTCTGAAGGTGTAGATATCTCCCGATACAAAAATATTCCTGTCCCCACTTCATATATGACCTATAAATCGGATTACAATTTCATAGGTGGTTACGATCATATAAAACAAGCCGGGCTTTTGCATGTGGCCAACCATCACATCTCTCCTGGAAAAAAGCAATGGACATGGGGAAATGGCGAATTCGGCCAAGCATGGGACCGGAATCTAACAGACGAAGATGGTCCCTACATCGAGTTGATGACGGGGGTATATACCGATAACCAACCAGATTTCACTTGGCTTCAGCCGTATGAAGAAAAATCGTTCTCGCAGTATTTTATGCCTTACAAACATATTGGTATGGTCAAAAACGCTTCAATTGACGCAGCCGTTAATCTGGAATTAAATCGCAGCGAAGGGACAGCACAGATTGGAGTCTATGTAACTTCGTCATTTCGTGAGGCTGTTGTGGAATTACGCAGTCAGCGGAAAGTTTATATTAAAGAAACCTTAGATCTGACACCTAATAAGGCCGTTATACAGAAGACAGTTATTTTGGCTGAGGATGGGGATTATGAACTATGCTTAACCGTCAAAGACGCGACCGGAAGGGAGCTGATTAGCTACCAGCCGAAGAAAAAGGAAGTTGAACAGATCCCGGCTGCTGCCGCCCCCCTGCCAGAACCGGAGGAATTAAGAACGAACGAAGAATTGTATTTAGCAGGACAACACTTGGAGCAATACCGTCATGCTACCTTTGAACCCGAGGCGTATTATCTTGAGGGCCTGAAAAGAGATAAAAATGACAGCCGCATAAATGTGGCATATGGTACGTTGCTTCTTCGTAGAGGATTGTATTCAGAAAGTGAAGAGTGCTTTCGTAAAGCTATCTCGCGGGTAACCTGGCGTAACTCTAATCCCTATGATGGTGAGGCCTACTACCAGCTTGGTTTGTCGCTAAAACACCAAGAGCGGATGGATGAGGCGTTTGCTGCATTTTATAAATCAGTATGGAGTGCGGCATGGCAAGACAGCGGGTATTTCTCACTGGCACAGATTGCGACAGAACAAGGGAACTATGAAGAAGCATTGGAGCTCGTGGAGCGTTCAATCATCCGCAATGCTCACAATTACAAAGCACGCAACCTGAAGTCGGCTATTCTTCGTAAGCTCGGCAGCTACGAAGCGGCAATAGCCTTCTCCAAGGAAACGATGAAGCTCGATATCGCCGATTTTGGAGCTTACCGTGAGCAAGCATTATCTTTAGAGGCTCTCGGGTTACGAGATGATGCTAAAACGGTCCTCGAAGAGTTGGGAAAATGGATGCGGGGAGATGTGCATAATTATATAGCGGTAGCATCGGACTACGCGGCGGCGGGACTCTATGAGGATGCAGCATGTGTGCTGGAAGAAGCTCCAGAGCAGGCGAAAACATACCCTATGCTGTATTACGTTCAGGCCTTCTGCTATGCTAAAATCGGCAAGCATGAGCAGGTGAACAATGCTCTCGCTCAGGCCGCAGATGCAGTACCCGACTACTGCTTTCCTAACAGTCTGTTTGAGTTGGATGTGTTACAATTTGCAATTCGAACGAGACCGGGGGACGGAAAGGCGCATTATTACTTAGGTAATTTACTCTATGATAAGAAACGGTATCTGGATGCCATTTCCGGCTGGGAAACGTCTCGTTCCATTGACGATACTTACCCCGTTGTTCACCGTAATCTTGCTCTTGGATATTTTAACAAACAAGGCCAAGTAGAGAAGGCTCGCCATTCGTTAGAGCAGGCCTTTGCGTGCAATACTTCAGACGCGCGTGTTCTTTATGAGCTTGACCAGCTGTATAAGAAGCTGAACATCAGGCCCAACGACAGATTGAACCTAATGGAGAGTTATCCGGGAATCATAAAGCTTCGCGATGATCTGTTTTTGGAATATGTAACCGTTCACAATACGATGAAGCAGCATAAGGTAGCTTTGTCCTTGCTGACAGGGAGAATATTTCATCCATGGGAAGGCGGAGAGGGGAAGGTAACTGGACAGTATAGGCTTGCCAAGGTAGAGCTTGCCAAGTCCGACCTGAGGTCTGGACGGATTGAACAGGCTGTAAAAGGGCTGCGGGAGGCTTTAGTGTATCCAGAGAATCTTGGCGAAGGTAAGCTAGAGGGTTCCCAAGATAACGATATTTACTATTATTTGGGCTGCGCGTATGAGCTATTGAAATTAACAGATGAGGCAAGGCAGGCCTTTTCCACGGCCTCTCAAGGACTGGGGGAACCTATTAACGCTATGTATTATAACGATCAGCAGCCGGATATGATATTTTACCAAGGATTGGCCTGGCAGAAACTTGGCTATGCGAAGGAAGGCGTGCGTCGATTCAACAAGCTCATTGATTACGCCGAAAGACACTTATTTGAACCCGTGAAAATGGATTATTTCGCGGTCTCGTTACCCGACTTTCTCATCTTTGAAGATGACCTGAATATTCGTAATCAGGTTCATTGTACTTATATGAAGGCACTTGGTTTGCTTGGATTAGGGCGACAGGACGAAGCTATCTTGCATTTTGAATCGGTGCTTAAGCTAGAAGCTAACCATCAAGGAGCATTGAACCATATGGACTGGGACTGGGAGGGGAAATCAAATGAATAATCGCATGAGAAAGTTACCGCGCAAATTGACGATCACCATGTGGGACTTCTCCTGGTATACAATGACACAGGAAGGTGAGCCCTACAGCGATCTTGAAGCCCGTTTTAAAGAAGCGGTCGAAAGAGGGTACAATACGATCCGAATATGTGCTATGCCATACATGTTGTTTACTGCGGATGGCAAACGTCCCGGTCCCTTGGAGTTTGCTAACCTTGGGGAAGTAGGCCAGCGTACGCGTTGGTATAACTGTCGTGGCGGCGCAGTGCTGGACGGGCATGCTCATTTACTTGAACTGTTTAAACAAGCTAAGGCTCATAACTGTTACATTATGTTATCCTCTTGGGAATATCAGCAGAGTCCCAGCTTTCTGGCTCATGCTGGGCTTAGAGATGAATTAGCTGCAATTCCTCCTAAGGAGAGATTCATGGCCATTGCAAAATCAATGGATCAGTTGATCCGTTTCGTTACAGCAGAAGGCTATAGAAACCAGATTATCTATACAGAGCTGCATAACGAAGTGGAATTTGGGCAGTTAAACGCCGTCGGAACGTCTAAAGGCATAGCCGAAACGAATGTACCAGCGCTTATTGAAGCCATGCAGCCCTACGTAGAAGAAGCAGTTGGATATCTCCGCCGATGTCATCCTGATATCATGATGACCGCCAGTTATACGTTAAATGAAGCCTACCCTAAAGCTTACGTCGCGCGCAATATGCAGGTTGCCCATTTTCACCTTTATATTAAAGGGGTACTCAATGAGCTTATGGAAGAGGCAGGGCTTGATGATGAGTTGGAGCCGTTCCCCAATCCATTCGTACAATCCCTATTAAGAGAAGACGCTCCTCCATGTGCAGAGTGGACCCTGCCTCCGGAGCAGAATTGGCGGATGGAAGGTAATCCAGTCGGCATGAGGCTTATTTATTTGCACGATTGGGTAGATCCCGACCAATGGGATTTATTTTTGTACGATCGGTATGGAGACCATAAAATTGCCATGTTGCAGAAGGCCGACACCCGATTGGAAGAGATTCATGAATGGAATCGTCATTCCGGCATTCCAATTGTCATAGGAGAAGGTTATGTAGGCTACACGCCGCTGTATGCCCAATTTGAAGAAGGCCCAGTCGGTAAATTTATCGCTGAATATGTGTTGCGAAAAGGAATGGCACTTGGGTTCTGGGGAATGACCCTCTGCTCTAACTGTGCTCCCCATCATCCATTCTGGAATGATATCGCTTGGCAGCGCAAGTGGAATCAATTTATCCTGAATTCAGATTAACGAGTGAGGGGAGTGAACTCCATGAGAAACTATCGGGTTACAGTCAAAGACGATCAAAAACGAATTGTTAAAGGACATATCAAACTTGGCGGCACCAATCCAAAAGGAGAGGAAATCGGATTCACCAACTATTTTATGGAGAAGGACGGAGAGCCCTTTTTCGGTATTTGTGGTGAATTCCATTATGCCCGTTATGATGAACGCTATTGGGAAGACGAAATCATTAAAATAAAAATGGGCGGCGTAAACATCATTGCCACTTATATTTTTTGGAACCTACATGAAGAAGTTGAAGGTATTTTTAATTGGAGTGGGAACAAGAATCTTCGTCGTTTCATCGAGTTGTGCGGCAAACATCAGGTATACTCCATTATTCGGATCGGACCCTTCAATCACGGGGAAATTCGAAACGGCGGTATGCCGGATTGGTTATTTGGTCGACCATTTGAGGTTCGCTCTAATGATGAGGGGTATCTGTTCTACACGAGAAGATTGTATAACGAAATCGGTACCCAGGTTAAAGGGCTGCTATATAAGGAAGGGGGGCCGATTATCGGCATCCAAATCGAAAACGAACATCATCATTCATCTGCCCAGTGGGCATTGACTGTAGGAATTAATGATATGTGGTTAAACAGCGGAAGTGACGGTAACTCGCATTTGTTAAAACTTAAAGAAATAGCTCTGGAAGCGGGGATTGATACTCCGATCTATACGTGCACAGGATGGGGAGGAGCCACAACTCCTGTCCCTGATATGCTGCCGTTATGGGGCGGGTATGCCTATTGGCCATGGATCTACTACGAAGAGGGACGTTTGGAGGGGATGGACGAGCATCCTGCGACACCGGAATATATTTTCCGAGACAAGCATAATAACGAGATTCCAAAGAGCTACAATTTCGAGCCTCAATATGCTCCTGAAGACTATCCGTACGCTTGCTGTGAAATGGGTGGCGGCATGGTTCAATTTTATAAATATCGGTTCGCCTTTCCCTACCGTAGTGTTCCAGCGATGACTGTCATGAAGGTTGCAGAAGGCTGTAACCTGATCGGATACTACATGTATCATGGGGGTTCCAATCCTCGAGGTCAGGTTAACCCATATACAAATGATCTAGCTACACCCAAAATATCCTATGATTTCAACGCCATGATCGGCGAATTCGGTCAAGTAAGGGAGTCATACCAAAGAACAAAGCTGCAACATTACTTTTTTTCAACGTTCCAAAAGCAATTCTCTCTAACAAAGACTATTCTGCCAGGGGATACGTCCCAGATGGACCCTTATGATGTGGAAACGTTACGATATGCAGTGCGATCCAGTGCCAGATCGGGGTACCTATTTCTAAATAATTTCCAAGACCATGTCGAAAATGACGACCTGTGCGATTTTAATGTGAGCATTGAGCTGCCCGAGGAAACGATTGTAATCCCTAGTCAAGGTGAACTGACGTTAGGACGTGATAGTTTTGCCATATTGCCATTTAACTTCAATTTAGATGGAATGAAGCTCAAATATGCTACGGCACAGCTGATAACAAGGATAGAAGAAGATGGAGAAGTATATTATTTTTTCTTTGTACCAGCGGGCATGAAAGGAACGTATGCAATGGAGTCACAAGATATCATCAGTGCCACAATCGACAAAGGTTCGATAGAGCAATTCGATGGGAAAACGATCATTAAGGTTGCTGAAGAGGAGGATAGTCTCATCCATCTGGTATCTGAAAGTGGCAAAAAAGTTGCCATCTACACGATGACTGATGAGCAAAGTCTTACATTTTGGAAGGTAAATATGCAAGGCCGAAATAGAGTCATTTTGACAAATGCCAATCTACTAGTATCTGAGGGCGATTTAAGGCTGGAATCAACGGGCCAAGAAAGGGTAACCCTGAGTGTATTCCCGGATTTTGACGCCTCATTCACATCTATTTCCGGTGGAGAACTGCTTGAAATATCAGAAAACAATGTATTCAAAACGTATCGTTTAAAGGCTCCTAAGAAAGAAATCCAGTTCAATTTGAAAAGGGTAAATAACGATAAATTTACTATTGATTTCGAAACAGATGCGTTTCATGGAATCAAGGAGGCTCTGCTGCGTATCGATTATACTGGAGATATCGGTTATGCTTTTATCGATGGCGAACTGATCAACGATAATTTCTGCAACCATACGACCTGGGAAATAGGTTTGAAAGCATTTGAACATCGGCTCATCGAGCAAGGGTTGTACGTGTATATTTCCCCCATTCGAAAGGGTAAGGTTCTCAACAGCAATACGACTATGGCGGGCTGGAACGAGGCGACAAAGGAACGTATCGTAGATATCGGTTCGGTTAACCTTGTGCCTGTATATGAAATCAAAATCACCATATAACCCAGAAGGTTATATGGTGATTCTTTTCCAGAATAATCTACATAAAGTAATCAGCCAGTGAATACATGAGTCTTTTTTATTTTCTTAATGTGTTTTTAGTAGATACCGGCTTTTTTCGATGTTTGTTTGATCCCGTTGCTTCCGTTAACTACAGTTTTTCCCCAATCCGTCAGATTGCCATTAGGTCCTGTTACAAGATCAAGGTAGGAAAGGTTGGAACTATTACCATACCAGGACCAGGCTAACCAGCCTATCCCTTTGGATTGTCCGTATCTCATGATTTCTGTCTCGTCGACATCTGCTCCTTGATGGTAACCGCCAAATTCACCAATAATCAGCGGAAGTCCTTGATTCAGAACGTTATCAATATTGGTTCGAACAGTTTGAGCATCTTTACCCGCGAACTCATACATATGGATGGAGAATACCGTATTTTTCAAAGAATCAGCTGCAAATACAGATTTACCAAAGTCATTGATAGACTGAGGATATTGTCCCCATCCGGCACAATCGACGATGAGCGTATTTTTGATACCTGCGTTTCTCAACTTGGGAATCGCTTGCTTGTATCCATCAGCCCAACCACTCCCATTCCAAGAACCATACCATTCGTTCGCAATGTTTACGATAACCCGATCTTCCTTGCCGATCAGAGCATCTTTTATGCTAATCCAGTAGTTCACAGCTGCATCCAAAGACGCGTAGTCGTCTTTGCCCGTAGCGTCATGAACTTCAAGCACAGCAATCATTTTGTAACTCGTGACGAGAGAGATCATATTTTTCACGGAATTAATGTCATCCTTGGTGTACTGGTTTCCGTTAGAAAGGACAATTCGGACGGTATTAGCACCTGTCTGGGCAATTGCCGGGATAGCTGTATAAAGATCGTTTTTGTACCAAGTGTGAGCATGATTGACGCCTCTCATAACAAACGGCTTGTCTGTAGAATCATACAATTTGGTACCGCTTACATAAAATCCTGAAGCAGCTTGTGCCTTGGAGAAGAATCCCCCCAAACCAATCATGATAAGCACACCGACGAGTCCAGACAATAATGCTTTTCTTAACAATACCTTCATTTTTTTACCTCCCTAAATATATTATTCAACTTCCTGCTATATAGAGATGAAGTAGGTATGTAAGTATGTATACAGCAGTAAGCTAAACACAACATAAAACGCTTTCATTTTTGGTGATAGTTATTTTTTGTTATTCTATCATTTGTATTTTTGTTATGCAATTGATTTTTTTAGCTATTTTTTTGCTTTTGAAATGCAGATACATAGATTACTTATTTATGTGTGATTTTTCTATGATTTTATTGTGCTCGTTGCTTCTATTAAGGTGTATTCCTTCGATATTTATTTGTAATTTAGTTTTTTAAGATAAAAATAACCTAACTAGTTTTTCTTTAGTGTGCCTAGATTATGTAGATAAACCTAACGTTCTGCTTGGCTGATTATCTTGAACAAAGGTGAGATCTATCGGAAGCAATACTTAAGCTTCACCACGATATTAAATTATAGTATGATATTCTTATGAAAAATTTTACCAGAGTGAATAGGGGCAAGCTGATGAGAAAACCAATCATTGCAGTCGATATGGACGATACCATCTGTCATCTCGTCAAACGAGCCATATACCATAACAATAGTGAATTTCCCACTCATCCGCTTCGGTATGAAGAAATGTTAGATTGGAACACTGATCATCTACGTCATCCGAAGAGCACGCTTGATGTATTTTATGGACGACCGGGTTTGTTTGAGGAACTTGAACTATTTGACGAGTATGTTGTAGAAGAAATGGAAAATCTTTGCAATGCTTTTGATGTCATTATTGTGACAGCGGCAGAACCCAAGACCGTCGTAGAGAAATGGAACTGGCTTCAAAGACATATGCCATTCATTCCGATTGAGAACTTTTTCCCATGTAAACGAAAAAACCTGATTAACTATGATCTCCTGATTGATGATGGTCCTCATAATTTAGTGCCTGCGCTAGAGGCGGGGAGAAAGGTGCTTTGCATTCCTCATCCATGGAATCTGAGAGCAAGAGAGCAATATGAGTTCCCCGTCATGACATCCTGGCAAGGGGCAAAAGAACGAATCGACTCCATTTTAGGGGTTCTGTATAAATAATAGAACCATTCGTAAAACAGCTGGCTCCTTTGGAACTGGCTGTTTTGCTAGAAAGAATAGCACTAATGATTGAAATGAAATGGTACAATTGATATGCAAATCCATGAGGAGGGAACGTGTATGACCATGACTATGGGGCAGGTTGTGAATCATCTGACCAAGGGAATAAGCATACCCAACACCAGCGTAGATCTGCTGGAACCAGGATTTATAGATATTGAGGTACACGGAATTGTAACCGCTTTCTCTGCTTCGCAGTATGTGATAGAACAAGCTATTTCTCTAGGTGCAAATTTTATCATTACGCATGAAGGCATCTTTTATAGTCATCAGAGGATGCATGAATGTTTACTACATGATCCTGTTTTTTTGCAAAAATCTCGCCTCATTGCCGATGCAGGTATAGGCATTTATCGGTTTCATGACACCATACATCGTTATCAACCGGATGGAGTGATGGTTGGGCTTCTTCAGGCGCTTGGCTGGCACAACTACATTGTGAAGCAGCAGCCGACGGCCGCCATTTTGACTATTCCGGTTATGGAAGTTCAGGAGATCGCTGAATATATCAAAGCCAAACTACATATTCGTTATGTACGGGTGGCTGGCGAGGTTTCCATGCCGTGTGAACGAGTGGGAATCTCAGTAGGATACAGGGGAGGTGGTGAACTAGCCATTCCATTATTTCTAAATGAAAATGTAGATTTAGTCATTGCCGGTGAAGGCCCAGAATGGGAAACACCAGAATATGTTAAAGATGCTGTCTACCAAGGTCAAAGTAAAGCACTTATCATGCTGGGACATGCTGAAAGTGAAGCACCTGGGATGAAGTATCTCGCAGATGTACTTTCCGCTCAATTTCCAATGCTCCCCGTACACTTTATTGAAGATCGCCCGGTGTTTCAAATATTGTAATGAGAACACGTCTTTTGTGATGGTCATCCAGCACTGCTGTTATATCCGTTCATCCACTTTATGAAATGGAGGCAAGATGATGGGAAGCAGAGTGAATATGCCGTTCAAAACGGGCTGGAAGTTTATAGAAGGTAATTACGCAGGTGCTGAGAAAATGGACTACAACGATGAGCATTGGCGACTCCTTCAAGTCCCTCATGATTGGAGCATTGAGAAGTCCTTTGATCCACATATGCTGTATGGTGGCAATCAAGCTTATTTGCCGAGATGGTCTGTCGGATGGTACAGAAAGCATTTTAATGTGAAGCCTTCCTCTCCAAAACAGCGCGTATACATACAATTTGATGGCATTCACAGTAACAGTGAGGTTTGGATCAATGAACATTTTGTGGGCAAGCGGCCCTATGGATATGTTAGCTTTCAATATGATTTGACTCCATATATTCGGTGGGATGAGGAGAATGTGATTGCCGTCAAAGTGGACAATACGATTCTTTCACCTGACAGATGGTATTCCGGGGCCGGTATTTATCGTAATGTTTGGCTGATTTGTACGAATTATATTCATATAACCGAATGGGGGACTTACATTACCACACCTGAAATTTCGCCAGATGAAGCCAAGGTAACTGCCAGAATCCAGGTCACTAATCATCACGCGCATGCCGTAGAGTGTACGATTATGACTGAAATGCTGGACCCACAGGGACAGATCAAAGGAAAAGTTGAAAACCGAGTCACTCTTTCGAGCTGTGAAACGGGGGAAATAGAGCAAAAAACGCGAGTTTTAGAGCCAGAACTATGGTCACCGGACAACCCAGTGCTCTACGAAGCCCAGACGACGATCTATTGTGACAATACAGAGGTGGATCGTTATTGTACTCCTTTTGGTATAAGAGAAGTGAAGCTGGACACTCAAAAAGGTTTATTTCTGAATGGGCACATCTTAAAGCTAAAGGGAGTGTGCATTCACCATGATTTAGGCTGTCTGGGGGCTGCTTACCATGATACAGCCATGAAAAGAAGGCTTCAAAAGCTGAAGGAAATGGGCTGTAACTCGATCCGTTTTGCTCATAACCCGATGGCGCCCGAATTATTAGATTTATGTGATCAGATGGGGTTCTTGGTGGTTGATGAGGCTTTTGACAAATGGAAATCTCTTTTCTATGAGCATTTATATGATGAGTGGTGGGAAAAAGATCTGGAAGCAATGTTGCTCAGGGACAGGAACCATCCCAGTGTTTTCATGTGGAGCGTTGGGAATGAAGTGGAGAATCAAGGTCAACCATCCATGCTCAAAATGTTGGAGCAGCTCGTGGGTTTCTGCCATGAAAAAGACCCAACCCGACCAGTTACATGTGCGCTTGAGCCGCATAATACACCGATCAGCTTGCGTGAGGGTTCGATTGAGGCCAAAGTGGAGCATACCAAACAGCTGGCACAACGAGTGGATGTTCTAGGGTTAAACTATCAGGAGCAGTGGTATGAGCACTATAGGGAGGCCATGCCGGATACGCTTATCCTTGGAACAGAAACATTCCCATACTATCGGGGTAAGGATAACCGGGTTAAAGGTTATTTGCCTATGAATCCCTGGTTTGATGTCGCTAATCATGATTATGTGATCGGTCAATTTGTTTGGAGTGGAATTGACTATTTGGGAGAAACGAGCTATCCCTCTAAAGGGTGGTCTTCGGGCCTGATTGATACTTGCGGATTCCGCAAACCAGTATCTTATCTCCAACAAAGTTTATGGTCTAATCAGCCTGTTGTGCACATAGCCGCATTTAACGAACATATCAAATCGGAATTTAATCCGACATGGACGATGCACTGGAAATCTCCGGCTATGGATGATCACTGGACATTTCCTGAATACGGTGGAAAATTGATACGGTTGGTTACCTTCACCAATTGTGAGAGCGTGGAATTGATCATGAATGATGAATCATACGGTGAGAGGAAGTTAGTGGACTATCCTAATCATTTAATCCTATGGGAGCTTCCCTATACACCGGGCAAAATCCGGGCTGTGGGTCGTAATGGAAACAATAAGGTTTGTGAGCATGAATTAACCACTGCCGGACTTCCTTATGCTCTAAAGTTGGAGGCTGATCGGGTAATTCTACCTGCTGATGGGCATGAGATATCTCATGTGGAAGTAACCGTCATAGACCAAAATGGGATCATTGTACCTAACCAGGATTTTGATGTAGCCTTTAAACTACAGGGTGATGGTCGTATCCTTGGAATAGACAATGGTGATCTCACCAGCGATGAATCCTTCAAGGGGAATGAGAGACGAACACACAGAGGAAGGTGTCTCGTTGTTGTACAATCCGGTTATGTGGCTGGTGAGTTGTTGCTTCAAGCGTCAGCAGATGGTGCGTTGCAGGGGGGAATCAGATTGAAAATAGAACAAGAACGCAAATGATAATTCAAGGCTGATTCAGTCTAGGGCTTGTATGGTTTAATTAAAAAGGTCTGAATAGGTGGTGGGTGCGCATGCCCTACCTGCTCAGGCCTTTTTTAATATGTTTACAACTGACGGTCAATAACGGTCTATGACTATAATTCTCTTTTTGACAAATAGTTTGGATGCGAATAGAATGACTAATTATAATTTAACTTATTAAAAGATTAATAAAAAGTGGTGATAAGGAGATAAGTAAATGCCAGTAGAACCATCCATGAATCCTCGGGTAATTCGTAATATTTTGTTCTTATTATTCGCTTTACCAGGTGTAGCTTTTGCTTCCTGGGTGTCTCGAACGCCTATTATACGGGATATTTTGCGTGTCTCGACTGCCGAAATGGGAATCATTATTTTTGGATTAGCTGCAGGTTCTTTAGTGGGACTACTCAGTGCAGGCAATATGATTTCTCGTGTAGGTGGACGGGCGGTCATTCTGGGAAGTGCGATTTTGATTGTAAGCGGTTTTGTCATTGTAGGGTTGGGAACTGCATTTTCGCTCACGAGCATCGTGTTTGCTGGTTTAGTCATCTTTGGAGGTGGTTATGGGACAGCAGAAGTAGCTCTGAATGTCGAAGGTTCTGCGGTAGAAAATCAATTGCAAAAAACGCTTTTGCCGGCTTTTCACGGTTCATTTAGTATGGGTACACTTGTAGGTGCGGTCATTGGCTCTGGAGCAGCGGCACTACACATACCTGTTGT
Source organism: Paenibacillus sp. CH40 (assembly GCF_024213605.1). NCBI lineage: Bacteria > Bacillati > Bacillota > Bacilli > Caryophanales > Paenibacillaceae > Paenibacillus > Paenibacillus sp. CH40. The sequence goes on from NZ_JANAVQ010000006.1 coordinate 265,103, forward strand.
GGTCCATTTTGGAGCGATGGCTGCCATGATTGCAGTGGTAACTTTCTATTTTTATCGTTTTCTGCCTCACGATACAGGTATAGAGAAAGAAGTTCCTACTCAAAAGGTTGGATCTAATCTCAAGGCGCAGCTTGCTGTATGGAAAGAAAGACGAATTTTATTGATCGGTATCATCGTGTTAGGTATGGCGTTTGCAGAAGGGTCTGCGAATGACTGGCTACCGCTAACGATGGTGGATGGTTATGGCGTGAATTCTTTAACAGGTTCCTATATGTATGGACTATTTGTGGCAGCGATGACCATTGGACGTTTTACCGGAGGATTCATACTGGATAAATACGGCCGTGTCCCTGTATTGAAAGGAAGTGCTGTCCTGGCTGCTATCGGTATCATTCTAGTGATCTGGGGACAGCATTACCTCATAGCCGGAGTGGGCGTCGTATTATGGGGGCTTGGAGCCTCACTTGGTTTTCCTGTGGGCTTATCTGCTGCCGGAGATGACCCTCGTGGTGCAGCTATCCGGGTTGGAGCCGTAGCCACGATCGGTTACATTGCCTTTTTAGTAGGCCCCCCAGGCTTAGGGTTTTTAGGTGAACATGTTGGACTTCTGCATGCCTTGATCGTAGTGCTTGTTGGCGTTATTGTTGCTGGTTGGATATCCGGTGCAGCCCAACCTATTGGGGTGAAAGAAAAGAAATCAGATTAAAATATAAAGGGGATTGTCGCATGACTATGAAAACGGAAAAACAAAAGATGATGGATGGGGAACTGTATGTAGCTGCTGATCCTCAATTAACGCAAGAAAGAGAGTATGCGAGAAGATGTGTACGTCTCTTTAATCAGACGGCAGAGACGGATCATGAGTACCGTGAAAAGTTACTTAAGGAGCTTTTCGGATCAACTGGTGAAAATATAGGTATGGAACCCAACATACGCTGTGACTACGGATACAATATCCATGTTGGGGAAAATTTCTACGCCAACTTTGACTGTACCATTTTGGATGTTTGCGAAGTGCGTATTGGAGATAATTGTTTCCTGGCTCCAGGAGTTCATATTTACACAGCGACTCATCCCATAGATCCGTTTGAACGAATCGCTGGCCCTGAGTATGGGAAACCTGTAACGATTGGCAACAATGTATGGATTGGCGGTAGAGCAGTTATTAATCCCGGTGTTACGATAGGTAATAATGTCGTCGTGGCATCAGGAGCAGTAGTAACCAAGGATGTTCCAGACAATACGGTTGTAGCTGGAAATCCAGCACGAGTGATTAAATCCATTGAAATCTCCTAAACAGCATACAGGCTAATCATTTAATATTTGTACCGATGATCCTATTAAAAGAGCTCCTAATTTTAATAGGATCATTTAATTTAAAGACTTGTACACTTATGGTCTTCAATATTGAATTATACAGAGTAATAAATAATCATATTCATCCGAACCAGTGTTTCTCCTAGATTATAGTAAATGTGTGGGCGGTCTGCTTTAAAGCGGATCGAATCTCCAGCTTTAACCGTGTACATTTCTTCGCTGATTTTTACCACCATCTCACCCTCAAATACCGTAATAAATTCTTCTGTACCTTCACGGTGCGGCGCTGAACTCAGTTCCCCGCCTGCTTCAATCTCTACGGTGTAAACCTCAAAATTTCTACTTCCTTCATAGGGGAAAAACGGATACAACCGATAGTGATTATTTTCTTCAAGCACTTGTACTTTGCTTTTAGGAACGACTACTGCATCTGCAGGTGGTTCATTAATCAGAGCAGTGAAAGAGATTTTTAAGCCGTTCGCAATTTTCCATACGGTTGTAATCGAGGGATTAGATTCTCCCCGCTCAATCTGACCGAGCATCGTTTTACTGATCCCCGTCAGATCAGCTAATTTATCTAGACTTAATTTTCTTTCATTTCTTAGATACTTCAAATTTTTACTTAAAATCAGATTAATATTCTCCATAATTCTTCGCTCCTATTGTGCTTTATAAAGAACATATTGTACAATCATAAAGTACAAATGTGCGCTTGAACGTACATTTCATTCAATTATAACATACGGGAGTTGATTGTTGCATGCCGTTTATTCCGTTCCTTTCTTATGTACTTGTGACCAGCTTTACGCCAGGTCCCAACAATATTATGTCTTTAGACAGTGCCAGACGGTTGGGTTTGAAAAAAGCATTCCCATTCTTGCTGGGAGTAACAGCAGGCTGTTTCGCTATTATGCTGTTAGCCTGCTATTTTAATCTTGCTCTGTATCATTTTTTGCCACGAGTTAAGATCTGGATGAATGTCCTCGGCAGTCTGTACATGCTCTATCTGGCGGTGAAAATTGCAAAGAGCAAATCCTCTACGGACGATAATGATCACAATGAGGGATATTCCTTCAAATCAGGACTGCTGCTGCAATTTATCAATTTAAAAATCATTTTGTATGGTATTACGGTCATTTCAACGTTTGTAATGCCTTATGATGTATCGTATATAGAGCTTATTACGATTTCATTACTCCTGACCTGTATTGGATTTGTAGCTGTAGTATGCTGGGCGATTTTTGGCGCTGTGTTTCAACGTTTCTTGAATAAGCATGAGCGTTCCTTCAATATCATAATGTCCTTATTGCTCCTTTATAGTGCACTATCGATATGGATGTAAATGAGCACCTTATTCATCATAGAAAAGAAGGGTTCCTGACTACAGGCAGGAGCCTTTTTTTCGTGTGAATTGAGCTTATTCTACGAGTCATAACATACAATCGAACAGAATGGATGAGTCTCCTGATCATTTAGCTGCAAAACGGGTATTACCTTAATAGATAAAGCTGTTGACAACTTGTATATACATGACTTAATCTTGTATATACAAGATGTTGAAAGCGTTATATTATTTTTACGCTACTTCATTTCGCAAGAAAGGAATGAGCATGAATGGAAGCAATGAACAAGACTTTAATTCCTCAAGATAAAGATTGGTGGCGTAAATCAGTAGTCTATCAGGTTTATCCCAAAAGTTTTAACGATACGACGGGCAAAGGAACCGGTGATATAAGAGGACTGACGCAAAAGCTGGATTATTTAAAAAAACTGGGTGTTGATATTGTCTGGTTGCAGCCTGTATATGTCTCACCACAACGTGATAACGGGTATGATGTAGCCGATTATTGCCAGATTAATCCTGATTATGGAACAATGCAGGATTTTGAAGAATTGAGCGAGGGAATCCGGGCACGAGGGATGTACTTAATGATCGACATCGTGGTTAACCATTCTTCCACAGAACATGCCTGGTTTCAGGAGGCACGGCTTTCTAAGGATAGTGAGTATAGGGACTACTATATCTGGCGTGATCCAGCACCCGATGGTGGACCACCAAACAATTGGGTTTCCAAATTTGGTGGACCTGCTTGGCAATATGACGAGGCAACAGGCCAATATTTCCTGACACTATTTGATAAGACTCAGGCGGATCTAAACTGGGAAAATCCCAATGTCCGTCAGGAAGTTGTCAATCTGCTGGAATTTTGGGCTGAGAAGGGAGTCAGTGGTTTCCGGCTCGATGTCATTAACTTGATCTCCAAAGATCAACAATTCTCGAATGATGATGGGAGCACGGTTCCTGGCGACGGACGTAAATATTATACGGACGGTCCACATGTGCATGAATACATTCATGAGTTACATGAGAAAGTATTTGCCAAACAGAATAGCGTCACTGTGGGTGAGATGTCCTCTACCTCCCTAGAGCACTGCATCCGTTATTCCAATCCAGAGAGAAAAGAATTGTCCATGACCTTTAATTTTCATCATTTGAAGGTGGATTACCCAAATGGACAGAAGTGGGAACTCATGCCATATGATTTTGAAATGCTGAAAAAGCTATTCTCGGATTGGCAAACGGGCATGCAACAGGGTGGCGGCTGGAGTGCATTGTTTTTTAATAATCATGATCAGCCAAGAGCAATCTCTCGCTTTTTGGATGATGGCCAATACCATGCGGAAAGCGCCAAGCTGCTGGCAACCACGCTACATGGTCTTCAAGGTACACCTTATATATTTCAAGGTGAAGAAATTGGGATGGCCAACCCGCAGTGGGCAGACATTGAAGAGTTTCGGGATGTTGAATCTCTGAATATGTACCGTATTTTACAGGAGCAAGGCAAAAGTGCAGAAGAAGCATTGAATATCATTCGAGAGCGGTCTCGTGATAATTCGAGAACACCGATGCAGTGGGATGGCACTCGCAATGCGGGCTTCACTACAGGCACTCCTTGGATTAAAGTAGATGAACGATATCCACAGATTAATGTTCAGGCTCAGTTAGAGGACCCGAACTCTATCTATCACCATTATCGTAAGCTAATTCATCTGCGTAAGACGGTGCAAGTCATTACCGATGGGAATTATCAACGCTTGGACGAAGCTCATCCTCAGGTCTACGCCTATCAACGCAGCAATGAAGAGGAGACTTTGATCGTCATCTCTAATTTTAGCGGACAGGATGCGCAATTCCGTATACCGGATTCATTTTATTCACGATTAATAAATCAAGCGTTGGATGCGGCTGAGCTCTTAATTGGTAATACCCAGCACGCCCCAGAGCTAAAACAAGTGATCTCTTTAACCCCATATGCTTCATATATGTGGATTGTTCGTAGACTTAGTGAATAGTATGGAGACATCTAGTAGCACCCCGGGCACGTTATTTTGATAACCGGGGTTGCTACTTTAAAATGAGCAAACGTTAAGGGAGTGGGCTAAATGGCGATTGAAAGATCACAGGTAGAAGACATTATAAAAGCCGTTGGTGGCAAAGACAACATAGAGGCCTCTACGCATTGCGTAACTCGTCTGCGATTTGCCCTTTATGATGATAAGCTGGTTGATAAAGATGCACTTGAACAAAATGATCTGGTCAAAGGCCAATTTTCTTCACAAGGACAATATCAGGTCGTGATTGGCCCAGGTCTGGTGGATAAAGTATATGACGAAATGATCTCCATTACAGGAGGTAGTCGGGCTTCTAAAGATGATGTCAAAAATGCGGCAAGCAAAAAACAAAATCCAATTCAGCGTGCCATCAAGACGCTGGCAGATATTTTTATCCCCATCTTGCCGGCAATCGTGACTGCAGGCTTATTGCTTGGAATAAATAATATTTTGACTGGCAAGGGAATTTTCTTCGAAGGTATGGCTCTGGTTCAAGTCTATCCTCAATGGACCGACTTTGCTGCTATCATTAACACCATTGCCAGCACCGCATTTACATTTCTACCTGCCTTAATTGGATGGTCGGCTGTTGTCCGGTTTGGCGGCAGTCCTTTACTCGGGATCGTACTGGGTTTGATTCTGGTTCATCCGGATCTGCTAAGTGCATACGGTTATGCAGATGCTGTTACCAAAGGAACCGTTCCAGTTTGGAATTTGTTTGGGTGGGAAGTGAACAAGATTGGTTATCAAGGACAGGTTTTACCCGTTTTAGTATCCGCTTACGTGCTCGCGCACATTGAGAAATTCCTAAATAAGAAGATAGCAGATTCATTTAAACTGTTACTTGTAGCACCGATTACATTATTAATAACGGGATTTCTGGCATTTACAGTGATCGGTCCGGTTACTTTTATGATTGGTAATGCTATTACGTCTGGTCTTGTATACGTTTTCGATTTGGCTCCTGCGCTGGGAGGCCTGATTTATGGAGGCTTGTACTCCTTGCTCGTGATTACGGGAATGCACCATACTTTCCTGGCGGTGGACGTGCAATTAATTGGTACGCAGGGTGGAACATTCCTTTGGCCGATGCTGGCGCTGTCCAATATCGCTCAGGGTGCCGGAGCACTGGCAATGATGCTGGTATTGAAGGAGCAAAAGGGAAAAGGATTGGCTCTTACCTCTTCAGTGTCTGCATTTCTGGGTGTAACCGAGCCTGCCATATTCGGGGTGAATATCCGATATAAATATCCGTTTGTATTCGCAATGATCGGTTCCGGTATTGCAGGTATACTGCTCACCGTAAATCATGTGATGGCTTCTTCCATTGGTGTGGGCGGGATTCCAGGCTTCTTGTCTATTTTCCCAAACAACTGGGGTGTATTCTTCATCGGGATGGCGATCGTGTTAATTGTGCCATTTGCTTTAACTTTAATGTATGGCAAGTTGTTAACTAAGCGCCGTCAGGCTGCACCAGCCAATGATTCCGTACAAAAAGACTCGCTTCCGCAAAATACCGCAATAGATGTGCTTGAAGTGAGGACTCCCGTACGAGGACGTGTTGTACCGCTGGAACAAGTTCCTGACCCGGCTTTTGCCGAACGGCAGATGGGGCAAGGTATTGCAGTGGAACCGAAGGATGGCAAGATTCTTGCCCCATTCAGGGGAAAAGTTATTCATATCATGATGAAAAGCAAGCATGCCTTGATTTTGGAGCATTCGACAGGTGTACAGATTCTGGTACATGTGGGGATCAATACGGTGTCACTGAAGGGTGAGGGATTCACCATGCATGTGGAGACCAATCAAACCGTGGAGCAAGGACAACTACTGATGGAATTTGACCGTGATCTGATTCAGAAATCCGGATATCCCGTCATTACACCAGTCATTGTCCCGGATGGTCAGAGTATGATTGAATCGGTTGAGGAACTGCCAGGTGAGGCAGACGATTTGCAGTATACGTTAATTAGAATTCATTTGAATTCTTCATCAGGTCATAGGAATTAATTCAGATTCAATTCGCACAGTCTATTATAGTGAACAGGGAAGTGAAAGAGTGCTACAATGAACGTGGTGATGAAAATTGACAAAGAATATATTTTTGCAAATTTATCAGGATTATTCGGGACAGATCCAGACAGGCGAATTGGCTCCAGGCACGAAAATGCCATCTGAAAATGAACTGGCCAGAGAGTATAACACTTCTCGTGAAACCGTACGTAAAGCACTTCACTTGCTTGCACAAAATGGGTATATCCATAAAATAAAAGCTAAAGGATCTTTTGTTCTGGATATTGGACGGATGGATTTTCCTATAGGAGGACTGGTCAGTTTCAAGGAAATGTCTGAACGAATTGGGCGTACATCACGAACCATTGTACATGAAAATCAGCTAATTCCAGTTCCAGATGACATAGCCAATCATCTTGAGATTGACAAAGACAAGTATTTGGTCTGGAAAGTTATTCGTGCGCGTGAGATTGAAGGTGAATGCGTCATACTGGATAAAGATTACTTTCGATCAGACATTGTACCTGTGCTTACCGAGGAAATTAGTCGTGGGTCCATCTACGAATATTTGGAGGGAGAGCTCCATCTTCAAATTAGTTATGCCAAAAAAGTGGTTTCTGTAGAAAATGCAGACGAAGAAGATCATAGGCTGATGGACCTTCAGAACTACACTCATGTGGTCGTAGTACGTAACTATGTTTATCTGGAGGACACCACGTTGTTCCAGTATACCGAGTCAAGGCATCGGCTAGACAAATTCCAATTTATCGACTTTGCCAGACGTTCCCACGGTGAAGACAAGAGAGCAGATTTTTTAAAATAACGATCAATAAAATAGTTAAGAAACCCCGTCTTTTAAGACGAGGGTTTCTTTTTTACTTGGATGCAACTGCTGAGCAGCTTGTATACTGGCATTTGAGGGATTTGAATTTGCGTTTTATCCAAAAGCTGTTTATTGAATATTAAAAGGTTATATACTGTTTAGAATACAATTCCATGATCAATGCAATGGGAACGAGGTGTATGTTATTTATGTATAGAGTGGCTATCTGCGATGATGAGCACAAGCAGAGAGAACTTGTTAAAAATATGCTGATTACTTTGTCGATAAAGACCAGTATAGAATTTAAAGTTGAATTATTCGACTCCGGAGAACAGCTGGTATCTCATTATCAAAACTATGAGTCTCCATTCCATATCTTAATATTGGATGTTGAAATGAATGGCATGAACGGAATTCAAACCGCCCAAAAAATAAGGAGTTTAAATCACCTGGATGAACAGATTGTTTTTTTAACGAGCTACCCTGAATATATGGTGGAAAGTTTTGACGTAGTCACATTTCAGTATTTAATAAAACCGATTGCTCCTCATATCTTTGAGGAAAAAATGATAAAGCTGTGTCAATATTTTCAATCTCTCGATAAAAAATTCGTTATCATCAAGTCAGCTTATGAGGAAGTGCTTTTAAAATATGATGATATCATTAGTATTGAAGTGGTCAAAAGCTTAACAATAAAAAACAAACTGCATTTTGTAACCTCTACTCAAACCTATGATAGCAAAGGGATTCTTTCGGACTATGCTTCAGCATTAAAAGAACATAATTTTCTACAAATTCATCGTTCGATTATTATAAACTTAATTCATGTGAAAAAATTTGCTGGCGGTGATGTTTTGATGTCAAATGATGTGAAGTTACCTATTGGGCGTTCTAAAATAAAAGAAGTTAAAGATCTATATACCAAATTTATGATCATGAAGATGCATTAATATGATGGAATATAACTCCCTGCTTCTTAATCTTTGCGTTGTCCTTGTTATGTGCTTCCAAGTGAATTTTTACTTTAACTCGGTTTTTGATAAGTCCAATCGAAAGCCGAACAGATTCGTGTACTTCATTATTTTTGGGTTGCTGGATTCCTTATATTTAAATGTTTATTTGACTCCTACGATATCTTCGATTTTAGCATTACTTGTCATATTTAGTTTAGCGCAATCGTATACAGTGGAAATAAAGACAAAGATCATTTTTTCTATCCTTTATGCTGTATTGATAACCATCGTTAATTTTATATCTCTTTATATTTTATATGCTGTAGGCTCCGTTAAAATTAGCAACTTTAGCCATTTGAGTGGACAAGATCACTTGATATTCTCTAAGATTATGTTACTCAGCTGCATTATCATGTTTGCTGTCATTCAGATTATACGGCTATTTGCCAAACGCAGAACCTTCCCTTTGCAGCATCGTTACTATATTTTATTTCTAATCGTTCCCATCATAAGTTTATACCAGGTCAATGTTTTATCTGTTTATAGTGAAAAGAATATGTATTATTTTGGTTCTATTATTGGCTTTATTTCCTTAAATGTTTTTATCATATATATTTTTGATAATGTCATTGAAAAATTTCAATTAATGCATGAAAATGCTCAATTACAACATCAGATGGACTACCAAGATGCTAACTACGAAAAAACGGTTCACAGCTTCAAAAATATAAAAAGAATCATTCATGATACACACCAACAGTTTTTGTATATTGAAGAATGTATCAAGAGAAATGAATTGGCAGAGGCGAGTGAACATATTAAGGTTACCTTAAATAAAATCGAAGGAGCGTATCAAAGGGTTAATACCGGTAATCTGGTTATAGATGCCCTTGTCACGAATAGTCTTAATATTGGGCAAGCCAATGGCATAAAGATAGATACCCAACTTAACTTATATTCACAGAAAGTAAATATTGAACGTTATGATTTATGTGTAGTTCTAGGGAATATGCTGGATAATGCCATAGAAGCATCCAAAAAGATCAAGATTGCCGATGACAGGTACATTCTTATTAAAATACATTCCAATGAGTCTGCGCTTTTCATTCACATCCTTAATCATGTGGAGAATGAAGTGGCTCATTTGCATAGTCAAAAATCAAATCCGGATTTTCATGGCATTGGCTTAACCAATATATCTAGAATATGTGACAAATATGGTGGGAATATGACCATTGAAACGAAAAATAAAGTATTCAATAATATGGTTTTATTGCCATTTTATAAGGACATTCCTTAGACATCATGTTGTTTAGGGATTGTTTTTTACATTTAAGGGTGTTTTTTTATATAGAATCCTCGTTCATTGTATGATCAGGTCAGTAATAAAGCCTGGTGAAGCTATAAGAGGAGGAAATATGGAATGAAGAAAATAATAGCTGTGTTCGTTTCTGCTATGCTTTTTGTACTGCCGATGACGAATACTTTTGCTCAAGGCCCTGCTGAACCTATCAAGGAAAAGGCTCGCAGTCTAGCCTCGGAGCTGGTATCCAAATACGGTGCTAGCGGTGTGCAGTATGCCATTATGGACCAAGGAAACATTGTATTATCGGATAGCGTGGGTGTAAAGAATAAAGCAACCAACGAGCCGATCACCAAAGATACGATGTTCGGTATAGGCTCTACAAGCAAAATGTATGTATCTGCTGCAACGATGATGCTGGTCGATGCCCATAAGGTAGATATTGATCAGCCGCTAACAACATACATTAAGGACTTTAAAATGTCTGATGAAAGATACAAACAAATTACACCCCGTATGCTGTTAAATCATTCGTCAGGTCTTTACGGTGCTCACTATAAAAATAGTATGTTATTTAATGACAATGATACAGAAAATCATGATGAGCTCTTGCTAAGGTTGCAATCAGAAACTTTAAAATCAAACCCTGGCGAATATTCCGTATATACCAATGATGGATTTCAATTGCTTGAAATATTGGTTGAGCGGGTGAGCGGTCTAAGTTACACCGATTTCCTGGCAAAGCATATTAGTACACCTTTAGGTTTGAAATCTACCAAAACACCTCTCGATCAATTTGATAGACAAAAGCTGTCCAAAACTTATTTTCCTGCGGTTGAGGGGGCTTTACCGGTTGAAAATGCCAATGTCATCGGAACAGGGGGCTTATACTCCACCGCAGAAGAGGTGGCTATGTTTTCAGAAGTATTAACGGGGAACAGACCCGATATTCTATCTGCACAATCGGCGAAGTCCATGAAAAGTCATGAATATCGAAATGGAATATGGGTACCTGAAGAGACAAACAGCTTTAATTATGGACTTGGTTGGGATGCGGTTCAGTTGGCACCGTTTAGTGATTACGGAATAACTGCGTTATCCAAGGGTGGGGATACTGTTTTGTATCACTCTACTTTGATCACCATACCAGAGCACCATATTTCTATGGCTGTGCTTTCATCTGGAGGGTCTTCCATCTTAGATAGTATTTTTGCTTCTAACATTTTATTGGAAGTTTTAAAAGATAAGGGCATCATTAAAGACATCATACCGGAGAAAACATTTGAGCCTCCTGTAAAAGTGGAAATGCCATCTGATTTACTTTCTTATTCGGGATTATACGGTTCTGTGGGTACAACCATCAATGTAGAGATTAAAAACGGTGAGTTTGATTTACCTGCTTTTTTGGATGGATTCGTCCCGGCGCAAAAATATGTGTATACAGGCAATGGACAATTTAAAAGCAGTGATGGCAGTGTAGCCATAAGCTTTGACAAACAAAAAAACGGGAAAACGTATATTAAGGCTAACCTATATTTAAACTTTCCGGGATTAGGTCAAATGGTTATGGTGACTTATGAATACCAAAAGCTAGATGCCAATCCTGTAAATCCCATAGTTAAAAAGGCATGGGAAAACAGAAACGGGAAAAATTATTATGCTTTGGATGAAAAGATATCTTCCATATTTTATCTGGCCCCCTCATTTATAACGAAAAAAATATCCTTTGATCATGATGGATACGCAAGTGGTACTAAAATTGTGGATGAGAATAAAGCAGTAAATGCCGTTGAGATTCCTGTTATGAGTGGAAGAGATGCATTTGATCTGAATTTTTATACCAAGGATGGTTCGGAGTATTTAACCATAGATGGACAATCCTATATCAGTGAAGATGCTGTTAAACCTATCTTGGGAGGAAAGTCAGTGTATACCATACCATCTAATGGCCAAGCCACGTGGTATAAAATAGATAAAAACTCAGCCAATAAAACGATGACCGTTGATTTTCCAACAAGCGGAGGGTTCGCTGTCTATGATGAAAACGGAGCGGTTGTACAATTTTCAACTGCTAGCAATAACAATTCGGTTGTACTGCCCAAAGGTGGCTTGATTGTTTTGGGTGGCAATGCAGGGGATGTATTTAAAATCAATTTGAAATAAGCGTGTAGCCGCTTCTGGAAATTCAGGAACGACCGTTGCAGCGTTGGAGGTTAAGTAGATAACCGCGAATCTTAAGTCGAATTGGCCTTTATATAAGGCCAATTCGACTTTTTCATTCAGCAGATGAGCCTAAATCCGTAATGGATAATTTTACATCAAAGGTTACGGGTATTTTGCTGAATTTGTAATCCCAATCATCCTTTACTTTTTTCCACACCTGCGGTTTCTCAATATGCAAATGGTCACCAAAACCGGCAACATCGACTTTATATTCTGACTGTAATTTGTGCATAACAGACTTAACCCTGCGAGTCACTTGTTCTTCAAATTCTTTTTCTGCCTCTTTCATGTTTCGTGTCTCAGTCGGGTCCGCTTTATCATCCCAGTTTTCGATTAGACGTCCTTTAGATTCAATTTTTACGTGGAACGAGATATCGTTGCCCTCGGTCACCTTGGTTGTTATTTTGCTTTTTACCGATTTGATTTCGTAAGTGATGGCTTCATTCCGCTTGTCATACGTTTTGACAGCCCCACCTTTAACATCACCGGTAATCCATCCAATACTCTCCACGTCTTGTTGTCCCAAAGTACCTATCCAGTGACCGGTATCTCCTTTAATAATCCCGGCACCTGAAAATTCTAATTCTCCATCTGATTCAGTGATGTTCTGTAATATATAGCTTTTTTTGGAGTGCATCAACCCATCCAATTCAGACAAATTGACTCCTCTCATTACCTTGCTGGTTCTGAAATGGTTACGCAGCATATACAAAATATGAATGGATGGGACCTCGTCCTCATATTTGGTAACTAAAGTGCTAGCTGCTCGTTCTTTGCTTAAGAAGACCAAACAACTCGGGCGAATATCATTATCACGTAGCACAAAATCCATTAATTGCTGCATCGTCTGTTCTTTCGCCAAATCGGTGGCAACCACCATGACCTTTAGATGGTGACCAATAACCGGGCGATCCAAACGGAGAGAGAGTTGTCGGAAGATTTCAAGCAAAGAATCCCCGGTGGCTGCTATATTGACATAGTTTGGTCCTTGTCCGCCACCGCCTTGCTGCTCTGTGCTTCCAGATGATTTTTTGGGGACGATTTGTACGCTGGCGGTAATTTTATTTTTCTTGAAGTAACGACTACCTTTCTTTTCCAGATTCTGCTCTAATGGAGTTGGCTCGCCCTTATCCAGAGCCAGTCCTGTATATATGCTGAGCTCTTCTACTTCTTTGCTGCTCCAGCAACCGACTTGAGTTATAAGTAGAATGAAAGCAAGCAGCAAGGATAGCATAGGGCGTCTACACATTTTGCTTCATTCCCTTCTTCCTGATTATGAACACGATGGAGAGAAGTACCGGAACCAGAAAAAATATAACGATTCCCATGTATCCGATCGCATCGCCTAGACTAAACACTTCCATCATACGAACAGGAGTCATTGTAGAGATAAAAATAATTGGGATTAAGCCAAAAATCGCATAACGATATTTAAGACCGAACACCTGTGAAACCCCTAAGGAAGCATTGAAGAAGAAACTGCAGAAATTACAAAACATTTGCATCATCCAGATCACTAGCAGAGGAAACTCAAGCCGCTCAAAAAGAAAACCGGGGATTTCAAAACTGCGCATCAAATTGATGGTAGGCCAAGTACTTGTCACAGTGGAGTCCATCGATAACCCGCCGATCACCATAACTACGGTCAAAAAGTACAAAATTAAGGGGATACTGATCCCCACTACCATGGCCTTAAATGCTTTCTCAGGGTACTGTAAAAAAGCGACCAGTGTCATGATGACTTCACATCCAGAGAAAACAAGAATAGTCGATTTCAGACCCTTGATGACAGGTAAAATCCCCTCACTCAGTACAGGACGAAGATGATCAATCTCAAAAATCCTTAAGCTAAAGACAAAACAGAGCAGCAGAAAAAAAAGACTAATCGGAAGTACAATCTGGTATAGCCGAGCGATGGGATTAATGCCGCCAAAAACCAAATAGCTTCCTACCCAGATGAATGGAATCACAATCGCCCAGATCGGAGTGCCTTCCAGCAGAAAAAACATGGTCACTTCAGCTAAAACCCGAATCTCAAAGCCGGCGATGATTAAAAAATATATAATCAATAACACACTTAAAAATCCACCCGGAATTGTGCCCACGATTCTTCTGGAATATTGATACACGGTGTTTTCAGGAAACTGTTGACTTAATTTCACCATAAGCCAGACGACCAATATGACAATACATCCACCGAGAAGGACAGAAAGCCATGCATCAGGAGTCTGTACCTTTTCAGTTACACCTCTCGGCAGTGTCAAAATCCCTGCGCCCAATACGGTATTGGTCAGGAACACAGCCGCCTGCTTGGTTGTGATCTTATCATCAGAGCGTCTAAACACCATAGCTCCTCCTTCGTCTTGGCATCATGGCCTACGTTTGGTTTGCTGAGTTTTCATCATAAGAGGTCTTCTTTTCATCATAGATATAGGAACTCGAATATACATATCCTTCCAATCACTTAGGCGCATAGGGGATAAGGGCGTTACATACGGTACGCCAAAGCTTTTTAATTTCGTCAGATGGATACAAATTAACAGAAAGAACAATATGGTTCCTAACATGCCCAGGATGGCTGCAAAGAGCATGCCGACAAAACGCAAAAGACGCAAGGTAATGCCCGCACTGTATGTCGGTATCGAAAACGAAGAAATGGCAGTAACCGCAACCACAATTACCAGGAAGGGACTAACGATGCCTGCATTTACAGCAGCGTCGCCGATGACCAAGCCTCCCACAATGCCCATCGCAGGACCAATGGGTTTGGGCAAGCGAATGCCGGCTTCCCGTAGGATTTCGATAGAGATTTCTAAAATCATAACCTCAATGACGGATGGGAAAGGGACGCCTTGACGGGTTTCGATGATGCTAATGACCAGCTTGGTCGGAATCAAACCGGGATGAAACGATATAAAAGAGATGTACAAAGCAGGCCCCATAAGCGCTATAAAAGCCCCGCTAAAACGCAACAGCCGCAAAAGTGTTCCTGGAATCCAGCGTTCATAATAGTCTTCAGGTGATTGAAGCAGCATACTGAAGGTCACCGGAACAATAAGTGCAAAGGGAGTCCCATCCAGTAAAATGGCTATTCTTCCTTCCAACAAAGCATTAATGACACGGTCGGGGCGCTCTGTATTGTGAGCCTGCTGGAACGGACTTAAATAATTGTCTTCAATAAGTTGTTCCACATAACCGGATTCAGCCAAAAAATCCATGTCTATCTTTGAAATTCTGCGGGTTACTTCTTCGAGGAGATCTGGATTCACAATATCCTTTATATACGCGACAACCAGATCTTTTTTGATTCGGCTTCCCACTTGAAATTTCTTCATTTCCAGACTTTTGTTTAAGCCTTGGCGTCGAAGCATCGAAGTATTTTCACTTAATACCTCCGTAAAACCAATGCGGGGACCCCGAAGTAATGCTTCAGAGGTTGGTTCATTGACGGAGCGAATGGCGCCATTGGGCGAGCCCACCAGCAGTGCTCCCTTCATTCCTTCAATTAATAAGGCAGTATGGCCTAAAAGTATAGACTCCTGCAGGTCCTCCATATCAGCAACTTCACTAATCTGCGTAAGTGGCATCAAGTTTTCTTTTATAAAGGAGTTACTTATACTTTCCTGCTGTTCCTGTGGGCGCTGTGGGTCCTGCTGGCCCTCGAACATCAAGACCTCCAATACCTGCTTGCTCATAAGCTTTTCATCCTGCATACCTTCTATGAAGATTAACACGGACCGAGCATGATATTTCTTTACTACAAACTCACGAAAATGCACATCACTATTTTCGCCTATAGCCTCTCGGATCGACTTTAAATCGGAATCATAATTCCCTGTAATTTTGGAGCTTGGTTCATGCTGTTGATCAGCTTGGCCTTCGTTATGTTCGTCGGAAAGCGGACGATCAGAAGAATGTTTGGATTTTGCCCCCTTACTGCCGACAAACGAATAAATCGATGTGTTTATATAATAAATTCCTAAAGGAATAACCAACGCGAGGCATGCTTGAAAGAGTGTAATCCAGCTTGGAATATAAGAAATTATTTTAGACCACATGATGATCACCTCCATACGATTCAATTCATGTTTCCTTAAGATACAAGTTGTTCCTAAAGTATTCCTTATAAAGGTTGTATTTACACATGAAATGGAAAGATTCGTTCGATGAATTGAGCAAGTGATGTATTTAGTATTTATGAAGTTTGATTTCTGGCCTTACCTTTATCCCTTGAAACGGAATAGGGAAATCCCTAAATATTCTTAATTTGAACTACATTGTGACTGTGATCACATATAGCTCTGTCTGCTGTACTAGAATAGAAGCATAAGCAATATTCATAGGAACGTAGGAGATGTCGTCGGATAGGGAGTATCGTCGAATGAATGGAGGAACCGGTATATGATAAACAGTAAACAGAAACTTGTGGTTATAGGGAACGGGATGGCTGGTATCAATACGGTCGAACAAATTTTAAAATTAACAGATAAGTATGAAATTACGGTCCTGGGAAATGAGCCGCATCCGAACTATAACAGGATCATGCTCTCTTATGTACTGGAAGGCAGTAAAACGATTGATGATATCATACTGAACGATTTGCAATGGTATGCGGATCAAGGGATTACTTTGTATACAGGAAAAATGGTGAAAAGCATCGACGGTGAGAACAAGAAGATTCACACCGAAGACGGACTGGAAATTGATTACGATGTAGCTTTGGTAGCTACTGGCTCACAATCATTTATTCTGCCTATTCCGGGTAAGGAATTACCGGGTGTCATCGGTTTCCGAGATATCGCCGATTGCTCGGCAATGCTTGAGGCAGCGAAGACCTTTAAAAAGGCAGCTGTCATTGGTGGAGGTCTGTTAGGGCTGGAAGCAGCTAAAGGCTTGGTCAACCTGGGAATGGATGTTACGGTCGTTCATTTAATGGAGGATTTGATGGAACGCCAGCTGGACCGGGAAGCCTCTGCGATGCTGAAAGCAGAACTAGAACGCCAGGGAATCAAGTTTGCTATGCAAATGCAAACTGCGGAAGTGTATGGTCAAGATCGGGTACAAGGGCTGCGGTTTTCAGACGGAAGCGAGCTGGAAGCGGATTTGGTCGTTATGGCCGTCGGGATCAAGCCTAATATTCAGGTGGCTGTGCAAAGTGGTATGGAAACGAACCGTGGTATCGTAGTCGATGATTTGATGAGAACCTCCGTACCGGATGTATACGCCGTAGGGGAATGTGTTGAACACCGCGGAATCTGTTATGGTCTGGTAGCTCCGCTGTTTGAGCAGGGAAGTGTCATTGCCAAACATTTGGCAGGCGCGGAAACTGAAGGTTATATGGGATCGGTGGTTTCCACCAAGCTCAAAATTTCAGGGGTGGATGTTTTCTCAGCTGGCGAATTCATAACCCAGCCTGAACATACGGTGATTGTTGCAAAGGATGAGTGGAAGCGCACATACAAAAAAGTGCTGCTTCGTGAAAATAAGATTGTTGGAACTGTACTGTTTGGTGATGTGAGCGAATCTGCTAGTCTTCAAAAATATGTGCGTCAGCAAACGCAGATGACAGATGAGATATATGGACAGATCATGGGTACTGGATGTGGCAATCACGGGGCGAAAACATTATCCGCTGAAACGATGGCGGATGATGAAATAGTCTGCGGCTGTAACGGTGTGACTAAAAAGGCGATTGTGGATGCAATTAATGATAATGGACTGACAACAGTCGATGAAATTAAGGCATGCACCGGAGCTACGCGTTCCTGTGGAGGGTGCAAGCCGGTCGTTGAGCAAATTCTGCAGTATGTTCTTGGAGACAGCTTCAAGACGTCAGCCAAGCAAGGAATATGTGGTTGCACATCATTGAGTCGGGACGAGATTGTGGAAGCGATCAAAACCAAAGGGTTGACAACAACGCGTGAAGTTATGAATGTACTGGGTTGGCATAATGATGAAGGATGCTCCAAATGCCGCCCGGCGCTGAATTACTATTTGGGAATGATTAACCCGGATACCTATGAAAATGAGGGAGATTCCCGTTTTGTAAATGAGCGATTGCACGCAAACATTCAAAAGGATGGAACGTTTACAGTTGTTCCTAGAATGTACGGCGGTGTAACGACCCCAGAAGATTTGAAGAAGATAGCAGATGTTTCTCTTAAATACAACGTTAAGGTCGTTAAAGTAACAGGAGGACAGCGGCTGGATTTGATCGGTGTCCGTAAAGAGGATCTGCCTAAAGTATGGGAAGAACTCGATATGCCGTCGGGATATGCCTACGCGAAGTCACTTCGTACGGTTAAAACCTGTGTTGGATCGCAATTTTGCCGGTTTGGCACACAGGACTCGATGGGAATGGGAGAAGTGTTGGAACGAAAATTCGAACGATTGGATTTCCCAGCAAAATTCAAATTAGCAGTTAATGGATGTCCACGCAACTGTGCGGAATCATGTACCAAAGATATCGGAATCGTAGGTAATGATGGGGGCTGGGAGATCTTTATCGGTGGTAATGGCGGTATTAAAGCACGGTTAGCTGATTCACTCTGTAAAGTGAAAACCGACGCCGAGTTGATTGATATTGTAGGTAGCGTAATGCAACTCTACCGTGAAACAGGACAATACCTGGAGCGCACGTCGGAGTGGGTGGAACGGATCGGTCTGGAAGAGATTCAGAAGGCTGTCGTTCAGGATACAGATAATCGACAAGCTTTAGTAGAACGCATCGAATTTGCACTACAACAGGTGGAAGACCCGTGGAAAAAGATCATCAATGATGAGGATACACGCAAAAATCTATTTGAGGTTGTCACTCCGTCTATTGTGTAATTGTATCTAAAATGCCTGAGGAAGGGAGCGATCAAGCAAATGATCAAAAATGCCGAATGGCTTGTCGTCGGTCACAGTAAGGATTTTCCGATCAGAATAGGGCGTACCATCCATATCAAAGGTGCTGAAATTGCTGTTTTTCGCACTTCGGAGAATGAGCTTTATGCCGTTGAAAATATCAATCCTCATCCCAAAAGAGGTCCTCTTACAGAGGCGATAGTATCTGGTCATTATATCTATGACCCTTTATATGACTGGAAAATTGATCTGCAGACAGGCATCGTTCAAGAGCCTGATCACGGACAAGTTAAAACATTCGCCGTTTGTGAAGAGGGAGAAGAAGTTAAAGTATCACTCGAAACGGTTTAGTTCGTCTGATGGAATACAAATAAAAAAGGGCTTGACAGGAACAATCCTGTTGGGCCCTTTTTTCGTCTTGGATCAGGTAATGGTAACGCCTGCGCTTGCATAACCTACGATAGTGTTTACGAGGGAAAGTCCCGTAGCTGTTGCAGAGAAGACAAGGAGCAGACGAGTCTGTGCGGTTACCGGTATAGCCAACCCGGTAGTAATACCGCTAGAGATCGTTCCCAGAGCAATAATGCCAGCCAGTGAAGGGGCCAATGTAACGATAGCTCCGGGAACTGCTGTGAAGGTATTATTGGGTGTTGGGGAACTAAACAACTGGGCAGTAATCGTCGCAGTTGAACCCACGAGAGTTAACGCAGCTGTTGTACTGAAGTAACCAGCAATAGATGTAATTACGCCATCCCGTGGTACGGAAAAAGCAAAGTTGATCAGAGGTCCTACAAGTGTACCTGTCAGGTCAATGGCCCCGCCTACAAGGCTAATCCCTGTTGCTGAGCTTCCAAAGCCGATCAAACTGGTGGTTCCTACCACCCCGCCAAGAACGGTTGTCAGGATAGCAGGTCCGCCCGAAGCAAACGGAATGATGGCTCCCGAACCGGTCGCTCCAGTAACACCAGCCGTGCCCGTGGCTCCGGTAGCACCAGCCGCACCCGGCAGCCCATCAGCTCCGGTCGGCCCTGTGACCCCAGCTGGCCCGATCAATCCATCCGCGCCCGTAGCGCCCGTGGCGCCTGTCACACCCCCGGCAGGTCCCGCAGCACCCGTAGCGCCGACGGGTCCGGCAGGGCCTTCCGGTCCAGCGGCCCCGATAGGCCCGGCGGCGCCAATAGGTCCAGCTGCTCCCACTGGTCCGGCAGGCCCCGCAGGTCCGGCAGGGCCAACTGGTCCAGCCGCACCGATAGGTCCGGGAGGTCCGGGAGGACCTTGTGGGCCAGGTCCACCTGCGGGTCCAGGCGTACCGCCGGGTCCCACAGGTCCAGGAGGTCCTTGTGCACCTGGCTCCCCTGACAAGTATGTTTCACCTAATACGTTGCTAACCGTCGTTCCAGCGATTCTGATCGCGCTGATTAAGCTGTCTTTAAGAGCAGGATCGAGGGATTCTTGTAAAACGATGGACAATAGGGCATCCAGCAATTGTTGCAGTGCAGTACCTACGCCGATCGGAGAGAAGGGTGTAGCTTCTAACGCAACAATAGCAAGCTCCAGCGCTGCCAGTAGGTCTGCCTTAACCCCGCCTCTAAGTCTTAAGCTTTTCGCCAGAGACAACAAACGTCTTAAAATCTGTTGCAAGGAAGATACATTAGCCGCAGAGGGGTTTGCGAATACGATGGGGATGATCGCGGTCAATTCATTAATCAGTCTGAGAAGAGCTTCGATACTTCTATTTACTCTTGTTGGTTTACAGTCTTCGTCTTTTTTTGAAGCACCACTGAACCTGAACGGTTTTTTATGTTTCATGCTCAAATATCTCCTCCTCATCATTCTTACTACTGTAGAGGTGACAGGTGGTTTATCGCCCCGCTTCGCAGATATTCATAATATATTTACTGAAGCAAAAAGGGTGAATAAACAAGCAAAAATGATTGTTAAAGGCTTGTACATAAAATATACATAAAAAATACGGCCCCCAAAAAGCATGGAGGCCGCGTTGTATTTGCGTATACTCATCTGATCTATGAAGCTTAAAAAGTCTTATTTAAGAATACGTACCAGCAGTTCAGCCATCTCACCTCTGCTGATAGCCGCTTTTGGCTTGAGTGTTCCATCTGGATAACCGCTGATCCAACCGGAGGATACTGCATTCTGGAATGCTGCGGAGGCCCATGCTGCAATCTGCTGCTCATCCTTGTAGGATTGCAGTGCGGCAGTGCTGGAAATGGATGTCTGATTCTGCATCGCGTGTGACAGGATCACCATCGCCTGTTCACGAGTAAGACTCTCATTAGGTCCGAAAGTTTGAGCGGTTAGCCCTTGAATCCATCCCTGGCGGTGAGCAAAATCCACGGCTGATCCAGCCCAGTGTCCCTGCATATCTGTAAATGAGGTAGAAGGGCTCTCATCTCCAGCAGTTCCCAATGCTCTGGTCAGTATGGCTACAAATTCTGCACGGCTTACAGCGCGATCAGGGCGTATGTTTCCGTCTTTATAGCCTTGTATCCAGCCTTTGTCTGCAAGAGATTGCAGGGACTTCGCTGCCCAATGGCCTTGTACATCCGGCCATACCTGAGCTAGCACTTGTGGATCTGACGAATTGCTTGGGTCATTTTGCACACTGGCATTATTGGTTTGAGTCTTTGCGTCTGTGGCGACGGCAAAGGTACCTAACCCGGTCGTATTCAGACTCACACCCGACAACATCCCTTTTGAATCCATTACAGCAGTCCCTTTTAAAATCTCACGCTCACCATTCTCGTGAATAACAAGAATGGAGAACTGGGGCTCTGTATTGTGTAACTCACTTAAGGATTCGTTATCCAGCGGTAGAATGATCGACGAGGTCCCAGTCACATTGGCTTTGATGTCTGTAACCGGACCCATCAGCGTCAGGCTGGATTGTTGCTCGGCCCAATCACGGATCTGCTGTGCACGTTGTACATCTGCCTGCTGGAATGACAATGTAACGTCCTGCTGGCCTGAGGCCATGCTGGTTAAGGTGTCACTGGATATCAACAGTGTTCCATATCGGGATATTACCGATGCACCAATCTTATCCCATTTATTCAGTAAAGAATGAGCAAGGATAACACGACTCAGTTGCTTCTCCTGCTCCAAACGAATGTCTGCGTATGCTTTGCCTTCGCGAAGTGCTTGCT
>NZ_JANAVQ010000007.1:0-243267 GCF_024213605.1 Paenibacillus sp. CH40
GCCGATTTCCTGGCGCTGCTGGGCCGCGAACAGGTCACGATTTTGAACCAGACGCCAACGTACTTCTACCAGCTGCTACGTGAGGTCTTGGCGGACCATCCGTACGATCTGCGGATTCGCAACGTCATCTTCGGGGGCGAAGCGCTCAGTCCGCTGCTGCTCAAGGGCTTCAAGACGAAGTACCCGGAGACGAAGCTGATTAATATGTACGGCATTACCGAGACGACGGTTCACGTTACGTATAAGGAAATTACGTGGGTCGAGATTGAGGCGGCGAAGAGCAATATCGGCAAGCCGATCCCGACGCTGAGCGTGTACGTCCTTGATGAAAACCGCCGCCCTGTGCCGATCGGCGTAGCGGGCGAAATGTACGTGGCCGGGGAAGGCCTTGCGAGAGGATACCTGAACCGTCCAGATCTGACGGCGGAGAAGTTCGTCGATTCCCCGTTTGTGGAGGGGGAGAAACTGTACCGCTCGGGCGACTTGGCGGCTTGGCTGCCGGACGGCAACATCGAATACCTGGGCCGGATCGACCACCAGGTCAAAATCCGCGGCTACCGGATCGAGCTGGACGAAATCGAGACGCAGCTACTGAACGTCGAGGGAGTGGAAGAAGCGGTGGTGCTCGCCCGTCAGGACGGCGGGGGCGAGAAGGCGCTTGTCGCCTACTTTGTGGCGGACCGGACGCTGACGGTCAGCGAAATGAGAACCTCGCTGGCCCAGGAAATGCCGGGGTACATGATCCCGTCGTACTTCGTGCAGCTGGAGCGCATGCCGCTGACGTCCAACGGAAAAGTGGACCGCAAAGCGCTGCCGGAGCCGCAAGGCGGCTTGCAAACGGGCGTCGAATACGTAGCGCCGCGTAACCGGACGGAGTCCCAGCTTGTGAAGATCTGGGAGGAAGTGCTGGGCTACTCCGGCATTGGAGTCCTGGACAATTTCTTCGAGCTCGGAGGCCACTCCTTGCGGGCGACGAACCTTGTCAGCAAGATTCAGAAGGAAATGAACGTCGAACTTCCGCTGCGCGATGTGTTCCGCTATACGACGATAGAGTCGATGGCCGGGGCTATTGCCAGCTTGGAAGAAACGCGGCACAGCTCGATTCCGAAAGCGGAAGATAAAGCGTACTATCCGGTTTCCTCCGCGCAAAAAAGGCTGTACGTCCTGCACCAGCTGGATGGCTCGGAGCTGAATTACAACCTCCCAAGTGCCTTGCAGTTGGAAGGGGCTTTGAACGAGGCCAAAGTGGAAAAGGCGCTGACAACTTTGGTGGCCCGGCATGATATGCTGCGCACCGGTTTTGAAATCGTGAATGGGGAGCCGGTTCAGCGTATTCATCCGCTCGTAGCTTTCAAGGTCGAGAAGCTTCAAGCAAGCGAAGATCAGGTTGCGGCCATTCTTGAAGGCTTCATTCAGCCTTTTGACTTGACCCAGCCGCCTTTGCTGCGCGCCCTGCTGATCGAACTGGAGAAAGAGAAATTCCTGCTCGCGCTGGATATTCATCATATTGGTTCCGACGGCCTTTCCATGGACGTGCTGCTGCGCGAATTCGTGCGGCTTTACAATGGGGAAGAATTGCCGGAGCTGCGGATTCAATATAAGGATTACGCCGTTTGGCAGCAATCCGAGGAGCAGCGCCAGCGCATCAAACGGCAGGAGGAATACTGGCGCGGGGTATTCAGCTCCGAGCTTCCGGTTCTTGAGCTGCCTCTCGACTTCTCCCGCCCGGCCGTCCAGCAGTTTGACGGTCAAACGCTCACGTTTACGCTGGATGCGGAGAAAAGCGAAGCTCTCAAACGGCTTGCCGGCGATTCGGGGGCGACGCTGTACATGCTTCTGCTGGCTGCGTACTCCGTATTGCTTCATAAATACGCGGGACAGGAAGATATAGTGGTCGGCACCCCGATTGCCGCCCGTTCTCACGCCGACCTGCAGCCGATTATCGGCATGTTCGTCAATACGCTGGCCCTTCGCTTGGGTCCGGCGGCGGAGCGGACGTTCCTGGATTACTTGCAGGAAGTGAAGGAAACGACGCTTGGAGCCTACGAGCACCAGGACTATCCGTTCGAGGAGCTGGTGGAAGCTCTTCAGGTGAGCCGGGATTTAAGCCGGAATCCTCTGTTTGACACCATGTTTTCTTTGCAAAAACACGAAAGCTTGGATTTAACCATGGAAGGCTTGCAATGGTCGCTGTTCGACATCGAGGAAAAGACGGCAAAGTTTGATCTTAGCCTTGATATCGTGGAAGCCGATAACGAGCTGGTTTGCAAGATCGAGTACGCTACCTCGTTGTTTAGACAGGAAACGATGGTACGGCTGGCGGGTCATTACGAGCAGCTATTGGCGTCGATCCTGGCTCAGCCGGGTGCGCGGATTTCGGATTTGGATATCTTGACGGGCAGCGAAAAGCATGATTTGCTGGTCGGGTTTGACGTGTCGTCTTCGGCTCTTGCGAAGCAACCCGCCGCAGAGGGTACAGCTTTGGAAGCGGATGAGTCGTGGAGAGAGAGAACGTTCCACGAGCTGTTCGAGGAGCAGGCGGAGCGCACTCCGGGAGCACTGGCGGTTGTCTACGAAGACAGCAAGCTGACGTATGCGGAGCTGAACGCCAAAGCGAATCGTCTGGCGTATGCACTGCGGGCGCGCGGGGTGAAGCCGGAGCAGGTGGTCGGCATTCTGGCCGGCCGTTCGGCGGAGCTGTTGATCGGGGTGCTCGCCGTATGGAAAGCGGGCGGCGCTTATGTGCCGCTCGACCCGGACTATCCGGCGGAGCGGATTGAGTATATGCTCGCGGACAGCGGGGCGTCGGTGCTGCTCACACAGACCCGCCTGCTGGAGCAGGCGGAAGCTTGGCGCAGCGACGGAGCTCTAGTTCTGCAAACGGTGCTTGCGCTTGACGACGCCGCGACGTACAGCCTCGGAGCGGCGGAAGCGGCTGCTGCCGAAACGTCCGCCACGGCAGAAGCCGAGAAGACCGTACTAGCGGCGGATCTCGCATCGAATCCGGCGAATGTGAACAAGCCACGCGATTTGGCTTACGTCATCTACACCTCCGGTACGACGGGCAAGCCGAAGGGCGTGATGATCGAGCACCGCAGCCTGGTGAACACGGCGGTGAGCTACCGGCGGGAATACCGCCTGGATCAGTTCCCGATCCGGCTGCTGCAGCTCGCCAGCTTCTCGTTCGACGTGTTCGTCGGCGACATTGCGCGGACGCTGTACAACGGCGGCACCATGGTCATCGTGCCGAAGGACGACCGGATTGATCCAACCCGCCTCTACGGCTGGATTCGCGACTACGCCGTGACGGTGTTCGAATCGACTCCGGCGCTGATCGTGCCGTTCATGGAGCATGTGCATGCCGAGGGTCTGGACCTCAGCTCGATGCAGCTGCTGATCACAAGCTCGGATGCGTGCAGCGTAGCGGATTACCGCACCTTGCAGGAGCGCTTCGGCTCGCAGTTCCGTATTATTAACAGCTACGGCGTAACGGAAGCGGCGATTGACTCCAGCTTCTATGACGAGCCGCTGGAGAAGCTGCCGAAGACGGGCAGCGTGCCGATCGGGAAAGCGTGGCTGAACGCCAAGTTCTACATCGTGGATGCGAATCTGAAGCCGGTGCCGATCGGGGTGTTGGGCGAGCTGGTTATCGGCGGAGCGGGTGTGGCCCGCGGTTACTTGAACCGCCCGGATTTGACGGCAGAGAAATTCGTAGACAGCCCGTTCGCCGCTGGGGAGCGGCTATACCGGACGGGCGACCTGGCGCGCTGGATGCCGGACGGCAATGTGGACTTCATCGGCCGGATCGACAACCAGGTGAAAATTCGCGGCTATCGGATCGAGCTTGGTGAAATTGAAGCGGCCATGAAAAATTTTGCCGGCGTGCGTCAAGCGCTTGTCATCGACCGGACGGACGAGCGGGGGCAGAAATATTTGTGCGGGTATGTCGTAGCGGATTCCAGCTTCGATCTGGAAGGGCTTGTGGCCCATCTGGACGCCGCGCTGCCTTCCCATATGGTGCCTTCGCGCATCATGCGCCTGGATCAAATGCCGCTTACGCCGAACGGGAAGATCGACCGTAAAGCGCTGCCTGTACCGGAAGGAAGCATTCGTGCCGAGGCTGCATACACGGCGCCTCGTACTCCTGCCGAGCAAGCACTTGCGTCGGTCTGGCAGTCGGTGCTGGGCGTGGATCAGGTCGGCACGATGGACAATTTCTTTGCGCTCGGCGGCGATTCGATCAAGGCCTTGCAGGTATCGTCCCGTCTTTTGCAAACGGGGTACAAGCTGGTCATGAAAGATTTGTTCCATTACCCGACGATTTCCGCCCTTAGTTTGCAGCTGCAAACGGCGGAGAGAACGGCAAGCCAGGCCGAAGTGACGGGAGAGGTCATCTTGACCCCGATTCAGCGCTGGTTCTTTGAACAAAATCCGGCCGACGTGCATCACAGCAACCAGGCGTTCATGCAGTTCTCCAAGCAAGGCTTTGACGAAGAAGCTTTACGCCAAGCGGTGCGTCAGCTTGTCGTGCATCACGATGCTCTCCGTACGGTTTACCGCCAAACCGAGAACGGCTATACCGCCTGGAACCGCGGCGCCGGGGAGAACGAAGCGCTGTTCGATCTGGAAGTTGTCGATTTCAAGGGAGTCGGCGACGTGAAAGAAGCGGTAGAGGCTAAGGCGAATGACATTCAAGCGAGCATCGATCTGGAAAACGGTCCGCTGGTGAAGCTCGGCTTGTTCCGCTGCGACGACGGCGACCACCTGCTCATCGCGATCCATCACTTGGTCGTAGACGGCGTATCCTGGCGGATTCTGCTTGAGGATTTTGCTGCCGGCTATGAGCAGGCGCTGCAAGGGCAGCCGATCCGTCTGCCGCTCAAAACGGATTCATTCCAAACGTGGGCGAAACAGCTCGCTGATTATGCGAACGGTCCGGCGATGGAAAGCGAGAGAGAATATTGGCAGCATATCGAGCAATTGACCTATGAGCCGCTTCCGAAAGATTTTGAACAAGGCAGATCCAAGCTGAAGGACAGCGGGCTCGTGACCGTTCGCTGGACGGCGGAGGAAACCGAACAGCTGCTGAAGCAGGCACACCGTGCTTACCATACGGAAATGAACGATTTGCTGCTTGCCGCGCTTGGCCTCGCGGTACAAGCTTGGAGCGGCCGGGAACGCGTGCTGGTGAATCTCGAAGGCCACGGCCGGGAAGATATTTTGCCAGATGTGGACATTACGCGCACGGTAGGCTGGTTTACAAGCCAGTTCCCTGTCGTTCTGGAGCCGGGTCACGCCCAGGCGCTCGGTCATCAGGTGAAACAGGTTAAAGAAAGCTTGCGCCGCATTCCGAACAAAGGAATCGGCTACGGCATCCTGCGTTATTTGTCGGCGCCGCGTGACGGCGAGCGCTTCGCTTTGGAGCCGGAGATAAGCTTTAACTATTTGGGGCAGTTCGACCAGGATTACGAAAGCAGCGGCTCGAGGCCGTCTCCGTTCAGCCCGGGCTCCGATTCAAGCCCGAATGCAGTGATGGATTATGTCCTCGATATCAACGGTATGGTGTCGGAAGGAGTGCAGGAACTCACGATCCGTTATGGGGAAACCCAGTATAAACGGGAAACGGTAGAGCGCCTGGGCACCCTGCTTCATTCGAGCTTGCGTGAAGTCATCAGCCATTGCGTATCGAAAGAGCGGCCGGAGCTTACGCCTAGCGACGTACTGCTTCAAGATGTGACGGTGGAGGAACTGGAGCGGCTGTCCGAACATACGGCGGCACTCGGCGAACTGGAGAATGTATACACCCTGACTCCACTGCAAAAAGGGATGTTGTTCCACAGCTTGCTGGATGCCGATTCGGAAGCTTACTTCGAACAGGTGACCTTTGATCTGTACGGAAGCCTGAATGTGGAAGCCTTCACCCGAGGATTGGATACGCTGGTGCAGCGGAATGAGGCGCTGCGGACCAACTTTATTACCGGCTGGAGAGACGAGCCGATTCAAGTGGTATTCCGCGAGCGGAAGTGTGAAGTGTACTTCGAAGATATTCGTTCGGCAAGCGATGAACACCCGGAGAATACGATAGCCGATTTTGTCAGCGCGGATAAAGCGAACAAGTTCGATCTGGCCCGAGGTCCTCTTATGCGTGTGACCGTTGTGCGCACAGGCGACGAGTCCTACCATGTGATCTGGAGTCATCATCACATTTTGATGGACGGCTGGTGTATGTCCTTCATGATCAAGGAAGTGTTCGACACTTACTTTGCGTTTCAGGAGAAGCGAGCGCTAGAGCTTCCTCCGGTTACCTCGTACTCCCGGTATATCGAATGGTTGGAAGCTCAAGATGCAACGAAAGCTTCGGGTTACTGGTCGGAGTATTTGACGGGTTACGATCAGCAGACCAAGCTGCCGCAGGAGAAAACGCAGCTGAAGCAGGGCGCTTTTGAAACGGCTGAAATCGATGTGGAACTCAGCAAGGAACTGACCGGGCAAATCGAGCGGGTGGCGCGCCAGCAGCAGGTGACGCTCAATACGTTCATGCAGACCGTATGGGGACTGGTTCTGCAGGTATATAACAACAGCGAGGATGTCGTATTCGGCTCCGTCGTATCCGGGCGTCCGGCGGAAATTCCGGGCATCGAAAGCATGATCGGCCTGTTTATTAATACGATCCCGGTCCGTATTCAAGGCAAAGCCGAGGAGACGGTAGCCGATATCTTGAGAAAAACCCAGGATCAAGCGCTGGCATCGGGAGCTTACGAAACGTTCCCGCTGTTCGAAATTCAGTCGCTGAGCGAGCAAAAGCGCGACTTGATCAACCATATCATGGTCTTTGAAAATTATCCGATGGAAGAACAGATTGAGCAGGTCGTCGGTGGAGACAAAGAAGCGCTGAAAATCGCTAATATCCAGTCGCCGGAGCAAACGAACTACGACCTGGACATTACCGTCATTCCGGAAGAGCATATTTTGCTGCGGTTTACGTACAACGCGCTGACGTTCAGAGAGGAAGACATCAGGCTGATCCACGGTCATTTTGCCCGGGCACTGGAGAAGGTTGCGGCTAACCCGAACATCCGCGTGAATCAGTTGGAGCTTTTGACGTCGGCGGAAAAAGAGCAAATTCTCGGCGCGTTTAACCCGGCGCAGCCGGAAGCGGCTCCTGCGGCCGCGTTCCACCAGCTGTTTGAGGAACAGGCGGAGCGCACGCCGGAAGCGGCGGCCGTCGTGTACGAGAACGACCGGCTGACGTATGCGGAGCTGAACGAGCGGGCGAACCGCTTGGCGGCTACGCTGCGCGCAAGCGGCATCGGCCGGGAGTCGATCGTCGGCATTCTCGCCGAGCGTTCGGTGGACTTGCTGGTGGCCGTGCTGGCCGTCTGGAAAGCGGGCGGGGCGTATGTGCCGCTCGACCCGGATTACCCGGCGGAGCGCGTGCGGTTCATGCTCGAAGACAGCGGAGCGAAGGTGCTGCTGACGCAAACGCCGCTGCGAGAGCGTGCCGAAGCCTGGCTCGGCGAAGAGGAGCTGGCGCTGGCGGCGGTGCTGTACCTGGACGACGAAGCGTCGTACAGCGAGGAGCGGGCGAATGCCAACAGCTTCCATGAAGCCCGTCCGGAGGATCTGGCGTACGTGATCTATACGTCGGGAACGACGGGCAAGCCGAAGGGCGTGATGATCGAGCACCGCAGCCTGGTGAACACGGCGGCGGGCTACCGGCGGGAATACCGGTTGGATCAGTTCCCGGTGCGGCTGCTGCAGCTCGCAAGCTTCTCGTTCGACGTGTTCGTGGGAGATATCGCGCGGACGTTGTACAACGGAGGCACGATGGTGATTGTGCCGAAGGACGACCGGATCGATCCGTCTCGTCTGCACCACTGGATTGAGCGGGAGCGGGTCACCATCTTCGAATCGACGCCGGCGCTGATCGTGCCGTTCCTGGAGTACGTGCACGAGCAGGGGCTGGATATGAGCTGGATGGAGCTGTTGATCACGAGCTCGGACAGCTGCAGCGTGGCGGATTACCGGACCTTGCAGGAGCGCTTCGGCTCGCAGTTCCGTATTATTAACAGCTACGGCGTAACGGAAGCGGCGATCGACTCCAGCTTCTACGACGAGGAGCTGGTGAAGCTGCCGCAGACAGGCAATGTGCCGATCGGTAAAGCGTGGCTGAATGCGAAATTCTACATCGTGGATGCGCATCTGAACCCGGTGCCGGTCGGGGTGCTGGGCGAGCTGGTCATCGGCGGAGTCGGAGTGGCGCGCGGGTACTTGAACCGTCCGGAGCTGACAGAAGAGAAGTTCGTAGACAGCCCGTTCGCCGCGGGCGAGCGGCTGTACCGCACAGGAGACTTGGCGCGGTGGATGGAGGACGGGAACGTGGACTTCATCGGCCGGATCGACAACCAGGCGAAAATCCGGGGGTACCGGATTGAGACGGGCGAAGTCGAAGCGAAGCTGCTGAGTGTAGGTGGCGTGAAGGAAGCGGTCGTCGTCGTCAGGGAAGATCAAGAAGGTCAGAAAGCTTTGTGCGCTTATTATACAGCGGAAGAAGGCTTGACGGCGGCGGACCTGAAGCGGGCGATTGCCAGCGAGCTGCCGGGGTACATGATCCCGTCGTACTTCGTGGAGCTGGAGCGCCTGCCTCTGACGCCGAACGGGAAAATCGACCGGAAGGCGCTGCCGGCACCGGAAGGGGGAGCAGGCGGAGGCCGCGAATACGTGGCGCCGCGCACCGAACTGGAGGCGAAGCTGGCCGCCATTTGGCAGGATGTGCTTGTTCGGGAGAAGGCGGTAGGCGTAACGGACAACTTCTTCGACCTCGGCGGACACTCCCTGCGGGCGACGACGCTTGTCAGCAAAATGCATAAGGAGCTAGGCGTTGAATTCCCGCTTCGCGACGTATTCCGCTACTCGACGGTTGAGGAAATGGCCGCGGCTATGGAGCGGCTGGAGATCGGCTCGTTCACGGCTATTCCGGCTGCGGAACCTAGCGAGTATTATCCGCTCTCTTCCGCTCAGAAACGTCTCTATATCTTGAACCAGCTGGAAGGAGCCGAGCTGAGCTACAACATACCGGGAGCTATGCTGCTCGAAGGGGAGCTCGACCGGCAGCGGTTTGAAGAAGCGTTCCGCGGGCTCGTAGCTCGTCATGAAACGCTGCGTACCGGTTTTGAGATGGTAAAAGGCGAAGCGGTTCAGCGGATTTACGAAGAAGCCGCCTTCCAGGTGGAATATGTGCAGATCAGCGGGGAGCAGGCGGAAGAAACGGTGCGCCAATTCGTTCGTCCGTTTGATCTAGCGAAGCCGCCACTTCTGCGGGTAGGCCTTGCCGAACTGGCGCCGGACCGGCACATTCTAATGTTCGATACGCATCATATCGTATCTGACGGCGTTTCGATTGACGTACTGATCGAAGAGTTCGTCCGCTTGTACAGCGGGGAGCAGTTGGAGCCGCTCCGCATTCAGTACAAAGATTATGCGGTATGGCAGCAATCGGACGAGCAGAAAGCTCAGCTTGCCAAGCAGGAAGCCTACTGGCTCGACATGTTCCGCGGAGAGCTGCCGGTTTTGGAATTGCCGACGGACTATCCGCGCCCGGCTATGCAGAGCTACGAGGGCCGCACGCTGCAATTGTTTATGCATAGCGAGAAAAGTGAGGGTCTGAAACGGCTTGCAGCCGAGAACGGCGCAACGCTTTACATGGTTCTGCTTGCTAGTTATACAATATTATTGCATAAATATACAGGACAAGAAGACGTGGTGGTGGGTACGCCGATTGCGGGAAG
This sequence comes from Paenibacillus sp. CH40, assembly GCF_024213605.1. Classification (NCBI taxonomy): domain Bacteria; kingdom Bacillati; phylum Bacillota; class Bacilli; order Caryophanales; family Paenibacillaceae; genus Paenibacillus; species Paenibacillus sp. CH40. The sequence goes on from NZ_JANAVQ010000007.1 coordinate 9,789, forward strand.
AAATCACAGCGACGTTCAGCCGCTGATCGGGATGTTCGTCAATACCCTGGCCATCCGCAGTTATCCGGCTGCCGGTAAGACGTTCCTTGACTACTTGAAGGAAATCAAGGAGACGACACTGGGCGCTTTTGAACATCAGAATTATCCGTTTGAGGAACTGGTGGATAAGGTGAACGTGGCTCGCGATTTAAGCCGCAATCCGCTGTTCGATACGATGTTTGCTTTGCAGAATACAGAGAATTTGGAAATCCAGCTTCCCGGACTCCATTTGTCGACGTATGCCAGCGAAGAAATTGTTTCTAAATTCGATCTCAGCTTGGACGTCACGGAGATCGAGGAAGGCTTGGAATATCTGTTTGAATACGCCACTGCTCTTTATAAAACCGAAACGGTGGAGAAATTGGCCGCTCACTACTTGCAGCTGCTTGAATCCATTCTTCGCAACCCGTCGGCGACTATTGCCGAGCTGGGCATTTTGACACCGGCGGAAAAAGAACAAATTCTCGGCGCGTTCCACCCGGCGCAGCCGGAAGCGGCTCCTGCGGCCGCGTTCCACCGGCTGTTCGAGGAACAGGCGGAGCGCACGCCGGAAGAGGCGGCCGTCGTGTACGAGAACGAGCGGCTGACGTATGTGGAGCTGAACGAGCGGGCGAACCGCTTGGCGGCTACGCTGCGCGCAAGCGGCATCGGCCGGGAGACGATCGTCGGCATTCTCGCCGAGCGTTCGGTGGACTTGCTGGTGGCCGTGCTGGCTGTCTGGAAAGCGGGCGGGGCGTATGTACCCCTCGACCCGGATTACCCGGCGGAGCGCGTGCGGTTCATGCTCGAAGATAGCGGAGCGAAGGTACTGCTGACGCAAACGGCGCTGCGAGAGCGTGCCGAAGCCTGGCTCGGCGAAGAGGAGCTGGCGCTGGCAGCGGTGCTGTACCTGGACGACGAAGCGTCGTTCAGCGAGGAGCGGACGAATGCCAACAGCTTCCATGAAGCCCGTCCGGAGGATCTGGCGTACGTGATCTATACGTCGGGAACGACGGGCAAGCCGAAGGGCGTGATGATCGAGCACCGCAGCCTGGTGAACACGGCGGCGGGCTACCGGCGGGAATACGGGTTGAATCAGTTCCCGGTGCGGCTGCTGCAGCTCGCAAGCTTCTCGTTTGACGTGTTCGTGGGAGATATCGCGCGGACGCTGTACAACGGAGGCACGATGGTGATTGTGCCGAAGGACGACCGGATCGATCCGTCTCGTCTGCACCACTGGATTGAGCGGGAGCGGGTCACCATCTTCGAATCGACGCCGGCGCTGATCGTGCCGTTCCTGGAGTACGTGCACGAGCAGGGGCTGGATATGAGCTGGATGGAGCTGTTGATCACGAGCTCGGACAGCTGCAGCGTGGCGGATTACCGGACCTTGCAGGAACGCTTCGGCTCGTTGTTCCGGATCATCAACGCATACGGCGTGACGGAAGCGGCGATCGACTCTAGCTTCTACGACGAGGAGCTGACGAAGCTGCCGCAGACAGGCAATGTGCCGATCGGCAAAGCGTGGCTAAATGCGAGATTCTACATCGTGGACGCGCATCTGAACCCGGTGCCGGTCGGGGTGCTGGGCGAGCTGGTCATCGGCGGAGTCGGAGTGGCGCGCGGGTACTTGAACCGTCCGGAGCTGACGGAAGAGAAGTTCGTAGACAGCCCGTTCGCCGCGGGCGAGCGGCTGTACCGCACGGGAGACTTGGCGCGGTGGATGGAAGACGGCAACGTGGACTTCATCGGCCGGATCGACAATCAGGCGAAAATCCGGGGCTACCGGATCGAGACGGGCGAGATCGAGTCGCAGCTGCTGCGGGTGGAAGGCGTGCGCGAAGCGGTGGTGCTGGTTCGAAGTGACGCGAACGGGCAGAAAGCGCTGTGCGCGTACTACACAACGGATGGCGAACTGACGGCGGCGGACCTGAAACGGGCGATCTCCAACGAGCTGCCGGGGTACATGATCCCGTCGTACTTCGTCGAGCTGGAGCGCCTGCCTCTGACGCCGAACGGGAAAATCGACCGGAAGGCGCTGCCGGCGCCGGAAGGGGGAGCAAGCGCAGGCCGCGAATACGTGGCGCCGCGCACCGAACTGGAGGCGAAACTGGTCGCCATCTGGCAGGACGTGCTCGGACCGGTCACGATTGGCGTGACGGACAACTTCTTCGACCTCGGCGGGCATTCCCTGCGGGCGACGACGCTGGTCAGCAAGGTGCACAAGGAGCTGAGCGTGGACCTGCCGCTGCGCGATGTGTTCCGGCACTCGACCATCGAAGCGATGGCCGAAGCGATCAGCCAATTGGAGCGGCAGGAACACCTCTCCATTCCGGTTCTGGATAAGAGGGATTACTATCCGCTTTCCTCCGTGCAAAAACGGCTGTACATCCAGCAGCAGATGGAAGGCGCCGAGCTTAGCTACAACATGTCCGGCATGACGGTTCTCGTCGGGCGCTTGGAACGGAATCAATTCGAGGCGGCGCTCAAAGGATTGATAGCTCGTCACGAAATTTTGCGAACCGGCTTCGAAATGGTCGACGGCGAACCGGTACAACGGATTTATCCGGACTTGAAGTTTGCCGTCGAGTATACGAAAGCGACGGAAAGTGAAACGAAGAGCATCGTAGACGGCTTTGTGCGCGTATTTGATTTGGAACGGCCGCCGCTGTTGCGTGTGGGCTTAGTCGAATGGGAAGCGGAACGGCATCTGCTCATGCTGGACATTCATCATATCGTCACGGATGGCATGTCGATGGGCATCTTCGTCGAAGAGCTGCTGCGCTTGTATAACGGCGAGACTCTGGAACCGCTTCGGATTCAATACAAGGAATTCGCCGCTTGGCAGCAGTCCGAACCTGTAAAAGAGCGGTTGAAACGTCAGGAAGCCTACTGGCTGGACGTGCTGGAAGGCGAACTGCCGACGCTTGAACTGCCTACGGACTTTGTCAGACCTGCCGCTCGCAGCTTTGAGGGAGATGTGCTGCCTTTCAGCATCGACAAGCAGATGACCGACAGCTTGCAGCGCATCGCCGATGAGAACGGTGCCACCCTTTATATGGTGTTATTGGCGGCCTATTCAATCCTGCTCAGCAAGTACTCGGGACAAGAAGACTTCATTGTAGGCATACCGGTTTCGGGCCGCACACATGCCGACCTGGAGCCGCTCATCGGAATGTTTGTCAACACTTTGGCGATTCGCCATTATCCGTCCGGGGAGAAGATGTTCCTCGCTTACTTGAACGAAGTCAAAGAAACGATGCTGGGGGCCTACGACCACCAGGATTATCCGTTCGAGGAGCTTGTGAAAAAGCTGCAGGCGCCGCGAGATCAAAGCCGCAATCCTGTATTCGATGTCATGTTTGCTCTGGAAACCAAGGAAGATAACGTTCAAAGCTTCGGGGATATCAAGATCGAATCTTATCCGGAAACTCATACGGTTTCCCAATTTGATCTTACCTTAGTCATTTCGTTGCTGGATGAGGGAATGAACGGGCAGTTTGAATATGCCACCAAGTTGTTTACGCTCAATCTGATCGACAATTTCGCTCAGGACCTGCTCGTGATCATCACCCAAATTTGCGAACAGCCTTCGGTGCTGTTGAAGGATATTCACCTGAACGGGCAATCCGAACAGGAGCAAGATGTGCTAGAGGCTATTGATATTATTTTCTAATCCCTTACCCGGCTTGGGTGTATGCCGTATTTCTCTCGGTACGCATCCTGCCGGGTGTTTTTTTCCAAATGAAAGGGAAAAATCCACCACAGGAATCTGACATCAAGTGCCGCTGAGTAACGATTTCAATTTATTGGAAAATCGACAAAACACAACAGAAATCGTAGTTTACCTTTGGTATACTAAGAATCAAACATCAAGCTATCATTCGAACAAAAAAAGAGAATTAATAAACTAGCTAGAGATATAATGGCACAGCACTTCTTGAACTCTCACGAACTACAGGGCGGTTAGTTCAAATATATGGACAATGGACTAAAGATGGACAGATTATTAGAGATAATTCTTTGAAAAAGAAAATTGATCATTTAAGCACGTTATATGCGACATTTAAGCACGTTATATGCGACATTCAGTATATTGAGGAAATGGTTATGAAAATTATATTATCGTAATAGTACAAGTTTCCAACTTTCTTTTTATGGTAATTTGTGGTGGTTTCAGACTTTTTATTTTTCGTGTTTATCACGTGCTCTGGCAAACGCAGTAAAATCAACAAAATTGGTTCACGACTTTTTTATCACCTGACACTTTTTTGCCATTATAAATACAACACCATTCTTAATTTGAAATATTACCTACAAGAAAATACAGTACCTTAACTCAAACAGTCTCGATGGAAAGTTTTTATATCGGGACTGTTTTTATTTTTTATAGATAAGTAGGTGGAACAATGAAGATATAGGAGAAAAAATAAAGTGTATTCGGAAAACGAATAAACTCAATCCAATTCGGTTCTCACAGATTATTGGCGTATCGCAAGGAATTGTATTGGTAGTTCAACAAGTGAAAGCACAGTCTACCGGACAACTGGAATGGAGAAACGCAATGTACTCGGCGTACTTAAAAACCTTAACGAAAATTTATGAGTAATCTATGCATATAGTTCTAAAGAAAGTTTAAAAAATGGGGAATTGAAATAAGAGGTTTAGGAAGCGGAGCTTCTCCGCATTCCATAGAAGTCTTTAGAAAAACTTTAATTGACACGGTTAGCTACTTGGGCTATTTTCAAAAGGCAATTTCAATTGGAAGCATAGTGGTTAATTAGATTTATTAAGTTATTACTGACCATTTTGAACTTCTCTCTTTTTCTTTCAGAAAGCATAGTAAAAAAACTAAGGAATTAATGAGTATATTTCTAAAGAAAATCTAAAGAATTTGTATAACTAAGTAATAACTTGAAATGGAATTCTTTCACTAACACTCTCCATCGTACCATGCTATTTAAAGTTGAACAGGACTTCCTACGCGAGTGCTCCAGTTGTAAGCTCCATGATTAAGCTTCAGCGCCCCCCATCTCGGATAAAATACGAAATTCAGTGTGAAAGCTTTAACTACGCATGAAGAGTTGAATATATTCTTGACTGAATCGTATTCAATTTATTGTTACTCGGATATTTTATTACTTTATGAATATAAAAAAATCCCATTTCCAATAAATGTAGTTATAAGTATAACCCGATGAGTAAGTATCATCGGGTTTTTATTTTCGTTAATGGATATCTATACGAGGGGGGTACAATTATTTCTCGAAGTTCGTCATTGCTCAGCCAAAAGAGTCCTGATATACGTAAATCTCACAATTGCCAGATGGATGAAGTTCAAGTATAAGGCCTTGTCCTTACACGACCGTGAGCACAATCTTGCCTTGAATGTGCCCACCGGCGGCTCGTTCATGCGCCTTGCGAGCATCGGCAAGTGGAAACGTGCTGTCGATGGCAACACGAACCGTCCCGGCATCGAGCAGGCGTCCGAATTCCGCCAGCTGCGGGCCGTTCGAGCGCACTTGGGTCATTGAGACCGTAACGCCCAGCTTCGCGGCCTCCTCGGCGTCGGAGAAGCCTAAGAACACCGGGAATAAAGCGCCGCCGCGCTTGAGCGTACGCAAGAAACGACCAGTGGTGGAACCGCCGAGAGTATCGAGGACGAGATCAACGTCATGGGCGATGTCCTCGGGAGGGCTCTTGGTGTAGTCGATGAATTCGTCGGAACCGAGCTCACGCAGGAACGACTCATGCTTGCCTGATGCCACCGCGATGACGTGCGCACCCTTCCATTTAGCCAGTTGCACCGCTAAGTGCCCCACGCCGCCCGCGGCACCATTGACGAGTACCGTCTTGCCGCTCAGCGGCACCGAGCGATGCGACTCCGGTTGAAACGGATTCGCTTCATTGTGGCCCAGCTCAATCAGGAACTGCCATCCAGTGAGACCTGCCATCGGCGCCCCTGCGGCGTGCACGTGATCGATGCCAGCCGGTTTGAGTGCAAGATCCGACGCTGGCGCGGCGACGTACTCGGCATAAGCAGCGCTTTCCCCCATGCTAGGAAAGCGAACCATGCCGAAAACTTCATCGCCGACGGAGAAGCGTTGCACATCCGTGGCTACCGCCTCGACGACCCCCGACACGTCCGACCCCAGAATGAAGGGAAAGGACACCGCCGGTTGCCACTCAGGAGGAAGATCCTTATACCCCTCGCGCAGGTACCAGTCGGGGGGATTGATGCCAACCGCGTGAACGCGGACAAGCACCTCACCTGGCTTCAACTCGGGAAGCGGCGCCTCCTCGTAACGCAGTACCTCAGGGCCGCCGAATTCATGCAGACGAATCGCCTTCATTGTATCTGTAGACATCTTGCTTTCTCCTTTCATGCAGATGAGTTATACTTACCAGAGCAGTGCTCCACATAAACGGATCATTGTTCCGTTTGTGATTATACGGAGCACCGCTCCAATTGTCAAGGAGGAAGCATATGCGAGTCGATGCGAAGAAAAACTATGAGCACATACTGGCAGTCGCAAACGTCGTTGTAACCCAGCACGGCGCCGATGCATCGCTACGCGATATCGCTCGCAGAGCTGGAGTCGGGCTCGGCACATTGTATCGTCATTTCCCGACCAGAGAGGCGCTGCTTGATGCATTACTCCGCGTAGGCTTTGACGAGCTGACGGCAAAGGCGTGTGAGCTCGAAACTGCGAGTTCACCCGATGATGCACTTGTGTCGTGGCTACGCGACGTCGTTACATTCACGGGCATCTATCAAGGTGTTGTGGCAGCTATGATTGCAGCTATGGAGGACACGGAGTCCGCACTCCATGCTTCGTGCGTCACGTTGCGCACGGCAGGCACGCGGCTTCTCACTCGCGCTCAAGCCGAGGGTCTAGCTCGTACCGACATGGATGGTGAAGACCTGTTCTCGCTAGCTGCTGCGCTCGCGTGGCTCGGCGACCAGCCCTCGTCCGCGCCACGAGCTGAGCATCACTTCAATATTATCGCGAGCGCGATCTTGACGAATCGAGCGAGCAGCGATTTCAGAGCTCAGCCGCCACTTTAGAGCAGGTCGCACGCGTGGCGGAGGTCGGCATCGGCACTATCTACCGTCACTTCCCGACGCGCAACGCACTGATCGAGGCGGTGTACCGAAAGGAGAGAGCGATACGCTGATTGATGCGGCCGTACAACTGATGATGGAGCGGGAGCTGGTGGTGGCGCTCCGCGAATGGCTGCTGCTATTCGTGGATTTTCTTGACGCCAAGAAGGCATGGCAGAGGCACTGAGTACGATGATCGGCGGCCCAGATGTCCTCTACAGCCGAACTCCGGCCCGCCTCGCCGCTCCTGTCACAGCGTTGACCGACCGCGCAGTCAAAATGGGCCCCCAAATTGCATTAGTAACTTACACGTTTAACTTACTGTTTTATCCGCAATAACGATAACGCTTTCACATATTTTTAATAACACTTTCACGACTTCTTCAGGTCGTCAGATCTGCGATGTTTAGTATGGTACCGCATATCCGTAGCTTTCGAGCTTACCGTCTACATCTGTGTCAAACAACAGCTTAGCGGACGTAGGTTCTCCAAGTGCTGAGAAATTACCCACAACAACTGGCTCCTACTTTACATGCAAAGAGCTTTCGATTCACTAAACTTCGAAAAACCATGTTTGATTTTTTAGATAGAAATAAAATTGAACACACCCGTTCTTTTTATGCAAATAGCTATGTATTCAAAATTTCTCAGTCGCTTTGGCAAAGAAATGATGTCGCGAATTGGATTTTTAGATCAGGAAATTATGTTTCTTTTCTTTATGTCCGGAACATGGCTGAATCAGTGCATCATCAAAAAAACAGCCCCTACAGGGCTGCTTTTGTACTACGGGCTAATTGCTCGTGTATTTTACCCAATCATATTCAGCGTATAGCGGATTCACTCCATTATACGAACCCAGCCAGTCGTCAACGCCAGTGCCATTCCATAAATTCATCATAATCTTGCCTGGCGTGCTTGGTAAGTTTGTAGTTGCCGTATGCTTTAAAACCCCGTCAACATACCACTTAATGTACCCTGGCTGCCAATCGAAAGCATAGGTGTGGAATCCTCTTGATGCATCAAAGCCCAGATCAACAATCTTCTCGTGACCACCGACCCCGTTTGTATAATAGTTGAATTGCACTTTTGTCGTGTCTTTGCCTAAAAATTCAATATCTATTTCGTCCCATTGCGTGCCATCAGTAGGTCCCGTATACGTAAAAAAGGAAGATACGATCCCTGTATTTTTAGCAGGCTTCATGCTGACCTCGTATAAGCCGTATCTGTAAGTGTTCGTCGATCGATACTCTCCACAGTCAAATTTATTGTACGCAGAACTTGTTAAGCCAAGCTTCATTTTGCCATCGTTCGTAAAATTGACATTATTGGCACGCCAAGTGCAATTAAACATGTTCCCATTGGAATATCCATCCGCCTTTTGCCATGCACCAGAATTGAAACCATTAAGTGGTTCCCAAAAAACATTCCCCGCATAAACGCTTACCGAAAAAAACAGAGAGACAATACCCGTGACCATTAAAGTGAACCAAGATTTCTTCTTCATTTTACACCTCCATAAAAGATTGACCAAACATGAAAGAAACGGCTGGCAATGATACATTATTTCAAGTATTGACTGGCTTATCAAAAAATATAAAGCGCTTCCATATTTGGCATCTTCATTGTAGCTTGAAATTGAGGCGTAGACTATAGCAAACTTAACGATTGAAAAATAATTTCAAAAAAACTGAATTTTATCAAGTTGTGGTTTGGAAATGTAAGTTATACAATTAGATGCAAGAAATACAAATAAACGTTATAATTTTCCATTAAGGGAGGTGATGATTTTGCAATAGGATAGACTCAGGAAGCGGAGCCACTACATGTTTATACCATTTTATTCTTTTGGCATAATAGTCAATTAAATTTTTGAGGAGGAGGCCTTTCTTTGAAAAAATTAGGTATGGTATGTAAAATAGTTCTGATACTTGTATTCATATTGCCTTTAAAACCGGTGTTTGACCAACATATAGATGCATGGTCAGGTATGCCCATGGGAGAGCTCCATGTCAGGGGCAATCAATTGGTGAACAGCAGCGGAAAACCTGTTGTTTTGAGTGGCTGGCATCAGCCGTCGGGAGCATACTGGACCTATCAAAACAGTAATTATTATCTCAAATTGAATGGTAACAATCGTCATGCAGCAATTTTGGCTTATTTGAAGGATATCACCGACACCTTTACGGACACCAGACCGAAGTATGGAAGCAACCACGGTTGGTATATGAATCAGGTCCGATTGTTTATTGACCGCCAGGATATGGGAGATGTGGCCGCAGGGTCATACAACTTCGCCGGTTTACAGGCAGTTACACAAAATGTGATTATTCCATACATCAATTATGCGAAAACAAAGGGCGTTTATGTTACCCTTGGTCTTGATTTCACTTTGGCTAACGACCAGGCTACAACACAATCCAATTTGGACAAATTTAATCAAATCTGGGGGTATCTTGCCTCGCAGCCGGCTATTAATAGCGCGGATAACGTCATGTTTGAACTGATCAACGAGCCAATTAAGTCGTATGCGAATGGGCATTGGGGAGGCTATCCCGGCGAGAATGATTTTCTTGACCATTGGAATGATCTGAGAAGATTCCAGAACTCTATCATTTCCACGATTCGAAGTAAAGGAGCGGATAATGTCATCTGGGCTGCAGGACTTGGATACAACCAATTTTACAGCCCGGTGGCAAAACACCCGCTGACAGACCCCTTGAACAACTACGGCTATGCTGTCCACTGGTATCCGGGCTACGGAGCTTATGATAACAAGGACAAGCTGCAATCGCAATGGGATTCCAACATTAAGGCGGCAGCTCAAGCCTATCCAATAAATGTTACAGAATTTACCTGGTTCAAAACACAACCCGGCGATTCAGAGTACTGGAATTTGTTTAACGGCTCTAATGATGGATTTGGGAAAAACACGAAGTCCATTTTTACAGCAGCCGGTAATGTCAGCATGACCGCACATATGAATGGCTTTCTGCTGGAATCTGGAGCAAGGAGTTCATTTGCGGACCCAACAGCAGGGTTAAAGTGGGATGGCGATACCCGACGTCAGGCGATGGCCCGCTTTTTGTTTGGCTGGTACTATGAGCGTGCACAGGCCTATCCGAGAGCACTACTCCAGAACAGTGAATCAGCAACGGATAATGTGCCTGCGGATGCACCGACTGATGTGCTTACAGATACATACATTAATGCACCGACTGACGCACAATAAGAATGATGTTAATACTTTCAGCTACCGACAGCCTGTCCAATTGGATAGGCTGTTGTATTATTTTATAGAAATGAGAACTCAAAATCACTTAGCAGGCGGTGAACAAATGGAAGAAGAAAGCTCTTCGCGAATTATGTATGATGATCAGTTTATATGAAGTTAGTAGAACTTGCTGTAACCTCTAATTTGGGATTCACAAAGTTCCGTCACCTAACATTTACGTCCATTTTTAGGCTTCCGTTATGTAAGGTTGTTGAAATGATGAGGAGAGAGTATAGTTTGTATGTATTTATTTTGTGCGGGAAGAGGTTAATATGGCGACAATTCATGATGTAGCATTAAAAGCGGGCGTGTCGGTCACAACAGTATCCCGTGTAATGAACAACCGGGGATATATCAGCGAAACTACACGCAAAAAAGTGTTCGACGCAATGGAGGAACTTAATTATCAACCGAATGAAATAGCACGATCCCTATTGCGCAAGCAGTCTAATATTATTGGCCTGATTATTCCCGATGTCTCGCATCCTTTCTTCAGTGAGCTTGCCAATCAGGTCGAGTTCTATGCCTATCAGCAAAACTGCAAGGTCCTGCTGTGCAATTCCCATATGGATCCCGTGAAGGAAAAAGTGTATATTGATATGTTGAAGCGGAACCGGGTGGATGGCATCATTATGGGTAGCCATACATTAGAAGTAGAAGAGTACCGACATTTGAATTCACCGATTGTGACATTTGATAGACAGATTGACCCGTGTATTCCTTACATATCCTCGGATAATTATCGCGGAGGCGAGCTGGCTACGGAGCTGCTCATCAGCAAAGGCTGCCAGAAAATTGCGCATATATGCGGAAATCTGGAGCTGAACATGCTGTCCAATGAGCGGACCAAAGCATTCCGGGATGTCGTGGGCAGGGATGGTGTCCAGCATGTGATCGTTCAAACAGACTTGAATGTGTTCGACCAGAAGGAGTACGAGCGAATCATTTCAAAACTCGTTCATGAACATCCCGATGTTGATGGAGTGTTCGCAACAAGTGATATTATTGCGGCTTTTGCGCTGAAAGAATATATTCGCGCTGGAAGGCATGTGCCAAAGAATGTGCGCATTGTAGGCTTCGATGATGTAAGCGTTGCTTCCTGGCTGACGCCGGAACTTACATCGGTAAGACAGCCGATTGCAGACATCGGCAGACTGGCGGTCGAGCTGATCCGCAGGCAGGCGGAAGGGGAGCAGGTACAACCTGTCAATCTGCTGCCTGTTGAACTAATTGAGCGTGCAACGACCTGAATGAAAATCTGTTCCTCTAACAAGGGGAACAGATTTTTTTTAGTACATGTTAAAAATTCAACATGTCAAACGATTGACACAAATTAAACCTTTGACATATAATCCGTTTGTAAGCGTTTTATTTAAGTGTTCAGAGCCATTATATAAATAAGGGGATGACAACAATGAGGAAATTCAAAAGAGTTCAATGGATGGTAATGCTGCTTCTTTTGGTTATGGTGGTGTCTGCATGCAGTGGCTCCGGAGGAGAAGGTAATTCGGCTTCTGGAGGGGGATCAGGGGATTCGAAAAATGTGAAAATTACGCTTTTGAACTCCAAAGGCGAAATCCTTCCACAGCTGGAGGAAGCCGCGAAGGCGTTCCAGAAAGACAATCCGGGCATTACTGTTGAAATCCAGCCGGTTCCGACTGGTGGATCTCCTTTTGAGCGTGCCTCTGCCTTGTATGCATCAGGAAACCCGCCGACCATGATCATGCTAGATACAGGCGATGTTGAGAAATTTAAGGACCGTATCCTCGATCTAAGCGGGGAAAAGTGGAATGCGGACACTGTTGAAAGCGCTACCACCGCTACGACAGTTGATGGTAAAAATTACGCGTTTCCACTGGCTGTTGAAGGCTACGGATTCATTTACAACAAAGCCGTTGTAGATAAAGCGGTAGGCGGAAGCTTTGATCCCACCACAATTAAAACCCGAAATGACCTTGAAAAACTGTTTCAGCAAATCGAGACATCCGGAAAGAAAGCACTGGTGATTTCATCAATGGACTGGTCCCTGGGCGCTCATTATTTGCCTCTTGCTTATGCAGGCCAGAACAAAGACATGGCTGAAGTGGACAAATTCATGGCGTCACTAAAAGCGGGCCAGGCGGACTTGGCTAATAATCCTGTATTTAACGGACTTATGGATACATTCGACGTCATGATGAAATACAATATCGATCAGGCTTCTCCGCTAGCAGGAACTTATGAACGCGGACCGGAACTGCTCGGCAAAGGTGAAGTTGGCATTTGGTTCATGGGCAACTGGGCATGGCCGCAAATCAACAGTTTTGATACCGCTAACAAAGAATATGGTTTTCTGCCTGTACCCATCAGCAACAATGCCGATGACTACGGCAATCAGGAGATTTCGTCTGCTGTATCCAAGCGCATTGTTATTGACAAGGAGAAGGCTACTCCAGAACAGCAAGAGGCGGCGAAGAAGTTCCTGAACTGGATCGTCTATGAAGAGAAAGGCCAGGATTTCCTCGTGAACCAAGCAAACATCATCCCGGCGTTCAAAAATATTACACTGCCTGCGGCCGATCCGCTTGGCAAGTCCATCCAGGATTATATCGCAAAAGGCAAGTCAGAGCAGTCGATGAGTATGCTGCCTGCCGACCACTGGTCCAAGACAGGATCTTCCATGCAAAAGTATCTGGCGAAACAGGGCGATCGAGCAACACTGGTTAAAGAAATCGAAAACTACTGGAAAACGGTTAAATAAGGTTGTTTTCAAATTACCTGGAATAGAGAGAGAAACCCGGAACAAAGGGAGGGATCATCATGATTACGGAAAAAGGAGTATGGAACCGGCTGCGGACGCGGCTACTGTTTACCGGCCCAACCTTGTTTGCCTTCATAACGGTAATGATTATTCCATTTTTGTATGGCATCTATCTGACGTTCACAAACTGGGATGGTATTTCCACCACACTATCGCTGGTTGGTATCCAAAACTATCTGGCTGTTTTTAGAGATATTGAGTTTTGGAAATCGTTCAGCTTGACGCTCAAGTATGTGTTTTATACCGTTGTTCTTATCAATGTGATCGCTTTTATGCTGGCTTATGTGCTGACAAAGGGGCTAAAAGGACAGAGTATTTTCCGGGCGGGATTTTTCCTGCCCAACCTTGTCGGCGGCATTGTACTCGGTTTTATATGGCAGTTTATATTCAACAACGTGCTTGTCTATTTGGGACAACATGCCAGCATACAGTCGCTCAGCACGACTTGGCTGGCTGATCCCGACAAAGCGTTCTGGGCACTCGTGATTGTAACCGTGTGGCAGAACGCGGGTTACATGATGGTCATTTACATCGCAGGGTTGACTGGTGTCCCGAATGATATTATGGAGGCCGCAAGCATTGATGGGGCAAACAGCTGGACCAGACTGCGGAAAATGGTGCTGCCCTTGATGGTTCCTTCTTTCATCGTATGTATATTCTTGTCCCTGCAGCGCGGATTTATGGTCTATGACGTGAACCTTGCGCTCACGAAAGGTGGGCCGTTCAGCAGTACTCAAATGGTGTCGATGCATGTGTATGAAAAGGCATTCCTTTCCCGTGATTATGGTGTGGGGCAGGCAGAAGCATTCGTGTTGTTCCTGATGGTTGCTCTCATCACTCTGCTTCAGGTTTATTTTAGCAAGAAGTTGGAGGTGGAGGCGTAATGACAAGAAAAAGAATTGCTTCCTCCGTGATCAAATTCATTGTGCTGACAGTCATACTCATATTGTTCATCGTACCTTTCGTCTTTTTGCTGATCAATTCGTTCAAGGAAAACATGGCCATCACCTCAAATCCGTTATCGCTTCCAGAGAGCTTCAGTATGGTCAATTATATGAATGCATTTGATAAAATGAATTACATCGCTGCCTTCACCAACTCATTGGTCATAACGGTGTTAAGTGTTCTGTTTATCTCACTGTTCGCGGCGATGACGGCTCATTATTTTGTCAGAAACAACACCAAGTTCAACCAATATACATTTATGCTGATGGTTGCATCCATGATCATTCCATTCCAGGCTATCATGATTCCATTGGTGAAAATCTACGGGTCACTTGATCTGCTGAACAGCAAGTGGTCGCTGATTTACATGTATATCGGTTTTGGCAGCTCGCTGGCCGTTTTCATTTATCATGGTTTTGTAAAGAGTATTCCAAAGGAACTGGAGGAAGCGGCGCTAATTGACGGCTGCACGCGGTTTCAGACATTCTTCCGGATTGTGTTTCCGGTACTGATGCCCACGACTGCCACCATTTCCATTCTCAATGTACTGTGGATCTGGAATGATTTTCTGTTGCCTTCCCTTATTTTGGTCGATCCGGAGCAAAGGACACTTCCGTTGTCCACGTACAACTTTTATGGAACCTATACAGTGGATTATGGTCCATTGATGGCAAGTTTGGTACTGACGATATTTCCGATCATTATCATCTATCTGTTCGCCCAGAAGTATATTATTCAGGGTGTTATGCAAGGCTCGATTAAATAACTGCAGGGGGAGGATGCTTTATCAAACAGACTAGAACGTATACGAGAGAGCGTGCAGATCAATTTATTTCCCAATCGAAGCATATGCTTCGGCCAGATTATCGGCTGCACTACCATTTAATGGCTGAATTGGGCTGGATGAATGATCCGAATGGCTTCATTCAATATAACGGGCAATATCACTTGTTCTATCAACATTACCCGTATAAATCAGTATGGGGACCGATGCACTGGGGACATGCAGTCAGCCGCGATCTTATGAAGTGGGATTATCTGCCGATCGCTTTGGCACCGGACGGTGAGTTCGACCAGGATGGCTGCTTCTCTGGCAGTGCGATTGAGCAGGACGGAAAGCTTGTCCTGATGTATACCGGACATGTTGTAACCGGGCCTGACAAAGATCAGGATTACAAGCAGTCGCAGGGAATTGCAGTATCAGAAGACGGAATAACGTTCGAAAAGTGGGAGGGCAACCCGGTCATCGGTTATGACGCTATACCGGACACGATCAGCCGTAAAGACTTCCGTGACCCTAAGGTGTTTAGGCACGAAGATCAATATTACGCCGTTCTCGGCTCTAATGATGCGAAAGGGAACGGACTTGTACTGCTTTACCGTTCTGAAGACCTGAAAAGCTGGACGTATGTCAATGTACTAGCCGTGAGTGACGGACGCTTCGGCGATAATTGGGAGTGTCCAGATCTGTTCCCGCTCGGTGGTCGGCACGTATTTATGCTATCCCCGCAGCGCATGCCTACACAGGGGGAGGCTTACCGCAATCTGCATTCAACCATGTACGGTATAGGTGATTTCAATTCCGCTGCCGGAACATTTACGGCAGAGCGGTATGCACAGGTGGATCACGGATTCGATTTCTATGCCCCACAGTCAACCTTGGATGATAAAGGGCGGCGTATCGTCATCGGATGGATGGATATGTGGGAATCGGAGATGCCGACTCAGGAGGGGCACCATTGGGCTGGTGCGATGAGTCTTCCGCGGGAAGCGGTGATCGACCACGACAGATTGCTGTTCCGTCCACTTGAAGAGGTAAAGAATTACCGATGCAATCTGTTCGAGCAGCGAGGTATCTTACTGACAGGTGAGCAGATTATGGACACGCGCGGAGATAGCTACGAACTGAAGGTCGTATTTGAGTTTGAGTCCAGTAACACCGATGAATTCGGTTTGAAACTGCGGGTGGGCGACGAAGAGGAGACTGTACTCTCGTACCGTCCCGATGATGGTCTGTTCCGTTTTAACCGTGAGCGTGCCGGTATCGGACCGGGCGGAGAGAGAAGAGTACCCTTGGAATTACAAGAGGGGCGTCTGGAGCTTCGGATTTTCGTCGATAAAAGCTCTGTGGAGATATTCATCGGCGACGGCGAATACGTTCTCACAGGAAGAGTGTATCCCGGAATGGAATCAACAGGTATTCGTGCATTTGCGAACGGAAACTGTACGATTGCCTCGTTCCAGAAGTGGGATATCCTCGCATAGAATCGCATACAAACAGGAACCTGACCGTGGATGGTCAGATTCCTGTTTTTTTGTGGCCATTTTGCTCGTGTGATTTTAGGCGCGCTTATGTTGCAGATAAGCATCAAGATAAGCATCAATTTTTGCGAGAGCTTCTTTTGTACCGCCGGATTGCTGGAAGCTGTCATTTATTTTTTGTACGCCCTCTTTATACGCTGCGTTTGACACTACCTCATGTACGGCATCTCTTAACGTTTGTGTATTGATTTGATCCTTAGTTATTCGATAGCCCGCTTGAAGTTCCGTTAACCGCTGTGCGACCATGGGCTGATCCTTGTCCTGAGGCAGTACGACCAAGGGTACATTAAAGTGAATTCCTTCATTTACACTGTTCATTCCACCATGAGTAATAAATACATCTGAATGACGTAATACCTCCAATTGAGGAACATAAGACGAGATGATAAAGTGCTCTGGA
This sequence comes from Paenibacillus sp. CH40, assembly GCF_024213605.1. Lineage (NCBI taxonomy): Bacteria > Bacillati > Bacillota > Bacilli > Caryophanales > Paenibacillaceae > Paenibacillus > Paenibacillus sp. CH40. The sequence goes on from NZ_JANAVQ010000007.1 coordinate 26,650, forward strand.
GCCGGGTTAATTTTGGTAAAGTCAGCTTTCTCGCCAGCTGCAATCACGACGATGCCTTCAAAATCGGAAAAAGCCTCAATGCAGGTGTTAAAAAAGTCTTCAGTGTGGTCCAGCACAGTTCCCATCGAAATATATAAAACCTTTTTACCCTGTAGTCTGTCCAGCGGGAATGAATTTTCTCCTTTGCGCTCCGGGAAGCTGGGGCCAATAAAAAGATGCTCCTCCCCAAATTGTTCACCATTCGGTTGAAAATATCTGCTCGTATATACAACATTCAAAGCTCCTGAATTGTTCATAAATTGAACCAGATCTTTGGGAGCAACACCGAACCTTTCTTTCATGAGATGCAGTGAAGACGTGACTTGTTCATCAGGCTGAAACGGTACTTTAGCGTCGGAGCGGAAGAGATTGGCAGCCATCAGATGATTTGAAATGAGAAAAGATGGGGATGAAGAAATGCCTGGAATATTCAAATAATCTCTTACTAATTCACCAGCTCCGAATCGATCATAGAACACCAAGTCAAATTGAATACGCTCGGACAGCTCCTGAGTGATGGCTAAGATGTCCATCGAAGTCTGGATATGAATATTCATAAATGCGTTCAGTCCTGCCGGAGTGTTGGTATCAATGGAAGCAGTCCTGACCAGATCAGGATGCAGGTGAACCTTCGCTCCAACTGCTTCGAGTCTATTCTTGTATTTCTCAGTTGTAATGTAATGTACTTGGTCCCCTCGTGCTGCAAAGGCTTGCGTGATCCCAAGCGTGGGGTTTACATGTCCTTCTGCCGGAAAGTTAACCATTAATACGTTTAACATTCATCATTACTCCTTTTCTCTACAATTAAGATCGCAGTTTTCACTGAATCTCTCAATCCATAATAACAATAATATTTATTTTTTCAAATGATATCCTTTCATGATCGTGAAACACATGTTGGCATGAAATGTGTATAACAAATATTTAACTCGTGCATAGTAAAGGCGAACTCTACTTAGCAAGGGAGGTTTTTTCTAAGTGAATGTTCAAAGAGCGCAAGAAATAGCGTCCTCTTCCATTATGGCGAATGTGTTGTGTGATGGGTTACCCATTTATATTCAGCATGTGAACGAGCAGAGTGAGACGGCACGCATTTATGCGCTGAGCAATCCAGAAGAGGAACGGGAAGTACCTTTATACACGTTAACAGAACGAGATCAAATCCTTGAATAGAAAGGAGCGACATGAAAAGTGAAACCGAATCAACAGAAAGAGATTGAGGCAGACCGCTTGAATTTTCGTGACCAGACGGATGATGTGGTTAGAGAAGTGCCGGCCACGACGGATGCCAGCGAAGCAGTCGCAGCAATGACCTCACATATCAATAAATACGATGTACCGGATGAGTTAGAGGAAAAATAGAGAATGACCAAGCGCGCACAGGGGAACCTGCTGCGTGCTTTTTATATGATGCATAATGAGTAACCAAAGATTTAGCAGCTCTGTAAGGGGCTGCTTCTTTTTTGGTTTCAAAATCATCATTAATGTTACAAAAAAAGTATTGCATATAGGTTTACTAGGTATTATGATAACAACAGATTTATATTTTTTTGTTTTTCACAAAGGTATAAGGTTTAGACCTTAAAGATTTATGATCGGAGTGTTCATATGTTAATCCAAACTCCTCTGCGCTTTGAAAAAGTATCGGCTAAAAAAGTGAGTGATTTTATTAGGGAGCAGTTGGAAGAGGCTATTATTTTAAAGGAATTGCTTAGCGAGGAGCAACTACCGACAGAGCGGGAACTCGCAGAAATATTTAATGCCAGTAGAATTACAGTCCGTGAGGCGTTATCCCAATTGGAATCCAAGGGACTCATTGAGAAGAGAGTAGGTGCCAAGGGAGGGACCTTTGTTCTTCCAGTGACAGCAAACTCTCATAAACGTACCCGAGAAGAAATTGCAAAAGATTGGGAAGCTATGCTGAAGGTCTTTGAATATCGGATGATTGTGGAGCCGGAGGGTGCTTTTTTAGCGGCTGCGCGGATCACCACGGATGAACTGGACCTGCTTCAGCATTACCTGGAACAGAGCATTGAAGCGGACTGTACCCGAGAATGGTTTCGGGCCTTGGATGTTAAATTCCATCTGGCCATTGCCAAAGCATCCGGTAATCCATTTTGTGAAAATGCGGTTAGGCAGATTCGGACCAAGATTAACCCAGCACTTGATCTCATGCCCTATGATGATCAGATTCGGACGGTGAATTACGACGTCCATACAGAAATTCTGAGTGCACTTCGGGCACGAGATGCTGAGAAGTCGCGGGAAATGATGAAGCATCATATCGGACATTCCGCAGATGCCATTTATGCAAGAGTGGTTGCAAAAGGCTAACGATATCATACAGAAAAAGAATACGATTCGAGTGGGGAGGGTGAAAACATGAACATACATGAGCTTTTGGCTTTATCTAGACCGCTTCAAGAGCAATTGATCACATGGCGAAGGGATTTTCATCGCCATCCTGAAACGGGTTATGAAGAGATTCGTACATCAGGCATTGTAGCTGAGCACTTGCGTAGTCTCGGGTTGGAGGTGACAACCCAGGTAGGGAAAACCGGGGTTGTGGGTCTGTTACGGGGAAAAAGCCCAGGGCCTACCATCGGTCTAAGGGCAGATATGGATGCATTACCGATTCAGGATCAAAAAACGGTTTCCTATCGTTCGGAGATCCCAGGTAAGGCCCATTTATGTGGGCATGATGCCCATACAGCCATACTGATGGGAACTGCACAGTTACTTGCTCATTTGGAGCGACCTGAAAGAGGAAACATCAAATTTGTCTTTCAGCCGGCTGAAGAAGGTTTGGCAGGAGCCAAGGCTATGATCGATGACGGTGTATTGGAGAATCCAAAAGTGGATGCGATGGCAGGACTACATATGTTCCCGGGTCTGAAGACAGGAACACTGGGGGTCAGCAAAGGGGTCGCTTTTGCATCGGCAGACAGCTTAACCATTAAGATTCTAGGCAAAGGCGGTCATGCTGCCCGTCCACATGAGGGAATAGATGCCATTGCCGTGTCCGCGCAGGTTATTTCTGCCCTGCAAAACATTTCAAGTCGTATGGTTGATCCCCTTGAAACCATTGTCATTACGATTGGCAAAATTAGTGGCGGGTATATGGGAGCGGCCATTGCACCGGAAGTAGAGATGATCGGTACCGTGCGCACCCTATCTGCGGAACTGCGTAACCGGATGCCTGAGCTGATCGAGCGGGTGGTCCGTGGGGTGTGTGAGTCGTTCGGGGCTGGATATGAGCTGAGCTATCAGCAGGGCTACCCGGTTGTGCAGAACGACCCGGATATGGTCGATCTGATGACGGAAACGAGTGAGCAATTGTTTGGCTCCAAGGAGTGGGACTACATCAAACCGTCAACAGGCGGGGAGGATTTTGCTTTTTATTGTGAACAGATACCCGGCGTGTTTTTCCGGTTGGGATGTGGGAGAGGTGATGAAGATACTAGCTATCCATTACATCATCCCAGATTTGATTTAGATGAAGTGGTACTGCCTTATGGGGTAGCCATGATGTCGGCCATCGCGCTGAATTTTTTGAAGACAACATAAAATCGGGATTAAGACGCTCAAATGCAGCTGTGTGGCAATATACAACCTTAATGGAGTGGAGTGGACAAGATGAAAAGACATAAGTGGTTTAGAGGCGGGATTACGTTACTGATTGCTGCGATGATCCTGGCAGGCTGCGGTACCCAATCCACAGGCGGTAGTAAAGACAGCGAAACGTCGACCGACAGTAAAGTATTGACAATTGCTAATGCTACGGATATTGAAAGTTTTGATCCACATAACAATAACAATACGGCGAGTGAAGCTGTTCTGGTTAACGTATTTGACTACTTATTGAAAAATGATAGTCAGCAGAAGAAAGTGCCTGGACTCGCTACTTCCTGGGAAAAGGTAGATGATACCACTTGGCGTTTTCATCTGCGCGAAGGGGTAACCTTCCATAACGGTGATCCGTTCACAGCGGAAGATGTGAAATACACGATAGAAAGAGTAGCGAAGGATAACACACTCAAACAAAATTCCTACTTTAAAAATATCAAAGAAGTGAAAGTGGTAGATGAACATACGGCAGACATCATAACAGATGGACCTGATCCGTTACTGTTGAATCGTTTATCCAAAATGGGAGCTGGCATCTTACCTTCCAAGTATATTGAGAAAAATGGGATAGAGGCATTCCTTAAAAATCCGATAGGTACAGGCCCTTATAAATTTAGCCAATGGATCAAGGATGACCGGGTGGTACTCGTTAAAAACGATAAGTATTACGAAGGTCAGCCCAAATGGGATCAAGTTGTCTTCCGCTCCATTCCAGAAGCCTCTACGCGTGTATCTGAACTGCTCGCAGGCTCGATTGACATTGCATCTGGTATCCCTTCCACGGATATAGAACGTGTTCAAGGCGAAGAGGGTAAAAAAATCGTCAAGGCTCCGATCCAGCGTGTACTGCAATTGATTTTACGTCAAAGTCAGGGCAGTGTTACGGCTGACTCCAAAGTGAGAGAAGCGATAGATCTCGCGATTGATAAAAAAGGAATCGTAGACAGCATCGCAGGCGGTGCTGGGATTGTAACCCGTACTTCCGTTACACCAGGTAACTTTGGTGCCGATCCTTCCTTATATGAGAAAACATTATATGATCCGGCTAAAGCCAAGGAACTGCTGAAGCAGGCCGGTTATGCTGGCGCAGGCCCGACATTGACCCTTTCAGTATCCTCAATATACAAAGAGTATGCCGAGGTCGTAGCCGCCATGTTAAATAAAGAAGGATTCAACATTAAATTGGACGTGCTGGAGCCAAGTGCTTTCAGTGAGCGTTACAGTTCCAAATCTTTCAAAGAAATGTTTATGATCGGCATTGGTAATTCTCTATTTGATGCTTCCAACAACTATAATCGCTATCTGGTAGAAGAGGCAAAAGGCGAAACGGATTATAACAATCCGAAGGTAGAGAAGCTGCTGCAGCATGCGCTGACGAATCTGGATACAGCCTCGCGTGAAAAAGAGTATCAGCAAGTGCAACAGATTTTAGCTGAAGATCGTCCAGCCGTATATTTGTTCCAAATGGAAGGGATTTATGGCACTGGTAACGGTGTGAACTTCCAACCGAGAAGCGATGAAATGTTCTATGCAGAGGATATTACACCTGCTAAATAAAGAAGAGAATTGAACGGGCGGGGACCTCAATGAAGGTTCCTGCCCGTCCTTTTAAAAAAAGCCTGCTGGTTACGGAGGTGACAGATTGAAAACGTATATCGCTAAATCACTGCTTCAGGTTATTCCTGTACTGCTGATTGTCTCCCTTATTGTATTCATCCTGGTGAGGGTAACCGGGGACCCTGTGGCCCTTATGCTGCCGGAGACCGCTACAGCTGAGGATCGTGCAGTGTTAACGCAGGCGCTCGGGCTAGATCAGCCCTTATATACGCAATACATTAAATTTATTGGCAGTGCCTTACAAGGAGATTTTGGTACCTCCTTTCGCTATGGTGAATCGGCTTTGCCGTTAGTATTGGAACGGCTGCCTGCCAGTTTTGAATTGGCAGTAGCCGCCATGATTTTTGCGGTCATCATTGCTGTGCCGTTGGGCGTCATCTCAGCAGTCAAACGGAATACCTTTACCGATTTAATCATTTCCAGTTTATCCGTAGTCGGCAAGGCCATGCCTAACTTTTGGATGGGGATTATGCTCATCTTATTATTTTCCGTCATGTTAGGGATGCTTCCGGTGTCCGGCCGGGGCGGGATGGATCATTTAATACTTCCGGCCTTTACACTGGGTGTCGGACTTTCTGCACAGATGACCCGACTCATTCGCTCCAGTATGCTGGACATTTTGAACCAGGACTATATTCGAACAGCCCGAAGTAAAGGGATTCTCGAAATCGTGGTTATCGGAAAACACGCTTTCCGCAATGGATTGATTCCGGTCGTTACGATTATGAGCTTGCAATTTACGAGCTTGATCGGCGGTACACTGATTACAGAGACGGTATTTGCATGGCCGGGTTTGGGACAGTTACTTGTCGTCGCTGTGAATACGCACGACATGGCTATCGTTCAGGCTGCTGTATTTGTGATTGCCTTTATTGTGGTGGTCAGCAATATTTTAACCGATGTCGTTTACCGACTGCTTGATCCAAGGATTAAATACAACTAGAGAGGGGGGGGAAGCGTGGCAGGCATTCATGATGTACAAGCCCTTGGTCCAGATCTAAACCTGGATGGCAAAAAGCAGACACAACCGTCTGGTATCGGACGTATATGGAAGCAACTGTTACGAAGTAAAACCGGAACGGTCGGTGCAGTGATCTTACTGCTCGTTTGTTTAACGGCATTATGTGCCCCTATGCTGGCCAGTCACAATCCTGCGGAAATTGACCCGCTTAACCGTCTGAAGCCGCCTATGTGGCTGGATGGTGGATTGCCGGAACATTGGCTTGGTACAGATAACCTAGGACGAGATATGTGGAGTCGTATCGTATATGGAGCGAGAGTTTCGCTTATCGTCGGTATTGGTGCAGTTCTGGTCTCAGGTACGATTGGCGCAATCCTCGGCCTCCTCGCCGGGTTTTATGGTAAATGGGTGGATGCCACCATAATGAGAGTTGCCGACGCCTTTTTGGCTATTCCGGCTATTCTGCTGATGCTGGTTGTCTTGGCCGTTGTAGGGCCTGGCATGACTACGCTCATTTTCGTCATTGGCGTTACAAATTGGGTTTCTTATACGAGGGTTGTCCGGGGCGAGGTATTGAGTATCAAGGAACGAGACTTTGTTAAAGCAGCCAAGGCGATTGGCTCTAAAAATAGTAGGATTTTGTTGAAGCACATTTTACCGAATGTCCTGTCTTCGTTTATCGTCATTTCCGGTATGAATGTAGCAACGACGATTATTATGGAAGCTTCTCTTAGTTTTCTCGGATTAGGGATTACACCGCCGGCAGTGTCCTGGGGTGGCATGCTGAGCGATGGGAGGCAGTATATAGCCACGAGCTGGTGGGTGGCAACGTTTCCCGGCCTGGCGATTACCATCACAGTCCTGGGCGTCATTTTTCTCGGTGACTGGCTTCGCGACGTGTTAGATCCCCATATGAAAGCGAAAGAATAACAGAAAGCGGGGGATCGGAAAAGATGACCACGAAATTGCTTGAAGTGAATCATTTGAAAACCTACTTTAAAACGGAGGATGGCATCGTTCCTTCGGTCAACGGTGTCAGCTTCACTGTGAATCCAGGTGAAACAGTAGCTATTGTTGGAGAGTCCGGTTCCGGTAAAAGTGTAACCTCCTTGTCTATTATGGGTTTAGTGGCTGCACCAGGTAAAGTCGTGGGCGGGGAGATTCTGCTTGAAGGACGAGACTTGCTCAAATTGTCCAAGGGAGAAATGCGCAAATATCGGGGAAACGAGGTATCCATGATTTTTCAGGAGCCAATGAGTTCGTTGAATCCTGTATTTACGATTGGCAACCAAATCAGTGAGGTCATCCGGCAGCATCAGAAGCTGAGCAAACCCGAAGCACGGCAGAAAAGTATAGAGATGCTGGAAAGGGTAGGTATACCTGGTGCGTCGAAAGTGGTAGGTTATTTCCCACATCAGTTGTCCGGAGGAATGCGTCAGCGGGTGATGATCGCAATAGCCTTGGCCTGCCAGCCAAAACTGCTCATCGCTGATGAGCCGACGACGGCCCTGGATGTAACGATACAGGCTCAAATTTTGAATTTAATCCACAAGCTGAGCAAGGAAGAGAATACAGGCATCATTCTCATTACCCACGATTTAGGTGTCGTCGCGGAAATGGCTGACCGGGTAGTCGTGATGTATGCCGGGGAAGTGGTCGAGGAAGCGGACGTATTTGAATTGTTCGAAAAGCCGGGCCATCCCTATACGATCGGACTGCTAGGATCACTCCCTAAGCTTACGGAACAGAGAGAATGGCTGGATTCCATTCCCGGTACCGTTCCTAATATGATGCAAATGCCGAATGGTTGTCCATTTCATCCCCGCTGTCCTTATGCCCAGGAACAGTGCACAAGGATTCATCCTGAAATACAGGCCAAGAATCCAGGACACTATGTCAGATGTTTACGGATGGAGGAGGTGTCAGTATGAACGAGACAGCAGAGAAAACACCGCTTCTCGAAGTGAATGGGCTTAAGAAATATTTTCCGATGAACAAGGGCTGGTTTTCCAGAAAGAGCGGTTATGTACGGGCGGTTGATGATTTGAGCTTTAAGGTGATGCCAGGGGAAACCTTAGGTATTGTAGGGGAATCGGGGTGCGGCAAATCAACAACAGGACAAATGATTACACAACTGCTAGAACCCACGGCAGGCGAAATTCGTTTTCAAGGACAAAGCCTGTCTGATTTAACGGACGAAGAAGTCCGCAAAGTCAGACGAGATTTGCAATTTGTATTTCAAGATCCATACTCTTCTTTGAATCCAAGAATGAAGGTTTTTGATATCGTCGCGGAACCGCTTCAGGTACACGGGATTGCTAGAGGCAAGGAGCTTAAAGCTGAAGTTTTTCGACTGTTGGAAACGGTAGGGTTAGGCGCGCATTTAGCGGATCGGCATCCCCATGAATTCAGTGGCGGGCAGCGGCAACGGATTGGTATAGCGAGAGCACTGGCTATGAAACCGAAGCTCATTGTTTGTGATGAACCTGTATCCGCGCTGGATGTGTCAATTCAGGCTCAAATTTTGAATTTGTTAAAGGAGCTTCAGCAGCAGTTCCAGCTTACCTACATTTTCATTGCCCACGGGTTGCCCTCCGTCAAGCATATTAGCGACCGCATCGCGGTGATGTACTTGGGTAAAATCGTGGAGCTTGCAGATCGTGATGAATTGTTTGCAAGACCGCAGCATCCGTATACAAAAGCATTGCTAGAGGCAGTGCCTGTTCCTGATCCGAGGCTGCGTAAAGAACGGATAACATTGACGGGGGAAATCCCCAATCCCGCCAATCCTCCTTCGGGCTGTACTTTTCACACGCGTTGCCCCTATGCACAAGAGATATGCCGACTACAGAGTCCATTGCTCGAAGAGCATACTCCAGGGCATATTGCTGCTTGTCATTTTCCTATGCATAAGCAGGTAGCTCACGAATAGATGAACTTTTGGAAGTAGGCGTTAACCAAAAAAGGAGGCTACTCATGAATAAACGATCAATTGTACCGGAGGATTTGTACGGATATCAGTGGATCAGTGATCCCACAATAAGCCCCGATGGAACGATTGCCTACGTAAATAAAAGCATAAATCGCCCAAAGAATGACTACCAAACACACATCCGTGTCGTATCCCTTCTTGAGAACGATGATCAGCCATTGACCGATGGTCATAAGGATTCGGCTCCTGCTTGGTCACCTGACGGATCGCAGCTTGCTTTTTTACGTGTGGCGAATGGAGGCAAACAGCTATGGACGATTCCGGCTGAAGGTGGAGAGGGGCAGCGGCAGACGGAGGTGAAGCGTGGAGTAAGTGCATTCGTCTGGTCGCCGGACGGGAAGTATATTGTATTCACAAGTATGGTGAGTATAAACGCCGAGCGGGAAGCCATGGAGCTTGAGGAATATAGCAAGCAATCCGGTGAGCGGGGACGTATAGTGGATCGTACCACTCCCAAAGCTGAAGGATCGGGCTGGTGGAACGGTCTATTTAGTCATTTATATGTATTGGAGCTTGAAAACGGCCGGATCACGCCAATAACGTCGGGACCTTGGAATGCATCTTACCCTGTATGGTCCACGGACAGCAAGCAGATTTCCTTCTTGTCCAAACGTGTAGACGACGACATGAAAGATGCGGACATGCTTTCGTTTTCGGATGTGTATACGATCGATTGCGACGGCGGTAATCTGGTGAAAGTTACGGATTCCAGCTTGGCGATTAGCCAATTTTCGTATGCCCCAGACGGAAAATCATTGACTCTGATCGCCAGTGATCGCATTTATGGAAGTGGTAGCCAGAATCGACTATATACCGTGCCTGTTACGGGGGGAGCCCCGGAACTATTGGTTCCTGAATTAGACATGCAAATCGGCAACTTCGCCTTAAGCGATATGAAATCATTTGGTCCGTCTCCATCTCCGTTATATGCTCCTGCGCGATTGAAGCCAGAAATGTATGTGCTTGGGACGTTACAGGGTGCTGTTCATATATACCGCATCACAATGGACGGGAATGTTCAAGCGGTGACTGGCGGAAGTGCTAGAGATATCTATCAGTACACGCTATCTGCTGACGGCCGCTATTTGGTTTTTGCTGCACTTGATGCGGACCGGCCTGGCGAGCTGTATCAAATGAATCTGGAGACAGGGGAAGAGAAACGACTTACGCACCATAACGACGAACATATGGCTTCCTTGCAAGTGAGTTCACCAGAGATGTTTTGGTTCGAGGCTTCGGATGGCTTCAAGATACAAGGATGGATTTTCAAACCAGCCGGAATGGTTCCGGGGGATCAAGTTCCTTTGATCTTACAAATTCACGGCGGACCCCATGCGATGTATACCGGCACGTATAGTCATGAAATGCAGACGCTTCTGGCACAGGGATATGCCGTGCTCATGACCAATCCGCGTGGTAGCTTTGGTTATGGTCAGGATTTTGCTCAGGCCTGCCGGGGGGACTTTGGGGGAGGAGATTATCGTGATCTGCTGGACGCCTTGGACTTTGCGCTGAGCCAGTTTGATTGTATAGATGAAACCAGGCTCGGGGTGGCTGGGGGCAGTTATGGCGGGCTGATGACCAACTGGATCATTTCTCACACGAACCGATTTCGAGCTGCCGTTACGCAACGTTGCATCTCCAACTGGCTCTCCTTCTATGGCTTGAGCGATATTGGTATTTCCTATACGGAGGGAATCGTTGGGGCTAACCCGTGGGAAGATCCTGATCTACTCTGGTCCAAATCCCCACTGGCACATGTAAATAGCATTGAAACTCCGTTGCTGATTTTACACGGCGAGGAAGACCTGCGCTGCCCTGTTAGCCAAGGGGATGAGTTGTTTACGGCTCTTAAGCGGTTGGGTAAAATAACACGCCTCATTCGATATCCCGGGTCGAATCATTCATTGCTAAAGAGCGGTAAACCGTCCCTTCGTGTGGATAACTTTGAACAAGTGGTGGCTTGGTTCAATTCCTACTTGAGTAAAGGAGTATACTCTAATGAGTAAAGTGAAATTGTCCATCCCAGTGGCATTTCTGATCGAGAACTTACTTACGAGTGGTGAACCGAAAGACGTCATCATTGAATGTATCAAAAAACAGGATTTCACTCCTTTGCTCGACAAGGTTAAAGAAAAAACAATGGATTTCAAAGAACGTTGTCAAACGGCAGAAGACATAGGAGACGAGTGGGAAGAAGCGATCCTTAGTGGTTATGAATTTAAGTTTTTACACATCAATGGATTGAAAAGGCTGCTTTATTTTCGTTTTGATCGAGCCATAGATCGCGATTATGAGCAGGATGGAATCACGTTGAAAAATCTGTATCTTGATCCTATCGAAATTGATACTTTACAAGGGCTCATCGGCAGACAGTGGCAGGTGATTACTGATGACAATGAAGCAGTAGGTAACGTGCAGAGGAGCGTATGCATTAAGCTTTTATACCAAAATGAAGATGATTCTTAAAAAGCAAATAGTATTTAATGCCCAAACGTACAAATGATATTGCCCATGTGTACGTTTTTTTCTGTTTGTTTTTTTGTAAAATAATATATAAATGATTTCTATTCAAACTAAATTGACCAGGTCGTCATAGCGGCGTTGTCTCTAATAAGTTGAAAAGCCGAATTCAGAATTGTAGGAGGGAATTATGAACGATGTATTCAATGAACAGATTCAAAATCTAGATCCGGAAATAAGTGAAGGTGAATTTGAGAAGAAAGATATTTCAAAAGTATTAACTATAATATGGATTTTTATAATTTATAGTGAGTCTGTAATTCTTCAACATTTGTCTAGTGGTCTAAATCTGCTGCAAAGTGTCTTATTCACTGTAATCATCATATTGCACATCCTCTTGTACTTGCATGCTCATAGAGTTGCAAAATATTTTTCATGGGCTTATTTTGTTGTGCAAGGGGGATTGATCTTTTCAAGTGCATTTCTTCTACCTGACAGTTTTTCGATTGTACTGGTTGGGTTAATGCCAATTTTGGTGGGTCAGAGTATAGGTATTTATTACAAGCCGTTTAAGGTCATTCTTGTATTTTTGATCTCCTATGTACTTTTTTGTGTGGCTGTGGTCTGGCATAATGATGGCAGGCAGTTTGTGTTGTTCATCCCGCTATTTTTTCTAATTGCAGTTGTTATAGTAGCTTATGCCGTTCTTTTTCTCAAACAAGTCAAAGCACGAATCCGAACGCAAAACGTTCTTAAAGAACTTGAAATCGCACATCAAAAGGTCGAAGAACTTACAATTGCTAACGAACGACAACGTATGGCCCGTGATCTTCATGATACGCTGGCTCAAGGGCTTGCTGGGCTAATCATGCAACTTGAAGCCATTGATGCCCATCTAACAAAAGGGAGTACGCAAAGAGCTCAGGAGATCGTCCAACAATCGATGTCACAAGTGCGAAGAACATTGTCTGATTCAAGGCGAGCTATAGACAATCTGCGTTCGAAAACCATCTCGGAAGTTGATTTTGCAGAAGCAGTGGAGGAAGAAATACAGCGATTTACAATGGCTACGAGCATTCGTGTAATACGCAATATCAAAATTAAAGCTTCCGTCCCCAGACTGTTGTTCGAACATGGATTGTTTATTATAAGCGAGTGTTTAACCAACGTAGCGAAACATTCACATGCTAATACCGTATGGATTCATATTTTAGATAATGAAGGCAAGATTGAAATTCAGGTTCGCGATGATGGAAAAGGATTTGATACAGATATTATTGCCAAGCAAACAGGGCATTACGGAATAATAGGCATACATGAACGTGTACGGATGCTGGGTGGAAAAATCAATATCAGCAGTATATTTCAAGAAGGTACAGCTATAAAAATAGAGGCGCCTCTTACTAAAGGAGACCTATCATGAAATACAAGATTTTAATCGTCGACGATCATTGGGTAGTTAGAGAAGGATTAAAGCTGGTGCTGGAGACCAATGACAGTTATGAAGTTATTGGTGAAGCTGGAGAAGGTGTAACGGCTCTTAAATTGATCGAAGAACTTCAGCCGCATGTCATATTATTGGATTTATATATGCCACAAATGAGTGGTTTGGAAACCATGAAAGCCCTCAGAGAAAAACAAAATGACACACCAGTCATTATCCTGACGACCTATAACGAAGATGATTTAATGATTAAGGGACTCTCTTTGGGGGCAAAAGGATATTTACTAAAAGATACCAGTCGAGAAAACTTATTTCGCACTATTGAGTCTGCGCTAAGGGGTGAAACGCTGCTTCAGCCAGAAATAACAGCAAGGGTATTTGCTGCTACGAATAAGAGAGAAGCTGAGATAGAATCACACGAAAGAAGCTTAGTTCTGACTGATAAGGAAAGACACATATTAAAGTCTGTTGCACATGGTTTTAAAAGTAAGGAAATTGCGTTTGATATGGGAATTTCCGAGCGTACCGTAAAGGCACATTTAACGAATATTTATAACAAGCTTGGTGTTGATTCCAGATCCGAAGCCGTTGCCGTTTCGTTGGAACGTGGTATTTTACAGCTTTAGAAATAATAACTGAAAATATGTTATTTATTTGCCCAGTCGTACATAAGGTGCTTGCCCCTTTGTACGATTTTTTTGTTTGTTCATTGTTATAACATGAAAAAAGAATGAAAAAGTTTACTTGACCCACGGGTTGCTGATAGCACCTTTAGAAGAGAGAATCAGAGAGGATGACATTAGTTGAAGAGAAAAGAAATCAGGATAATGATTGCAGGGGTTGCATTAGCCTTAGTAACTTCCGGTTGCTCCAGTGCATCGGAGAACTCTGTAACAGAAGCCAGTCACCCGGTAAAAATTGAGAAACTTGCAATGAAACCTTTGGCCAATGATTTTAATTTGGCGGGAACATTGCAGGCAAGTAATGAGGCCAATGTTTCCTTTGAAGCGGATGGACGTATATTGAACACTATGGTCGAAGTTGGGGATTCAGTAGAAAAAGGGAGTGTCCTTGCGAAGCTAGATACATCTGCTTACCAGTTACAGCTGGATCGGGCAAAGGCAACCATGGAAAAGGCAAAGGCTGGTGTTAGCCAAGCGGAGGCTACTGTCCAATCGGCCCAGGCGGGCATTCATAGTTCACAATCCCAGGTCAACGCGGCCCAATCCAAATTGCAGGAATTGAACAATGGCGCCAAAAAGCAGGAGATTGCACAGTCTCAAAATGCGGTTACTGTAGCAACTAATAATTATAACAAGAAGAAAGCGGATGCCGCACGGTCCCAAAGTCTATTCCAGGCAGGTGCAGTATCATTAACGGAAAATGAGAATGCGCAGCTGGAATTAGCAAACGCACAAAAAAGCTTAAGTGATGCGCAAGAGAAATTGTCTCTTTTGCTTGCAGGGGCATCCCAGGAACAGCGTGCCCAAGCTTCGGCCGGGGTAGATCAGGCCAGGGCAGGGCTGGAATCGGCTAGGGCTACTATACAACAAGGGCTAGCCAGTAAAGCTCAGGCGCAGGCTACCTATGAGGATGCATTGGCTGCTTATGAACAGTCATCCTTGTCACTGAAAAAAGCAACTTTAACTTCCCCGATCACGGGTGTTGTGATTGAAAAAAAGATATCTGATGGTCAACTGGGCTCCAGCGGGAGTGAGGCATTTGTTGTCGGAAATATCGAGACTTTAAAAGTACTCCTCCCCGTACCGGACAGTGAAATCTTATCGTGGAAGAAAAACCAAAAAGTAAATATCTCTCTCTATGATGAAATTAGAACAGGGACTGTTACCCAGATCTATCCATCGACTAACTCCAAAACGGGGAGCATCAATGTGGAAGTTAGCATTCCCAATCCCGAACTGAATTGGAAGCCTGGCCAAGTCATAAGCGCATCTAAAAGCATGAATCAAAACGAAGCGCTTTTAGTGCCCGTAGAGGCCGTAATTAGTACGGGAAATGACCCTTATGTCTTTAAAGCAGTAAACGGAAAAGCCGTCAAAACACCGATTAAACTGGGGAAAGTGACTAATAATCAGCTCGAAGTGGTCTCTGGATTACAGGCAGGCGATCAAATCGTTACACAAGGAGCAGGAACCTTATTTAATGGTGATTTAATTGGGAATGACGTACTTGAGAAATCGGAGGAGTCGTCCGAATGATTAAATATATCGTTAAAAAACAAAAAATTACACTCATTTTCTTTGGCATGTGCATTGTGCTAGGGCTCTACAATTTTACATCGTTACCTAAACAAGAGCAGCCCGATGTTATTCCCTTGTCAGCCAGTGTTACAACCATCTATCCGGGCGCCTCACCCGAAAGAATCGAGCAAACCATTACTAAGGTCATGGAACAGAAAATTAAAGCCGTACAAGGTGTCAAAACGATTTCTTCCACTTCATCTAAAGGCCAATCCAGTATAACTGTAGAAGCTTTTGAAGATGCAGACCCGACAAAGGTATGGGCTGATCTTCGTACAAAGGTACAGGATGCACAGTCCGAGCTTCCAGTTGATGCGATGCAGCCGGTTATCAACGATAGCATGACAAGCTCTTTCATTGGTTCATATGCGATTACTTCTGATAAAATTGAGAATTTATACTCGTTGAATGAATTGATGAACAAATGGAAAGATCAATTAAAAACGGTCTCGGGTGTTTCGCAAGTTAATATTCAAGGAATACCAGATCAAGAAGTACGAATCAGTTTAGACACACAAAAGATGCAACAATATAACATCTCCTGGGAGCAGGTTGTTCAAGCAATCAAAAATGAGAATGAAAGAGTTCCTACAGGTAGTATGGATTTCAATGAGCGTACTTATCAGCTGACGGTAAATGCCTCTACCGATCCATCCATTCTAAATAACGTCCAGATTTCAAGCAATGACGATGGATTCCCGATATCTCTGAAAGATGTAGGGACAGCCTCACTTGTTTTTAAAAAAGCAGCTAGTTATACGTATGTGAATAACAAGCCTGCTATTTCGATCAGTGTGAGTGGAGATACAGGCACAGACGTGCCAACGGTATCTAAAGCGACTACAGCCAAAATCAATGAACTTGTGAGCAGTTTGCCGAAGAATGTACATTTTGAGCCGCTTTTTGCGCAAAATGATCGAGTAGATGAAATGTTTGGAAACCTAACCAAAGAGATGATCATCGCTATTATATCGGTCATTGTTATATGTACATTAGGTTTGAATTTGCTGACTTCTGCATTTGTGGCCTTGGCCATTCCTGTTTCCATCGCCATCGGCTTTATTTTCTTGCCCACAACAGGAATCACGCTGAATCAAATTTCAGTCATCGGATTAATCATCGTGCTAGGGATATTGGTTGATGATGCCGTCGTGGTCAATGACAATATTGAACGCCGACGCACTGAATTTGGGGAAGATGCTACGGAGGCAGCCATTAAAGGAACGAAAGAGGTATCCTTATCAATCATTACAGCTACACTAGCTACGGTTGCAGCATTTGCCCCGCTTTTATTCCTGCCGGGCACCATTGGTGACTTTATTAAACCGATACCTACCGTTATTTCGTTAACGATGCTGGCTTCCATGATTATGTCATTAACGATCATTCCTATTTTCCGTCAATGGTATGATCAACGTCGTAAAGGAAAAGAGAATAATAGGACAGTTAAGCCACCTGGACTTCTGGGGAATCAAATCCAGTCTCTATCCAATGTGTACTCTAAAAACTGGATGCCAAGAATACTGCGACGCCCACTTTTAACAGCGCTTATTGGTCTTATGATGGGTACAGCAGCTTATGGACTACTTGCTGTTGTTCCTATTGAATTATTTCCGGATTCCGATCAAGCGGATGCCACGATCAGTGTAACGATGCCAGAAGGAACATCGTTGCAGGCAACCAATCAGGTTATTAACGAGATTGGCATGTGGGTCAAAAAACAGCCAGAAACAGAGCGGCTGGCGGCAACGGCAGGTGGAGGAGCGCCTCAGCTGTACAGCGATGTTGCAGGTGGTCACGGCTCTGGGGGAGCGGTAAACGGCCAAATTGCTGTCGTTGGAAAAGAGGGGCTATTTGATCTCAAAAAAACAGTGGATAACTGGACCCATACGCTACAAGCTAAATATCCATCTGCATTAATCAGCATTCGTGTTCCCCAATTAGGTATTCCGGTCGGCAGTGCGGTGTCTATCCGTATAAAAGGAGAAGACATGGATAAGCTGCAAAACATGACAACTAAAGTCAAAGAAATTGTTGCGGGAACCCCCGGAGCTGTAGATGTGACCGATAATATGGGTATGCAAAGCTATAATCTGAATTTCCAAATTAATCAGCAAGCCTTGGATAAATATCAGGTTAGCTATTCCGATTTAACGCGTACTTTGCTATTAATGGGTGACGGGGTGAACGTAACGGATTTTGATACGGGTAAGGAATTGCTTGATGTCAATATATACATGAACAAACCAAACCATGATCCTGAGGTATTATTCCAACAATTAAGTGTGAACAATGCGGCAAGGGAGCAAATCCCCTTATCCCAATTAGCCACGATGAAACCGGACTTTTCCATCCAACAAATCCACCGCTATGATCTGGAACGGACGGTAACGATCTCAGCCAATGGAAATGGGCGTACAGCTACAGAACTCACTAATGATATCCGTAGCAAACTTACAAATACCCAGTTTGAACCAGGCTACAGCTGGGAGATGGGAGGGGAAACATCCGCGCAGTCTGATATGTTTAAGGATTTGGGCAAATTAGCTGTGATTGTTATTTTTCTTATTCTCCTCTTAATCACCATGCAGTTTTACTCGGTTTCCACACCGCTCATTATTATGACCACTGTTTATCTGGCAGCGGCAGGGGGAATCCTTGGAAGTTTTATTTCAGGGATGCCAATTGGATTCATGAGTATTATGGGTATCATTTCACTTGCTGGTATCGTCGTGCGTAACGGTATCGTGTTGATAGAGTTTATTGAAGATGCGCGGCGTGAAGGCGCTGATTTAACAGACGCCATTCTAATGGCATGCTCTGCCCGTTTCCGTCCGATCTTGCTTACTTCGCTAACTGCGATTGTGGGTATGATCCCTATTGCCACAATAGGCGAGATCTTGTTCAAACCGTTGGCAACGACCATTATTTTCGGACTAATTTTTTCAACTATTTTAACATTGTTTGTAGTTCCGACGCTGTATATGGTCGTAGCTCATCTGAAGCTGAAACGGAAGCATAAGAAGGAAAAGGCTATAAATAGCGATAGCTCATTGACCTTGTAGGTAAATATATGAAATCGTGCATTAGACGAGTGTCTTAATGTACGATTTTTTCTTTTGTCGATATTGATTATTATTTCATTGACAGAGTCCACAAAAATCATTACTATAATTGTTGCAAAAGTCCACTAAATTGGGGGAGTTATGATCAATATAGATGCTAATATGATAGCGGATATGAGGCGTTTTAATCGGTTCTATACGAATATACTGGGTGTTTTAGATAGACATGTGTTGGATAGCGGATATTCCTTTACTGAGGCCCGTGTCATTATAGAGATCGGGTTGATCGAGCCATGTATTGCGAATACTCTAGTCGAATCTCTTAAAATTGATCGCAGCTATATGAGTAGGATCATTGCTAAATTTTGCAAAGAGGGCTTTCTTGTTAAGGAAAATTCAACGTTGGATAATAGAACAAATCTGATTCGTTTGACTCCTAAAGGAAAGGAGTTCTATAACCAACTGAATGAAAGGTCTGATGAACAAATTCTAAAATTAGTTCAAGGACTTTCAGAAGAAGAGATAAAGGAATTACATGCTTCTATGTTGTTAATTCAGAAGAAATTGGATAATTTGGAGAGGATACAGAATGATACGATTTGAATGCGACTATACCGAAGGTGCTCATGAGCGCATATTAAAGCGACTACTGGAGACTAATGATGAACAAACTCCAGGTTATGGTGTCGACGATCATTGTGAAAAAGCCAGAGCATATATTAAAGAAGCATGTGACTCCCCAAATGCGGATGTACACTTTTTGGTTGGAGGTACACAGACCAATACCACCGTCATTTCTTCTATTCTGCGTCCGCATCAAGGCGTCGTTGCTGCAGTTTCTGGACATATTGCCGTACATGAGACCGGAGCGATTGAAGCTATTGGGCATAAAGTACTTACTTTGCCAAGTGATGATGGGAAAATCCGGGCTGAGCAGGTAAAGGAGCTATATGACGCTCACTGGAATGATGCCGCTCCTGAGCATAGTGTACAGCCCGGGATGGTTTATATTTCCCAACCTACTGAAAATGGAACGATTTATAGCAAATCAGAGCTGGAAGCATTAAGTAGAGTCTGTCAAGAGTGTGGTTTACCACTGTTTATAGATGGAGCCCGATTAGGCTATGGCTTGGTGGCCGAAGATAGCGACGTATCTTTAGCAGATATAGCAAAGCTATGCGATGTATTTTATATTGGCGGGACCAAAATTGGAGCCTTGATGGGAGAAGCAGTAGTCATTCTAAATGATACATTGAAAAAAGATTTTCGATATATGATCAAGCAAAAAGGAGGACTGCTGGCTAAGGGAAGAATGTTGGGCATTCAATTCGAAACTTTGTTTGAAGACGGTTTATACGTTGAAATTTCCAAACACGCTATAGATATGGCAATGCTGCTTCAAAACGGATTATCTGAGCAAGGTTTTTCTTTTCAATACCGTTCTACAACTAATCAGCAGTTTCCGATTTTACCAGATCGTATACTAAAGGCATTGAGTGAAAAATATACTTACTCCTTTTGGGAAAAGGTTGATGATACACATAGTGCAGTTCGATTCTGTACCAGTTGGGCTACGAAGAAAGAAAATGTTGAATTGCTGATTCAGGATATTAAAGCATTGCGATAAAGGTCATAGCAAGATTAATTTATAATTTTAAAGATGTAAAATGACTATGGAATAGCCATACTTCGTTGCATGCATTGCAGCGAAGTATGGTTTTTTTTGTGCATTTTACTTATTCCAAAGCGGCTTGTCTTTAGTTCCATGAAAGAGCAAGTGGATATAAAAATGGAAAAACAAGACAAGAGCGGAGGTATAAAATCGGCGTCTAATTCTTTACACTGAATATCTACCGAACCTGCTTTCGGTACTGAAGAGGGGAGAGCCCAGTTATTTTTTTAAAGATTTTATTAAAGTGGGAAGTATGACCGAACCCCACTTCCTCTGCAATATGCTGGATTTTGTCTTTGGTGGTTCGAAGTCTTGTTTGGGCCGCTCTGACCCTCACTACGCGGATGTATTCGCTGAAATGAAAACCAGTCAACTTTAGAAAGATACGGCTTAGGTAAGCTGGACTGATGAAAAAGCACGCGGCCACTTGTTCGAGAGTTAACGGTTCATTGTAATGATCCTGAATAAAAGAAGAAATTTCCGTGATTTTCTGATGCATGGGATGAGAGGAAACAGGTTCACTTCGCTCGATCGCTTCCGATCGGTGCACCAGAATAAGCATTTCCAGCAGTAAATGCTGTACGCAACGGTCATGCAGAGGCTGCTTATTCCTGCATTCGGTATTCATCTGTAGGAATAAACGTTCAACCTCCACTTGCTCTCTCGCAGGTAAGCGAAGCAACGCGGATTGCTGATACGGAGGCAGGTCAAGAATGTCATGATCCTGCTGTGGGAGAAACGTCGGAGAAAAATGAATCAAAATGCGCTCCGTTTCCTGCAATTGCGTACTGGCGGTAGAGTGCAAGTCATGAGGAAGGATGAATATCAGATCCCCCTTGCGAGCGGTGTATACCTTGCCATTCATAAAATAGATGCGTTCGCCTCGCAGTAAGAGATACAGCTCATAGTTCTCGTGGACATGAGGCCGGGGCATAACTGTGAAACCGGTACGATAGATGTGATGAATGGAGAATTGTTGTTCTCCAATGACATATTTATCTTCTTTCATTTCATTCATGTGCTTCTTCCTTTGCAAATTAAGATAAGTAAGCGCATTCATATACCACCAGTATATATGACAACCTGCCAATGATAAAAGCAGAAAAGATTGATGAAAGGAGGTGAAGGCGCTTCTGAACGTCTCGGATCGTGTTTTTATAAAAATATGCGCTAATGTGGAAGAAAATCTTAGGGAGGAAACAGAATATGAGCAAGCAGCGTACATGGAAAAAGGTGCTATGTAATGTGGTTGTGGGTTCATTGTTGTTGACCTTGTGCCCACCACTAATCCAAGCGGAAACTGCGGTAGGAACAGAGAATGCAAAGGTGTCAAAAGTGGCGACGGATATTCCGGCGTTTCCGGGGGCTGAGGGTGGCGGTAAATATGTTACCGGTGGACGCGGAGGTGAAGTGTATGAGGTTACCACGCTGGCAGACTACGGCAAAGGGGAACAGATAATCCCCGGATCTCTTCGCGCAGCGGTCAGCTCCGATAATCGGACGGTCGTATTCCGGGTGGGTGGAACGATTCATCTCAAGGAGCCACTTAAAATCTTGGGAAACAACCTGACGGTTGCGGGTCAGACAGCTCCTGGCGATGGCATAACTGTAAGCGATTACACAACAGGGATTGATGCAGATAACGTCATTCTCCGTTACCTGCGTTTCCGATTGACCGACCGTTACCCCAGTGAGGATGACGCGTTAGGAGCCAGATACCATAAAAACATAATGATTGATCACTGTTCCTTTAGCTGGTCGGTGGATGAGGTACTGAGCCTGTATGACAACGTCAATACAACAGTACAATGGTCCATTGCGTCCGAAAGTATGCTAATGACCACGCATCAGAAAGGTCGCCACGGCTATGGCGGCATATGGGGCGGACGAAATTCCACCTATCATCATAATTTGTTGGCTCACAATGCAAGTCGTAATCCGCGTTTTCCAACCGATAAAAAACAAATCGACGCTGTGGAAATGACCAATAATGTCATTTATAACTGGGGATTTTTCTCTTCATACGGTGGCGGTGAAGGATCGTATAATGTGCTGAATAACTATTATAAGTATGGCCCCAACACATATGAGGACGTTCGCGGTCAAATTTTTGTAGACGTAGGTAGTAAAAAATATAAAACACGCATCTTTATTGGTGGTAACTACATGTACGGCAATGACTCGGTTACGAAAGACAACTGGCAGCTTGGCACATCCATTGGGTCAATTATTGATCCTTCCACCCGTTTGGCGGAGCCGATTGAAGTCAGAGGGGAATACGACAACGGAATTTCACCGGATGCGTATGGTCCATATCAAGCGACAGATGCACAAACCGCATATACGGAGGTGCTTGCCAGCTCAGGAGCCACGCTGCCAAGAAGAGATGCGGTGGACGCCCGAATTATGAATGATGTGAAGAATGGAACGGGTGCATTTATTAACTCTCCGCGTGAAGCAGGGTGGATTTACGACGATTCTAACGTAACGACGACGGAGCTTTCTGACAGTGACCATGATGGAATGCCGGATGAATGGGAACGTGCCCATGGGCTGGACCCCAAAAATGCAGATGACCGTAACGGTCAGGGGCTTGCCGGCACAGGGACGTATACTCATTTTGTCAAGGGATATACCAATTTGGAGGTCTATTTAAATGATCTTATTGAGAAGCTGTCGAATGGAAATGAGGTGGATAATCCAGAGGCCGTCGTTCAGGTGTCGGATGCAAACGGACGTTCACTAAAGCATAACGATATTTTAGAAGCAGGCAGTGATGCGACCATAACAGCAACAGCCAAGGACAAAGATGGTATTGCTCATGTTGAATTTATCATTGACGGCAAACTTGTTGGTAAAGTAGAGACCGCGCCTTATCATCTCGATTGGAATCATGTAACAGACGGTACCCATAATATTATTGTACGGGTGACCGACCGCAAGGGGACTGCTGCATTTTCCAATCCTGTTACCATTCACGTCAATACGACTGCGCCATCGGGAAGTTGGCTCAGCGAAGAAATTGGCTCTGAGGGCAACGATGGTTATATAAAAGGGCATACTCAGGTCTTAAAAGAAGATGCAAGCGGCAGCAGTATAAGACTGAAGTCAGCGGGAGACGTTGACGGTAAGGCAGATATTTTCCATTATGCTTATCAAAAATGGGAAGGTGACACTGAAATTACAGCCCGTGTGGAACAAATTACCCCGGTGGATGATAATGCCGAAGCGGGTGTAATGATTCGTGAATCGCTGAAGCCTGGATCAAAAATGGCTTTTATGTCTTTAGCATTTGTTAAATATGGCAAACAGGGTATTCTTATCAGTCGTGATCAAACGGATGGTAAGACGAAACGTGCTTCAATGGAGACTTTTATTGCAACGCCATATTCGGTTCGTCTGGTACGACAAGGACAAAAGGTTACCGGCTGGGTATCCGCAGATGGTGTGACGAACTGGGAGAAGGTTGGTGAAACTGTTATAGATGTGCCGAATAATCAGCCGCTATTGATCGGGTTGGCTACCGATGCATCCAAACAACAAAACGATGTATGGAATTACAATACGTCGGAATTCAGCAATGTCACCATCCGCAACCTGACAGACTCAGGAGGGACTCATCCCACTAGTGTGGTGGTAGCGACCTATGGCCCTGCTGACTTTAGATCTCTTCAGGCAGCGATTGACGCAGTCCCTGACGACAGCAACACAAGGACAGTTATCCATCTCAAAAATGGTACGTATCGTGAAAAAATAAAGGTGAATTCCTCCAAAAAAAATCTGAGCATTATCGGAGAAGATCGCGACAAAACGATCATTTCTTTTGATGATACGGCCAAAACCGTGGTGGACGGAAAAGAATTAGGAACAAGCAACAGCTATACAATGCGTGTGCAAAGTCCCGATTTTGTGTTGGAGAATGTCACGGTTGCCAATACAGAAGGAACCGGGCAGGTGCAGGCTGTAGCGTTATATGCCGAAGGCGATCGTGGTAAGTATCACAATGTCAAAATTACTGGCCTACAGGATACGTTGCTTGTGAACCGTGGCAGACAGTATTTCAAGGACAGCTACATCAGTGGCAGTGTAGATTTTATATTTGGCAATGCACCTGCCGTGTTTGATAATTCGATCATACACAGCCTGCGTGCTGGATATGTGACAGCAGCTTCAACAGAAGAGAACAAGCCGGGCTTTGTATTTATTCAATGTCGTCTGACAACAGAAAGTGGTTTGACAGGCAAGGTGGATCTCGGACGGCCATGGCGCCCTTACGCTCATGTTACTTTTTTGAAGACCTATATGGATGAACATATCAAGCCGGGCGGCTGGAATAATTGGGGCAAGGAATCCAATGAGCAGACCGCAAGATTTGGAGAGTTTGACAACTTTGGGCCAGGTGCAGAAAGTAGCGGGCGTGTACCTTGGGCCAAACAGCTTACCGCCGATGAAGCAAGCCAGTACACCGTTGAAGCTGTTCTGAGCGGGACAGATCATTGGGATTGGCGTCTTTAAATTTGATGTTCAATGGTTAAGCGGGGCAAGCGCTTCTAGCGTTCAGCCTCGCTTATTTCTATAGTTTGAGTAGAGGATACATACTTAATTTTCGGCATTGAAGAAACTTGTTTATATGGTAAATGTTTGCTATGTTAAAAGTGCATTTATTTCAAATTGTAATTTATTATTGATTTGGAGGTGTAAGGTATGGCACGTGTGTTAGTAGTGATCACGCCTGCTGAAGGCCATGTTAATCCGACATTAGGATTAGTGAAAAGGTTGGTAGACAGTGGGGAGTATGTTGACTATGTGTGTACGGAAGAATATCGTACGAGAATTCAACAGACAGGAGCACAGATGATAACCTACCCTTTTGTTGATGATGCTTTTTCTAAAGACTCTGATTTAAAGCCAGCAGAATACAAACATCATTATCAATTTGTGTACATGATGGTAAAAGGTATGATTCTTCCGATTATTCCAGAGGTTTTGAGAGTTATTGAAAACAGAACCTATGATTATTTAATCTATGATTCTTTGATGGGCTGGGGAGGCACGATTATTGCTGAGAAGCTAGGAATCCCTGCTGTGTGCTCTATCGCTTCTTTTGCTTTCGTAGAGCCATTGGGATCGGGGCAAGGCATGAATGACAATGATCCGGAGGTAAAGAAGTTGTACACGGCTACGATGCAAATAACGCATCAACTAGCTAATGAACTTCAGGTTGAGGCTCCAGCTATAGAAAAGATTGCTCCTCATGGCGGGCGCTTAAGAATCGTTTATACAAGCCGCTATTTTCAACCGCAAGCTGAAAAACTGGATCACAGTTTTATTTTTACAGGTCCTTCTATTGTACCGCGTAAAGATGCTCCATCTTTCCCGTTCGAACAACTTCGTGTTCTGCATCCACAGGCGGTTTACATTTCGATGGGTACTATTTTGAATAAAGACTTGGAATTTTATAAGCTTTGTTTTGCAGCATTTCGCGATTTGCCTGTGCAGTTTGTGCTGTCTTCAGGCAATTATACAGACATGGAGCCATTGGCCCCGTGTATCCCTGACAATTTTATAATCAAGCCTTATATTCCGCAATTGGAAATGCTTCAGCATGTGGATGCTTTTGTTACACATGCGGGGATGAACAGTACAAGTGAAGCCTTATATTACAATGTACCGCAGGTCATGATTCCTTTAACATCGGATCAGCCAATCGTAGCCAGTCGGGTGCAGGAACTGGGAGCGGGTGTTGTTGTGGATAAAAATAAGCTTACACCCGCTAGTTTGAGAGTAGCCTTATTAGAGGTATTGAGTCATCCAACCTATAAAGAACAGGCTTATGTGATCGGCGAATCATTACGTCAGGCTGGTGGGTATAGACATGCGGCAGATACAATTATGAGTCATTTCTCCACCATAGAAAAATAAGCGCAGTCTATATACTGTGATTCCTTTCTTTTAAAGCAGCAGATTTTTCAAACTCTAATTTCTTCGAAATTGCCAGGAGACCCAGGGAGCAGATGATTAGGGCCAAACATACCCAATAGGTGTTTCGGTAACCCATCCATTGAGCGGTTAATCCGCCCATTAAGCTCCCCACCAGTCTTCCGATAGTTGTCGCATTGGAATATAGCGTCGATGCGTACCCTGGAAGAGAGGGCAACAAATCCTGCATGTAACTAATGCCAATGGCAGAAATCACTGCAACAAAGAAGGCTAGAAGAAGTTGCCCCACGAATAGCT
Source organism: Paenibacillus sp. CH40 (assembly GCF_024213605.1). Lineage (NCBI taxonomy): Bacteria > Bacillati > Bacillota > Bacilli > Caryophanales > Paenibacillaceae > Paenibacillus > Paenibacillus sp. CH40. Next base: position 53,028 of record NZ_JANAVQ010000007.1, read on the forward strand.
GCCACATCTCCGTAGACATAAGGACAAGGATATAATAGACAACTCCTGTTAATGCCCCTAAAAATACAAGCAAACGGTTGGAGTATTTAGCTGCTAGTACGCCTAGCATAAGCATCAAAGGTATTTCTAAAATGGCGCAAATACTGGATACTAGAGCAACGTCACTCGTGTCACCTTTTAAATTGTGAATGATGAACAAGGAAATATTTAAACTATTCATCCAGTGAGACGTATAGAGCAGAGTAAGAACTGAGAAAGGGATCAGAATCTCAATATTTTTATGTAATGTAATGTTATGAAGTGAAAGTTGATTTTTATGTTTAAGCTGAGCGGGAGGCTGCTGGATAAAAAAGAATAAAAGAACAGCAATGAGAACAAAAATAGAGGTCGTTCCCATAAAGATACCTTTAAAGCCCGTATGTGCAATCAAAAAGGAACCCAAAAGCGGCCCGGTAATAAAGCCGAGAGAAAACATAGACCGAAGCGTTGAATTAGCAAAGGCGTGATCCGCAGATTTACTGCGATCTACTGCTTCACGTGCACTGGCAAATAACTGCGGCATCCCAGGAGCACCAATGGCCGTAAAGATCGTCATATAAACAAAAAGTACATAAAAATTTTGGATTACAAGATATCCTGCAAAGGCTATGGCATTAAATAACGTACAAATCACCAAAATTTGTTTACGATCTAATCCGGTATCAGAACGTTTGGCAATCAGAGAGCTTATCCATATGCCACAAATCAAAGTTACCGCTGTAAACACACCAAAGGTTCCCACAGATACGCCAAGTGTACTTGTAAAATATACAGCTAAAAAAGGTGCGCTGATGGATATAGCCATGCCTTGCAATAACATGCAGATCATGAACAATGGGTAGTTAGGGATAACAAAAAGATTCTGAATACGCTTTAGCATTTCATTTTTACACTCCTTCCGAATACATACCTATCCCAACCAAACTATATATGACTTTAGCATAATTTGTATATTTACATGGTATAAAATATTATATATTATTTTTCACTTTGATGAGCAGGTCAATATACAGGCAAAGATACAGTAACAGGCTAAGCGTCAAACTCTCCACACCTTCAACTACTAACCTAGCTGTGAGATCATGAGATTAACCTGACTGTTCCGCTGTCTTCCGGTAGTCATGATCGTGGGCAAGACAGTGAAGAACAACGTCTATTCGTTCCTGATGATTGGTAGACCGCCCCTTGCTCATAGCTTTCGCTTCCCCATTCCGTACAACTCATAGCGATGTCGCCATTTCACTAAGGTGGTAACGCTGATGTTATGTTTTTTTGCTACTTCCACACGGCTGCTCTGTCCTGCTTTTAACTCCTGTATGATGGCTAGTTTCTCAATCGCATTGTATTCGTTCTTCTTAGACAAAGGAAAACTCCCCTTCAAGTAGCGGTTTATTTATTAAACCTGCCTACTTGAAGGGGAGCATATCAAAATCGGTAGCCTGTTCCGTAATTTATAATAGCGAGGTTACGAACTTCACCTCCGGAAAGCGGCTATCCGGTCCTTTCATTAAGATTCCGCCTTGATTTTTCAGATACCTATCGAAGAAATCCAGCATATAGGCATTGATAACGGAGTTCGCTCTTTCGGGCGCAATCTTTCCTGTAATGCCCAGCATTTTGAAAATCGGAGAAATGAACTGTACGTCGGCAAAATTCAAGTGCTCCGTATTTTCGATATAGAGGACTTGTCCCCCTTCGTTGACCGCTTCGCGCATCCGTTCAAGCTCCAACTTTTTATCTTCCGTTACTTGATCCTCCCACTCTCTTGTTGAGCCCATACGGTTAAGCTCTGCATCCGTGTAGACCCGGTTATCCATCACCATTTTTAATTTTTCGAAATAGCTTTCCGAGTTGATGAACAAAAACGGCTTTCGCAGACCCTCTCTGTCACGCAGTCGATAAAGCCCTCCATCAAGGTCTATTCCAACCGCGATTCGGGGATCGTAAGAAGCGTCATAGGCCGTCGCTCCGCCGATGGAATGACCGAACACCCCGACATGACCGAGATCAATCCTCCCTTTTAGATGACTTGTAATCTGCCCCGATTGGATGAGCTCGAATTGGTCCAGCGCAAACGCCACATCGCCGGTTAAAACTTTTCCCAACTTGTCGCGATTTCCTCTACTCGTCTGGTAATCATGGGCGGGCGAGAATAAGTCGTTGGTTGTGCTGGTCGTGATTCGCCCGTCCGGAAACTCGGTTGCAAATGTATTGTAGGTGTGGTCGATCACTGCCACGATATATCCATGACTCGCAAGATTTTCGGCTTGCGACGTATGGAGGAACCTGGAAGAGCCATTGCCGGGATTCGCAAGGATCAGCGGGTATGAAGTCTGTGCCGAAGAGACTTCGGCCCCCGAATAAGCATGACTGGATACGTACTTCAGGTGTTGAAAAGTAAACCCGGGAAGGCCATAGTCCGCGGCCATATAACGTAAAATCTGGGTATCGGGAATAAAGGGAGCGTACTTGTCGGTGCCAGCTTGAGCCGGATACCATACCTGAACCATCAATTCCCTTTTGCCTGTCGCAGTTTTGCCAAATGTCTCCTCCCGGCTTGGATCGATGAAATGAAAGACTTGCGTGCCTACCTTCAACTCGCCGGTTGGCGCCGGAAAGTCGAATACGGGAAACACATAGAGGAAGCACGCCGTTGCGATTAGCCCAATCACGATAAAAAGGCGGCCCAGCACCCTACGGATTCGCGAGGCAGTCCGAACGACTTTCTGCGTTATGAAAACGTCTATAAGCGAAAGCATAAGCATCAGGATCGTAAATACGTATAAAAATAAAAGCTGAACCCTGTATCCTTCGACAAGCAAATGTATCACTAAAAAAATGGAGCCTGCTCCGCTTGTCAGGAGCAAAGCTGGTCTTCGGATACGTTGATTGATAATGAACAGGAGTGCCAACAAACAAGCACTTGAAAAGAATAGCAGCATTTCAAAAAACCTCACGCCAACTCCCCCTTAAAAATAATCCTATCAATGGATTAGTATAGAGGAGCAGCTAGGTTGATACCATTGATCTAGATGACAATTGCCTAACACTCTTGTAAGGTTGCGCAACGATGGCGCAGAAAACGGCATGTAATGTACTGATTCCTGCCTTTCGGCCGGGGTCCGGAAAGGAATACCCCATCCGCCGCATGTCATGGCCAACGGATGTTGAACAGGTGGGGGGGCTATTTGACGCTTAACGTAACAGGAGTGGGATGTAGCTATGTATGTGGAATTATCCTGTAGGATTTGCTTTAAAGGCTGAACCGATCTACGAACTGCTTGATCAGTTCATTCAATAATCCGGCGGCCTTCGTAGGAAGGCGATGATCAGCTTTCTTAAGGAAAACCAGCTCACTATTTGGTAATTGTTGATGCAATATTTTGGCATAGGGATGAAAGTGCTTATCTTTTTCACCATAAACGAGCAGGACAGGAAGATGGATTTCCCCGAGCCGTGAGGTGCAGTTGTACTTCAAGCTGTATCGATAATATTGTTCGACATTCCTGGGATTTCCCTGCTTCGCATCGTTGAATAACTTACGGAATAAAGATAGCTGTTTCGTTTGTGACCAAGCATTAGAAAGGGCAATCGTACCGATTGTGCCGATTTTGGAAAGAGCAATGCCCAAAGAAATTTTATTTCTTAGTCGCCATTCGTTTACTTCCGACATTCCACTGATAACAATGCCTCCCCATGCCCGATCTGGATAAGTCAAGAGGAATTCAAGTACTATCGAGCCCCCGGTAGAATATCCACACAGAAATACTTTATCAAGGCTCATCCGGTCCATCAAATGTTTAATATCCAGGGCGATGAGAGGGTAAGTAACCGTTTGCTCGGAAGGCTGACTTTTACCGTGTCCTCTGATATCAAAAGCTATAGTTCGAAAATGGGGCGAGAGTCCTTGAATTTGGTATGTGAAATTTAAGCTTGTGAGTACTGGAGGGTGAATGAATAGGATGGCCATTCCTTCACCGGAATCCATATAATGCATGGAGTATTCGTTTATGTTTGTCGTAGTCATGGTTATGCTCCCTCCCTGAATGGTTTGATCTTAAATTTGGCCTATTAGATCCAAAAAATTCATGGAGGTCTAACTTTAATTGCTTGTATGAGATACCTTTGTCCCGATGATCCAATGCAGGAATAATATTTTAAGTACAAGAAAAAAATAAGAAGATCAAGTTTTTCTAAGAAAGGGACACATACATGGGCATGAAAAATAAAGTTACCATTGCAGTAGTGCTAAGTTTATTGTTGTTGATCTTGGGCTGTAGAGCGGACTCCAGTCAACAACTAAAACAACAGAGTGTGAAACCACCTATTACAGTAAATCAAATGAGCAAAAAACCTGTCATTGTGATCTTGATTGATTCGTTAATGGATAAGCCTTTGCAAGACGCGATTCAAGCAGGCCGCGCACCGGCAATGCAATATCTCCTGAAACATGGGCAATATTTCCCGCAGGTAGTGAGTTCATTTCCCACGATGTCTGTGACAATCGACAGTACATTATTAACGGGAACGTATGCAGACCAACATCATGTGCCTGGACTTGTTTGGTACAGCGACCAAAAGAAACGCATGATTCTCTACGGCAATGGTGCCAAAGAAGCCTTGAAGATAGACCAACTGCAAGTATTCTTAGACGCAATTTACCAATTAAACCAAGTTCATTTGAACAAAAAAACGAAAACCATACATGAGGAATTGGATGACAAAGGTAAAGAATCCGCTTCCATCAATGCTGTTGTCTTCAGAGGGAAAACGAAACATGCCTTAAAGGTGCCTGACTTCATAGCGAATAGCAACAGGGTGCCAGAAAAAATGATAGTAACAGGACCTAAATGGTTATCTTATGCAGCTCTGGCACAATTGAATCCGAAAAATAGCTGGAATACTCCTTTGTGGAAAAAATTTGGGATGAACGACGAATTTTCCGCAAAAGATACCGCTTTTCTAATAAGTCAGAAGAAACTCCCAGACGTAACCATCACATACTTTCCAGAGAATGATAATTTGGCGCATAGAAAGGGCCCGACTCAACTGGAGGGAATCGAAAAAGCGGATCAAGCACTGCAAACTGTGTTGAATGCATATGGTTCGTGGGAACAGGCTGTAAACAATGCGACATGGATTGTCATGGGTGACAGTGCGCAAAGCGCTATTTATAATGATCGACAGGTAGCAACGGTTGATTTAAAGTCGCTTTTGAATCATTACCGCATTGCAAAATTAAATCAACCAGTAAGAAACGATGACCAAATCGTGATTTCTGCTAATGAACGGATGGCTTATATCTATGCCATAAACGATGATGTGGAGTTATCCAATGTGGTGAAGTTTTTACAAAATGAGGACAAGCTCGACATTATCGCTATGAAAGATGGTAAAAACAATATTCATGTTACAAAGGGGAAAAAGGGTAAGCTATTTTCTTATCATCCTGGTGGAAAATACACCGATGAATATGGACAATCGTGGACATTGTCGGGCGAAGAAGACCTTGTGGATATTACGATAAATAACAACCGGATCAAATATGGAAAATATCCAGACGTTTTGGCGAGGCTGCACGGGGCAATGTATTCACATGAAGGAAGATATATTGTCGTCACGGTACAACCCGGATATGAACTCGTCGGTGAAAGTTCTCCCACCCACATCGGAGGGGGAGCTCATGGTTCGTTGCATGAAAAAGATTCCCTTGTCCCATTAATTATTTCCAGAACGAATACACGCCCCAAAACACTGCGAATCGTTGATATAAAAGACTGGATTATGCAATTGGTGAACGAATAAGTATTATTGTTCTTGATATTAAAAACGTACTCCATTAGTATATAAGCATACAGTTATATAAATGAAAGGAGGTTACACATTGGAGCAACTTGGTTATGTAGCCGATCATTTAAAGCTACTGGGGGATAAAACCCGCTTGGCTATGCTTTCCCTGCTAAGAGAAAGAGAATGGTGTGTTTGCGAATTTGTAGATATCTTTGATATGTCGCAGCCAGCAATTAGCCAACATTTGAGAAAATTAAAGTCGCAAGGAATTGTAAAAGAAGAACGACGAAGTCAGTGGGTATACTATTCCTTAAATGTAGACGACAAGCCGCATATTCAAGCCGTTCTTAAGCGTATGCCAGACTCCAAGCAGATTTTAAAATGGCTGAATAAAGAGGAGCCGATAGCATCTTGTGCACCGGATTCATCGGCTTGCTGCTCATCCTAAAGGCTGTTCCGTTTATCTCCTTGGGGGATAGACGGTGTTTTTAACATAATTATATGTTTATAAGGTAATGTGATGGAGGTTTAAAACATTGATTTTGTTGGCATGCATTATATTTTTAGCCACTTTAGTGCTGGTGATCTGGCAGCCTAGAAATCTGTCTATCGGCTGGTCTGCTTGCGGAGGTGCCATACTCGCCTTGCTGGTGGGTGTCGTCGATTTGCATGATGTTTGGGAAGTTACTCATATTGTCTGGAATGCGACACTGGCTTTTGTAGCCATTATTCTGATTTCGTTGGTGCTTGATAAAATCGGCTTCTTCGAATGGGCGGCGCTTCACATGGCACGAGCTGCACGAGGAAGCGGAACCCGGATGTTTGTTTATGTGACCCTTCTTGGCGCCGTTGTTGCTGCTTTTTTTGCGAATGACGGTGCGGCCTTAATACTGACACCGATTGTACTGGCGATGGTTCGGGCACTTAAATTGGATGAGAAAATGATTTTTCCTTTTATCATAGCGAGCGGTTTTATTTCAGACACGACGTCGCTTCCGCTTGTGGTCAGCAATTTGGTCAACATTGTGTCAGCCGATTTCTTTGGGATCACCTTTATGGAATATGCGAGTCGCATGATTGTACCTAATTTATTTTCTTTAGCAGCCAGTATAGGAGTACTGTATCTTTTTTTCCGCAAAAGAATTCCGAAAACGTTTGATACGGCACAATTAATCACGCCTGCAGAAGCGATTAAAGATCCAAAAATGTTCCGTATGTCTTGGATCGTTCTCGCGGTTTTGTTCGTTGGCTACTTTGCATGCGAATTTTTTAACATTCCCGTTTCGGTGGTGGCCGGTATTATTGCTATCTTTTTCTTATTGATGGCGCGTAGAAGCCCTGCAGTGCCGATGAAAGAAGTCATCAAGGGCGCTCCATGGGCCATCGTATTTTTCTCTATCGGGATGTATGTTGTGGTGTATGGTCTACGTAATGCCGGTTTGACGGATCTGCTGGCCCATGTGATTCAAGCGGCTGCCGATCAAGGTATGTTTGTGGCCACCATGGGCATGGGTTTTATTGCGGCGATTATCTCGTCGGTCATGAATAACATGCCTACGGTCATGATTAATGCGCTTGCCATTGATGCCACCCATACAACCGGTATGGTCAAAGAGGCGTTGATTTATGCTAACGTCATTGGTTCTGATCTGGGGCCGAAAATAACTCCGATCGGTTCATTAGCCACGTTGTTGTGGCTGCATGTGCTTCGTTCGAAAAACGTGAAAATTTCTTGGGGGACTTATTTTAAGACAGGCATTGTCTTAACCATTCCTACACTTTTTATGACCCTACTGGGCTTATATCTATGGCTAATCATTTCATAATTGAACATTGAAGGAGACGGTAATGATGGAAAAGAAGACAATTTACTTTTTATGCACTGGTAATTCTTGTCGCAGTCAAATGGCAGAAGGCTGGGCCCAAAAATACTTGGGAGACCGTTGGAATGTATACAGTGCGGGCATTGAGGCACACGGCCTTAACCCTAAAGCGGTGCAAGCGATGAATGAAATAGGGATCGATATCTCCGGTCAAACTTCAGATATTATAGATCCTGCTTTGCTGAACAGCGCGGATTTGGTTGTGACCTTGTGCGGAGATGCTGCAGATAAATGTCCTATCACACCTCCGCACGTTCGTCGTGAACATTGGGGATTTGATGATCCGGCTAAAGCACAAGGAACAGAAGAAGAGAAATGGAGCGTGTTCCAGCGTGTACGGGATGAAGTCGGGGCTCGTATTCGGAAATTTGCGGAGACTGGTGAATAAACAAGGTGCACAGCTATAGTATTTCAAACAAGCACGCCTCCTTAAAGAGGTGGTGCTTGTTTGGCGTTTTTTTCCTTCACAGAATACTCTTCCAGCACCTTTGTTTTATCTCCATAGATCCTATCCAAATGATCTTCTCCCCATAAACAAAAACGATCAAGCAGATCTTTAAAATCCAATCCATATTCACTAAGCTCGTACTCCACTTTGGGTGGGACCTGGTTATAAATGATGCGGTGGATGATTCCATCCTTTTCAAGCTCTCTAAGCTGTTGGGTAAGCACTTTTTGGGTGATTTTCGGAATGAGTTGACGAAGTTCGTATGTACGTTTTCTGCCGCTGGTTAAATGATGCAGGATGATGCCTTTCCACTTTCCACTGATGACCTCCAAAGTTGCCTCGATCCCGAGCATATAGGTTTTGGCGTTGTCTTCCATAAACTATCCCCCTCCAATTTATAGTACTAAAAGCACTAAGGAACCTTAAAGTACCTACGGTACATTGAAGTGCGTACTTCACACTTTCATATATATCAACCATAATAGCATCTGTAAACAGGGTACACCAATCACGAGGAGAAAGAAGGTTACGGATACATGAAAGTTCTATTGGTCGTCACGCATCCTAGAGAAGATTCACTTACCCTTGCAGTCATGAATCGTTTTGTAGAGGGATTGAAAGAGAATAAGCACGAGGTAGATATTTTGGACTTGGATCGGGATGGGTTTAATCCGGTATATAGCGCGGCAGATGAGCTGAATTGGAATACGCCTCATAAACAGTATGCTCCTGAAACGCGGAAAGAAATGGATAGAATTGCAGCTGCGGACGCTCTGGTCTTTGTGTTTCCTCTATGGTGGTACAGTGTGCCTTCCATGCTAAAAGGGTATCTGGATAAAGTGTGGAACATAGGTTTACTTCAGGAATTTACGAAGAAGCAGGTGTTGTGGATGTGCTTGGCGGGAGGGACGAAAGAACATCTGATCAAGTATGAATATCACGATTTGGTTACTAATTATTTGAATAAAGCCATTGCTGGTTACGCAAGAGTAAGAGAGTCCAAGGTGGAGTTCTTCTATGATACTTTGTCCGAGTCGAAAGAATACATTGAAGGTTTACTGGAGCACGCTTATCAATTAGGTCGGGCATATAAGTGAATTTTATTCTGATAACAATGGGAAGTTAATATTATTAAAAAAGGGTTAAGGCTCGTTAGACGGCACTTAACCCTTTTTTATTTTACAGACGAGACTCTATCCTTTTATAGGCTCGTGCATAGGTGCTGACGGTGCCCCTTGCATAGATAACCCGCGGCCAGTTGTGTTTGCTGGAACAACGGGATGTGGCGATCCCTTTTCAGAAGCAGAACCCGCAATTTGCTTGGCCAGCTTCTGTTTCTCCCACAGGGCTCTGGCGATCACCAGCATGGAGAGTACACCCACATATAGTAACAGAGAACCGAGTTCGGGAAGCATCTCCTGCAAAGGTGCACCACGCAGACCCATGGTGCGCAGGAATTTGTACATCCATACAAAGGGGAAGAAATCACCGATTTGAATCGCTAAAGGTGGAAACAGTGATCTGGAAAGAACAGCCCCCGATAGAACAAAAGCAGGCATGAGTATCATCACCATTCTGCCAATGGCTATTCCCGGATGTGCAGCGCCCCATGCAACCAGGACATTGATACAAACGGTACCGAATACATACAGGACAACTGGAATTATAAAGAGAATTGGATTGGCCTCGAAACGGCCTCCTCCAAACACTTTAAGCATCCCGAGAGAGAAGATCAAGCCAGCCGTCGAGAACAGCGTATAAGGAAGCATACGCAGCAGGATGTTGAATGGATTTTGCAGCTCAGCAGCCAGCCTCTTGGAAACCCGGAGTCTGGCGACCAGAGGTAAGCTATTTATATTCAGTATCATAAAAGAGAACATACAAGTGAATGCAAGTATCGTCGTATTCTGATAGTCATTAGTTGGATTAAACAGGGAACGCACTTCCAAGGCGATACCATTGAGGGCCCCTTGAGCCTGTTCTGCGTTCATCCCGGTTTTCAACATAGCTGGAACAGACAATTCCATATTCTCGGAAACGCTAATTTCCTGCATAGCTGTACGAATCGAAGTAATAGATTGAACATTGGTATTATCGAGAATGAGACCCATGCGGCTGGAAAGGGAGCGATTGTGATTATCCTCTAATCCATGCGGCAAGGAAATAACAGCCAAATATTGCTCGTGATAAAAATACTGTTCAGGGTTGTCCGTATACGAAACAATCTCAGCTACGTTCATATACGGGGAAGCATCTATTTTCTGAATGAACTCACGGCTGTAAGCTGTGTTATCTTGATCCACTACTACCACGTTAGCGTCGTTAATTTGGCTGCTTGGGAGCAACAGTGAATACCCCAGTACAGCAATCAACGGGAAGATAATAGCTATGATCGGATACTTGGAGTGAACCAGATACGACCATTCATCACGAAGAGATTTCATTTGTATTCACCTCAACTGTCATGCCTGGTAGCAAAGCTGCTTCTCTTGTTACATATACACGTACCTGGAATGTAGCGGTATCTGCTTCTCCTTTTTCACGGGACATCTTCACATTAGCGAATTGTGGTGCAGCAGTTACATAGCGTACCGTACCTTTCAGGTCCTTATTGAGACCAGAGATATGAGTTTTAATTTCTTGATTGGCCTTGAATTTCCCCGCTTGTTCTTCATTCACATAGAGATCGTAATATAAATCATTGGTTTCCAGGGTAATCACAGGAGCCCCTTGCGCCACATTTTCGCCGACTTTGGTACTAATCGAAGTAACCTTGCCATCCTGTGGTGCTTTTAACACCAAGCGTTCTTTTTTGAGCAGCAACGTTTTAAGCTGAACTTCCTGTGTGTCTTTTTGTTGCTTTAAGAGGTCAATAGCCAGCTTCTGATCTGCCAACTGTTGACGACTCTGCTGAATGGTTTCCAGCTGGGTCTTGGAACGATCGACGGACAATTGGGCACCGCGAATTTCTTCCTCGGCTTGTTTTACCGAAACGGCTGCTTGTGTCGTCTGTTCACTGGCCTGCATACGTTCTTCGGAAGTGGCACCATGAAGTAGTTTTTGAAGAGACTCTTTTTGCTGGCTCAACTGATTTGTCGCTAAAGTCAAAGAGGATTCGGCATCATCCAACGCTGCTTTGGATGCACTTCCTGCATCATAGAGTGCTTTATTACGCTTATAGTTGGTCTGCGCCGTCTGAACGTTTTTGGTGGCTGAAGCTACGGCAATTCGTTGCTGCTGAACATCTTCAGCCCGAGCCCCGTTATTGACCTGTTGTTCCGCAGCAGTGGCTTGACGCTCAGCCGCTTGTGCCCGCTGCAATGCCGCCTGACTTTTACGCTCAGTCACTTGAGCTTGCGCGATATCTAGCTGTGCCTGTTTTTCCTGAGTTGCTGTTCGTGTATACCCTAAATGGATGGATTGTTGTTGTTGGCTGATTTGCGTATTGAACTGGGCGATTTGTGTCCGCAGCTGGTCAATTTGCAGATCCACATCTGTGGAATCCAAAGTCATAAGGACAGTTCCTTTTTTCACCTTCGTTTCTTCTGTTACCGGGATGTTCAGGATTTTGCCTCCTACTTGTTCAAACGATACATGAATGCTATCCGCATTTAGTGTTGTGCCTTTAACGGATCGAGAAGCATTGACTTGATCTTGTCCGTTGGTCTGGAGCAGGAATCCCCCGCCGATAAGACAGGCAATAGAAATGAGAGGGATGATGAGGCTGGTGACTTGTGTGCGATTCATCAGTAATACACTCCTTAAATTCATAAAATGAGTTAAACATAGACTTGAATAAATATCCTGGTATGTACATTTTATTTATTCTTTTATTTAATAATTTAAAAGTTAGTCGGCTAACTAAAATGCAAAATTAAAACTTATTCTGGTTTTGCTGCTTTATATATCTCTTTTGCTTGAGGGATGCCGTTTTCTATTTTTTGCAGTAAAGTCAGGAGCAGCTCTTTTTCATCGGTAGACAGGTGGCTCATCAGTGTGGAAGTGCTTGTAAAATGTATAGGCAGCAGTCTTTCCATCATTTCTGTTCCTTGATCGGTCAGTTTAACAATGCTCATACGGCGGTCGGAAGGATGAACAGATCGAATAATAAGTCCATCGCGTTCCAGACGGTCAACGAGACCGGTAACGGTTGGCTTGCTAACCCCTACTTTCTCCGCAAGCTCTGTAGCCAGCAATCCTGTATGGATGTTGCGGTACAGAAGAATTAATATCGAAAATTTACCATGAGATATACCGAATTTCTCAAAACCCTCAAAGCTGACTTTAAAAACACTGGAAGATACTCGCATAAAAAATAACATAGCTTCCGTCGCTCTTACATCAATCTCGGGGATACGCTTAGAAAATTCTTGTAGCGCCTCACGAGTGGGCAAGTCCCGTAAATCAAAATCCATAAGGTTCTCCTTTCTTCTTACAGTATGTTCCAATCGACAAATTAGTTAGCCGACTAATCTTAATCTATTCAAAAATGAATTTCAAGCTAAATTTTGTTAATCGTCATGTGGATTTTTCACTATATGGAGGTTGTTGTCAAAAGAAAATAAAGTATTAGACTGAAAAATAAAGTGTTAGACTGACGATGCTTCATTAAGCTAACTGGCAGATTAGTTACATAGACGTCAGAATTTTGCATAGGAGTGTAGTCCACCATCCCATACTAATTGTATGGAAAAGAGTCTAGATAAACAGTATACTAGCTATAATTGTTTTTTGTTGAGGTGCATATCAAATGGATGAAATCGATGAATCAAAACAAATTGTATTACAAATCGGCGGTGTCTTGAAAAAGTACAGAAAAGAAAAAAACATGAGCTTAGACGACTTAGCGGAATTAACGGGTGTAAGCAAACTTACTCTGGGGAATATCGAACGTGGCGATACAAATCCAACTTTGGCGATTATATGGAAAATTTCAAAAGGCATATCTTTACCGCTATTAGCTTTGTTGAAATCAGAAGACCCTGTTAGTTTGTATCGAGCAGGCGAAGGACTGCGTTTTTCTAATGATCAAAAAAATTGGATCATTGAACCGGTCTTTAAAAACGCAAGCAACGATATTGAAATGTGTCGGGCTTACTTACAGCCGAATAGCTCGTATCACCCTGAAGGTCATCATGTGAATACAACTGAAATTGCGACAGTAATGACTGGTTCCATTGAAATTCAAGTCAATGGAGAGATTTACACATTGAATCAATATGATACGATCAGTTTTCGTGCAGATTGTCCTCACTCTTATACCAATCGTACGAATAGCGAAACAGTGCTCCATATATCCTTAAAGTATGGTTTCTAAAAGTCGAAAATTCCACTTATTAAATACAACTCCGAATTCCATGACGGGAATTCAGAGTTGTATTTTTGTTTTTAGATGAGTTAATGTGTGTTATAAAATACTTATTGTTAAAAATGATATATCATAAAATACTTATTGTTAAAAATAATATATTATACTATACTCTTATTGTTCGCGCGGATGTTATTTCATAGTTTTTCAATCAGCAGGAAACAAATTTTACGTATGAATTTAGTAAGGAGAAATGAAGAATGTCGAACAAACAAAATATAAAAGCCGTACCATCCTCTATAGGACTGATAATTCTCGGCATTATTATTATTGCAGCTAATTTACGTGCTCCCTTAACCTCAGTCGGTCCTTTAGTGAGTCTCATAAGGGATGACGTTCGTATTTCAAATACAGTAGCAGGCCTGATAACAACGCTACCTTTGCTTGCCTTTGCTTTATTATCACCTCTAGTACCCAAATTTGGACGAAGGTATGGGATTGAACGTATCATTTTGATTGCCCTAATCGTTCTGACTGTTGGCATTGTAATACGTTCTTTATCTGGCGCAGCTAATCTATATATTGGGACAGCAATTCTTGGATTCGCAATTGCCGTATGTAATGTATTATTGCCAAGTTTAATCAAAAGGGATATCCCAAATAAAATTGGCTCCATGACAGGTGTTTACTCAATTTCAATGAGTTTATTTGGAGCAATCGCATCGGGAATCAGTGTACCGCTAGCCGTGAACGCAGGTCTAAAATGGCAGGGAGCATTGGGAATATGGGGGATTCTAAGCTTTGTATCGATTCTCTGTTGGTTACCCCAATTAAGAAATCAAACGAAGCAAACAACCACGACGAGTCAACAGATGGCCAGCAACGATGTGAATGTTTGGCGATCCCCTCTTGCCTGGCAAGTAACCTTGTTTATGGGTATACAGTCCATGGTTTTCTATGTGTTGATCGCATGGTTGCCTGAAATTTTAAAGCAGCAAGGAATTGGCTCAAACCAATCAGGATGGTACCTCTCGATAATGCAGTTAGCTCTGCTTCCATTTACCTTTATTGTCCCCGTTATTGCTGGGCGCATGTCTAGCCAACGTTTGTTAGTGGTCATCACAATCATTTTGCTTTTAACGGGAACGCTCGGACTTCTATACGGAAGCTCCAATATCATTCTGTTGTGGATTATAATACTCGGAATTGGTGGAGGCTGCGCCTTTAGTTTGTCCATGATGTTTTTCGGTTTACGTACTGAAAATGCGCATCAAGCAGCGGAACTGTCTGGCATGGCGCAATCGATCGGATATCTTCTTGCCGCAATCGGTCCTGCCCTTATAGGATTTCTGCATGATGCGACAAATAGTTGGAATCTGCCACTTTTCATTCTGCTTGGCGCTTCGGTCTTACTCTTTTTAGTCGGTATAGGAGCAGCAAGAAACCGTTTTGTAGGTAGCCGAAATAGTTACGAGCTGCCACGGAAAGGACGATAAATATGTTTGACAAAATTATTGTGGCAATTGATAAAGCTGAAATAACGAACAAACTCCTCGATGCAACCGTTGAAATAGCTCGAAACAAACAAACTCAAGTTACCTTGGTTAATGTCAGCCAGGAATATGTATCGAATGGCATGACATATTTACCAGGGCATTTCTTGGAAGAAATATTGAACGAAATGGAGAAAGCGAGTTTGGAACAGTTGCAACAAGCCAAATCCAAATTAGAATCTGCGGGGATTAACCCGGAAACACTTCATCTTAAGGGAGATCCTGCACATGAAATATTAAATTATGCAAGAGATTCCAAGCAGCAACTCATTATTATTGGAAGCCGTGGGCTAAGTGGCATAAAAGAAATGATGCTTGGAAGTGTCAGCCACAAGGTTTCACAGCTATCAAGTTGCCCAGTCCTCATTGTGCATTAACTCCTTCGGGAACCGTAAAGATGATGCATTGTTATACTAACGGAGAACTTTAGTTCAATAAAACAGCGACAGTCTAGGACTTTATTTTCTCGTCCACGGCTGCCGCTGTTTTTATAGCTGGGGCCAGTCTAATACTTTTTTTACGAGATCTGACGGTTTTATAATTCGAAATGTCGCGTGGGACCAACATATCCAGTCTAGTACTTTATTTTCTTTCTACAGTTGTTCGTGCCATGGTTCAAGCTTTTCCCTACATTGATATTTACAATGAAGTGCTTGATAATAAGTGGATATCGTACGAGACAAAGAACCCAAAAGTGAGGAATCTGGAATGACGACAAAATTATACTACACTGCTCCAAATCTTACGGAGTGGGACACTCATATTACACAGAGCATGGAAAGAGACGGAAAATATTTGGTTATGCTGGAGGAAACGGCCTTTTATCCGCATGGCGGAGGTCAGCCTTGTGATACAGGAACAATTCAGGGCATCCGTGTATTAGATGTTGTTCTTGAGGATGGGGATATTTGGCATCAGGTAGAGCGTTTGCCGGAGGATCGGAAAGTAGCCTGCCGATTGGATTGGGAGCGCAGATTTGATCATATGCAGCAGCATAGCGGGCAGCACTTGCTGTCAGCCGTTTGTCTGGAATTGTTGGGTGCGCGTACTGAAAGCTTTCATCTGGGACAAGAATATGCCACGATTGATGTGAACTGTTCGGATGTAACGCCTGCGCAGCTATCGGCAATCGAGCAGGAAGTAAATCAGCAAATCTATAGTAATCGCAGCATAAAAAGTTTTTTTGTAACCCGTGAGCAATTAAAGGATATTCCGCTGGTGAAAACGCCCAAAGTGACAGAAAATATTCGGATTGTCGAGATCGAGGGCATTGAATATAATGCTTGCGGCGGCACACATGTAGCTCAGACCGGGGAAATTGGGATCATTAAGTGCTTAAAATGGGAGAAGCAGAAGGGGATGGCAAGAATCCATTTCAAATGTGGCGTTCGCGCACTCCAGGATTTTAACGATAGTGTTCAGATATTGGACGTGTTATCTACGAAGTTCAATACCGGGCGAAAAGATATTTTGACCCGATTCGAAAAGTGGGAGCAGGAGCATAGGCAGCTTAAGGCGCAAGTGGAGCTCCTACAAGAGGAAAATGCTTCGTACCAGGCGAAAGAGTTGCTATCTGCTGTGCAGGGGCATGTTCTTGCTCATGTATTCGAGCAAAAATCCCTTCAGGACATGCAGCAATTGGCTACCAAGCTAACAGCTGAGCATGATCTGCTTGTTTTATTTGCCACAACAGCAGAAAACAAAATCATTCTGGCACATAACGGCACCCAGTCTGTTGCCTGCGGAGCATTTTTGAAAGAGAATCTGGGCGCGTTTCACGGTAAGGGGGGCGGTAGCAACCAATCTGCTCAGGCAGCATTCTCGTCCCGCGAAGACCTTTTGAATTTCTTTGAAACGGCCCAGCGGCAGTTCATTCAGGGCTGATGTAATGGAGGATTAGTGGCGTAGGGGAAGCTTCCACTTTTCCTTTTCTGTAAATAAAATAAAAGAAAAAATAAGTGCAACAACAGCACCCCAAACGGCTTTATCTCCAATCGTCAAAGTCAGAAATCCCCCCAGCAAAGCCCCTACCAAGAAGGCTGCCAAGATGACACCATAACGCATCGCTCGAATGGCAGCGTTCGTGTCCTTGGTCGTTATGGCGATATACACAGCCTCTATAGCTGATCGGAGGTTGCCGGTGCTGACAGTAGAGGTGTACGGCACATCAATGAGCTTGCGGAAGGAAGTCATTTGTACGGAAGCGACGAACGAGACGATCACCACCACTACCGTATTGGGAACTCCTTGCGGAATCAGTCCCACGATGAAAAAAATTGCAATTTCCAATAAAATAATTGCGCGGGTCCAGTCCGGAGTTAGACGGTGGGTTGATTTTCGTTTAATCCCTTCAGCAACAAAAACGCCCAGTGAAAAGGCGATCAGGGGTGGGATATAGAATAACGCCTGAATCCAGTGCCCCTGAATGACTTTGACAGCCAGCAGCACGATATTGCCTGTCTGTGCGTTGGCGAAAACACCGCCTCTTCCAACAAAGGTATATGTGTCCAAAAAGCCCCCTACTAATGATAGTAAGGCGCCCAGTCGTAACGATTCGGACGTTACCTGATGTAAATGGATTTTGCCTTTCATAATCACGGCATATAAGCCTCCTATGCTAAACGTCGATTCTTTAAAGCTAACACGAAAATCCAGGACCATACAATTAAATTAGTCACTTTAGCATGAAAATGACACAAAGAAGCCACATCAGGTCCCATACAATAGAAAGGACGTGATGCGGCTTCTTTGGGGATGCTCGTTTTTAGTCCCCACACGGGACTTTAAAGGGTGCTTATCGCAGGGCTTGAACGAGCGCCTCGCCAAATGCCTGTGCGCCATCTGGACCGTCGGCCGTAATAATGTCGCTATGCGCAACCACATGCTGCGCCACATATTCGGCTTGATGCGATTGGAGCTGATCTTTTTGTACATCCACTGGATAGCATGTAGCCGTTCTGCCAGAGAGCAGTCCGGTTTGAGCCACGGCTACAGAGCCTGCGCAGATGCCAGCCAATAAAGTCTTTTGCTCATGAGTTTGTTTTAGCAGAGCTTGGAGATCCGCGTTATTCCACAGATGGTCATTCGTACCTGATCCGCCGATCACAGATACTACATCATAATCAGCCAGCACAGCGTCTGTAAAAACAAGATCAGCTGTCGCTTTACCGTTGTAGTCACCCGTGATTTCGCCTGTTTTTGTACTAGCTAGCGTCACAGTAACACCTGCTTGCTCCAGTGCTTCCTTTGGTTTAAACAATTCATCCTCATTAAAGCGCTCTGGGGGTATAATAAAAAGAGCTTTTTTACTCATACTTTATTCCTCCTTGAATGTGTAACGTTATCTACTATTGTAGGGCGGCTTCGTCAGGCTGTGAAGAATGCACTTTCAAGTACGGAGGTTACCTGCAGGTTACTATTAGAGTGCAAGACCATGATGGTTTAGAAGGAGTTAGTTGATATATGACTGATACGCTGAGAGAAGAAATACGGGAAAAGATCGTTAACGGAGACTATAACTGCGAAAAGGAACTAACCTTGTCAGTGTTAAGCGGAAAATGGAAGGTCGTCATTTTATGGCATCTGGGTGTGGAAGGAGCGCACCGTTTCAGTGACCTGCAAAGGCTGTTTCCGAAGCTGTCGCATAAAGTGCTGACCAATCAGTTGCGGGAGTTGATGGAGGACGGTATTGTGCACCGGGAAGTGTATCCCGAGGTACCTCCAAAGGTGGAGTATTCGATGACCGAGCTGGGAATGACGATTTTACCCATTGTGGAGATGATGTATGACTGGGGGAAAAAACGGGTGCAATCCATTCGTGAGGAAATGCAACGCAGCGGTGAGGGGAACGTTTAAAGTTCCTTCATATGAAAAATAGAACGCCTTGCACTATGAGTACAAATTGCACTTAGAGCAAAGGCGTTCTTTGGCATGTTAGCAGTCTGTGTGTGTTTATCATGTTAGTTTAGGAAAAATAGCTGTAGCCGATATGGATCATTGCTGTTCAATTGCTGGTAGAACCTCAATCCAGCGTGTAGCCCAAGTACCGATATGGTCAAACAAAGGAGCTAAATCGCGTCCCTTATCTGTAAGAGAGTATTCAATCCGTACAGGCTTCTCAGGATAAACCATACGTTGTATGATTCCTTCTTCCTCCAGCTCTTTCAAACGGTCCGAAAGGACCTTTCCACTTAAATTAGGAATTGAATTCTCAATAGCGACGAAACGTTGCGGACCATTGGTTAGTTGAAATACGATCAACACCGTCCAACGCTTGCTTAGTAGCTCCATAGCCTTTTCAAACCGTGGGCACATCTGCGGAATGTTCATATGATCACCTCATGCTCCTATTATTAACGATTCACTGTTAAAAGTAAATGATTTTACTTTACATAAATTTATTACTTGACGAAACGACATGATATAAATATACTTTGTTACATAAAGTAACTTATTAGCTCTGATACGGATATCCATATATGAATACTTAAAATTTGAACTTATTTTGATATTATTAATAATGTAATTAAATGGTCAGGTACGAACGAATCGTTGTGGTTATGGTTTGGGCGCAGGGGGAAGTCGGATGAAGCTGGAATGTGAAGTGTGTGTAGTTGGGGGAGGACCCGCAGGGACTTTGTTATCCTGTCTACTGGCGGAGCAGGGTGTTTCCACGATATTGGTTGAGCGGCAGAGCTTGCCCGGAAAGGCTTTCCGCGGTGAAATTTTAAATGATGAGGGTCAGGAAGTGATCCAAAAGCATAAGCTGCTCGAACAAATTCATGAGGATTATATTCTCGCCTCCACAAGAATCGAGTATTGGCAGCATCAGCAGCAGGTCAAAACGGTCGAGCCAGCTTCAAACCATGGTAATGTGGGAGTGCATATTCCACAACCTCGATTTTTGGAGGCTCTGCTCAAGCAGGCGTCAACCTACGAGTCCTTCCGTTACCTGGCGGGTACAACGGTGACTGCGTTGGAAGGTAATAGTGAGCAGGGGTACACGGGCTTGATCGCCCGCAATAAGAACGGTCATGAGATCACGATTGACAGTTCGTTGATTGTAGGGGCAGACGGTCGCTATTCGACTGTGCGCAAGCTGGCTCAGATGCCTGTGACGAACATTCGACACGGCTATGACCTGCTATGGGCGAAAATCACAGCACCTGCTGGGTGGGAGCCCGTCACTCGTCTGGCACAGGTCAACGGAGGGCAGTTGGCTTTATTCTCGCAGGCTGAGGGCTATATTCAAATTGGCTGGAATGTGGAGGAAGGTAGCTTTTCAACCCTGTTTAAGCAATCCTTTGAACCATTTATACAACTGTTTACCGAGGCTTTTCCAGATTTGAAGCATAGTGTGCATGATCACATTCGTTCATGGAAGGACTTCGTACCGTTGGATATTTTCAGCAGCCGCAGTGACACCTGGACGCAGAACGGACTGGTCCTTATTGGAGATGCGGCGCATACCATGACACCTACCGGAGCTTTTGGCTTGAATGCAGCTTTGAAGGATGCCGATGTGCTAGCCAGTGAGCTTCTTCGTTTACGACAGAAGAGTTGTACCGCAGAAGACTTAAAGGCGTTCGAAGACGGACGACGACAGGCTGTCACCGAGCTTCAGGAACGGCAGCTGACGATGGAATCCACGTTCCATGAACATTTCTTACACATAGTTCAATGATTTATACCCTGACAATAACGATTAGCCTTTGAAGAATAGGCATTT
Organism: Paenibacillus sp. CH40; assembly: GCF_024213605.1. Lineage (NCBI taxonomy): Bacteria > Bacillati > Bacillota > Bacilli > Caryophanales > Paenibacillaceae > Paenibacillus > Paenibacillus sp. CH40. Next base: position 73,777 of record NZ_JANAVQ010000007.1, read on the forward strand.
TCTATATAGAGCTCATATAAAGGATGGTGCAGAGAGATGAACCAAAAAGATGTAGCTACGCTACTTAACGATAAAATTCAAACCGTTCGCGGAGAGCAATCTTCGACGATTTTGGTAGGACCGATCAAGCTGCCAGTTAATATGGAAGGAGAAACGGTTGTTTTTCAGTGGTACTGCTGGTTGCCTGTACGGGATGAGGAAGATCGTCAGGACTTACTGAATGCCACCGCTGAGACGATTGTGAAGCGATTGTCCACACTGGATTTGGCAGAGGGACAACAGTCAAGCGTTTTGGTGTATGGCGATCTTGAACAGTCGGAAAATGCATTAGTTCGCATGCATAGTATTTGCCATACTGGAGATATTTTTGGTAGCAAGCGTTGTGATTGCGGATTTCAACTCCACCAGTCCATGAAAATGATCGTGGAGCATGGAACGGGTGCATTGTTCTATCTGGCTAACCATGAAGGCCGCGGAATCGGTTTGTTTAGTAAAGCAATGGCTTATATTCTGCAGGAAGAAGGCATGGATACTGTCGAAGCCAATCATCAATTGGGTTTTGAAGATGATACACGCAACTATGCGGATGCCATTAGTGTGCTCCGTCACCTGAGACAAAAACCGGTCACTTTGATTACAAATAATCCTAAAAAAATGGATGCTTTGAAGAAGTCGGGTATGAATGTGGCGGGTCGCATGCCGCTCTGGGGTGATGTGTCGCAATATAATGAACGGTATTTGAATACAAAAGTGGAACGATCCGGCCATTTGCGGGATTCCGATCTCAGGGAGGTTCTATGACCACTCACGAAAAATATATGCGCCTGGCACTGGAAAATGCCAGAAGTGCTAAAGGGCAAACAGAACCGAATCCGCTCGTCGGATCAGTCATTGTCAACAACGGTCGTATCGTTGGGATCGGCGCTCATCTGAAGCCCGGCGAGCCACATGCCGAGATTCATGCGTTGCGTATGGCGGGTGAACACGCTCAGGGAGCGACGATTTACGTAACGCTGGAGCCGTGTTCCCATCACGGCCGGACAGGCCCGTGCGCGGAAGCGATTGTGAAGGCTGGCATTCGTCGAGTGGTGATTGCAGCGCTGGACCCGAACCCGCTGGTTTCCGGCAGAGGGGTACAGATTTTGAAAGATGCGGGCATTGAGGTCATTGTCGGAGTCTGTGAGCAGGAATCCATCCGCATGAATGAAGTGTTCAATCAATATATCGTGAGCAAGCGTCCTTTTATTACGATCAAATCGGCAGTAACGCTGGACGGTAAAATTGCGACCCGGACCTCGGAAAGCAAGTGGATTACATCTGAGGCTGCACGGGAGGATGTGCATCGTCTTCGTAACGAGCATGTGGGAATCCTGGTCGGTGTACAGACGGTGATTCACGATAATCCTCAGCTTACGACTCGTCTACCGGAAGGACGGAATCCGATTCGTATCATTTTGGATAGCAAGCTTCGAATTCCATTGGATGCCCGTGTCATTACAGATGGGGAGGCACCTACCTGGATATTCACAGGACGCACTTATGATGAAAGCAAGCGAAGCCAGCTGGAACAGCTTGGTGTGACGATATATCCGACACAGGATGAAAACAGCGATCGGGTGAACCTGCCGCAAATGCTGGATATTCTGGGTGCGGCGGAGGTATCATCGGTGTTCGTGGAAGGCGGAGCCGAGGTGAACGCTTCGTTCGTGCAGCAAGGGCTGGCAGACAAGCTGGTGCTGTACATTGCACCAAAGCTGGTTGGAGGGCGCGCAGCCCCGGGCTTTCTCGGGGGAGAGGGCGTGTCTGCGATGAGCGATGCGGTGGCATTGCAGGATTTGAGCGTGACACAGGTTGGTGTAGACTGGAAACTAGAAGGGTATTTTGAGCGGGAAAAATGAGTGAATTGAGGGTGAAGGAGGCTCCGCGAAGGGGTTGATCTTCCGAACGCTTACGCTTCTCCAGATTCAACCCCTTCGCTCCGCTACTTCCCACGCAAAGTTACTCATTTTCCGAAATGGTGTGGAGTATAGGAAGGGCAAAAGGACTTAAATACTCAAAAGCTTATATACTTAAAAGAACAGAGAATCTGAAGGGCTAAAAGGCCTGGAGGATTCTTTTTTATATGCTAAACGTTTATTAGGGTGAATGGTTAATGGGATGAATAACTCATAGGGTGAATGTCTTATGGGGTGAAGTCGAGATAACATAATTACGCATGCTTGGGTTTTTCGTCCTGGTTTCTTATGTATTTTTAGAGACTTTCGCCTCGTTTAGTTATAATATAGAAATAAAAGGATTGACCTGGAAATTGAGATCAAGCACAATGAAGTTGAATTCAACTTGGAAGAGAAGGGAAAAGCCCTGCAGTGAAAGGGATTATAGAATTCAAAGGAGGATGTAGGTTGTGAAAAAAACGATATTATGCTTGTTAAGTGCCAGTCTGATATTTTTAGCTGCACCAGTTTCTACTAAAGCCTTTTCGGGTGAGGTCACACAAGGCGCTGGCTCATATTCAACCACACTACCTACCGGAGCAGCAACACCGCAAAACGAGATTTACAAAACAGCGAATGTAACCAGCCCAATGCCTACCAATGATTGGTGGAGCAGCCTGGCCTGGGTACCGTACTCCGAGGCTCAATATCCGCATCCCCTTGCCTTGAAAAATCAGCAAAACGGTTTACGCATCTTTAACCCGAGTGGGAAAATTACAGTAAATCCTGGATACATCGCAGGCTGGATGGATGATGTGAACGATTTTACCGTCGGTCATTCTGTAAGCGCTTCATTTCCAGATGCCAAGGTGGACGGTTTCAGCGACTGGTTTGTCAAATCATTATTTCAAAGCGGCAGCAATAAAATGAGTGCTACCTATGGACACGGCTCCCCCTATGTTTTTTTTGAGTTTAGCGGTGGCAATCCCAAGCTTTCATTTAATGGGGTGCCAGAGGTATGGTCTGGGTCAGCTAGTTCTCCTGTGCTTGGCATTACGGTTAATGGCTCACACTATGGTCTGTTTGGTCCTTCCGGCACCACCTGGTCTGGCCTCGGAACGAGTACTCTGATCAATCAATTGAACGGGAAAAACTATTTTACAGTGGCGGCTTTGCCTGACAAAACAAAAGCGACATTGGACAAGTTTCAGCAATACGCTTATTCTTTCGTTACAAGCTCCAAAGCACAGTACAGCTATAACGAAGCTTCTTCCGAGGTAACGACCACCTTTAACGTTGCAACCACAGCGAAGGAAGGCACACAAAGCGGCACTATTTTTGCCTTATACCCGCATCAGTGGAAAAATTCATCACAACCCCTGCTAGGCTATACGTACAATTCTGTGCGCGGTCTGATGAAAACAGCAGAGGGTGCGTCTTTTCAAACGAAAATGAAATTTACAGGAGTACTGCCTTCCTTGCCCGACTTGGGGTCCTACGATAAAAATACGCTCAACAATTATATAAACGAAGCGAAAGCAGAAGTCTACTCCGGCGATAGAGATACGTACTGGACTGGAAAACATCTGGGCAAGCTAGCAGCGCTGGCGCCGATTGCCGACCAGGCTGGCAATACCGCAGCAGCGACCCAGTTCCGCAATGAGATCAAAAGCCGACTGCAGGACTGGTTTAAGGCCAGTGACAGCTCGGGGAATCTGAAAAGCTCCAGTCTATTTGTGTATAACAACAATTGGGGGACATTGATCGGTTATCCTGACAGCTTTGGCAGTGCGGTAGAATTAAATGACCATCACTTCCATTATGGATACTTTATCAAGGCCGCAGCCGAAATTGCACGTGTGGACAAGAGCTGGGCATCCGATTCCCAATGGGGACAAATGGTGCAGCTGCTCATTCGCGACATTGCCAATACCGACAGGTCTGATTCAAAATTTCCGTATTTGCGTAATTTTGATCCCTACGCCGGGCACACCTGGGCTTCCGGCCATGCCAAATTTGGCGACGGCAACAACAATGAATCCTCCTCGGAGGCGATGAATGCTTGGGCCGGTCTTATTTTATGGGGCGAGGCGACGGGAAATGCTCAAACTCGTGATCTCGGCATCTATCTATACACAACGGAAATGAATGCGATTAACGAATACTGGTTTGATGTGCATGGCACAAACACCCCTGCTGGGATGCAAAGCGCGACGGCAAGCATGATCTGGGGCGGTAAAACGGTAGGGAATGCAACATGGTGGACCGATAATGCCACAGAGGTGCATGGTATCAACTGGCTCCCGATTACCTCGGCCTCCTTGTATCTGACGCAATATTCGGAGTATGCGGCTAAAAATTATAACGATCTCCTGAGAAAAAGCGGTGGGAATTTCAGTCCATGGGAAGATATTGTGTATATGTACAGAGCGATCTCGGACCCGTCCGATGCCAAGGCCAAATTCAGTGCACGCGTAGCGGCCATGACACCGGAAGCGGGGAATTCCAAGGCGAATGCCTACCACTGGATCTACAATTTGGATGCTTTAGGCAACATCGACCGCAGCATCACCGCTAATTCACCTATTTATGCTGTATTTCATAAAAACGGTGTGAAAACTTATGTGGCCTACAATTTTACAAACCAGGTCAAAACGGTAACCTTCTCAGATGGGCACAGTATTACCGTGCAGCCGAATAGCTTTAATACCGGAAATGGAAGCGGCGGTGGCAATCCGCAGCCTGATACGGAGGCTCCATCCATCCCGGCGAATGTTCGAGCTACGACCAAAACGGCTTCGGTAGTCACTCTGGAGTGGGATGCAGCTACAGACAATGTTGGCGTTACGAGTTATATCGTTTATAAGGACGGGGCTCAGGCAGCAGAGGTAAGCGGTACTTCCGCTTCAATTTCAGGGCTGAGTGCAGCTTCCACTTACAGCTTTACCGTTAAGGCTCGCGATGCAGCTGGTAACCTATCTGCAGCAAGCAATGCGGTAGAGGTAACGACAGAGCCAGCATCTGGTGGTAATGAGGGTGGCGGAGAAACGGAAGATTATAAAGTAGGAGCTCGCTTTGTTAGCGATCGTGAAGCATTGCTTCAATTTACACCTAAAACAGCCTCAGCCTATGTTGACGTGCATTATACTTTAACGGGTGGACAACAGCTCAATTACCGGATGACAAATAACGGCGGTGTCTGGGAGCAGCGGGTTACAGACCTCGATATCGGGAAGGCTGTCAGCTATTGGTTTACCTATGAAAAGGCGGGATTGCAATACGAGACCCCTTCATTCAGCTATACACACCAGCAGACTTCTTCTACAACAACAGACGTTCCACAACTTCCACTACCGAGCGTTGATCCCGTTTTCGAAAAAACATCCTAGTGGATCAGACCTAAGATACGAACGCGACAGTTAACTATAGAAAGAAAGACACAAGGGAAGCACATACGCTTCTCCTGTGTCTTTTTTTATAGGGTCGTAATACTTTCGCCATGTTCGTGAGTTCCAGGTTGCGCGATAATGATAAAGGCTGATACAGGAAGATATTACCGAGGCGTGGATTTCCAAAGGTCCCGCAGTGCCTACCCTGATGGGGTCAGGTATCCTGTAAATCTGATGTATCCACCAACATTAGGGTTCAATTCCCAATCGCCTTCCACGCGACTTCTGGTAGAGTATTCGAATGATCGAATAAAAACAATGAAAAGACCCGGATGAGAGCATCCCATGTCTGGTCTAGATGACAGATATCGGGGCGATGGCTATGCGGCCAGTGGATACCGGAGAGAGCAAGCGCCGACAGGCTCCGAAGCTTCGGGAGATGCGAGTTCACAGTCGAAGTCGGACTGCTGGACACCATCTTAGGAACACGGGAACAGGCGGTATCTTCCTTTCTCCTCAAGCTCGGCTCCGCCATCCACCCCGAAGGAATGCTCTGCAAGGGTCCTACCCCTACTACAACGAATAAAAATAAAAAATCCTCATTTTAAAAATGTGTGTTGGTTTTAAGGCGGGCAACAGCGATCGGAAGATCAAATGGACCGCGGAGCCGCCACACATAGAAAGAAGCATACTTTTAAGTGGAGGATTTTAATACTAGGAGTGATACGATGTTTAAGAAGATAACGATTAAATCTGATGAGCGCGGGCTGCTGTTCAAAAAAGGAAGCTACCACAAGTTGTTGCATCCAGGAACTTACCTATTGAAGACATTTCAGCAGGAAGCAGTTGAAATTTTGAATGTAGCCGAACCATTTTTTGTACCGGATCATGATATTCGTTTGTTTTTGACAGATCCCCTATTGCTTGAACAATTGAATGTCATCGATGTAGAGGACCATGAATATGTATTGCATTATGAGGATAATCGGTTTGTGGGGCTTCTGACGGCTGGGAAATATGCTTTTTGGAACATGCTTAAGGAGCATCGTTTTGTTCGTGCAGATACTCGGCAGCCTGCAATTGATAAGGCATTGGGGCAAGCATTCTTGTCCAAGACACCGGGCTTCTGGAAGGCACTTCAGGTGGCCAGCTATGAAATGGGCTTTTTGTATTACGATAATGTGTTGCAAGGTGAGCTAAAACCGGGCAAATATTATTTCTGGATGTCCACAGTGAATACAGAGATCAAAACGATAGATATGCGACAGCAGCAGTTGGACCTGATGGGACAGGAAATCATGACAGAGGACAAAATCACACTGCGCCTCAACTTCGTCTGTCAGTACCGTATCATTGACCCGTTGCGGGCGTTGGAATTCCGAGCATACGAGGAACAAATGTACATTATGCTTCAACTGCTGCTGCGCGAGTACGTTGGCACGATGAAGCTGGATGATTTGCTGAAAATGAAGCAGGAGATTGCGGAATATGTTTTGACTCGACTAAATGAGCAGAGCGGCGAATATGGAGTGACTTTTACGTCAGCAGGGGTGAAGGATATTATTTTGCCAGGGGATATCAAGGATATTCTGAATACCGTGCTGTTGGCAGAGAAGAAGGCACAGGCCAACCTCATCACACGACGTGAAGAGACGGCATCCACTCGTAGTTTGCTCAATACGGCCAAGCTGATGGACGAGAATGCCACCCTCTATCGTCTTAAAGAACTGGAATTCATGGAAAAAATCTGCGAGAAGATTGGCACGATTTCGCTGACTGGCGGGAATACGTTGCTGGAGCAACTGAACACGCTGGTTCACATGAAAGAGGGGCAGGGACTCCAATAACGGAAAATACTCCCGAACGATGAGTGCAAGCCAGCTCAAGGTTAGGGAGTATTTTGCGTTTTAGTTCGTCTTGGTGGATGCAAGAAAAGCGTCCATATCGATCACCGGAATGAGGGTACCCTGATGCTCCATCACAGTAGGGAACAACTCGCGCTGCCACTCTTCCTCATTGCTTTGTAGCTGACTGTCCTCGGCAGAAGCCGTGTCCTCCACCTGATCGACAAGCAGAGCAATCTTCGCACGGCTGAGCAAAATCATTTTGTCCTCGGAGGAATCGCTTGATGCAGGAAGAAGCAGCTTTTTGCGTAAATTAAGAATCGTAAATACATTGCCGCGAATAGTTACCATTCCTTCATGCCACGCCTCGGAAAAGGGAAGTGGGGTCCCTTTTTTGGCATTCATGACTTCTTCTACTTCCACAAAGTTTAAAGCGAACTTTTTGTCCGCCAGACTGCACACAATAAATTCAGACATAGCAATTCTCCTTACATATTCAGATAAGCCATCACAGGTTGTGAATGAGCGGTAAAATGGGTTAGCTATTGCGTTTTGATAGATGGAACGATAAAGTTGAGGATGCGGTAAAGTAGTTGTAGTTAATCACAGAATATCACAAACGAGCAGTTAAATCTTCCAAAATAACAACTATACGGCCAAGGCGTGGCTTCAAGTTTCCCTTCATATATAATGTTGGGGACTAAAGCTGTGTCCGATGGCACTACATTTTAAGATAAGCGGGTTGAGGTAGAATGGATCATGAAAAGCAGCGATTAAGTATCGAGGCAGCCAGATTATACTATCTAAACGACTACAGTCAGCAAGATATCGCGGTCAGACTCGGGGTTTCGCGTCCTACGGTATCGCGGTTACTTCAGGCTGCCAAGGAACAGGGATACGTGCGGATCAGTATTGTGGACCCGATGGAGGATATGGACGCGCTCGGAGAGCAGGTGAAGAAGAAATTCGGACTGGATACCGTGTTAGTCTGTTATTCGCCGTTAAATGAATATCAGGAGATTAAGAAGCATATTAGCAAAAAAGCAGCCGATTATTTGCATGAAACGGTACAGGATGCTGATATTATTGGAGTGACATGGGGAACAACAATGCATGCCGTGGCGCTTCATCTCCAACAAAAGCAGGTCAAGGGTGTTGAGGTGGTTCAGCTCAAAGGAGGCGTGAGCCATTCACATGTCAACACATATGCCGTGGAAACCGTGAATTTGTTCGCAGAAGCCTTTCATACCATAGCAAGGTATTTGCCGCTGCCTGTGATTTTCGACAGTCACGCAGTTAAGAAAATGGTTGAAGAGGATCGGCATATCCAGCGCATCATCGAACTTGGCAAGCAGGCGAACATCGCTGTGTTTACGGTGGGGACGGTCAAGGAGGATGCGTTGCTGTTCCGATTGGGTTATTTTAACGGGGAAGAGCAGAAGCTACTGCAAAGAATTGGCAAGGGCGATATTTGCTCGCGCTTTTTTGACGCTGAGGGCAATATATGCAGTCAGGAAATCAATAGCCGTACCGTCGGGATTGATTTGCCTGATTTGCGAAAGAAGGAGAAGTCTATTCTCGTCGCTGGAGGCCAGCGTAAAGTGGAGGCCATTCGGGCATCGCTGCGTGGCAAGTATGCGAATATTTTGGTGACGGATCAGTTTACGGCTCAAGCACTTTTACAATAGAGCAAGTCGTCTCAACCCAGCAAAATATACGGTTATGGCACGTCCCTACAGGGTAATATGAATTGTAGGTGACGCTTTGTGTATAAGCTTGAACATAATTTCAAAATGTGTTTTACATATGTTCAAAGCCGTGCTATGATGGTCTCATCACAGAGAAATAAATGACTTTTGTCTTCACACTATTTATCTAATGAAGGAGCTTTTAGATATGAACATTGCAGCATTAATCGACCATACATTGTTGCGTGCAGATGCGACGAAGGATGAAATTACGAAATTGACTGCCGAAGCCAAAAAATATCAGTTTGCTTCTGTATGTGTGAACCCGGCGTGGGTAGCTTATGCAGCAGAACAGCTCGCAGGCACAGGCGTAGCCATCTGTACAGTTATCGGTTTCCCGCTGGGAGCGAGCACGTCCGCAACGAAAGCATTTGAAACGAAAGATGCTATTGCTAACGGTGCGACTGAAATTGATATGGTTATTAACATAGGCGCTTTGAAGGCACGTGATGTACAGCTCGTCGAGCAGGACATCCGTGCGGTCGTGGAGGCAGCTGCCGGTACACTGGTAAAAGTGATTATCGAAACTTGCTTGCTGACAGACGAAGAGAAGGTACTGGCATGTGAGCTGTCCGTCAAAGCGGGAGCGAATTTTGTGAAAACCTCGACAGGCTTCTCAACAGGTGGAGCTACTGCGGAAGATGTGGCTTTGATGCGCAAAACGGTAGGACCTGAGATTGGTGTTAAGGCTTCAGGTGGTGTACGCAGTCTGGAAGACGTGCAAAAATTAGTAGAAGCTGGCGCAAGTCGGATCGGTGCAAGTTCCGGTGTGAAGATCATCGAGGGCGAGCAGTCTACATCTTCCTACTAAGTTTCATTTTAAAGTCATGGAGGGATTCGCGATGAAGGATCAATTGATTCAAAAAGCGCTTGATGCGCGTAAACAGGCATATGTTCCGTATTCGAATTTTCAGGTGGGTGCTGCGGTTCTCGGAAGCGATGGCGCGATTTATCACGGATGTAATGTGGAAAATGCCTCCTACGGCTTATGCAATTGTGCAGAGCGGACAGCGATTTTTAAAATGGTATCCGAGGGCTGCCGTCAAATTGATTCGATTGCGGTTGTAGCTGATACGGAAGGGCCTGTGTCTCCATGTGGGGCCTGTCGTCAGGTTATTTCCGAATTTGCTCATCAAGATACCAAAATTTATCTGACAAACCTTCATGGCAACACGGAAGAGTGGACGGTAGATCAATTACTGCCGGGTGCTTTTCGACCTGCGGATCTGGGCAAATAAAAAAAGAATGCCTCTTTGGAGCGCATTCTTTTTATAGGGAATGTAAGCGCTTAATGTAATGAGGGGGAAATTAAATGAAATATGTAATCGCTCTGGTGGGACTGCTCGTTGTATTTGCACTTACTTACGTTGCCAGCAGTGACAAACGTAAAATCAGGTATCGTCCGCTGATAGTTATGGTTGTTTTGCAAGCAGCGCTTGCTTTCGTATTGTTGCATACAGGAATTGGCGAATTTTTGGTCAAAGGCTTTGCAGAAGGTTTTAATAGTCTTTTGGCATATGCAACTGAAGGGATTAACTTCGTATTTGGCGGAATTGCGAATGAAGGAGCAGCACCGTTCTTTATCGGTGTACTGCTGCCAATCGTGTTCATATCCGCGCTGATTGGTATCTTGCAATATGTAAAAGTGTTACCTTTTATTATTAAATATATCGGGCTTGTCTTGAGCAAAGTAAACGGAATGGGTAAACTGGAATCCTACAACGCTGTAGCTTCGGCTATCTTGGGTCAATCCGAGGTGTTTATTTCCGTTAAGAAGCAAATTGGTCTGCTGCAAAAACATCGGTTGTATACGCTGTGTGCGTCTGCGATGTCTACAGTGTCCATGTCGATTGTGGGAGCTTACATGCAAATGTTAAATCCCAAATATGTGGTCACAGCTTTGGTATTGAACCTGTTCGGCGGCTTTATTATCGCTTCCATTATTAATCCGTACAAGATTGAGAAGGAAGACGATTTACTGGAGGTTCAGGAGGAAGAGAAGCAGTCCTTCTTCGAAATGCTCGGGGAATATATTATGGACGGTTTCAAGGTTGCTATTACGGTAGCTGCAATGCTGATCGGTTTTGTGGCGCTGATTGCCATGGTTAACGGGATTTTCTCCTGGTTGTTTGGAATCAGCTTTCAGGCGCTGCTTGGATATGTGTTTGCGCCTTTCGCTTTTGTCATGGGTATTCCGTGGAACGAAGCCGTTCAGGCAGGCAGCATTATGGCTACCAAACTCGTATCCAACGAATTCGTGGCCATGCTGGATCTGACCAAGCAAACAGGCTTGTCGGAGCGCACGGTCGGGATCGTATCGGTATTCCTCGTATCCTTTGCTAACTTCTCATCCATCGGTATCATTTCCGGGGCTGTGAAGGGTCTGCATGAAAAACAGGGAAATGTGGTGGCCCGCTTTGGTCTGAAGCTGTTGTACGGAGCAACGCTGGTTAGCGTGCTGTCGGCAACGATTGCAGGGTTGTTTTTGTAAAAAAAACAGCGAGTCAGGAAAGGATTTTTATGATGTCTAAATTCAAACGGATTCACTTGGTGGTTATGGACTCGGTTGGTATCGGCGAAGCGCCGGATGCTGCCCAGTTTGATGATTACGATGTAGATACACTCGGTCATATTGCCCGCGAACGCGGTGGCCTGAAGATGCCGAATATGGGTAAGCTCGGTCTGTCCAATATTCGTTCCATAGAAGGGGTAGCAGCGGCCGACAAGCCGCTCGCGTATCACACTAAGATGCAGGAAGCGTCCAATGGCAAGGATACGATGACGGGCCATTGGGAAATCATGGGCTTGAACATTGCGGTTCCTTTCCGTGTATTTCCTGATGGGTTCCCGGATGAGCTGATTCAACGCATTGAGGAGCACACAGGTCGCAAAGTTATTGGTAATAAGCCTGCTAGCGGAACGGAAATCATTGATGAGCTGGGCGAAGAACACGTGAAAACTGGAGCGCTCATCATCTATACCTCAGCGGACTCTGTGCTGCAAATTGCGGCGCACGAGGAAGTTGTACCTTTGAAGGAGCTCTATGAGATTTGCGAGTTCTGCCGTAAAATCACGCTGGAAGATCCGTACATGCTGGGTCGCATTATTGCACGTCCGTTCGTAGGCGAGGCAGGGAACTTCTCCCGTACCTCCAATCGACATGATTATGCGCTCAAGCCGTTTGGTCGCACCACCATGAACGAGCTGAAGGATGCAGGTCTGGATGTGATCGCCTTGGGTAAAATCTCTGACATTTATGACGGTGAGGGTGTGACGAAGGCGGTGCGTACGGTGTCCAATATGGACGGCATGGATAAGCTGGTGGCTACGCTCGATGAGAATTTCACCGGATTAAGCTTTCTGAATTTGGTGGACTTTGACGCTGTATACGGTCACCGTCGTGATCCGCAGGGATATGGTCAAGCTTTGGACGATTACGATGCGCGTCTGCCAGAGGTTTTTGCCAAAATGACCGATGACGATCTGCTAATCATCACTGCAGATCATGGGAATGACCCGACGTATCGTGGAACGGATCACACCCGCGAATATGTACCTTTGCTGGCCTATTCCCCGCGTTTTAAAGCTGGGGGCAAGGAGCTTGGGGTTCGTAAAACCTTTGCTGATATTGGAGCGACTGTAGCAGATAACTTTGGTGTAAAACTGCCTGAACACGGAACGAGCTTTTTGGCAGAGCTTCAGTAATCAAGGACCAGCAAGAGTAAGCAAGATTACTAGTAACCATATAAATAACGATACAAGCATGGACAAATGGGACGGAGGAATAAAAAATATGAGTGTACACATTGGAGCCAAACCCGGAGAAATTGCAGAAACGATTTTGCTGCCAGGAGACCCGCTACGGGCAAAATTTATTGCTGAAACGTATCTGGAGGACGTGACCTGCTACAACGAGGTACGCGGAATGCTCGGATTCACGGGGACGTACCAAGGCAAACGCCTATCTGTGCAGGGAACCGGGATGGGGCTGCCTTCCATCAGTATTTATGTCAACGAACTGATTAGCGAATACGGTGTGAAAAACCTGTTCCGCGTAGGTACATGCGGCGGAATGAAGGAGCATGTGCACGTTCGTGACGTCATTTTGGCACAAGCATCCTGTACGGATTCCGGTATGAACCGCCATATCTTTGGCGGCTACGACTACTCGCCGATTGCCAGCTTCGATCTATTGAAGGGCGCTTATGATCGTGGTGTTGCCAAAGGCCTGAACATGCATGTCGGTAATGTATTCAGCTCAGACAGCTTCTACCGTGATGACAAATCAGTGGTACAAAAGCTGATGGAATACGGCGTGCTGGGTGTAGAGATGGAAACTTCGGCTTTATATACGTTGGCAGCCAAGTTTGGCGTAAACGCACTGACGATTCTGACGGTAAGCGATCATTTGCTGACGGGGGAAGAAACGACCGCAGAAGAACGGCAAACAACCTTTAAAGAAATGATGGAAGTTGCACTGGATACAGCAGTATCTCTGTAAACGATCATACGCACAGTGAGGAGAAATGACATATGAGAATGGTAGACTTGATTGAGAAAAAACGTGACGGAAAAGAACTGAGTACGGAGGAAATTAATTTTATTATCCAAGGCTACACTCAGGGTGAAATTCCCGATTATCAAGTCAGTGCATTGGCGATGTCCATTTTCTTCAAAGATATGACTGAACGCGAACGCGCTGATCTGACGATGGCGATGGTTCATTCGGGTGATACCATTGATCTGTCCGCGATTGAAGGTGTAAAGGTCGATAAGCATTCCACTGGCGGTGTGGGTGATACAACAACGCTGGTACTGGCTCCGCTCGTAGCGGCCTTGGACATTCCGGTAGCCAAAATGTCAGGCCGCGGCCTCGGACATACCGGAGGAACAATCGACAAGCTGGAGGCTATTGCAGGCTTCCACGTCGAAATCAGCAAGGACGAATTTGTGGATTTGGTGAATCGCAGCAAAATTGCGGTCATCGGACAAAGCGGCAACCTGACACCTGCGGACAAAAAGCTGTATGCCTTGCGTGACGTTACGGCGACGGTCAACTCGATCCCGCTGATTGCCAGCTCGATTATGAGTAAGAAAATCGCTGCCGGCTCCGATGCTATCGTACTCGATGTAAAAACAGGTGCAGGCGCATTTATGAAAACCGTAGATGATGCCAAAGCACTGGCACATGCCATGGTGAGCATCGGTAACAATGTGGGTCGCAAAACGATGGCAGTCATTTCCGATATGAGTCAGCCGCTGGGTCTGGCCATCGGTAACTCGCTGGAAGTGAAAGAAGCGATTGATACGCTGCGCGGCCAAGGACCGAAAGATCTGGAAGAGCTGTGTATGGCTTTGGGCAGTCAGATGGTATTTTTAGCAGGGAAAGCAGAATCCCTTGAAAACGCCGAAGAGAAGCTCAGAGAAGTCATTCGCAATGGCAAAGCGCTGGAGAAATTCAAAGAGTTTATTGCGAATCAGGGCGGTGATGCTTCTGTAGTGGATCATCCTGAACGCTTGCCACAAGCACAGTACCTTATTGAGGTGCCTGCGAAGCAGGATGGTGTGGTAGCTGAAATCGTGGCTGACGAAATTGGTACCGCAGCGATGTTGCTTGGAGCAGGACGTGCGACCAAAGAATCCGAGATTGATCTGGCTGTCGGCTTGATGCTGAACAAAAAGGTCGGGGATGCTGTTCAAAAAGGCGATTCACTGGTTACCATCCATGCGAACCGTGAAGATGTAGCTCAAGTGCTGGAGAAAATCTACGCGAATATCCGTATTGCGGATCATGCGGAAGCACCAGTGCTGATCTATGGAACAGTGACAGAGTAAGCGGTAACCTATTCAGAAAGTTGTATTGGGTGTCTTTGATCAAGTTTGAAAAATATGACAGCTGGACTCATAATAGATATGAGTTCGGCTTTTTTTATTGTAAGGCGGAGGGCACAGAGGGGGAGAGACATGTTCAGATTATACAGCGATGTTCGGGGAGCAGCCTATGAAGGACTGATTGATTATGCTATGGAACGGGCAGACACGTTTATGCTAGGCATACATAAATGGGCGACAGAGGATGAGAATGGAGTGATCGACCAGGATACTCTGTTCAAGGAATTACTACAGCAATTGAAACCTTTTTTACTGTCCACACACTCATATGAGGAAATTAGGGGCATGCATTCCATTGCCTACACACAAGGAACATTTTACCGATACCAGTGTGCGCCTGAGGCAGGGGGACTATTAAAGCAGGCGGCGTCTAGTTTGTTTTCTTGGGTACATCCCCAATTGCCTGAAGATTTGTGCTTCCAGAATGCGGATGGAGAGGATTGGATCATTAACATAGCTCACGAACGAATAGGTAGACTAAACATGGCTACAGAAGAAGCGGATGAATTGGAGAAGCTTATTCCCGGTGTGTTTATTCACAAACCTGAATATCATCAGAATATAGATGTTTTTCTGGACGATGCTATTCGGCATCAACCGGATCGAGTGGAGCTTATGTCGTTTGGTTTGAGGGAGATACCGGAACGGATTAGAGAACTGCATTCTCTGAAGCATCTGACCATTTTCGAGCAGGATATACGAACACTACCGCATGCCTTGTTCGAATTGGAATCGTTGGAGTCACTGACGATACAAGTAGCGGATTTGGAAGAGCTACCGGCTGATATTGCCAAGCTGACCCGGCTCAAAAGCCTGAGGATCAGCTGTGGATGTTATGATCGCCCGGCACCAGATGTCAAAGTAATACCCAAAGAGGAGCTGGCATTCCGGCATTTGCCTCCTGAAATTGGAGAGCTGCAACAACTGGAGTATCTGGATATCCAGTATAGCGGAATCCGTACGTTGCCTCCTGAAATACAAAACTTGAACAATCTACGCTCTTTGGACATTGTGAACGGATTCATCGAATCGGCACCCGATTTTATATATAAAATGACTTGGCTTGATCGCTTCCTTATAGAAGATAAGCCGTTCCATCTGTGCAATCACGGTGACGACTGAAGGATAGATAAGAAAAGGAGGAAATCAAATGGTGGAGAAATGGGTTTGGATCGGGGTTGCAGGGGCAATTGTGGGTTATGCCACTTTTGCTAATATGAGCGTTCCTACATCAACTATTACAGAAGTAAATCAGAGTCATTCGACTGTTCCGCTTAGTATGCAGAGTAAGCAAGGAAGTGCAGCGAAACGCGTTGTACATGACCAGGAGATGCAATTTGGAGGACAAGGACAAACGAGCTTTAGATTTGAAGAGGGGCACAAGTTGTACATCAGTATCAAGAATACAGGCAAGCAACCCGTACAATACAAGCTCAATAGTGCAAATGGATTAGACTTGCAAGGGTCAACGAGCGGGTTTTCCAGCAAACGTTGCAGCCGGGAGAACGCCACGATCTGCTGTTTGTAAAGCCAGAGGGGCAGGATGAAGCTGTAAGTGACTCCTTGAAAGAGATGATTTTGAAAGTAAGTACGGACGATGGATCGCAAGGAAACGTTAAAACCTTCGCATATATTACACTGTAAGCTCCTTCCAGAAAGGGTGCGACATGCGGTCATTAGTCTACTTATGTTACAATAGAACGGTTGAAGACTTAATGAACAGAATAGGTCAGAGCAGAAAGCAGAAAGGATGACCCGTTGTGCCCAAAAACCATGAATTCGGTAATCAAAAGATGTCACGGAGGCTGTCACTCACAGCCATTTTACTTACACTTACTTTTGTAGCACTTACTGGCTGTGGTCAGGATAAGAATGCTGAAACCATTGATACTGGAAGCAGTACAAGCGTGATCGAGAACGGAGCCGGTGGTAATCGTAGCGGTTCAGCCCAAAGTGACAAAGCAGCGAAAGAGAGCGAGAGTGCAGAAAACAGCGGTACGGATGCACAAAAGTCAGCTCCTTCGGCTCCAGCTGCTTCATCGGATACATCTTCTTCTCCGGCAGTCTCCAATCCATCGCAAAATCCATTTGAGGTAGCAGGTATTCAAGATCCTAAAGCGTTTTTGAACACGTTCAAAGCGCTGCAGAAGGCAGTTGCCGACAATGACAAGGAGAAAGTGGCCGATTATATTTTGTACCCTCTGCGTGTTAATGATAGTGAAAAGTCGCTAACGATTCCGAATAAGAAAGATTTTATGGCCAAGTATGATCAGATTTTTACGGACGCAATTCGCGAGGCGCTGGTGAATCAAAAGACAGATGATTTGTTTGTTAATTATCAGGGAGTCATGGTGGGTTCCGGTGAACTGTGGTTGAGAAGAGCTACGGACAATCCCAAGCTTTTTGGAGTCTTTTCGATTAATCTTGAAACGGTTGCCAACTAAGTCGTACTCCGTGTGTAAATGACCTCTAAACGGTCGGAAACATATATCATGTTTCTGACTGCCCCCCTTTAAAGAAAGAAAAATACAGATGATACATACCAAAAAAAGGTTTGACATCACTCCTAAACTCTCGTATTATATCCATATAACTCATTAAACAGGTAGGAATTAAAGAATTAAAGTATGATCTCGCCATTTTGGCGGAGAACCTCTAGGAACAGCAGGCAGACACTGTCCACGCGACAGGTTTGACCTATCAGAGCTGCATCAGGGAATTCTCCGCTCTTTTTTTGATTATGTCTGTAAATAACAGGCGTAAATGAATACAAATTACATAGAATTCGGGGTGTCTTGATGAAAAGGCAATGGAAAAGTGGACTTATTCTCGGACTATCTTTGGTTTTAACGATTATGCTGAGCGCTTGCGGGGCAAGCAAGGGAGGGACGCAGGCGGATGGTAGTTCTGCTGCCGGTTCCAAGGAAGTGGAGTTGCTCAATGTTTCTTATGATCCGACCCGTGAGCTGTATGAGGCATATAATAAAGCGTTTGCCGCCCATTGGGAGAAGGAGAAAGGACAGAAGGTTACGATCAAGCAATCTCATGGAGGATCTGGCAAGCAAAGTCGTTCTGTACAAGACGGGCTGGATGCGGACGTGGTAACTCTGGCCCTGGGCTACGATATTGATGCGCTACAGGAAAAAGGACTTGTTAAAGAGGGGTGGCAAAGTAAATATGAGCATAACAGCGCCCCGTACACTTCAACCATCGTGTTACTGGTGCGCAAAGGGAACCCGAAAGGGATCAAGGACTGGGACGATTTAATCCGTGGCGATGTGCAAGTTATTACACCGAATCCTAAAACTTCGGGTGGAGCACGTTGGAACTATCTTGCAGCCTGGGCCTATGCGCTCAAGAAGAACAATAACGATGAAGCTAAAGCCCAGCAGTTTGTACAGGACCTGTATAAGCATGTGCCGGTACTGGATAGCGGAGCACGTGGAGCGACAACGACTTTCGTAGAGCGTGGAATTGGCGATGTGCTGATTGCATGGGAAAATGAAGCATTGCTCTCCGTGAAGGAGCTGGGTGCGGATAAATTCGATATCGTATATCCATCGATCAGTATATTGGCTGAACCTCCGGTAGCAGTAGTCGATAAGGTGGTAGATAAAAAAGGTACACGCGAGGTGGCGGACGCGTACCTGAAATATTTGTACAGTGAAGAAGGGCAGACCATTGCTGCCGAAAATTATTATCGCCCAACACTGGAGAGTGTGACGGCAAAGTTCAAGGATCAATTTCCTAACTTGGAGCTCGTAACCTTGAAGGATGTATTCGGGACATGGAAGGAGACGCAGCAGAAGCATTTCAGCGACAAAGGCATTTTTGACCAGATTTATGTACCCGGCAGTTCATAAAATAGGTGGGCTGTGTAGGCGATTGATCGGTAGCCGCGAGTGTCATAGTGAATGGATTCAGAGAGGGATGAACAGAACATGAGTCAAGTGCAAGCCACCCGAAAACGCGTACTTCCCGGGTTCGGGTTAACAATGGGTTATAGTGTGCTGTATCTCAGTCTGGTGGTGCTGGTGCCTTTATCGGCACTGCTTCTGAATTCAACTGGACTGACGTGGGAAAAATTTTGGGACGTGGCGACTGATGTCAGGGTGCTGGCTTCCTACAAGGTAAGCTTTTTGTGTGCCGCGGCTGCGGCGCTGATCGACCTGTTTCTCGGTTTATTGATAGCCTGGGTGCTGGTGCGTTATGAGTTTCCGGGGAAACGAATTTTTGATGCGGTGATTGATCTGCCCTTTGCTTTGCCTACTGCCGTAGCGGGGGTTGCTTTGACTGCTCTGTATGCGCAGAACGGCTGGATCGGTTCATTGTTTGAACCGCTTGGATGGAGGCTGGCATACTCACAGACGGGAATTACGCTAGCATTGATGTTTATTGGCATTCCGTTCGTCGTACGGACAGTGCAGCCGGTTTTGGAGGAGCTGGATAAGGACGAGGAGGAGGTCGCTGCTACGCTGGGAGCTGGCAGATGGCGTATCTTCTGTAGCGTTATTGTGCCGGAGCTGGTGCCGCCGCTGCTGACGGGTTTTGCGCTCGCCTTTGCCCGTGGTATTGGCGAGTACGGTTCTGTCGTATTCATCTCTGGCAATATGCCGATGAAAACGGAAATTGCTCCACTGCTCATCATGTCCAAGCTGGAGCAAAATGACTATGCAGGAGCTACGGCGGTAGCGTTGATGCTGTTGGTGATTTCATTCGTGCTGCTACTCGTGATTAACAGCATTCAGCGCTGGTCACGGCGCCGTGCAGTTTAACGTAACTGCCTAAACGCAACTGTCTAATGTAATTATCTAACGTTAACATGCAGGGCTGCGCATGATACCCGCATTCTAAGGAGGGATACACCATGTCACAAGCAATAACTGGGCAGGAGCTTGCTTCTGCACCAGTGCCTTCATCCGCACCGCCCAACAGGGTCACGACCGAGGCCACTTGGGTGAAGTGGACGCTGATTGGTGCTGCTTTTTTAGCTTTGCTCTGGGTGCTGGTATTGCCGCTAATCGTCGTGCTTACCGAAGCGCTCAAGCAAGGATGGGGCGTCTACGTCGAAGCGTTACGGGACCCAGATGCCATGTCTGCATTGCGGTTGACGCTGCTGGTGGCAGCGATAACGGTACCGCTGAATACGGTATTTGGTGTAGCTGCCGCTTGGCTGATCACGAAATTTCAATTTCGCGGCAAAGGCTTGCTGGTCACCTTGATTGATTTACCCTTTGCCATCTCTCCTGTCGTTGGAGGGCTGATGTATGTATTAGTGTTCGGCGCACAGGGCTGGCTTGGACCGTGGTTGGACGAGCATGATATTAAAATTATATTTGCTCTGCCTGGTATTATTTTAGCGACGCTGTTCATTACCTTTCCATTTGTGGCGCGAGAACTCATTCCAATGATGGAAGATCAGGGACAGCAGGAGGAAGAAGCGGCGGTCACGTTGGGCGCGCGCGGCTGGCGCATTTTCTGGAAAGTGACGCTGCCGAATATCAAGTGGGGTCTGCTGTATGGCATCATTTTGTGTAATGCGCGAGCCATGGGTGAGTTCGGTGCAGTGTCCGTCGTCTCTGGACATATCCGGGGAGAGACGAATACACTGCCGCTGCATGTAGAAATTTTGTATAACGAATATCAGTTCTCGGCATCTTTTGCGGTGGCCTCGTTGTTATTGTTACTAGCTCTGGCTACTTTGGTGCTTAAAAGCTGGTTTGGACGCAAACGCGTGCATTAATTTATGATTTTGTATATGATCCCTCAGGGCCTCTCTTTGCGTCTATCGTCTGTTAACGGCGAGAAGATGGGAAGAGAGGCCCTTGTTCTAAGGTGGCTTATATGGATAATAAAATGATTATATCAAGGCACGTTGGTGTGCCCAGGAGGAGCGAAGGGAAAAATGAAACATCCGTTTCAGTCCTACCGTCAGCTGTTTCCAGTGCTGTCCTCACATATCCATGTAGGGAGTTGTTCCCAGGGGGCCGTATCGAGGCCGGTTTCCGCTGCCATTGAGGAATATCATCGAAGTTTGCTGCAACACGGTCATAACGGCGATCTGTCTATGGCACGTTTGGAGGAGGCTAGAGGGCATTTTGCCAAGCTCATTGGGGCGGAGCCTGACGAAATTGCGGTCCTGTCCTCAGCCTCTGAGGCGATTGCCGGGGTGGCCACAGCCCTTCCTTATGTACCGGGAAAAGAAGGCATTGTGTATGCGGACACCGACTTTCCGACGGTGGGACACATCTGGCAGGCACAGGAGATGTTCCGGGATCACATCTGCTGTATCCCCTCCATCGAGGGAGAAGTGACGATAGAGCAGTATGAGGAGCATGTTACGGAGAAAACTGCGCTCGTTATGGTGTCACAAGTGAACTATACCAACGGATTTCAGCAGGATTTAAAATCCATTGCCGATATAGCCCACCGAAATCAGGCGTTGCTATTTGTGGATGCTTATCAGTCTGCAGGGATCATTCCAGTGGATGTAAAGGCAATGGGCGTAGATATTTTGGTCGCGGGAGCACGCAAATATATGCTTGGAATTCCGGGCGTGGCTTTTCTTTATGTAAGCAAGGACCGAATAGACCGCTTCAAGCCCCGTCTTACAGGCTGGCTTGGGCAGGAGCCCGCTTCCCGGTTTGATATTGCTCACCCGGTTCCGGCGGCGGGAGCCCGACGCTTTGAGACGGGATTGCCTTCTTTCATTAGCATTTTTGCCGCCAATGCGGCCTTAAAGCTGCTGCTGGAGATTGGAGTCACGAGTATTCAGTCCTATATGAGTGAGTTGTTGGATTTTTCCGTTGAATATGGACGGCGCAAAGGGTTACACATACGTGTACCTTACAGGGGAGGCACATTACCAAGCCTGCTCGCTGTTGAAGTAGCCGACGTGTCGGCTATGGAAAGGAATTTGAGAAGCCAAAATATGATCGTTTCAGCACGAAAGGATGTTATCCGTGTGGCTCCGCATTTTTACAATACGGCTGAGGAAGTCCGACGGGTCATAGATGAATTGGCAGGGCGATGTTGAACGAACGGCAAAAGCCTCTTCCGAGTGAATGGGAGTATAACATCCCTTTTTACACAGGAGAGGCTTTTTGGACGTTTAGAATTCTAATTATACGATCCGTTTGCGTAGCCAGCCGGAAATCAGATCCGTCAAAATGATCAGGACCACAATGCCGAGCAAGATAACGCCTACACGGTTCCAGTTGCGCATTTGGAGTGCAAACAGTAGCGGAGTACCGATACCCCCTGCACCGACCAGACCGAGCGTGGTAGCAGAACGGATATTAATTTCAAAACGGTAAAGCGAATACGAAAGAAACTGTGGAATCACCTGCGGTAGCACGGCGAAGAAAATCACCTGCCAACGGTTGGCACCGCACGCGATCAAAGCCTCTTGAGGCCCGTGATCGACACTTTCGATCGTTTCCGAGAAAAGCTTCGCCAGCATGCCGATGGAGTGAATGCCGAGGGCAAGCACACCCGCAAACGAGCCGGGGCCAACGGCTTTGATAAACAAGATGGCGACGATCATTTCGGGAAAAACCCGGATGACACTAAGCACAAATTTCCCGCTACCCGATAAGGGACGTAGACGGGTCATATTGCTGGACGCCCAAAAGGCGAACGGAAGGCAGACAAATGCGGACACGAAGGTTCCGAGTACTGAAATGACCAGCGTATCCAGCAACCCGCGCAGTAAATCCTCTCCCTCAGGGATGTAGACGAACGACCAGTCGGGATGAAGGAAGCCGTCCAATATAGCGACAGAGACACTTTTAGCCGTTCCCTGTAATCCTTCAAACTGCATCCCGCGAAAAGCCCAAATATAAATGATGATTAGCAGAATAGCTATCGCCCATAGGCGCAGGCGGGAGCCAATAGGTCTGCGAAGCGTAGGATCATTCATAATAATTTCCTCCGTAGCAGGTTACTGCCGTAATCAATCGCAAGGACGATGACGAGGGTCAGTAGAATAATGATGCTTGCCCGATCATATCGGAACAGCCCCAGAGAACGGTCAAGCAACAGACCGATACCGCCAGCCCCGACCAGGCCCAGAACGGAAGCCGCGCGCACATTAACCTCAAAGGTATACAGTAAGTACGACACAAAATAAGGAAGAGCCTGCGGAACCACACCAAAGGCGATGACTTGAATGCGGCTCGCGCCAACAGCGGTCATGGCTTCCAGCGGCCCGGGATCAATGGCTTCAATCGCCTCAAAGGTCAGCTTGGCTATGATGCCAAAGGAGAAGAAGAGCAGGGCGAGCATCCCTGCAAACGGCCCGATGCCGAACACCGCCACAAAGATTGAGGCAAACAGCAAATCAGGAATCGTACGTACTAGGTTCAGGATCGTGCGCATCGGCAGCGAAATCAGTTTGCGCGGCATCACATTATAGGCACACAGCAACGCGACAGGGATCGCCAATATGGCTCCCAGTGTCGTGCCAACAATGGCGATCTGGATCGTTTCCAGCATGGGTTTCCAGATGGTAGGCAGATAGCTCCAGTCGGGTGGAAACATTTCGCCCAACAATTTGCCCATCTCCGGCAAGCCGACGATCAACTGGTAAGGTGTGGCATCCGTATGAATGGAGCAGGCTACCAGCACCACGATAAAAATCATCCAGGTGGCATAACGCTTGTAACGTCCTGGCAAAGATGGCCCTGCGGGCGGCTTGCCTGGCTGCGGCGGTCCAGCATGCGGTGACGGTTGCGTCGAAGAGAGCGGCTGGGCAGTAGAGTCGGGCTTCATGATCCCACTCCCAGCAGTTCATCATGCTTGATGGCTCGGCCGTAGATCTCCGCAAAGGCCTCATCCGTAGCTTCCTCCGGTGTGCCGTCAAAGACCACTTCCCCGGCGCGCAATCCGATGATCCGCGTTGCATATTCGCGCGCGAGATCAATGAAATGCAGATTGACGATGGTCGTAATCTGCATTTCACGGTTGATGCGCTGGAGGTCATCCATGACCTGGCGGGTGGTCAGCGGGTCCAGCGATGCGACAGGCTCGTCCGCCAGAATGATTTTAGCCTCCTGCGCCAGGGCGCGAGCGATGGATACGCGCTGCTGTTGGCCACCGGACAGTTCATCTGCCCGGCTGTAAGCTTTTTCGCGGATGTTCACGCGCTCCAGCGCTGTTAGTGCCAGTTCGATATCCTCCTTCGGGAAGAGACCGAGAATGGTCCGCAGCGTCGAATGATAGCCGACGCGGCCGGAAAGTACATTGCGGAGCACTGTCGAACGCTTAACCAGATTGAAGCTTTGAAAGATCATACCGATATCACGGCGAATACGCCGCAGCTCGCTGCTTCCAGCAGACGTGACGGACCTGCCACCCACGACAATGTCGCCGGACGTAATGTCATGCAGTCGGTTAATGGAACGCAGCAGGGTAGACTTACCTGCACCGGATAAGCCGACGATGACGACCATTTCTCCCTCCTGAATCGTCAAATTAATATGGTTCAACCCTTTAGTGCCGTTCGGGTATGTTTTCGATACGTTACGGAATTCGATCATATGCTCCCAACTTTCTCCCCCGATGGGGTGGAATGAAAACAACACCGCCATGAATACATGGACGGTGCTGCCCTGTCATTCGTAAAGCCTGTTTCGTAGCTGTTACTTCATTACAGTATCTTGTTTGCTCCGATTACTTAACCGCTTGGCCAACGGCTTCGGCGTATTCACGCACGGAGTCGAAGTTTTTATCGTCGCCCTTTTCATAACCTACATGGGTGTAAATTTCTTTAATGATCTCGCCGCCTGCAGGGTCTTTGGCAATGTCAATAAAGGCTTGGCTGATCTTGTCTCTCCACGCTTGATCCATATCAGAACGTACGCTGACGGTGTCATTTGGAATTTTAGCTGTGTAATGAATGACGCGAGTTTTTTCAAATACATCCGGGATTTCCTTCTTCACCGTGTTACGTGCATCCTGGAAAACAGCTACCGCATCAACTTGACCGTTCAGCAACGCCAGAATAGCAGCATCGTGGCCTTTGATCGTCACACCCTGCACATCCGTGTCCGGGTCCACGCCAGCTTTTTTCAGTTCTGCTGCAGGGTACACGTAGCCTGCGGAGGAGGTTACATTTTGCCAGCCAACCTTCTTGCCTTTCAGATCAGCTAGGCTTTGAATCGGAGAATCCTTTTTCACCACGATCATTGCTTTATAAAAGTTTACTTTTTCAGTTGTGTCCTTGCCTGTAGCATCTTCAATGCCGTAGCGTTGAGCTTGCAACAGCAAATCGGCTGCTTTACGGTTATCGTGGGCCAGTACATAAGCATTCGGCGGAAGGAATCCTACATCTACCTGCTTGGAAGACATGGCTTCCACAATTGTATTGTAGTCAGGAGATACGGTTACTTTCACCGGGATTCCAAGCTTGTCACCCAGTAGATTTTCGAGCGGTTTGGCTTTGGCTTCGAGCGTATCTGCATTTTGAGAAGGAACGAACTGTACCTTTAACTCCTTAGGAACATAGGCTGTGCTTTCGTTTTTAGAGCCATCTGTACCCGGAGTGGACGCGCTGTTGTTATTGCTTGCATTGGAGCCACAAGCGGCTAGACCCGCTGCCAGTGTGAAGGTCATGCACAAGGTCAGTGCTTTTTTGAACAAAATAATTTCCCCCTAAACATCGTAATAACGAAAATAAAATTAAAAACCTGTAAATGCTGTGACAAACCAAATCTTAACAGCTAGTCCCACAGCTAGGGTAAAAACCACTCCTGACTTTGGTAAAAATGATGTAAAATTTATCGTATGGTAAAAACCATTTTCTGGATTTATGCGAAATACTTATTTTAACATTCTCTTAACAGTGCTCTGTTAGACTTGTTCAAGCTCTATGACCGAAGCTGAGGGAGAGAACAAGAGTGGATATTTTGGATATTAACGAAAAGGCAGACCAAGACAATGTAAGCCTTGTGAGAGTGAAATTCCGCATTATGGTTACAACCGATTTGCATGTCAGTTTGTGGAATTACGATTATTATACGGATCAGGAAACGCTGCATTACGGTCTGGCGCAAACAGCCAGCTTGATTCAAATAGCCCGGGCGGAGGTGCACAATCACCTGCTGCTGGATAACGGAGATGTGATTCAGGGGAATCCAATGGGAGATTATGCTGTACAGCGAATCCAACAGGACCCAAGCGCGGTGCATCCCGCCTATAAAGCCATGAATCTGCTTGGATATGAGGCAGGTAATATCGGGAATCATGAATTTAACTATGGACTGGAATACTTGCAGACTTGCCTTCGAGGAGCGCAATTTCCTTATGTGAATGCCAATATTTATATAGCAGGAGAACAAGAACGAAATTACTTTACACCTTATCTATTGCTGGATAAGACGGTAGAGGATGAAGCAGGTGGTAAGCATTTGTTGAAGGTGGGGGTCATCGGCTTTGTCCCTCCGCAAATTATGCAATGGGACAAGGCGTGGCTGGAGGGAAAAATCATTGTCAAAGATATGCTGGAAACGGCAAGACGGTTTATTCCACAAATGAAGGCGGCGGGAGCCGATCTGATCATTGCCATGCCCCATGCAGGCTTAGAGGATATTCCCGAAACGCTTGATATGGAAAATGCGGTGCTGCATCTGAGCAGGGTGGAAGGGATCGATGCCATTGTGTTTGGTCATGCACATAAAGTATTTCCCGGACCTTCGTTTATAGGGAAAACAGGTGTTGATGTAGAGCGAGGTACCATCCACGATATTCCAGCAGTGGAGTCGGGCTTTTGGGGGGATCATCTGGGTATCATTGATCTGGAGCTGGACTTTAGTGGAGGGAAGTGGCAAGTGGCTGCATCTGCTGCCGAGGTACGCCCGGTGTATGATCCGATACGCAAGGAGGCGCTGGTACAACCGGATACTGCCATTCAGTTGGCGGTAGCAGAAGAGCACGCCGGAACACTGGAGTATATTCGTGCACCTGTAGGTCAGACGACGATGGCGGTGAACAGCTTTTTTGCTCAGGTGATGGATGATGCTTCGGTTCAGCTGGTGAATGATGCGCAAATGTGGTATGTGAAGCAGCAGATGCAAGGAAGCGAGTACGAAGGATTGCCCGTTCTGTCGGCAGCAGCTCCTTTTAAAACAGGCGGCAGATATGGCCCATCATACTATACCCATATTCCGGCGGGGACGTTGGCGATCAAGCATATCGCCGATCTGTACAATTTTCCGAATACACTGCATGTCGTTCGACTGACCGGAACGGAAATTCGGGAATGGCTAGAGTGGTCTGCTGGACAATTCCGGCAAATTGATCCTTCAGCAGAACAAGAGCAAGAGCTAATTAATTCTGATTTTCCAAGCTTTAATTTTGATATCATCGACGGCATCAGGTATCAGATTGATGTAACACAGCCAGCCAGATATGATGCTGACGGAGGCCTAAAGGACCCAGATGCACACAGAATCATTCAGATGTCTTTTGATGGCGAACCGATGGATATGCAGCGAAATTATCTGGTTGTTACGAATAACTATCGCGCGTTTTCCTCTGCGCTGGTCAATCCGGGTGGAGAGCGAATTATACTTGCTTCACCGGATGAGAACCGTCATGTGCTGACCGAATATGTGCGGCATATGAAGACGTTGACGCCAAAAGCTGACGGCCATTGGTCCCTCGCCCCATGGTCAGGGCGTCCGCATGTGACGTTCCTGACCTCGCCGCAAGCAACGGATGCCGCTAATGCCTATTCGGAGTTGCTTTATGAAGGGTTAACAGTAGAGGGATATGCTAAGTTTGCCATCGATTTCGGAAGTTCACGGTAGAACTGCTAACTAGTTTTTGTCCTATAAGTCCACAGCATCAAAATAATAGAAATAGACTGTCCCGCAGAGGACGGTCTTTTTTCATAAAACAGTTTTAAAATCGTACAAAATTCGTGATTTTATATGTCCTGAGTCGTGTTTAAAGTTATTGACCTCTCGTATAAATAGACATATACTTTGATTAAACAAATTTTGGTTTAAAAGGTAATGAAAAAGTCACCATCATTCGTTTGAGGGGGTGTCCCTTTGGAAAAAAACACCACGATACGCGCAGAAATAGAAAAGTATATTCAAAGTGAAGGCATTTCAATGCAATGTTTTGCAGATGCTTCCAAGGTAAATCCGGGTACACTTAGCGGTATACTTAATCGAAACCCGCCACGGCCTATCTCAGTCAATCAGCTTGATCTGATTACCGAGGCCATGGGATTGGAAGAAGGATCTTTGTTCGAGATGTATGTGGATGAATGTTTTATTCATTCCTTACCACACTGGAGGAGGTTGCGTCCGTTTCTCCTGCGTTGCTCAGAGTTGAATAAGCTGGAGTGTATACGCAGTGTACTTGGCTATTTGATGGACGATTTATCGAACGTTCCTGCTATTTTTGAGACCGCAGAAGCGATGTTTGAGGATGGCAGACATGAAGCCGCCATGCTTCTGTATGATTGTGTCATCGAGAGTGAGAAGTATACCCACTCTGAACGGTTGGCGATCAGCTATTTCCGTATATTCCAGATTCAGATTAAGGATAACCAACGGAACTTGAAGGCTGCTGTACAATTCCATTTGTACCGTAGTCGTCTACCGGAAATTTACGCACTGGAAGGCTTACATATGCTATCTCAAGTGTTTGCTTTAAAAATGCAATGGTCCGAGATGGAAATGTATGCGGACGAGCTAAGAGAGCTGGCGCAGGCATTGTATCGCAATCGGAACCGTTTTGGAGATGAGCACCTGGAGCTGCTTAAGCCGCTCGTTTATTACTATGCTCAAGGGCATCTGCTCAAGGCCAGCTGCTATGAGTTTCAGGGCAGATATGAGGAATCCAAGCAATGGATTGAGGGTTATGCAGATTTGAGCTGGTTTGAGGGTTTAGACGAAGAAGGCTGGAAAGTGGTCAACCTACATCGTGTATATGCACAGGGCAACCGACTTTGTATTGAAATTAAAATGGGCAACACTTCTGCAATCTATGAATATATTACTTACCTGCGTGAGCATCCGGATGAGACACTGGAAGGCTTGAACACCTTGCTCGAATCGGCGAACCGGTTCGGTTATTTCGTGGATGCCGAACTGGGACTGTTTAGTCAGCAACTCAAGAGCTTCTGGGAGCTTGCACCGGAACGATGGGACACTCATTATCGCAAGCACTTTAATGCATTTCGCTTTGCATCCTTTTGTAAGGTGTATGCGGAATATTATTTCCGAAAAGGCGATTACCCCGAGGGAGTGGGACAAATACTGCATTGCTTGCAACTGTCTGTCGATAATAGCTATACCGAACATATCATTGGTTGTATGGCTTTATTTGAGCAGCATCGGAATTTTGCTACACCGGAACAGCAGCAGCTGTATCAGAGTCTGTGTCTGGGCGTACGTGCAAATGAAAAGAATCATGCCTATGATCACAGTACCGGTGGATATTTATAATTCCAAATTTCATTCGAATTCTTCATATAACACGTTATTGCGAGGATGTTCCTGTTTCAAAAGGGGATGTTCTCGTTTTTTAGTTGCTGCTGTCGCTTGTGACTTTTAACATAGAGAGGACCGTTTTGCGCGTTGACAAGTTTCGCAAGCGGGATTAGGATAAATGCAGCACAGAAAGTGAAGGAGAGCATGTACAAATGACGATTCCCAAAACATTAACGATAGCCGGCTCCGACACAAGCGGTGGAGCGGGTATTCAGGCAGACCTGAAAACCTTTCAGGAGCTTGGCGTATATGGTATGACCGTATTGACAACCGTAGTAGCGATGGGTCCTAAAACCTGGGATCATCTTGTATATCCTGTTGCGTTGGATGTGGTAGAAGCGCAGCTGCGTACTGTATTGGAAGGTATCGGTTTTGATGCGATGAAAACCGGTATGCTTGGTTCCGTTGAAATTATCGAGCTGGTAGCCAGCCATTTGAAAAAGCATGATCTGAAGCGGATCGTAATTGACCCGGTCATGGTCTGCAAAGGCACGGATGAAGTGCTTCAGCCGGAAAATACAGAGGCGATGCTGGAATTGTTGATTCCTGGCGCTGACCTGGTGACACCGAACTTGTTCGAGGCTTCGCAACTGGCGAAGAATGGACCGATCACGACACTGGAGCAGATGCAGGAAGCGGCTTCGATTATCCATGAGCGTGGAGCTAAGCATGTACTGATCAAGGACCGTGGCAAAATTCGCGCAGGTAAAGCGATGGATCTGCTATATGACGGAATCACTTTTGACTGGTTTGAAGCCGATGTTGTAAAAACAAACTTTACCCACGGTGCAGGCTGCACCACTTCGGCAGCGGTAACGGCTGGTTTGGCACAAGGGCTGACTGTACGCGAAGCAGTGGATCAGGCCAAGAGATTTATTACACAGGCCATTGAAGGTAGCTTCAAGCTGAATGAATTCGTCGGTCCGACCCTGCATGCGGCACATCGTTTGCAAAATCAATAAAGCATGAAGATCTGCGATCTTAGAAAGACTTATAAATCTCCATCAGGCTGAATATATATTAGATTGTTTTAGATCATGACTTTTTTGATATATAGAGTTAGATGAGGCTCAAAAGCCGCAATACATAGTATTGCGGCTTTTGAGGTTGTATTTTTTTGGAATTGCAGCTTCCAGTTTGGTCTAATCGTACTGTATAATAGGCATCAGATTTATTACATTTAAGGAGGAACCGAAGCAATGACATTATTCAGCCAAATGGCTTACAGTCGACCAGAGCAACCTGAAATTGAACAGCGGTTTAAAACGCTGTTGCAGCAGTTTCGTGAAGCAGACAGCGTAGAACGTCAAAATGAAGTGATTCATGCGATTAACAAGCTGCGCAGTAATGTGGAAACACAATTGCAATTGGTGGAAGTTCGGCACTCCATTAATACGGAGGATGCCTTTTACAAAGCGGAGCAAGAGTACGCTGATGATTTCATGCCGGTTATTCAGGAGTATGTAACCGATTACTACCGGGCATTGGTGGATTCTCCATTCCGAACCGAGTTGGAGAGTCAATGGGGCAGCCAGCTTTTCAGTATTGCTGAGGTAGCACTCAAGTCGTTCCATCCGGATATTATTGAGGATTTACAGCAGGAAAATAAGCTGACCTCGGAATATGCTCAATTGATTGCTTCAGCGAAGATCCCGTTCGAGGGAGAAGAACGCACATTGTCGCAGCTCCTGCCTTTTGAAATGGCTACCAACCGGGAGACGCGCAAACAGGCCTCCGAGGCTAAATATCAATTTATGAGTGAGCATGAGGACGAGCTGGACCGGATTTATGATGAACTGGTGAAGGTACGCACGCGCATGGCACACAAGTTGGGCTATGACAACTTCGTAGAATTGGGCTATGCCCGCTTGGGACGTACAGATTACAATGCCGAAATGGTAGCCAATTTCCGCGAGCAGGTGCTGAAGCACATCGTTCCTCTGGCAACCAAGCTGAAGGAGCGGCAGCGCGAACGGATCGGAGTAGATCAGCTTCGCTATTATGACGAGGGTTTCAACTTCCTGTCAGGCAATCCTACGCCTAAAGGTGACCCGGAGTGGATCATTCGTAATGGAGCACGTATGTATGAGGAACTTTCAGCGGAAACACATGAATTTTTTAGCTTTATGATCGAACGTGGACTGATGGATTTGATCAGCAAAAAGGGCAAGCAAAGCGGAGGCTATTGTACATTTTTGAGCGAATATGGCACACCGTTTATTTTCTCAAATTTCAATGGTACATCCGGTGATATCGACGTATTGACGCATGAAGCAGGTCATGCCTTCCAGGTCTATGAAAGCCGACATTTTGAAATTCCTGAGTACCATTGGCCAACCATGGAGGCGGCTGAGATCCACTCTATGAGCATGGAGTTTTTCGCATGGCCTTGGATGAATCTGTTCTTCGAAGAAGATACGGACAAGTATCACTTTGAACATCTATCTTCATCATTGCTGTTTGTGCCTTACGGTGTAGCCGTGGACGAATTCCAGCATGCCGTATACGAACATCCGGACTGGACCCCAGCCGAACGTAAAAGCGCATGGCGCTCCATTGAACGTAAGTATAAACCGCATCTGGATTATGAAGGCAACGAGTATCTGGAGCAGGGCGGGTTTTGGCACAAACAGGGTCATATTTTTCAATCCCCGTTCTACTATATTGACTATACACTCGCGCAACTGTGCGCGTTCCAATTCTGGAAACGCATGAGTATCGACCGGACAGCTGCGTGGGAAGATTATTTGAAGTTATGCCGTGCCGGGGGAAGTCAATCTTTTACCGGATTGGTTGAGCTGGCTGGATTGATCTCGCCGTTCCAAGATGGCTGTATCGCCTCTGTAATCGGAGAAATCGAAGCATGGCTGAACAGTGTGGATGATAAAAAGCTGTAAGCATAACTAAAAAGGGCATTTCGCTTACCTGTCAAAGCTGAAAAGCTTGCAGATAGCGGAATGCCCTTTTGTGTAAATGGTTAATAAGTATGCGAGAACTCTTGAAGAAGCTGGCTATGCGTTTGCTAAGGATGAAAAAAAACATCAAGCCTTTGTAGATCACGACATTGTAGCCTTTAGTGAGCTGCTGGACTTCCTGAATCGTGGCGTTGAGTATCAGTGCGCCATAAATGCTGTCGTGGAGCAGTATAGGCCGATTCCGGGATTGGTGACCAGATAAATGGTGTCCTGGAGAAAGCAGAGATCAGCTAGATAGTCAAATCTCTGCTTTTTTACATTGTTCCATGGAAGGCTAGACATATATATGCCATCTAGGTAATGCGATAACGCTGTATTGTGTGATGTAATTATATAAATCAGTCCAAGAGAGCTGGAACACTCGCGGTTTCCGATTTCGTGTTAAATCATTTACGCCTTTTCTTTATTAAATATATAGCCAGATATCCTACTGCTACTATTCCTGCGCTTAAAAAGCAAACTAGTAAACCATTTAGTTCTACTTTTCCAGTAAGTATAAATATAGTCAAGATTCCAGTAAAAAATCCAATGATCAATATTTTTGAAAAGTTTTTCAAAATTGACAACTCCTTCTAAAAAAATGTACCAAAAATATCTCATGTATGGTACTATATATATTGTTATTACAATTATATCATATTATTGGGAGGAAAGTGGTAAAATGAAGAAATTTGTATCGGCTTTGATGGCATCAGTTATGTTAATGCTTGTTATCAGCAGTACAGCAGCACTGGCAGCAGCAGCGCCAAATGCAGTACAGGGAGAATCAACCTCCGAACTCAGCCAAGAATTAATTAACAAAGCAAATCCCTACATAAAACTACAGTCACAAACATTCACTTTAAGTGAAGAGGCTTCAAAAAATTTAACTGAAGATGAACTTGGACTCGTTAATAAAGCTTTAGATTCGGCAAATAATCAAGCGAAAAATATCTCAGGTGATGTAACAGTTACTACAACGGATAATAACAGTTTAAAAGTAGTACCTACTAATAAATTCTCTACAGCTTCGATTAACACTTCCTCTTATTGGGATTATGAATTACTTTGGTGGGGATACCGTATCTATTTTTCTCATCAATTAATAAATGATATCAAATCAAAAGCCCTTTACGCTGGGGGAATTGGTGCAATATCCGGATCAACTCTTACCGGTATTCTTTCGTCTTTGGGTCTACCAGGCTGGATTGGAGGTATTGTTGTAGGGATATTTTTAGTTAAAGGTGCAAGCATTGTTTATGCGGATAATGGCAGAGGGGTTTATTTTGATGCATTTTGGGCTGGTGATCCTGCTAGCCAAGCAGTAAACTTCGTTACAGCTAAAGTGTATGGTGCTTGATGTTAAGTAAAGCGCGATAAACAAAGAAAGCTTCAGGCCTTCATCGGTCTGAAGCTTTCTTTGTTTATTTATCGGATCATTTTGAAATTTAAGGAAGAATAATCCTTTATATCCGGTAGATGGTATGGTGTGTTCGATCTGCTCTGTCATTCGTGGCTGGTCGTTCCATGCACAATAAACGGTCACAATTCATGAGTTGAATAACATGAAATATAAATATTTATGGGGCGAATTGACCATACCTGATCGTATCCTTAAACTTCAATTAATGTTTGGTGTTGAGCGGTTTGAGATTGGCTTCAATAGAGGCACGGCGCGATTCCAAAAATGGCGGTAACGCCAGCGATTCACCCAGAAACTCTAGTTCTTCATCCGTATCAAAGCCGGGTCCATCGGTTGCTAATTCAAACAGAATGCCGTTCGGCTCACGGAAATACAATGAACGGAAGTAAAAGCGATCTACAAAGCCTGAGTTGGAAATTTGCAGCTGCCCAATACGGTCTACCCATTGTTTGAGCTCTTCCTCAGTTTCAACACGGAAGGCTACGTGATGCACACTGCCGCGTCCTGGTCGCTCTTGTGGCAGATCGTTGCGCTCTTCCAGATGAACTTCGGTTCCTGTACCGCCTTCACCCGTTTCATAGATGACCACATCCGGTTGTCCAGCAACAGGAGAAGGATAGGAGCCCTTTTTGCGGAAGCCCATAACCTGTTCAAGAATAAGAATGGTATTCTCCGCTTTGGGAATAGTCAGATGAACCGGTCCAAGCCCTACAATGCCGTACTCGGCAGGGACAGGGCTTTTCTCCCAAGGCGTGCCGCCGCGCATTCCGTTATCATGCTCATCTGAAACGAGGAAGAAGCGTTGTCCTTCAAAATCCTCGAACGAAAGTGCCAGGCGTCCCGCTTGATCCGTAATTTCGCCATGTTTTACATCCAGCTGCTCGAAGCGGTTTTTCCAATAATCCAGTGCCTTGTCATTTGGTACCCGTAGGGAGAGAGCTGAAATGCTGTTATTTCCTGTACGAGTTTGTCCCGCATGTGGAATTTCAAAGAAAGTGACTTCTGTACCCGCAGTTCCACGCTCATCTCCGTAAAAAAGGTGATATACACTAACATCATCTTGGTTCACCGTTTTCTTGATCAACCGAAGTCCCATTACCTGAGTATAAAAATCAACATTTTTAGCCGCTGCCGCTGTAATCGCCGAAACGTGATGCAATCCTAATAGTTTCATGTCATTATCCTCCTTGGTTTTTATATGATTAGGTTTTTCGAAGCAAAATAAACAGTCGAAAAACTTTTCTTTATATTTATTATCTTGATATTAAGATATATGTTTTTTGATTGTTTGTCAACTTGAATTTGCACTGGCTCTAAAGACGGACAAAAATAGAAATTCGAAATAATGCAAAATCAGATACAATGAAGCTCAATATAGCCCAAAGTAGATAGAATGAATTTTATTATAAAAGGAGTGTACTCGATGTATACGGATAAGGATTTAACGATTAGGCCTGTTACAGAAGAAGACCTGCATGCCCTTTGGACATTAACTTACAAGGAAGAAGCACCGGAATGGAAGCAGTGGGATGCACCTTACTATGAACATAAGCCACTTTCTTTTGATGATTATTTAAAAGAGAAGGAAAAGCGAATCGGACAAGATGACTTTTGGATCATTGAAGTGGAAGGCAAGGTCATTGGATCTGTGAGCTATTATTGGGAGCATCAGCCTTCCCAATGGCTTGAAATGGGGATAGGTATCTTTGATTCGCGGTATTGGAGCGGTGGGTACGGTACGAGGGCGCTTCGACTGTGGATCACGCATTTGTTTAATACATTACCTCTAGTAAGAGTAGGCTTTACAACCTGGTCAGGAAACCATCGGATGATGAAGGTTGGGGAGAAGCTGGGCATGACCCTCGAAGCCAGGCTTCGAAAGTGCAGATATTATAATGGAGAGTATTATGATTCGATCCGAATGGGGCTTCTACGGGAAGAGTGGAGGTTATAGGTATTCTGTAAAATAAGGCCTTACTAAGCATAAAAAGATGACTTCTGAATGGATCAGGAGTCATCTTTTTTGACGCGCATGGGTATTTTACTTTCTTATTTTTAGGTGCATCTACTCTGATTCTCGAAGTCGCTCCACAATACTTTGTTTGTTGTTCATAGAATAGACTGCTACTGGAATAAGTATCCCCAGCAATAATAGTACAGGCAATGAGACAAACAGTGGCCAAATTATAAAGTGATAGCTTAAAAGCCATAGCAGGCTACATAACGGTTTCACAATCAAAAGAGAAAATAAGATTGCCAATAGAATAGAGGTTAGGCTAGTAGCCCCAACATAATATAGTCCTTCATAAATCAGCATTCCGCGCAATTGCTTTTTGGTCATGCCGATACTTTGCAGCATAGCGAATTCATTGCGGCGGGTCAGTATGCTGGTTAAAATCGCATTAATAAAGTTCAGGATACCAATCAAGCCAATAATCAAGCTGAGCAGGCCGCCGATCATTATAACAGTAGTTTGCATACCTGATAAAGCGTTTCTGGATGTAATCTTGGATTCATAGCTCATCATTGGTTCAATTGTTTCTGTGTATCGCTTCAAAAAGCTCTGCATGGACGTTTCCTGATTTGAAGATACATTAAAGGCATAGCTCATCATAGCAGGCTCTTTTACAAGTGATTTGTATATTTCCGCCGGGAGGTAAAAGCTATTATAGCTCGAAATGCGATTTGAATTGGTGGATTTGATACCCACATGGCCAAGTACTGTAAACTTTTGTGTTAAATACTCTCTACCCAATGGAGCATCATTTGCTGTTCTCACATAACTATGCAAAGTAACGTTCTCGCCCACTTTATGATGAATGCTTTCCATGTAAGGCTTGTCGTTGTCGTTCAGTTCGACTCCCTCCAGAATATACTTACCTGAGGCCATTTTCTTAAAATCAAGCTCACCATCAATCAACTGCAGCCGATGCAGGGGCAAATCTTCCAGCCCATACACGTCTACAAGGAAGTTGCCGTGAGCGTCAGTGTTCTGGGTATCATCCGTAATTCCCTTTGTATTTTCAGCCGTGAAAGCTGTTGGGTCACCGTATAATCGGCCGCCTTCTTCGAAGCCTGGTTGTGCCTGTACAGCCTTAATAAAACTTTCAGTGGTTTCATTTTCATGCCCACTAAAACTACTCGGAACCTGGAAATATCCAGCATGAGCAATGAGAAAATCGGTATCATTAAATTTGGCTAAAAATTTATCCATATCAAAACTCTGAGACAGCGTGAATACTGTATTTAGAAGCACCAAGCTTAAAGAAAGACTAATCACCACTAAAATAGTACGTTTTTTATTACGCCCCAGGTTGGAACGAGCCATGAGGCGGATTTTTGCACCTCCGGTTGATTTTTTCAGCTTACGGCCACCCTTGGTATTTCCGTCTGTGTATCTTACTGCCTCAACCGGCGAAACAGCAGCTGCAATTCTGCCTGGCTTGAAAGTGCTGATCATTACGGTAATGAGTGCGAACAAAGCCGATCCGACAAAAATCCATGGGTTAGGAGATACCGATATCTCAGTACCGTTATATACACTCATATTTATAATAAAAGGTACGAGCGATTTACCGATAAAAAAACCTGCTATTAATCCAACCGGGATTCCTAACACTGATAGAATCAGCGCTTGTCTGCGAATAATCCGACGGATTTGTTTGCCGCTTGTACCAATCGTCTTTAAAAGACCGTAAAAACGAATATCTCGCATCACTGATATTTGGAAAATATTATAAATAATCAAATAACCGGTAAACATGATCAGTAACAGGGCAGAAGTTAACGCTATGATTGTCTCTGTATCTAGACTAAAATTGGTTGAGATGTATGCCCAACTTACATTATTCGCGATATAGTTTGGTGCATCTTCGTCAAGTGAATAACCGCTTTCGGTAATCACTTTATTGAGCTTTCCTCGCAAATCAAAACTATTGTCGAACATCATAGATGCACTAATCGTTCCAGTATGGAAGTGATCCTTTTTATAGTTGCTTTGTAATTCCTTGGCATGAGCATCGACATAGGCTTTAGAAGCGAATATTTGTCCTACGTTAAATACAGGATCACTTTTCCACCAGCCAGAGAGGACAAAATCCCGCTGTACTTCTTTACCTCGTATGTTAAGCTTTAATCTCAAAGGTGCTCCAATCTTCGGTGGAACATCCAATAGCTGCAACGTCTTGGAGTCTGCAATCACTTCATTTTCTGCGACAGGCTTGTGCCCCTCTTTAAGCTCAATAAAACCTAGCTTCAACCCTACATCATCGTAATACCAGAACTCCGTATGGCGTTTTAGGAATTTATCGTTTATAACTCGGTCGCTTAATATACGGTTATAAGCTATTTCCTTGATCAATGGATGATCCTTGACATGATTAAATTCGTCATCCGTTATATATTTAAGTACGGCATGTCCATCTCCACCGACCTGTCGCATGGTCGCCCGTTGTAAGCTTTCCACAGCGCCAATCCCCATAGTGAACAGTGTTGTAAATAACAATGAAGTGAGAGCTATGGCAACAATAGCAAAGAGGTTACGGGTTTTGTTTACTTTGAAGCTCTTATCTGCCAGCTTGCGGATTACTTTTTTGTTCTTTACCTTGATCATTTACCTTCACCGCCGACCATTTTACCGTCCTCAATTCGGATGATCCGGTCTGCCATTTGCGCAATTTCCTCGTTGTGAGTAATCATCACTATCGTTTGGCGGAACTGCTGGCTGGATACCTTGATCAATCCCATCACATCCAGACTGGTTTTACTATCCAGGTTCCCAGTGGGTTCATCTGCTAAAACAATCGCAGGTTTCGCTGCCAATGATCTGGCGATGGCTACGCGCTGCTGCTGGCCCCCCGATAGATGGTTGGGCAGGTTATCCAACTTTTGATCAAGACCCAAGGTATGTACAATTTTGTCTATGTGGGTTTTGTCTGGCTCTTTACCATCTAGTTCAATAGGAAGCACAATATTCTCGTAGACATTTAAAACGGGCACCAGGTTGTAATTTTGAAAAACGAACCCAATCTTTCGTCTGCGAAAAATAGTCAATTCTTCGTCCTTCAATGTAAAAATATCTTTGCCGTCAATCGTAACGTCTCCACTTGTTGGACGATCAAGTCCACCTAGCATATGCAGAAGGGTAGATTTGCCGCTCCCGGATGTACCGACAATAGCGACAAATTCTCCGCTTTCCACCTCCAGATTTACGCCGTCTAAGGCATGAACAGCAGTATCTCCATTACCGTAATGCTTCTTTAATGCCTGAGTTTTTAATAGAGCCATATACGTTCTCCTTCACAAAAAAATGTCTGGATCGTAGTCATCTACAGTACAGACATTAACACACTAATCTTTCCACAATCTTTCTGAAATCTAACAGTGTTGAAAGAATTAAGTATCCATAGAAAGAAAAATCGAGAAGGTGGAGCCACTGCCGTAGCATGACCGTACCTTGATGTAACCACCCTCCGCAGCGATGATTTCTCTAGCTAAAAACAGTCCAATACCTACACCCTCTTGCGAGTTAACAGTGGGGGAGCGATAGAAGCGGGTAAAGATTTTACCTTGTTCTTCTTCTGCAATACCTATGCCGTTGTCGATAATATCAATTCGGCAAAACAAATCGTATGCCATTACTTTTATATTCATGTTTCCGCCTGTCTCTGTATATTTTATGGCGTTATCCATAATGTTATAGATAGCTTCACTCGTCCACTTTAGGTCAAAATAAGCATGGATAACTGTATCCTCCATAACAACTGAAATCCCTTTGGCCTCTGCTTTTGGCATAATTTGCCTTAGTGCAGCATCAAGGAGCTTTTGAACAGATTCCCGCCTTGGCGATACCGTGATAATCCCCGTTTCAAGCCTCGAAGTTTTCACTAATGCATGGATCAGGAAGTTAAGCTTTTCGGCCTGTGCAGAGAGAGCTTTCACACAAGTGAATGCATCCTGCGATAATTCGTATTCACTAAGCAGTTGGGAATACAGCAAGATATTAGCAACAGGCGTTTTCGTTTGATGCGAAATATCAGAAATAAGCTCATTTATTTTATTTTTTTCCGCAAGTAAATTTTTGGAGGAAACAGTACAAATGGAAAGAAACCGTGCCAGCTTTGTCTCTACTGCAGATAAAACGGACTCGTCGAAAACATGCTCTGAAAAGTTGCCATCTATTGCAGTATCAATCATTTCCTGAATGGTTTTCATGGTTTTATGTACGTTTTTGCGATATAGAAGAATAGCAGTCCCGACAGCGAATAAAGCAATAATGGTAATTCCCACACATATGTAATTAAGTACTGCCAAATTATCTCACCGCCCATGTGTAGCCAATACCATAAACCGTCTTAATGTATCGAGGAGAGGAGGGGGAATCCTCCAATTTATCCCGCAGCCTTTTTACTGTAACTGACAAGGCATTTTCACCTACATATTCAGCTCCATCAGTCCAGATGCTATCTATCAAATGATTGCGCGAAACGGTATTGCCTCGATTATCGACTAGGATACGCAACAATTTTTGCTCAGTTT
Source organism: Paenibacillus sp. CH40 (assembly GCF_024213605.1). NCBI lineage: Bacteria > Bacillati > Bacillota > Bacilli > Caryophanales > Paenibacillaceae > Paenibacillus > Paenibacillus sp. CH40. Next base: position 114,005 of record NZ_JANAVQ010000007.1, read on the forward strand.
TACTTAATTCAATGAGTGTATCATTCTTGAAAAATTCCAATTTGTTAAAAGAAAAAGAAAAACCATCAAGCTGGAAGGAATCGGCAAGTGGATACCTAGCTCTTTTTAGCTGAACACCAACTCTTGCTCTCAGTACCATAAGACTAAAAGGTTTGGTGATATAGTCGTCAGCACCCAGCTCAAAACCAGTGACGACATCTGTTTCCATATCATTCGCAGTCAGAACAATGACTGGTAAAGCTTTTGTTTTACGTATATGGGTTAAAAGGTCGAGTCCACTTCCATCCGGCAAATTTACATCAAGAATCACTAGGTCAAAGGCAGTAACATTCAATTGTTCTTTTGCAGTAGCTATGTCATGCGTTTGCGTAAATACGTTGTTAGGTTCTTTAAGGGCAAGAACAATACCGTTACTCAAGGCGATATCGTCCTCGATGATTAATATGTGATTCATCATTCTCCTCCTATTTTTTTACTAACCCAAGTCATTGAACTCGATTTCCAGAACTACTCATCATAAACATAAAAAAGGGGCTCCCAAACTCTCCATTTCCAGTTTACCGGATTTTACTCTTATTTGCTCCTTGGATTGCCTAGGCGGGATGTCGAGAAAGTTCTCAGCAGCTTTTTTTGTCCTACTTTAAAACCTCCTCACATTGACAGATACGAGTTGACTGATATAATTTATGCTAGTTGATTTTTGATAATGATTATCATTATTGGAGGGGAGGACAGGGCCGAAGCTTGGTACAGGTTATTGGACAGGCTCCCTTAGTTAGAGATGAAATTGCGTTATTTAATACTGGTTTTTCTGATACTGGCTTTCGCCTCGGTGTTTATTGGTGTTCATGATGTAACTCCACTTGATTTGTTCCACTTAACCAACGATCAGGCGCAGGTGCTCCTGATTAGCAGATTCCCACGATTGATCAGTATCATTATCGCAGGGGCGAGTATGAGTATCTGTGGATTGATCATGCAGCAGCTTACCCGGAACCGATTTGTTTCTCCCACCACTGCAGGGACGATGGATGCGGCACGATTGGGTGTGCTGATGGCTATTATGGTGTTTGGAGCGGCGGGATTCTGGACGAAGATGCTGACGGCTTTCGGATTTGCTCTAGGGGGAACACTGATTTTCATGAAAATACTGGATAAAATCCGTTTCAAGGACCCGGTATTTATCCCGCTTGTCGGTTTGATGTTTGGAGGCATTTTAAATTCGGTAACGACCTTTTTTGCTTACAAATACAACCTGATCCAGGGCATCTCTTCGTGGATGCAGGGGGATTTTTCTCTAATCATGAGTGGTCGCTACGAGATGCTATATCTTAGTGTTCCTTTGGTTGCATTGGCGTACATATATGCGAATCGTTTTACAATTGCAGGCATGGGTGAGGATTTTGCGGCCAACTTGGGTGTACATTACAAGCGCACTGTCAATGTCGGTTTGGTGATCGTGGCTTTGGTATCCTCTGTTGTCATCTTAACCGTCGGGACGATTCCCTTTTTGGGGCTGGTTGTACCCAATCTGGTCAGCATGTATATGGGGGATAATCTGAAAAAAAGCCTGGCCCATACAGCGATCTTGGGCGCCGTCTTTGTGTTGTTTTGCGATATTTTGGGACGGGTGATCATTTATCCGTATGAAATTTCTGTAGGGCTTACGGTTGGTGTGATCGGGAGCGCGTTGTTCTTGTATTTGCTGCTGAGGAGAAGGGCTTATGAATCCTAAATTAAAAATCGGAATATTAGCCGCTGCCGCGCTTGTGTTGATTGCTGCTTTCGTGTTTATAGATCTTCCGCATACCTGGCATTACGCGCTGCCACGACGATTAAAAAAGATCGCAGCCTTCATTCTGACAGGTGGCTCCATTGCTTTTGCAACCGTTATTTTCCAGACGGTTACGAATAATAAGATTTTGACTCCCGGTATTATCGGACTGGATTCACTGTATATGCTGATTCAGACGACGATTATTTTTGCATTTGGTTCCGTCCCTTTCATTTCGACCAGCAAAGAATTGAACTTTTTGATATCGGTGGGGCTGATGGTGCTGTTCGCAGGACTGCTATACAAATTAATTTTCCGCAAAGATGGACGCGGGATTTATGTACTTTTGCTGATTGGTCTGGTGTTCGGCACGCTGTTTAACAGTTTATCTACCTTTATGGAGGTACTGATTGATCCGAACGAATTTGCGAAAATTCAGGACAAGAGCTTTGCTAGCTTCAGCAACGTAAATACCGAGCTATTGTGGCTTTCTGTATTCATTCTTGTTCTCGTATTCGCTTATGCTTGGAGATTCATCAAGTATCTGGACGTGCTGTCGCTCGGACGGGAGCATGCGATTAACCTGGGTCTTCCTTATGGTTTTATCATTAAAAGGCTGCTGGTAATTGTAGCGATTCTCATTTCCATTTCTACAGCGCTTGTCGGGCCGATTACATTTCTCGGATTAATTGTCGCCAATGTGGCTTATCAGGTGATGAAAACCTATCAGCATCGTTATATTATTCCGGCCTCTATCTGTGTCAGCGTCATTGCGTTGGCAGGATGCCAACTGCTGGCAGAAAGAGTATTTGACTTGTCGACAACGGTCAGCGTCATTATTAACTTTATCGGGGGGGGTGTACTTCCTGTACCTTTTGCTGCGGGAGAATAAATCATGGTAGAAGTCAAAAACGTATCCAAACGCTATGGGAATAAAAATGTGGTGGATCAGGTATCCGTCACTGTATCTAAAGGCACCATTACCTCCTTTATTGGACCTAACGGCGCTGGAAAAAGCACCTTGTTGTCGATGATCAGTCGCCTGACTGACAGTGATGAGGGGGAAATCCTCATTGATGGACAGGCCGTGAGCCTGACCAAAAGTGAGGAGCTAGCCCGCAAGATATCCATTTTAAAACAGACCAATGATGTCAACATCCGCTTAACCGTGAAGGAGCTGGTCAGCTTCGGCCGTTTTCCGTATTCCAAGGGCAGATTGAACAGCGAGGATCGCAAAATGGTGGAGCAGTCTATGGCCTACATGGGGCTGGAGGATATGAAGGATAAGCATATTGATTTGCTTAGTGGGGGACAGCGACAGCGGGCTTTTATTGCCATGATTCTGGCTCAGGACACAGAATACATCCTATTGGATGAGCCGCTGAACAATCTGGATATGAAGCATTCGGTTCAGATTATGAAGACGCTGCGCGGTTTGGTGAATGATCTCGGCAAAACGATTCTGGTTGTGTTGCACGACATTAATTTTGCCTCCTGCTATTCAGACTATATTGTAGGGATGAAGGATGGCAGGTTGCTAAAACAAGGAACGGCTGACGAGATGATTGATAGTCAGGTATTAAAGGATTTGTACGATATGGATATTCCGATTCAACAGATCGGTGACCATAAAATTTGCGTTTATTTCACTTAGGGGGAATGTTAAATGAAGAAAAATATGATGTTTTTAACGCTAATGCTTGCATTGGTACTGATTGTGTCGGCCTGTGGCACAGCAGCTCCGGCAACACCGGAAGCGACTGGAAACGGCTCCTCTGCTGCAACAACGGAATCCAAAACCATCTCGGTCAAACACGCATTGGATGAAAACCCGGTCCAAGTCAAAGTTAATCCCAAAAATGTCGTTGTCTTTGATTTCGGTTCATTGGATACGCTGGATAAGCTGGGTGTTGACGTTGCGGCAGTAGCGCAGCAGGATCTTCCTACGTATTTGAGCAAATTTAAAGATTCCAAATATGCAAGTGCGGGCACGCTGTTTGAACCGGATTACGAGAAAATCAGTGATCTGTCTCCTGAGCTGATCATCATCGGTGGCAGACAAGCTGATGCATATAAAGAGTTGAGTAAAATTGCACCGACCATTTCGATGGCTGTAGACACCAAGGATTATATCAATTCCTTTAAGAAAAACGTTGAAACACTGGGTCAAATCTTCGACAAAGAAGATGCTGCCAAGCAGGAACTGGCTGCGATTGATAGCTCCATCAAAGCCGTACATGACAAGGCTGTAGCGAGTAAAGCTAAAGGACTGATCGTGCTGACGAATGAAGGAAGCCTGAGCGCATATGGCTCACAATCTCGCTTCGGTATCATTCATGATGCTTTTGGCGTAACCCCTGTAGATCCTGGCATTAAAGTATCCACGCATGGTCAAAAGGTTTCTTTTGAATATGTACAGCAAAAAAATCCGGATTATATTTTTGTCGTTGACCGTGGGGCTGTGGTGGTCGAAGAAGGCAAGGAACAGGTTACAGGCAAACAAACCATGGAGAATGAACTGGTGAAGAAAACCAATGCGTTCAAAAACGGTCATATTGTATACCTTGATCCTAACTACTGGTACCTGTCAGGTAATGGTCTGGAATCCGTATCTGAAATGATCAAGGAAATGGATGCTGCATTGTAATGAATACATTCACATCATGGAGGATTGTGTAGGATGAAAGGTCATATAGCTGAAATTCCATTAGATGGGTACCTTGTACACATCTATACACCTCCCGTCTCCGTGAATCATAATGAGCTGTATCCTGTGCTGTATGTGCAGGATGGCAGCTCTTTATTTCTAAGCGGGTTGGATGAGCTGGAGAGAGGTTTTTCTACGGGAGAGCTGCCCCGTGTGGTGCTGGTAGGTATTGATCCCGTAAATCGACTGGATGATTACACGCCTTGGAAGGCAGCTGCTTTAGTAGAAGGAAGACCTGCTTTTGGCGGTGGTGGAGATGCCTATCTGGCGTTTGTGGTTACAAAAGTAATGCCGTACGTCGAGGCAAGATATCCAGTGCGCACTGGATCGGAGCATACGGGGATCATTGGCGCCTCATTGGGCGGATTAATTTCCATGTATGCCGTATTCAAGTATAAGGACGTATTCGGACGCGTCGGTTCCATCTCAGGCTCGTATTGGTATCCGGGTATGATTGATTATATGCAATCTGCATCTTGTGCAACTGTGAGGGATGGGCCACATCGTTTGTATATATCTGTCGGGACCCGTGAAGGTGAAGGGAAGACGAATGTACAAAAAGATATGGTTCCGCTGACTCTTCAGGCACACGAGGTGCTGCGGACACAGGGACTTGACGCAAAAGATGTGCTTCTTGAGCTGGATCAGGATGCGGTGCATCGTGTGGATTGTTTTCAGCGTCAATTTCCTAAGGCCGTCCAATGGCTGTTCGGATAGCATGAATGGAATACGAATCTCATACAACAACCTCAAAGGATTGGAGAGCGTGGAGTCTCTATGTCTTTGGGGTTGTTTTTTTTGTATATTTTTTTCGTATAATAAAGGAATATTAAAAATTTAAAGTTATACGTTGTTGGAAGTGAGGGGAGCATAAATGAAAAAAAACCGCCTGGGATCATCCGATTTGCTGGTAGGTGAGATTGGTTTGGGATGTATGTCGGTCGGTACGGAGGAGCAGCAAGGTGTTTACTTGATTCATGAAGCGCTAGACAGGGGCGTAAACCTGTTGGATACGGCGGATTTGTACCAGCACGGACGCAATGAAGAAATCGTGGGTGCAGCGATCCGTGGACGACGACAGGATGTCATCCTGGCGACCAAGGTCGGCAATCGGCGTCTATCGGGGCAGGAGGGCTGGGGATGGGACCCATCCAAGAAATATATTCTGTCTGCTGTTAAAGAGAGCTTGCGTCGCCTTGGAACGGACTACATCGACCTGTATCAGCTGCACGGAGGGACGATTGACGATCCGATGGACGAAACCATAGAGGCTTTTGAGCAACTACAGCGGGAGGGCGTTATTCGTTACTATGGTATTTCCTCCATTCGCCCTCATGTCATCCGTGAATATGTTGAACGTTCGAATATCGTTAGTGTTATGAATCAGTATAGTTTACTGGATCGGCGTGCAGAGGAGGAGGTACTGTCTTTGCTTCAGGAGCGGGGAATTAGCGTGATTGCACGTGGGCCAGTGGCCAGTGGTGTATTGGCTGACGAAGGGGAAGGGAAGATAGCTAAGGGATATCTGGACTACAATGAAGCAGAGCTGCTGGATGTGCGTAAGCAATTAAAGGCATTTGCAGGGTCGGACCGTAGTATGGGTCAGACAGCGATTCGTTATAGCCTTTCACATCCGACTGTCGCTGCTGTGATCCCGGGTGCAAGCTCTTTGGGACAATTGGAGCATAATATTTCTGCTGCGGATATTGCACCGCTAACTCAACAAGAGCGGCAGACGCTACAGCAAATCAGCCGAGCCAATCGTTATGATGCGCAATACCGCTGATAAGGGCAATGATGGTACAAAAGCGTGTTCATCTGTTGCTCCTAGCTATAAACGCTACATTTCAGTCTATAACCGAAGTACACGCTTGAACATGTACCCATCCCAGTTGCAATTTATAAAAGAACCATTACAATATAAGAATAAGCCTCGGTTTATAATTCATATGTGAATATTGAGACGTTATAAATACACTCTAGGAGGGACCAACGAATGGAACGCATCGAATCTCAGCAGCAATATCAGGATTTAATTAACGGTGACGGTCTGACTGTCGTGAAATTTGATACAACCTGGTGTCCGGATTGCAAGACACTGGATAAATTTATGGACGGTATTATTGAGGAAAACGCGGATAAGCGTTTCTTTGCGCTTGATGCAGAGAAATTCCAGCCGATTGCCGAAGAAAATCAAGTGCGCGGCATTCCGAGTCTGCTCGTGTTCCGTAATGGCGAAAAAATTGCTCATTTGCACAGCAAATACGCTAAAACGCCAGCTCAAATTTCGGAATATTTGACTACGCTAGAATCCAAACAATAATCAGAACGCATGATAGGGATAGTTCAGTAAGATCTATCCTTTCTGCAAAATAGTAAAAGGGATATCCAAGACTGATCATTCAGACCCTATGGATATCCCTTTTTAGTTATTGGTTATGGGTACCAAACAATGGCTTATAAAATAATGAAAAAGAACACAGCCGCCAGCACGAAGCGGTAAATGGCGAACGTAGTCAGACTCAAGCGTTTGAGCAGACCAAGGAATGTTTTGATCGCCAGCATCCCGACGATAAAGGCCGTAATAAAGCCGGCCGCGAACACTGGAAAATCACTCATAGACAGATGATCCATACTTTTGATCATATCAATACCCGATGCACCCAGCATGATCGGAACCGATACGAGGAATGTAAATTCCGCGGCTGCCGTATGACTTACACGTGCGAATAGGCCCCCAGACATGGTTGAGCCTGAACGGGAGAAGCCTGGCCACAGAGCTAGGACTTGGAACACACCGATGGTAAATGCTTGTTTGTACGTGATCTCATCCAGCGTATGTGATCTAATAGGCGGATGGAATTTTTCAGCTGCGATCATGAGCAGGCCCCCGATCACCAAACTGTATAAAACCGTTTCAGGACCAAACAGGTATTGCTTAATTACATCACGGAACAGTACGCCAATCAGGCCCGCAGGGATCATGGCTAAAATAATATGTAACAGGTTTAGACGTGGCTGACTTGAGATTTTGCGTCTGAAATCAAACAGACTCAGGAATCTGCGCCAGTATAATACGACGACCGCCAGCACAGCACCTAATTGCACGATAACCTCAAACGTTTTGACCGTATCATTCTCTGTGTTTAATCCTAGAAGATTAGCCGTGAGGATCATGTGACCCGTCGAAGAGACCGGCAAAAACTCTGTTAGTCCTTCAATAATTCCCATAATAATTGAAGATAAAATATCCACTTTACTAGCTCCTCCTTACACGCGTGCAGGGCAAACGACCTAAGTCGTCTGCCCTGGGAATATGTCATTTCAGTAGGAGTGAACGCAAGTGTCACAAGTGCAAAGATAAACGCTCAGGTCACACGGTTCACTCCCGGGAAGAAGTGTCCGATTCTGCTTCCAATTCAGATGCGGGGGATGTGTGGTGTAAAATAATCTCCACCCGACGAATACGATTTTTACCCATTTCACGAATGATAAATTTCACATCATCTTCTATGAATTCCTTGCCCTGTCTAGGTTCCGGAACCCGGCTATACACCCACCCTCCGACAGTATCCACGTCTTCATTGTCCAATGTCAAGCCAGTCAGATCACTCAGATCGGAAAGCATTACTTTACCATCCATCAAATAACTGTTCTCCGTCAGTTTCTCGATTTCCTTCCGTTCATCCTTATCAAATTCGTCCCGAATTTCGCCAACAATCTCCTCCAAAATGTCCTCAATGGTGATGAGGCCGGAGGTTCCGCCGTATTCATCGACCAGGAGAGCAATATGAACCTGCTCCTTCTGCATACGTTTCAGCAGCGTGTTGACGGGGATAACTTCTGGAACGGTCAAGATCGGTTGAATCAGGCTGTCGAAAACAAGCTCGGGATTGCGATCATACTCAAGGAATAGCTGTTTGGTATTAATCATACCAATGATCTGATCCTTGCTATCTGTCGCCACCGGAAAACGGGTATACTGCTCTTCGTGAATAGTCAGCATGTTTTCTTGTAGCGAGCGATTCGTAAACAAGCATACCATATCTGTACGTGGCACCATAATTTCTTTGGCAACGGTCTCGTCAAAAGCAAAGATACGATTTACGTAGCCATATTCGGTGTTATTGATCTTACCACTTTCCACGCTTTCGGACAAAATGATCTGAATTTCTTCCTGAGAGTGTGCTTCTTCATGCTCACTAGCTGGCTGAAGACCAAACAGACGAACCAGACGATTGGCCGAGCCGTTAAGGAGCCAAATAAACGGATACATAATCCGGTTAAACCACACGATAACTGGAGAGGTTAACAGACTGACAGCTTCCGCCTTGCGGATTGCCAATGTTTTGGGAGCCAGTTCACCGATTACCACGTGCAGGTAAGTTACAATGACGAATGAAATAATAAAGGCCAGGATATGTGAAAAATCCCCATTGATGTTGAGCTGTTGAAAGAGAGGCTCCAGCAATTTGACTACGGTCGGTTCACCGAGCCAGCCGAGTCCCAACGCTGTAATCGTAATACCAAGCTGACAGGCGGACAGGTAGCCGTCTAGATTATTGACGACTTTTTGTAGCGCCAGTGCGTTTTTACGGTTCTCCACGACCAGCTGATCGACCCGGCTGGAACGGATTTTAATAATCGCAAACTCGGTAGCCACGAAGAAAGCACTAAATAAAATCAACACCGCAAACAAAAATAGACTGACACCTATACCCATATAATTTTCACTCATCCCTTTTTCGTTCAATTTTTTAAGGAACTCCATTTTAAGTTCACTTGAACTTATTTTAAGAACTTAAAAGAAAATATACAAGGTTCATATGGAATCGTAGCAGGTCACCTATCTCCAATTTACACGGAAAATAAGGCATAATAGAACCCGCACGGCTCATTGCTTCGCTTTACAAGCCTAGTTTGAGAGCGTATGATGAGTTCAAATGAACTTGAAATGTAAGAAAGGGAGGAAAGCAGATGGAGTCTTTTACCCTTACTCGTCGTGATATGGCCCATTTGCTGCTGGCCATGGAAGGTCGCCGCGAATTGCAGCCTTTGGCCGTTCTGCAGGACGCCTGGAGGCGCACTCATAGCCATCTCGCCCGCTCCGGGAGCACGATGCCGACATTTTTATACACCGACGTGACACCTGTGCTAGATAAAATTATCAAGGGTAAGCACAGCGCAGCCTTTTCGCTGCAGGAGATTGTTTCCCTGGGTCAACTGGTCGAATACAGCCATGTCTCACTGGCATCTATGCAAAATTGGGTCAAACGCGACTTCAAGGAATTTCTCGGCGCTCCGAAGATCGGCAAAAAATACTCGGTCAACCAGGCAGCTATATTGCTCATTGTGGAAGATTTAAAATCATGTCTTGATTTTGAATCCATTCGTCAGCTATTTCATATCCTGTTCCAACAACCCGAAGATGATACGGACGATCTGATTCAGCCGGTCGATTTGTACGCGGCCTATTCAACTTTGTTTGAGGAGCTGGATGCGAATGGAGACCAAATGCTCGATGTTGCTGGAGCAGGCTATGCAAAGGACAACGGAAATTCCATTACAGGACAGCAGCGTCAAGAAGGTGCGACAGAGGAGCTGCTGGTTCAGGCGGCTGATCAATACACCAGTCGTTTACAGCATTTGACCCCTAACCAGTGTGAAGCAGTGCGTAATACTTTGTTGGTGGCAGCAGTAGCGGTGCAAAATAGTTATTTTTTGTCCATGGCACGTCGGTATGTGAATGCGACGTTGTTTCTGGACTTCCAAGGGTAAATCAGGATTGGCACTAGAAGCCAATCCTATTTTTTTGCTCTTTTTAGAGGATTGTCTACCCTTTTGGAGACTGAAAAAGTATACAAAAGAGGTATATACACTAAAACGCTGTCAAAGATACAATAAACATATATAATCCAGCAATTGGAAAAACTTTGAATATCTCTTCCAAAGCATCTGGATACACACACAGGAGGTAATGGCATGTCCGATGTCTCCATCATCATTTGTACCCGCAACCGGATCGAAGACCTGACACGCTGTATACAATCTATTGCAGTACAGCAGCAATTGGAGCATACGGCTGTAGAACTGCTAATTGTTGATGACGGCGATATTTCCGACCAACAGATCGAGCAGTACCGTCACATGGTATCCGGATTGCCTCAAAGCGTTTTGAAATATTATAAAAAAAGTCGTCCCGGCGTTTGGTTATCCCGCTATGAGGCCTTGTCCCTTGTGCGGTATGATATTGTGCTGTATTTTGACGATGATGCAGAACTGGACGATAAACTCTATATCCGGCGCTTGCTCGATACCTATGATCAGGATGAAACGATTGTGGGTGTTGGAGGGATTGCAAAGGGATTACATTCGAGCCGGGCAGGAAAGCTGCTGGGCGTTTTGACATTTCAGATGTCTCCATCCCTCGGCAAGCTCTCGCCTAGTAGTCTGGCAGGTTCTTTGCTGCGTTGGGGCGAAGCAACGGAGGTTTTCGATACAGAATTTTTCCATGGCTGCAATATGTCATTTCGGAGGGATGCGCTTCGGGACATGAAGCCGTATCCGTGGATGACCAGTTATGCCGTGGCTGACGATTTGTACATGTGCCAGTTGGCGAGCCGTTACGGCAAATTGGTTATCAATCCTGACTTAACCATCATTCATCATGAATCCCCAAGCTCGCGCGATAAGGCGGGCAAAGTAGCCAAGGCTACAGCGATTAACCACTATTATTTTCTTGCCTTGAAAAAGGCTGGAGTGATTCAGTATGGAGCCCTTTTATGGACCTTATCCTACTTGATGCTCAAAGAAACGCTGCGTCGCAATTTTAATGCCGCAGATGGATACAAGCAGGGGGTGTTGTTCATTCTGAACCCGCGCAAGCAAAAATATAACGAATATTTAGGCCCGGCGGTTCAGTAATCCGTTTTATACACATTGACAGGATAAAGGGGGAGTATGATGTTAAGCTTGTCCATTGCTCTGTGCACCCGAAATCGGGTTGATGATCTGACCCGATGCATCAATTCAATTGCCATTGGGGGAGCACCGGAGGCATGTGAAACCGAGCTATGGATTATTGACGACGGAGAACTGCCGAAACATGTGCTGGAACGTTATGAGCGTCAGTTGGGCAGAGCGGGAATTACCTACCGATATCATCGTAAGGAGCAGCCGGGATTATGGTTATCTCGTGTAAAGACAGCTGAACTTGCGCAGGGTGACATCATTTTGTTCCTTGACGATGACGTTGAGCTGCCGAGCAGCTACTTGAATGAGTTGATGCGTACCTATGAGGCTTACCCGCAGGCCGCTGGTGTCGGCGGTATCGCACAGGGAATGAGTAACAGCTTCATGGGAACAATTCGATGCTTGCTGTCATTCCAGCAGTCTTTGTCCAAAGGAAGGCTATCCCTCAGCGGTCAGTCCGGCTCGATGTATAACTGGCATAAGGCCAAGAAGACGTTTAGAACCCAGTTTTTCCATGGCTGTAATATGTCATTTCGTCGTGAAGCGATTCGCGGTCTGGAGCCGGTACCTTGGTTGCAAAGCTATAGCGTAGGCGAGGACTTATTACTTTCGCGCATCGCGATGAAAAGCGGTCCGTTATACATTAACCCGGCGCTTACGCTGCTTCATCACGAATCGCCGTCCTCACGCGACAATATGGAGCAGGTTACTTATATGCGGGTGATGAATCATATTCATTTGCTGCGTGACGAGGGATCTGGGCCTATCGGTTATGCAGCACTATACTGGACGACGTTGTATCAGATTTTGAGAGAAAAGCCCAAGAAAAATCATACTGCCATTCAAGGCTATAGAAGAGCGCTGAAAGCGATCTTTTCAAGCCCGAAGGAGCCTGTTGGCGGGGGACAGTTGCCTGAACGTAATTCCAAAAAAACGGTAGGCTGATGGAGGTGCGTCATAAGACGCGATTGAGCATAGAGACGAGAGGCTTAATAAGGAACAGGAGTTGGACGTAACATGAGCACATGGACAGCAGCAAGGAAAGTATTCACGGGTGACAGTCTCGCTAAAACGATCATGCGCACGAGCTTTAACAATTTTTTTGTGCTAATCGTCACGACCCTGACTTCCATCCTGACCGCACGTATGCTCGGAGTAGAGGGGAAAGGAGAACTGGCGGCAGTTCTGTTCTGGCCTACACTGATCGGCAGTGTGTTGAGCTTCGGATTACCAACGTCGTTAATTTACAACATCAAGAAGAAAACAGGCACGACGGAAGAACTGCTGGCGTTGTCGCTCTGGATTCAGTTGCCTGCCAGCTTGTTGGCAGGGGCTGTGGCCTGGATATGCATGCCGCTGTGGCTGAATGGTTATGGTGCGGACATCATCCAACTGTCCCAGCTTTATTGTGCGGCAGCCATACCACTGGCAGTGCTTACAGCGCTGACGACAGCATTGTCGCAAGGACTGGATCGGTTTAGCGTATATAATGGTCTGTTGTTTTACTACCCGTTACTGAATTTCATCGGTCTGGTGACACTGTGGCTGATGGGCTTGCTCAATGTGCAGCTGGCAGGAGCAGTGAATTTTGCCGCGAGTTTCCTTGCATTAGTGTGGGCGTTCCTCCGTTTGCGCAAGTATATGAATGTGCGTGCTTTCCGCCCATTTACCAGCCGCCAAGTGCTTCGTCCTTATTATAGCTATGGAGCGAGGGTTTACGGGATGGAGCTGATGGGGACGCTGTCCACACAAACGGACAAAATCGTTATAGTGGCGCTGCTATCACCCAAAGCGTTCGGCCTGTACTCTGTCGTCTACGCCTTGTCTCGTGTGTTCAATGTGGTGCAAAATGCCGTCACTAACGTTACCTTTCCAAAAGTGACGGGGATGGAGCATAGCAAGATTGTCGAAACGGTAGGACGTGCTTTTCGCATCTCTATGGCTGCGATGCTAATCGTCATTGTGCCTGCTCTCTTCATTGGACGATACATGCTGGGTTTGCTGTACGGCCCCGCTTTCCTGGAAGCATCGCTAACGTTCTATCTGCTGTCACTGGAATGTATCATTGGTGGCGGCTCATGGATTCTGGCTTCGGCCTTTAACGCGCTGGGACGTCCGGGACTGGTATTGTTCCGGCAAATTGTAGCCTATGCGATCACCGTCGGTCTATTTTTTATTTGTACACCGATCTTCGGTCTGGACGGCATTGCGATTGCTTTGCTTGTAGGCGCTTGTGTACGATTGGCGTTCTCACTGTTCTCATTCCCGATGTTTTTCAATGTTCCGCTATCACGGATCATTTTTGATAAAAGTGATATTACATTTGTCATTCAGACTATACAAAAGAAGCGCAGGAAGGGAGAACTGAAAGATGCCGAATTTGCATCCCATGGCTAAACTGAAAAATAAGCTGAGCGTCATTCTCGACGTAGTCCCCCAAGGTTCGAATATCATTTATGTCGATTATCCCGTCTATAATAACGGTGGGGATGTACTCATCATGAAAGGCACCGAGGCGTTCTTCAAGGATAATGGCATCCATGTCCGCGCCCGTTATAGCGCTATGGATATTCCCGATCGGCTTCAAATTCCGGGTGACTGGATTATCGTGTGCCACGGCGGCGGCAACTTCGGCGATCTCTATTCAAATCACCAAAATTTGCGAGAACGCATCGTTCGCGATTTCCCTAACCACCGAATTGTGATTATGCCGCAGACGATCCACTTTCAATCTGAACAGAAGGCTAATGAAGTCGCTGCCTTGTTCAATGCTCATCCGGATCTACATATGTTTGTGCGGGATACACGCTCTTATCAGTGGGCTAAGGACAAGCTGAACCAGTGCAGTATCACACTATGTCCTGATATGGCACACCAGCTCTGGCCATTGAAGCCGACTACGGAAACCGTGAAGGATGTATTGTATTTCCTGCGCACAGATATTGAAACGGTGGGTGGACAAAAGAAGTTCGATGACGAGGCAGATGCCGCTCACCGTCTGGACTGGGATACTTTGTTCACTCCGCTGGAAGTGAAGGGAATTGTCTATTTCCAGAAGTTTTATCGACTGGATAAGAAAATTGGTGGCCCGTTGCCTACGCGTACATTCTGGTACAAGTATACAGACCATCTCATGAACAAGGCGGTTACGCTGTTCAGCTCTTATCGAGAGGTTCGCACTTCACGGCTGCACGGTCACATTCTGGCCTGTCTGCTTGATATGCCGCACGTTGTCATTGACAATTCCTACGGCAAGAACTCGCAATATTATAATACCTGGACACAGCCGAATCCAAAGGCGCAGCTGTTTAGTGAAGCTCCAAGTGCGTTGGAGCAGCCATCTTAATAGTAAGAAAAGATACGTAGATTAATTTCAAAGGTATGATAACGGCAAAAAATCTCCTGACCACTTCATTGGTTAAGGGGGTTTTTCGTTTAAGGATATATAGAGCATCAGTATAATTGTTAATTAGATAAACCATTAAGGCAATGAATATTTAATGGCTTAAATACCACTTCATTTTGACAATCCATTTCATGAATAGATATAATTTATGGGATAAAACTTGTAGGAATATTGGGAACTCCCTAACTTTTGCAGAATAACATGAAAGTATATTTATTTAAATGAATCGAGGCTGACGAATGAGTAATCAATCGATGGACATGCTTCTCACGAAGGATATCGTGCGTGAAGGGGAACCGATTTTGCGCACAAAGGTTGAGCCGGTATGCCTGCCGCTGTCTGAAGAGGACCTGCAACAGATGCAATGGATGCTAGATTATCTGAAAAATAGCCAAAATGAAGAGCTGGCTGGCCGCTATGATCTGCGCCCGGGTGTGGGGTTATCTGCGAACCAGGTAGGTTTGAACAAAAGAATGTGCGCTATTTATTATAAAGATGGAGACAAAACGGTAGAGTATGCATTGTTTAATCCGAAGCTGGTCAGCCACTCCACGTCCATGATTTATTTGGAACAGGGTGAGGGGTGCTTGTCTGTAGATCGGTACGTAGCCGGATATGTACCGCGTTACGAAAAAATTCGTATTAAGGCCACTTTACCAGACGGAACACAGGAGCTATTGACTTTCAAAGGTTATGCAGCGATTGTCGTGCAGCATGAAATGGACCATTTGGACGGCATTATGTTCTATGACCATATCAACCTGGAAGATCCGCATAAGCTGCCGCAGGGTGTGCATATCGAACCTTTTGTACGTAAATAGTTTAGGAATTGTAAAGTGTGGTGACTCCGTTCGCCACATTTTTAAATTTTGCAAAAATATAGATATAGAGGTTACGAAGCATTAAACTGGATACATATAGGGCGAGATAGAGAATGTGAAAATACATAAAAATGTAAGCGCTTATCTTATGGGAGGGATGGCATGAATCGTGGAGTACGGCTTTTGATGAATAATATGCGTATGCGGAATAAGCTGCTGTTCTCCTACGTACTGATTGTCATGATCCCGGTGCTGGTGGTGGGCGGTTGCGTTACTTTTTATTTGCGAGAGCAGGCATTGAATAGTGCAATTGCCCAGACGGTAAACAATGTGGAAAAGATCAAGAGCCAGACGGCAAATTTACTGCGTGTGCCAACGGATATTTCAAATGGGCTCATGTTCGATAAAAGGCTGAGGGAGATGGCGAACCGACGGTATCCGGGTATGGTAGAGCTGATGAATGCGTATCATCAATACAAGGATTTTAATGAGTATACTCAGCAATATAGAGAAGTTGCTACCATCCGGTTCTATTCGTACAATCCGACGCTTGTCAATAATCTGGAGTTTATTCCAGTGGACTCTAACATTGAGCGGCAGCCGTGGTTCCAGACGGCTTTGAAGGGGACGGCGATTAACTGGTTTTACATTCAGGATAAGGAGGATAACCCGGTTAATCGCCTGAGCCTGGTACGGCAAATTCCATTTCCCGAATACAATACCAAGGGAGTTCTGATGATATCGCTGAGCCAGACCGAGTTGAATCATATGCTGAGCAAGGAGCCTTTTGAAACATTGATTACAGATCGTAACGGGATTGTGGTCGCGGCTACTCGTCCACAGTCGGTGGGCCAAACGTTGAGCGATTTACATTTGGGCTTTGACGTCCAGCGTGCGGGTAAGGGAATATATGAAGCGAAAATCAACGGAGTGCCCTCCAACATCATCGTGGATGAGCTGCTGCCCGCCTCCAGTGTGAGCGGATTTACGATTATTTCAGTGTTTTCGACGGAGCATATTGTACAGGGAGCCAACCGAATCAGCCTGATTGGTGCTTTATGTGTTCTTGCAGTGCTGGTTATGGCGCTGATTCTGATCACCATCATTTCCTGGCTGATTACCAAACGACTACAGCGGTTGAGCTATGAGCTGGGTAAGGTAGCCGCGGGCGATTTTCATGTGGTATCGAGTGTGGAGGGAAAGGACGAGATCGGGGATTTATCCCGCCGTTTCAACTATATGGTGAGTAGTATTCGCCAACTCATGGCGCAGGTTTATGAGACGAGTGAGCACAACAACAGGCTGGAATTGGCACAAAAGGATATCAAGCTAAAAATGATGGCCAGCCAAATTAATCCGCACTTTCTGTTTAATGCGTTAGAGTCCATTCGAATGAAAGCACATCTGAATGGGGAAGCGGAAATTGCAACGACGGTGCGTTTGCTTGGCAGGCTGATGCGCCGGAATCTGGAGATTGGCAGTGGTAAAACGACGGTACTACAGGAGCTGGATATGGTGCGATCCTATTTGCAAATTCAGCAGTTCAGATTTGGAAATCGTTTGATCTATGAAGTGAATTTGGAAGAAAGCGCGACGGACATGTCGATTCCTCCCTTAATCATACAACCGCTGGTGGAAAATGCAGTCATTCATGGCCTGGAAAATAAGGAAGAGCCAGTTACCGTGAAGGTAGATATTACAATAGAACAAAGAGAGTTGAAAATTAAAGTAGAAGATGACGGGATCGGCATGGAAGCTGGGCAACTGACCCGTCTGCTAGATCGGATCAGGGGGGCGGATGAGCCGGAAGGGAGCAGTATTGGCCTGCGTAATGTGCATCAACGTCTGACATTGATGTACGGCGAACGTTATGGACTGCATATTGAAAGCGCATTACAAGTAGGAACAACCGTATACTTTTCCATACCAAGGGAGGAAGAGTCAAATGTATAAAGCAATGATTGTAGATGATGAGCCTGCGATTCGTGAAGGATTGTCCTCTATTATTGACTGGGGGAATTGTGGCTTCCGTATTGTCGATACGGCAGGGAACGGACGCGAGGCTCTGGATAAGTTCGGAGAGCATCGGCCGGAGTTGGTCATTGTAGATATTCGTATGCCCGGGATGAGTGGACTGGAGGTCATACGAAGCATACGTGAAAAGAACGGAGAGCCGTTTCATTTTCTCATATTAAGCGGATATGCAGACTTTGATTATGCACGGCAAGCCATGGGCTTCGGGGTAGATGGCTATCTACTGAAGCCAGTTGATGAGGAAGAAATGACGACAGAGTTGAAACGGGTATGGCAAAACATTGAGGACGAGAAAGAAGACGGTAAATGGGGAAGTACGCCTTCCCATGAGCGTAATTGGATCGAAGCATTATTGTTTCCGGTTCATCGAGAGCATGCTCGTAATGCCGTAGAAGGCAGCGATTCTCTGCACAAAGCATCCGAGCAAGCTGAACATCAAAGCGGTAACGGAAAACATGGACAACAGCCCGCGTTACCAGCGTTGGACTGGAGTAGCTATCAGGTTATTCTGCTGGATTTACGTATTCCTGACTGGGATCGGCAAGCTCGGCAGTCGGCAGCAAAGCAGCGGCTAACAGAATTGTGCCATGAGCAGGGCAGAGGTATCGTGTTTGAGGCTGGAATATATATGGGTCTTTTGCTTCCCGCCACGTTAAAAACGGAGAAAGATGCTGTTCAGTTACTGGCTACTTGGCGACAGGAGCTAAAGCCGTGGGCAACGGAAATTTATGTGGCTGCCGGTGATCCTGTATCCATTCTTAACGACATTCCCAGATCTTTTGAGCAGGCACTACGATTGTTAGAACGTACGTTTTTGTTCCGGGCAGAAAGAGTCATGCTTTCCGGAGACCTATACGAATTGGAGACAGTTGAGTCTGAAATGAGTGGAGCGTCTGATCGTGCTACAAATGATCCCCTACGTTATGCGGAAAAGCTGTACTATGCGCTAGATATGGCTAATAGTGAAGCTGCAACCCGTGTCATTAAGGAAATGGAAGACCAATTTCCACGGATTTATCGCACAGAATCTGCAATCAAGGCGGCGTTCGCCCAAACATTCACACTGGCGTTGAACAAGTATGCAGCCGGACAGGATCACAGCCGAACCGTGCTGGAGGAGCACTCCAGCTTTATAACCGATGTATATGCTTATTCCACATTGGGCGAGCTGGTGGATCACTCGCTGGAGCATGTGTTGCAATGGATTGGCCAGACTGAATCTGGTGGCAAGGGCATCATCATGAAACAAATGATTGACTTTATACATAGTCATTATGATGAAAATTTGCGACTGGAGTTACTGGCAGATATGTTCAATTACAATAGTGGCTATTTGGGCAAACTGTTCAAAAGTCATACTGGCGAGGCCTTTAATGCCTACCTGGATAAGGTGAGGATTGAGCGAGCAAGGGAATTGCTTGCACAAGGAATTAAGGTACACCAGGTGGCGGAACGCGTGGGATATGCGAATGCAGATTATTTTCATAGTAAGTTTAAAAAGTATGCTGGAATGTCACCTTCCTCCTACCGTAATCGGGTTCAAAAGAACGGAGGAACAGATGGCTGTTGATAGATTCCTAGGTTTACGCTATGAAGTCTCTCTTGCAGATGTCGGAGGTATAACCTTCGAACGAAGAGAGGCTCTTTTTTATGGTGAAAAAATGGATAGATCAATCGAAAATGTCACATTTATTATGGAGTTTAGGGCGTTTTCATCAAATCGACACCATTATGACACAGCTTCGACACGATGTTCACATTTTCGATTCTATTTCATTTAAATTTATTCTATATAATGGGGATAATCTGAAGCCGGATCATGACAGCCATGGTGAAGGTACGGAGTGAGTCATTTTCTAAAAAGTGACCGCTGCATATGTAAGAATGTGAATACTATCACAAATGTAGAAAACTTCAGATTATAATACTATAAATCATTGTTAAGAGAAGTGCAGGGGGAGGGAGCAACATCATGGACGTATTGGATTTGGCACGGTTGCAGTTTGCAACCACAACGATTCTTCACTTTGTTTATGTGCCGATCTCTATTGGATTGTCGTTATTGGTGGCAATTATGGAGACTATGTATGTTATCAAGAAAAATGACTTGTACAAAAAAATGGCTCAATTCTGGGGAACGTTTCTGCTGATTAACTTTGCACTGGGCGTAGTCACCGGGATTTTGCAAGAATTCCAGTTCGGGATGAACTGGTCGGACTTTTCCCGTTTTGTCGGTGATGTATTCGGTACGCCGCTGGCGATTGAAGCATTGCTTGCATTTTTTCTAGAATCGACGTTTATCGGATTATGGGTATTCGGTTGGGAAAGATTGTCCAAAACGGTCCATTTAATCTGTATGTGGTTGGTATCTATCGGTACGATGTTATCGGCATTGTGGATTCTAGCTGCTAATTCATTCATGCAGCGTCCCGTAGGATATGAGATTCAAAATGGACGTGCAGAAATGAAAGATTTTGCCGCTCTGCTAACGAACGAACAACTGCTATGGGAATTTCCGCATACGCTGTTTGCTGCTTTTGCGACAGGAGCATTTCTGATCGCGGGTATCAGTGCATGGAAGCTGATGCAAAAAAAGAATATGGACTTTTTTAAACCTTCTTTCAAATTGAGCATTATTGTTGCCTTAATCAGCGCCATAGCTATTCCTTTGTTTGGTCATGGTCAGGCTCAATATTTAGTGAAAACACAACCGATGAAGATGGCTGCCAGTGAGGGCTTATGGGAGAACAGCGGTGACCCCGCTCCTTGGACAGTTATCGCATGGATTGATCCTGGAAAAAAGGAAAATACCTTTGAGATTAAAGTTCCTTTTGCTTTGAGTTTTCTATCCTATAGTAAATTTACCGGCTCTGTGCCTGGTATGAATGAGCTTCAGGCAGAATATGAGAAAACCTATGGTCCGGGAGATTATATCCCGCCAGTAAGAACCACGTTCTGGAGCTTCCGCATTATGATTGCGGCGGGATGTGGCATGATTGCACTCGCTTTATACGGAGCTTACCTGACGTTCCGTAAAAAGTTGGAAGGTTCACATCGCTGGTTCTTCCGTCTTATGATATGGGGGATATCCCTTCCATTCATTGGGAATACTTCAGGTTGGATCATGACTGAAATAGGTCGCCAACCGTGGACTGTATTTGGTTTACTTCAAACGAAAGATTCTGTTTCGCCTACTGTTGTGGCTGGAGAAGTGTTGTTCTCGTTCATCTCATTTACCACATTGTATTTAATTTTAACAGGTGTGCTGGCGTTTCTGTTTTACCGTACGGCTCGCAAAGGTCCAGATATTGAGCCGCATCAACAAACGGTAATTCATGATCCTTTTGCTCAAGGGGGTGACACCATTGTCGCTAAATGATTTATGGTTCCTATTGATTGCTGTGCTGTTTACTGGCTTCTTTTTTCTGGAAGGCTTTGATTTTGGCGTAGGAATGGCCACAGGATTGGTGCCGCGTAATGACCAACAAAAACGTTTGATGATCAATACGATTGGTCCATTCTGGGATGCCAACGAAGTGTGGCTGATTACAGCAGCAGGTGCGATGTTTGCCGCATTCCCGCATTTTTATGCAACCATGTTCAGCGGATATTATCTGGTATTTGTCTTTATTTTGCTAGGTTTGATCTTGCGTGGAGTTTCTTTTGAGTTCCGCGGCAAGGCTGAAGGGAAATGGTGGACTGGAACGTGGGATGCCTGCATTCTGATTGGCAGCTTTCTACCGCCGATGCTGTTCGGTATGGCTTTTGCGGCTTTGGTGAAAGGTGTACCTATTCAACAAAACATGGATTTGAAAGCTGGATTTTCCGATGTATTCAATGGATACACCGTATGGATTGGACTGACAGTGGTCGGAATGTGTCTAATGCACGGACTGACGTTTATTTCCCTGCGGACGATTGGAGAAGTACGGGATCGCGCTCGTGTGATCGCGTCCAAGTTTCTTCCGGTATTGGGCATTTTACTCGCGGGCATGGTGGTATGGACTTATTTTGCAACGGATTTATTTGCACGTCGCGGTCCCTTTATGTATGCTGCGGTTGCGGTGGGAATTGTCGCCTATGTGCTGACATGGTACTTCCTGAAGCAGCGCCGTGAAGGATGGGCCTTCGGGATGACAGGTGCAGTGATTTTACTGACCTTCGTTTCGTTATTCGTCGGTTTGTTCCCAAGATTTATGGTGAGCTCGATTAACAGTGCTTTTGATTTAACGATTTATAATGCAAGCTCCAGTCATTACACACTGAAAGCCATGACGATTGTTGCAGCAACGCTTTTACCCTTTGTGTTGGCTTATCAGGCATGGAGCTATTTTGTTTTCCATAAGCGTCTCAGTGAGAAGGATCATTTGGAATACTAATGGATAAGGCATGGTTTGAATTAAAGGGCATTCGGCCAGTGATGCTGCTACTGGCTGCCCTTTCCCTGCTCCAGGGGGCCGCAGTGATTGCACAAGCAGTCTACTTGGCAAAGGCTATTACGATTTTATTTGATAAAAATCCGCTGGTGATGGTTTGGCCTTCACTGGCGTTGTTTTTCGCTGCTTTTGCAACGAGGCATACGGCGATCTGGCTGCAACGCCGGACAGCCGGCCGTTTTGCCGAAGCTTCAGGCGCTTCCTTACGGGAGCGTCTGCTTGCACGTTTGTTCGAACGGGGGCCGGGTTTTGCAGCGCAGGAAGGCAGCGGCAAATTGGTGACGCTGGCGCTGGACGGCATGGATCGTTTTCGCACGTATTTGGAACTGTCCATTCCTCGTATGATTGACATGATGGCTGTAACTATACTTGTGCTTGTGTATGTTTTCACATTGGATGTCATTTCAGGTGTGATTTTGACGACTACGATGCCAATCCTGGTGGGCTTCTTTATTTTGCTCGGCTTGGCGGCACGGAAGCAGGCAGACAAGCAGTGGCGTTCCTATCGTCTGTTATCTCATCATTTCACGGATTCGCTGCGTGGACTTCAGACACTAAGGTTTTTGGGTCGTAGCCAAGAGCATGGGGAAACGGTTGGGAAGGTCAGCGACCAATACCGCACGGCAACGATGCGCACGCTGCGGGTAGCGTTTCTTTCCTCATTTGCCCTTGATTTTTTTAGTATGCTATCGGTCGCTTTTGTCGCGGTAGGCTTGGGTTTGCGCCTGATTAGTGGCTCGGTGGGTTTGGAGGCAGCGCTTGCGGTGCTTATTTTGGCGCCAGAATATTTTATGCCTATACGCCAGTTGGGATCAGACTATCATGCTTCACTGGATGGTAAGGAGGCTTGGGGAGCAATACGCTCCATTCTCAGTACAGAAGATGATGCGACCAAGCCGAATAAACAGGCAGCTAACGATAAAGGATTGGACATCACGGGACAGGACATTCTTGAGCTGTCTGATGTGTGCCTTCTTAATGAAGACGGTTCGGCTCGGCTTGAACATGTGTCTGCACATGTTGAACCGCACATGAACATGATCGGCATCGTTGGAGCTAGCGGTGCAGGTAAAACGACGCTGCTTAGTCTGCTTGGCGGCTTTGCTGATCCGACTTCAGGCGAGCTACTCCTGAATGGATGCGGATTGGCTGGGGAAGCCAAAGCTGAATGGCAGCGTCATATTGCCTATATTCCACAGCATCCTTACCTGTTTAGCGCTTCTTTGGCAGATAATATCCGCTTTTATGAACCTGAGGCATCCAGCCAGCAGGTAGAGTGGGCGATTGACGCGGTTGGACTGCGTGAACTGGTAGACGGTCTTCCGGGTGGAATGAATGAGCCCATTGGTGAAGCAGGTAGGACACTGAGCGGAGGGCAGGCGCAGCGGATTGCATTGGCACGGGCCTTGCTCAGTAACCGTCCGGTCATTTTATTGGATGAGCCTACGGCGCATCTGGATATTGAGACAGAGTGGGAGCTAAAACAGACGATTTTATCGGTTTTGAAACACAAAAGAGTGTTTCTTGCCACCCACCGGCTACATTGGATGCCAGATATGGACTGTGTCTGGATGATGAATCAAGGTCGTCTGGAAGAAGTAGGTTCCCATCAACAATTGATTGCCCGTAAGGGGGCATATTACCGATTGCTGACGGGGATGTCGGAAGGAGGGAACGGACGATATGAGAGTAACGGACAATAGCAGACAAGGCTGGTTTGCGACGTATCTGAGACAATATTTTTGGGCCTTTCTGGTAGCTGCTCTTTTGGGTGCATTGGCCATTGGATGTGCGGGCGCGTTGCTCTTTACGTCCGGTCATCTGATTACCCGTTCGGCCTTAAAACCGGAAAATATATTAATGGTGTACGTTCCAATTGTGCTTGTGCGAACATTTGGCTTTAGTAAAGCGGTTATTCAGTACCTGGAGCGCTTGGTAGGACATGATGCAGCATTGCGCCTTGTCTCGCGTATGCGGGTACGCTTATATCGGGCAGTGGAACCGCAGGCGCTGATGATTCGCAGCAAATTCCGTACAGGGGACCTTTTGGGACTGCTGGCAGAGGATATTGAGCAGCTTCAAAACATCTATTTGAAGCTAGTTTTGCCTGCGTTATCGGCTTTGCTAATTTATGCAGCAGGCATCTGGGCACTTGGACGGATGGACGGAACCTTTGCCTTGCTCATGGCGCTATATGGCGGATTTTTGCTTTTTATTGCCCCAGCTATCTCACTATGGACCTCACTCGCCAAACGGCGAGTGTTCAAGCAGGAACGGAGTAAAGCCTATCAGGAACTGACAGATGCTCTGTTCGGCATGAGTGATCTGTTGCTGAGCGGACGGACTGGGCATTTCCTGAGCACCTTTACACAACGACACAATAGGGCTGCCGTAATGGAAAATTCACTTCGCCGGAGCGAGTGGCGTTCTCATTGGATCGCACAATGCGTTGTAGGTTGCGGGGTTGTGATTATGACTGTGTGGGCCGGAGGACTGGTAGCACAGAATCGTATAGAAGCCACATGGCTGGCATCCTTTGCCCTTGTGGCTTTTCCATTGCTGGATGCCTTCGTTCGCGCTGGAGAAGCGGTGGTTCATGCGCCGGAGTATCAGGATTCACTTCGACGGTTAAAGGATTCGGAGAAAGACACACCTACACCTGGAGCAGGCGGAACAGCAGATATTCTAGAGGAACAGACTACCGCTATGCGATTGGGCCACGGAGGAGGCCTGCTGCTGAGCAACGTAAGCTACCGCTATGCGGCAACACAGGAATGGAGCGTTCGTGATATCTCTTTGCACGTACCACAGGGGGGAAAGGTTGCATTGCTTGGTCGCAGTGGTGCGGGCAAGTCCACGCTACTGAACCTGATTCAGGGAGCATTGCAGCCTGATGAAGGTAGCGTCACTGTCGCAGGGATTCCCGTATATACAGGTGGAGCATACTCCAGTCTATTTGCAGTGCTAAACCAGCAGCCGTATTTATTCGACACAACGGTAGCGAACAATATTCGGCTGGGACGACCCGATGCTACGCTGGATGAGGTTCGTGCAGTAACAGAGCAGGTAGGGCTTGAAGCCCTGATTGATTCTTTGCCAGAGGGCTACGATACCCGAATGCAGGAGACGGGTCTTCGTTTTTCCGGTGGAGAAAAACAGCGAATTGCACTGGCGCGGATTTTGCTGCAAAATCACCCGATTGTTTTACTGGATGAGCCGACAGTGGGGCTTGACCCGCTGACAGAGCATGAGCTCATGCAGACGATGTTTCGTGTGCTGGAGGATAAAACGCTCATCTGGATCACGCATCATCTCACAGGAATGGAGCATATGGACGAGGTGATCTTTATGGAAAAAGGGGTCATTTCCATGCGAGGAAGCCATGAACAGCTGTGGCAGGAGCAGTCCCGATACCGCAACCTGTATGAGCTGGATCATCCGAGCCTGTGAAATGAGGTGTTTAAAATTTTGATTAACTTTTATATACTGGTTAGAGTTGATGCGTCACATGTAGACACTCAACTGTAGACACTCAACTGGAGGGGCTGATATGAATGAAAGCACTTATCTCTAAGCATTGGCATTTGATGCTGATTGGTTTTGTAGCCCTGAGCATGGGCGGGTTTGTCTTGTTTTATTTTCAGGGGAGCGTGTCGTCGTTTCCGGCCAGTCAACCTAAACAAGCTCAGGAAGAGCCAGACAAGACCAAATATGAGATTGTTACAGTGGGTGTAAAAGGGGACGGTTTCTATCCTAAAAATATTGAAGTGAAAGCCGGCGTTCCAACCAAAATCAATTTCAAGAAAATGACATCCTTTACTTGCATTGATGAAGTGCAGTCGTTGAAGATCGGAATGGACGTTTATCTGGATCACGAAAATAATTATTTTACCGTCAAGGACTTGAAGCCGGGGGTATATGAGTATAATTGTGGTATGTACATGTACTACGGGACGATCACGGTAAAATAAATCAAAATAGCTTTCTAGCACATTGATGCTAGAAAGCTATTTTTTTCCTTTAATCAATTAGGTTAATTGCGACAGTCTGTATATATACCATCATCCACCTGTGGTGCAATATGCACTATCCTTTACCTCTGATCAGCTTACATTGCTGATCTTTTGTTTTTTACAAGACTTCTCTCAGAAAATTTACATGAGAACGGAGCAGGCGGAATGGTGCTGGACAAGCGAAGCGGTCGCCTTTGTCCCCGGATTTCTACCTTAGGTTGCTTATTCAAGAAATCCGGGGACAACAGCGAGGGAAGCACCATCCGCATGCGTAGTGGCACGAATGTAATTTTTTTCATC
This sequence comes from Paenibacillus sp. CH40, assembly GCF_024213605.1. Taxonomy (NCBI): domain Bacteria; kingdom Bacillati; phylum Bacillota; class Bacilli; order Caryophanales; family Paenibacillaceae; genus Paenibacillus; species Paenibacillus sp. CH40. Next base: position 140,468 of record NZ_JANAVQ010000007.1, read on the forward strand.
CCATATATCTAATTTTGAACTGATTTTTCTCCTAATTCGTCGGGTACCCGCTTTCAAGCCAGCAAAGTATGATAATAGTATCTAGAGATGAGGAGGAGCTTGTTATGGAATCTTCAACTGAAACCGCTTCCAACAATGGTGCTGTGATTCCTGAATCCAACCGGGGAAGACCGCGCAAGGCTCGCGGCCCGAAGCCTGAACGTGGTAGAAAAGGCTTGTGGGACAGTGTGAAGCAGCAAAAGTATCTTTATTTTATGTCTATTCCTTTCGTCATATGGGTATTTGTTTTCAGCTATCTTCCGCTCTGGGGCTGGACGATGGCGTTTCAAAATTATAAGCCAGCCAAATCTTTTTCGGACCAGAAATGGGTAGGGCTGAATAACTTTATTGAGCTATTTCAGGATGAACGATTTTATCTGGTATTACGCAATACGCTAGCGATGAGCCTAATGGGGATTATATTTGGTTTTGTCGTACCGATCTTCTTTGCAATTCTGTTAAATGAGCTACGTGGTATGCTGTTCAAACGGTTTGTGCAGACAATATCCTACCTCCCACATTTTGTATCCTGGGTAGTTGTAGCCGGTTTGGTCACCAAGATGCTGTCCATTGACGGAGGCATTGTCAACGATATATTGGTAGCGCTTCATATTGTGGATGAACCAATTCAGTTCATGGCAAAGGGGAGCTGGTTCTGGTACATTGTAACCGCTTCCGACATATGGAAAGAGACAGGTTGGAATACGATTATTTATTTAGCTGCAATCACCGGAATTGATCAAGAACAGTATGAAGCATCGCGCGTGGATGGAGCGAGCCGCTGGAGACAGATGTGGCATATTACACTTCCGGGTATCCGCTCGACGATTGCGGTTCTGTTCATTATGGCGATTGGACATCTGGTGAGCAATGGTTTTGAAAAGCAGTTCTTGCTTGGCAATAGTCTCGTGACGGATTATTCCGAGGTGTTGGATCTGTACGCGCTCAATTATGGGATTAATTTGGGTCGCTTCTCTTATGGGACGGCAATTGGTATTTTCAACTCGCTGGTTAGCATTCTGCTGTTGTTTACGGCGAACGGTATATTCAAAAAACTAACTAAAGAAAGCATCATGTAGGGAGGGAGAAGCGAAATGACAAATAGGGCATTTAATGCTACCCGGTCTGAGAAGCTGTTTGATCTGTTCAACTATATCCTCATGGCTCTGATCGTGGTGTTGACGCTGTACCCGTTTCTGAACGTACTTGCGATTTCCCTGAACAATTCAACGGACACGGTTCGCGGCGGTATTTATATATGGCCCCGCCAATTTACGCTCGAAAATTACAAAACGATTTTCCAGTACGATGGCCTTCTTCAGGGACTGCAAATATCTATTCTTCGTACTTTGGTCGGGACGGTACTCGGATTGATCTGCGCGTCTATGCTTGCTTTTACATTGAGTCGGGTCGAGTTTCGCGCTCGTAAGTTTATTTCTACGTTTTTGGCGTTGACGATGTATTTTTCCGGCGGGATGGTGCCCGTGTTTATTTTGATGCGTGATCTGCATCTGCTGGGTTCGTTTTGGGTGTACATTTTTCCAGGCTTAATTAGCGCATTTAACGTGTTTGTTATTCGTTCCTTTATGGACGGTTTGCCGTATGCGCTGCAGGAGTCTGCCAAACTCGATGGGGCGAATGATTTTACGATTTACTGGAAGATTATTTTGCCGCTGTGCAAACCAGTATTGGCAACGATTGCTCTTTTTCTGGCAGTAGGTCAGTGGAATGCTTGGTTTGATACGTATTTGTATAATGGTGGGGCGCCGCAATGGACGACGCTACAGTATGAGCTGATGAAGATACTGCAAAGTACGCAGCAAGGCGGCTCCAGTATGACGAATAGTAACGATATGGCTAAGCAAATGGCTCAAATTTCACCAGAGTCGATTAAAATGGCAATCACGATTACGGTTACGCTCCCCATCCTGATGGTGTATCCGTTCTTGCAAAAATATTTTGTAGGCGGTATGACGCTGGGGGCAGTGAAATCATAAAAATCGGGATACCGGTAGTGAAATAGAAGTTATTTGCAGGAGAAGTCATCATAGGAATATAGGAGGATTTATACATGAACAAACACTGGTCCAGATTTGCACTGATTCCCTTGCTCGCGGTGTCTCTTACCGCACTCGCAGGTTGTGGAGGAAGCGATAAAGCAGCGAAGGAAGGCATGTCCAGCGGCACAGACCCGATTACGTTTAGCTTCTTCGGAGCAGATACAAGCCCGCAATGGAATGGAATGAAGGATGAAATAGGCAAGGAAATCACCAAGAAAACAGGTGTAACCTTGAATGCGGAATTTGATGTCAGCGGCGGAGGTGGAGATGACCGAATTGCTTTGATGGCAGCAAGTGGAGAATACCCGGACTTGGTTTCTCCTAAAGCGAATATTAACAAGCTTGTGGATGCGGGGGCCATGATTGATCTGACAGATCTGATCAACGATCACGCACCCAATCTCAAAAAGCTATATGGACCCTATATGGATCGTTTGAAATACAGTAATAAAGATCAATCCATCTATGTCCTTCCTACGTATGCAGGTGTGGGACAGGAGAGTTTTGACGCGACGGGCGGATTTGAAATTCAGCATAAGGTGCTCAAGGAGTTAGGATATCCAAAGGTAAGAACGCTACAGGATTATGAAAACGTACTCAAAACCTATACAGCCAAGCACCCAACGATCAATGGCAAAAAAACGATCCCACTCACGCTGGATGCAGACGACTGGAGAATTATGATTACCGTAACGAATCCTGCCTTCCAGACGACTGGAGCGCCAGATGATGGTGAATATTTTATTGATCCCACAACATTTGAAGCGAAGCTTCATTACAAACGTCCTGAAGAAAAGGAATATTTCCGCTGGTTGAACCACATGTACAATGAAGGGCTGCTCGATAAAGATTCGTTTGTGCAAAAAAGTGATCAATACAAATCCAAAATTGCCAGCGGCCGTGTCCTCGGTCTGATTGATCAGGAGTGGGGGTATCAGGATGCCGAAAATGCATTAAAAGCTTCAGGCAAGGCCGATTCCAGCTACGCGCATTTTCCAGTTACACTTTCGGAGAAATACAAGGATAGCTCCTTTCAGGATACGGGCTTCGCGTCCGGTTATGGTGTAGGGATTACGGAAAATTGCAAGGACCCGGTGCGGGCTATTAAATTCCTTGATTATTTAGCTTCCGATGAAGGACAGGTGCTAGTGAACTGGGGGATCGAGGGCAAGCATTATGAGATCAAAGACGGCAAACGCGTCATTCCGGCTGATGTACTGGAGCAAAAGACGAACAATACAACCAACTTCAACAAATCCACGGGTATAGATTTGTACACGCTTATGAGCGGACACTATGGTGACGGCGTGAAGGACCCTACAGGTAACTACTATACAGCCAAATTCCCGGAACAAATTATCGCGGCTTATTCGAAGCCAGAGAAAGAATCACTTAAAGCGTATGGCGTAAAAACGTGGAAAGATCTGTTCCCGGACAAGAAAGAATTTGATGTAAAGCCTTGGGGCGCAGCCTATAACCTGACAACAGACAATGAATCCAACTATAACGTTACATTCAAAAAAACGACAGACATTATCCGCAAACGTATACCCGAAGCTATTTTAGCACCAGCTTCCAATTTTGATACGGTATACGACAACATGATTAAAGAACTGGATGCCGCCGGAGCTGTCCAAATGGAACAGCAGTACACGCAACTGGTGAAGGACAGAGTGGAGTTATGGAGCGGTAAGGCTTCTAAATAGCTGACTGCTTTTAACGAAATTTTGAATGCCGGAATGACAGAGCGCTTGTCCTTATGGTCCATACGGGATTAGCGCTCTGTTTCATCTTGATGGGGGAGGGTTTGATGTGACGAAAGGCAAAAGACCACAGTCCCTGCGTTTATGGTATCGCCAGCCTGCTGAGGTATGGGAGGAAGCATTGCCAGTCGGCAATGGAAGACTGGGAGCTATGGTATTTGGCGGAATCAGAGAGGAGCATTTGCAATTAAACGAGGATACGCTCTGGTCCGGGTTTCCCAGAGACGGCGTTCAGTATGATGCTTTGCGATATTTGCAGCCTATCAGAAAACTGATTGCAGATGGAAAATACAAGGAAGCGGAACAACTGATTAATGCGAATATGCTAGGTCGCGATACGGAAGCCTATCAGCCTTTGGGAGATTTGTGGATTACGCAGGAGGGCCTAGGGGAAATTGTGCATTATGAGCGGGAACTGGATTTGCTGACCGGAACGGCAGCGGTCACTTTTCAAAGTGATGGAGTCCGCTATACCCGTGAAGTTATCGCCAGTGCGCCAGATGCAATCATGATGGTGTCACTGACTGCGAATAAACTTGGGAAGATCCATGCATCTGTGCGCATCACTTCCCCCCATCCTTGTGAAGACGAGGTTGGAGAGGATGCACATTTTGGTGATTCATCCAAATGGGATAGCGATAATGGCGATCCATCCGATGAGCCGATCAGGGACTTTATTACGTTGACTGGACGAGCGCCCAGTCATGTGGAATCTAATTATCACGGCGATCATCCACAGTCTGTCGTTTATGAAAATGATTTGGGGATGGCTTTTGCAGTTCAGGCGAGGGTTATTCCTGAGGGAGGAACCTTGACGAAGGGTGCTGATGGAGCACTGATCATCTCGGGCGCGGATAAAATCACGGTATATTTGGCAGCAGCTACCGGATTTCAGGAATTTCACGCTATGCCGAATAGTGATGCAACGGAATCAGTAGAAGCATGTCAATTCACTTTAGACGAAGCAATTTCGCTGGGAAGTGAGCAGGTGCGGCAACGCCATGAACAGGATCATCGAAAGCTGTTTGACCGCGTTGCATTAGAACTGGGAGGTGATACTCTAACTAACGAGTCCGTTCTACCGACCGATCTGCGATTAGAACGTTATCAGAAAGGTCAGGCTGACCCGGGACTGGAGGTGCTGTTATTTCAGTATGGCCGTTATTTGCTCATGGGCAGCTCGCGTCCGGGGAGTCAGTCCGCCAATCTTCAGGGCATCTGGAATGACCGGGTGCAGCCGCCGTGGAACAGTAATTATACAACCAATATCAATACGCAGATGAACTATTGGCCCGCAGAGGTATGCAATCTTGCCGAGTGCCATGAACCATTGCTGCACATGATTGGAGAAGTGGCTCGTACGGGACGGAGGGTAGCCTCCATCCATTATGGTGCTCAAGGGTGGGCAGCTCATCACAATGTAGATGTGTGGAGATACGCCGGACCTTCAGGGGGCCATGCCAGTTGGGCGTTTTGGCCGCTTGGGGGTGTATGGCTCACTGCTCACCTATGGGAGCGCTATCTGTTTACCCTGGATACAGCCTATCTGGCAGAACAAGCTTATCCCCTCATGAAGGGGGCGGCAGCCTTTTGCATGGACTGGCTCGTGGAAGGCCCGGAGGGTCGGCTTGTGACATGTCCATCTACATCACCTGAAAATAAATTCAAAACGCCGGACGGCGAGGATTGCAGTATCTCTATGGGCTCCACCATGGATATGACGCTGATTCGGGAGCTGTTGGATAACTGCATTCAAGCTGCGGACCTGCTGGAATTAGACGATGAGTTCCGCACCCGCTGCGAGGAGACACGGGACAGGTTGATGCCCTATCAAATCGGACGTCACGGCCAGTTACAGGAATGGTTTGTCGATTTTGAGGAAGCGGAGCCTGGGCATCGACATGTTTCGCATCTATATGGGTTATATCCCGGTCGACAAATTCACATCCGTGATACCCCGGAACTGGCTGAGGCAGCCCGTATATCGCTACGTCGACGGCTTGATCACGGTGGTGGTCATACCGGATGGAGCTGTGCCTGGTTGATTAACCTGTACGCTCGGCTGGAAGATGGCGACGCCGCACATCGGTATGTTCGCACGTTGCTGTCGCGATCGACCTATCCTAATTTATTCGACGCTCACCCGCCTTTTCAGATCGACGGTAATTTTGGTGCGACGGCGGGGATTGCAGAAATGCTGCTACAAAGCCGTCCGGGAGAGCTGACGTTACTGCCTGCCTTGCCAACGGCATGGTCGGAGGGAAGGGTCAGTGGATTGAAGGGGCGTGGCGGGATGACGGTCGGCATGGAATGGTCTGGTTCCAGGCTCGTCCGTGCTGAATTGACCGCGTCTGTCCAGACGGGAAGTTGCACGATCCGCTATTCACATCCGTTTAGCGCAGATGCTCGTCAGGCTCTGCCTGATCCTGAGCATGGAGGATTTATTTTGTCATGGATTTTTACCAAAGAGCAGGAAATAACGAACCAACATACGATTATAATTGAAGGAGAGGAAGAGACAATATGACCATTTTTCAATTTCCGCAGGACTTTATGTGGGGGACCGCGACGGCAGCCTATCAAATCGAGGGAGCTTATGAGGAGGATGGGAGAGGTTTGTCGATCTGGGATACCTTTGCCCATACACCTGGCAAAGTATTCAACGGTGATAACGGCAATGTAGCTTGTGACAGCTATCATCGCTACGAGGAAGATATCCGTCTAATGAAAGAACTGGGCATTCGTACATACCGTTTTTCAGTGTCCTGGCCGCGTATATTTCCCAATGGTGACGGTGAAGTCAATCAAGGAGGATTGGACTATTATCATCGCGTAGTCGATTTGTTAAACGAAAATGGGATTGAACCGTTTTGTACACTGTACCATTGGGATCTGCCTCAAGCGCTTCAGGATGCTGGAGGATGGGAGAATCGTCGCACGATTCAAGCGTTTGTCCAGTTTGCAGAAACGATGTTCCGCGAGTTTCACGGTAAAATACACCATTGGCTAACATTCAATGAACCATGGTGCATCGCCTTTTTATCTAATATGCTGGGTGCTCATGCTCCGGGTCTGACAAATCTTCAGACAGCCATTGATGTAGGACATCATTTGCTAGTTGCGCATGGTCTTTCTGTGCGCCGTTTCCGCGAGCTGGGCACCAGTGGTCAGATCGGTATCGCTCCCAATGTCTCCTGGGCTGTTCCTTACAGCACATCTGAGGAAGATAAAGCCGCTTGTGCGCGCACCATTTCCCTGCACAGTGACTGGTTTCTTCAACCTATTTATCAAGGCTCGTATCCTCAGTTTTTGGTAGACTGGTTTGCGGAGCAGGGAGCCACCGTGCCTATTCAGGATGGGGATATGGATATTATCGGCGAGCCTATTGATATGATCGGTATCAATTACTATGCTATGTCAGTTAATCGTTTTAATCCTGAAGCCGGGTTTCTTCAATCTGAAGAAATCAATATGGGGCTACCTGTAACGGATATCGGTTGGCCAGTGGAGTCGCGTGGGCTGTACGAGGTACTGCATTATTTGCAAAAATACGGTAACCTCGATATTTATATCACTGAGAATGGGGCTTGCATCAACGATGATGTCGTGAATGGCAAGGTTCAGGATGACCGTCGTATTTCGTATATGCAGCAGCATTTGGTGCAGGTACACCGGGCTATTCATGACGGCCTTCATGTCAAAGGATATATGGCATGGTCACTTATGGACAATTTTGAGTGGGCAGAGGGATATAATATGAGATTTGGCATGATTCATGTCGATTTCCGCACACAGGTCCGCACCCCGAAGGAAAGTTACTATTGGTATCGAAATGTAGTAAGTAATAACTGGTTGGAGACTAGACGTTAAACGATAAACGAAGAGATGTTTTGAAAATAAGGCAGATTTAGGCCTGTCTCTGCTCCCTTTTGTTTGAACACTGGGTCTTCCGGGGTAATAATAGTCAAGATATGCAGAGGGTTGTTTCAGGTATGTAGAGACCAAGGGAATAAAGAAGCAAGATATGTGCATACTGACAAAAATACCGGACGAGGGCGCTAAAAATTATTTTAGACCGAAGGGAGTGGAGGGTATGGCTGCAAATTTTAGGAAATCAGGATCAACTGACGGGCAAATGAGCCGGACGGTATCTGTTATCGCTTGGATCGCCTGTATTGCAGGTATTATCCTTATTTTGCTTGATATAGGTAATTTAACTGATCGGAATATATATTTAATGACAGGCATTGGCTGCGTTGTTGCCGGGATTTTTATTTTTCTAGTTGGGAAATCATTTGTCATTGCACGCAAGAAGGAAGACCAGGAAAACGGCCGCAGTTAATACAATTTAAAAATGATTTAAAGCAAATATATGCCGAAAACAACAATGTGGGGCTTCGAGCAGTGTAGGATGATAACTGTAAGGAGTCCCGCTTTTTTCTTTAATATAACTTCTTTAAGATACACAAATAACGTTTTTATTATGTCATCTTTGTATTAATAAGAAATTTTGAATTTGCAAGAGAAATTTTATTTTTAGAGATGTTTTTCACAAAAAACGGACAAATAATCGACAATTCTGTTAACAATAAAAAAAGTGGCCACTTTTCTGCTATCTTATATAGGGGCAACATTACAGGAGTTCGTAAAGTTTTGAGTAATTTATTATTTAAGGAGAGGGGAACAACATGAACAAAAAACCAAAAGCGATTATTGCGTTGGTTTTGACCGTGCTCACGGTAGCATTGCTCATTTGGACGTGTTTTTATGCTGGCGGAAAATACGTTGTTTTCGATCCGAAAGGACCCGTTGGGCAAGCACAAAAAGAGCTGATCATTCTTACAACGGCATTGTCTGCGCTAATAATTGTACCGGTCATGATTTTGACTTTCTTCATCATTTGGCGGTATCGTGATACACCGACAAACAAGGTGAAGTATCAACCCCACTGGGATGACAGCAAAAAGCTGGAGACCACATGGTGGGCTATTCCAATTATCGTTATCTGTATTATTGCTGTCATTACTGCAAGATATACCTACTTGCTGGAGCCTTCCAAGCCGTTGGCAAGTACGCAAAAGCCAGTAACCATTCAAGTGACTTCACTGGACTGGAAATGGCTCTTTATGTACCCAGAGGAAGGTATAGCTACAGTTAACCAAGTTCACATTCCTAAAGGTGTTCCAGTCCGTTTTGAACTGACTGCTGACGCCCCGATGAACTCGTTCTGGATTCCGCAATTGGGCGGACAAATCTACACCATGTCAGGCATGGCTATGAAACTGCATTTGCAGGCCGATCACGAAGGAACTTACTTTGGTTCGGGTGCAAACTTTAGCGGTGAGCATTTTGGACAAATGCGTTTTGATGTAGAAGTCCAGTCGGATGAAGAGTATAAAAACTGGGTCGCTGACATCAAAAAGCAGTCTAAGCCGCTGACGAAAGACGGCTATTTGGCGCTTGCAAAACCAGGTTTGTCCCAGCCTGATGAGTATTCTTCGATTCCAGATGGCTTGTTCAAAGACATTGTTAACAAGTATGTAGTGGAGGGCGCTTCTAACCCACATGCTGGACATGGTGAAGCTACATCCACAGAAGGTTCTTCTCAGTCCGGCACAGAAGATCATGCGGCAATGGACATGAGTCATATGAATATGAGCGGACACAATTAAATGATTATAGGGAAGGAGGCCCCCAATGCTTGACAAAATAAAAGAGTTTGCATCCACTTTCTTCGTTACTGGAGACCCAATGATCTATGGAGCGGACGTCTCCATCGCATTAGCGACGATCGGGATCGTGTTTGTGCTCACTTATTTCAAAAAATGGGGCTGGCTTTGGAAAAACTGGTTGACTACCGTTGACCATAAAAAAGTCGGTATTATGTATATTCTTGCGGCCATCTTGATGTTATTCCGCGGAGGCGTGGATGCATTATTGATGCGTGTTCAACTGGCTACACCGGATGTTACACTACTGCATCCTGAGCATTACAACCAGATTTTCACAACACATGGCACGATCATGATCCTGTTTATGGCGATGCCGTTGATGTTTGGTTTGTTTAACATTGCCGTACCACTTCAAATTGGTGCGCGCGACGTTGCGTTCCCTTTCCTGAACGCATTGAGCTTCTGGCTTTTCTTTATGGGAGCGATGTTGTTCAACCTGTCCTTCGTTATCGGTGGTTCGCCAGACGCAGGTTGGTTGAGTTATCCACCGCTTTCAGAACTGCAATTTAGTCCTGGCGTCGGTCAGAACTTCTATATCTGGGGTATTCAGATTTCGGGTATAGGTTCATTGGCTACGGGGATCAACTTTATTGTGACCATTATTAAAATGCGTGCACCTGGTATGACTTGGATGAAAATGCCTGTCTTTACGTGGTCCGTATTTTCGTCATGTGTTATTATCATTTTCGCATTCCCGATTCTGACGGTTACTTTGGCATTGCTGTTCCTTGACCGCTTCGGAGGAGGACACTTCTTTACGCTTGATTTCGGCGGTAACCCGATGATGTATATCAACTTGATCTGGATGTGGGGTCACCCTGAGGTATACATTGTAGTTTTGCCTGCCTTCGGTATCTATTCCGAGGTTATCAGCGTATTCTCCAAAAAGAAATTGTTTGGATACAAGTCCATGGTTTACGCCATGTTCATTATTGCGATCTTGTCCTTCTTCACCTGGGCGCATCACTTCTTCACGATGGGATCAGGCGCAGATGTTAATGCATTCTTTGCGATTTCGACGATGGTTATCGCAATACCGACAGGGGTTAAAGTATTTAACTGGCTGTTCACGATGTATCGGGGTAAGATTACATTCAAGACTCCTATGATGTGGTCAATTGCTTTTATTCCGAACTTCTTGATTGCTGGTTTGACGGGCGTCATGTTGTCTGTAGCGCCTGCTGACTTCCAGTTCCATAACAGTTACTTCCTGATCGCTCACTTTCACTCCGCTCTGATTGGTGGTGTAGTGTTCGGTTACTTGGCAGGTCTGTACTATTGGTGGCCTAAAATGTTCGGTTTCACATTGCCTGAAACGCCTGGTAAATGGGCTTTCTGGTTCTGGAACATCGGTTTCTATGTATGTTTTATTCCACAATATTCTCTCGGTCTGATGGGTATGACGCGTCGTCTGAGCACTTACGGCTGGGATACCGGTTGGCAGCCGCTTAACCTCGTTTCGACCGTTGGGGCATTCTTGATGGGGATTGGTTTCTTGTTCCAGGTTCTTCAAATTCTTCTGGGCATCAAGAATTACCGTAAGCTGAAGGATACAACAGGCGATCCTTGGGGTGGCCATACGTTGGAATGGTCGATTCCTTCACCTGCACCGGAGTACAATTTTGCTACCATTCCACAAGTAGAAGAACGTGATGACTGGTGGGCAGAAAAAGATAAACGTGCAAAAGGTATTTTCAGAAAGCAACCGCCAATTGAAGCGATTCATATGCCGAAGAACTCGGCGATTCCATTCATTATGTCGGTATTCTTTTTCATTGCAGGTTTCGGGTTCGTATTCGGATGGTCGTTCTTCTATATTCCAGGACTGATCGGTGTGGCAATTTGTATGATTTGCCGTTCGTTCTTCTCCTATGATGGCGACTACTATATCCCTGCGGATGAAGTAAAACGCACGGAAGCGGCAATAAGGGGGTCTGTATAATGGCACAAGCTACAGCACACCAAAGCCATGATCATGACCACGGGCATCACGATCCGCAAGAATTGAAGATGCTTGGTTTTTGGATCTTCCTCGTAACGGACGTAATCCTGTTCAGTACCTTGTTCGCAACCTTCGTCGTCCTTCGGAACAACACAGCCGGAGGACCGGGTGGCGCAGAGCTGTTTAACATGACGGGCGTTATTATTGAAACGTTCCTCTTGCTCACGAGCAGCTTCACAAGTGGTCTGGCTGTGTTGGCCATGAACAAAGGAAGCATGAAGGGATTAATCAACTGGTTAATCGTGACGGCGATCCTGGGTCTTGGTTTTATCGGTTTTGAGGTTTACGAGTTTGTTGAGTTGGTACACGAAGGAGCCAATTTTGGAACCAGTGCGTTCTTGTCGGCATTCTTCACTTTAGTCGGAACGCACGGACTTCACGTTTCGTTAGGTCTGGTTTGGATGATTGGACTCATGTTCCAGTTGAAAAAACGCGGGCTTACACCAGAGACGAAGGGGAAAGTTTCCGCATTGAGCTTGTACTGGCACTTTTTGGACGCTGTCTGGATCTTCTTGCTGACAGTCGTCTATTTGATGGGGGTGATGTAGATGGCACAGCATCAAACAGGAGCGGGTTCGCATGGTCATGATGATTCTCACGGTTCAGTGAAATCCTATGTTATCGGGTTTATTCTGTCCATCGTACTGACCATCATTCCTCTCGGTGTGGTTATGAATCATATGTTGAGCCGCACTTCGACCATGGTTGTTATTTTAGCCGCGGCAGTGCTGCAATTTCTGGTTCAGCTTTTCTTCTTCATGCACATTCGTGAAAGCAATGGACCACGCTGGAATGTCATGACTTTGATTTTCGGGGTAGTTATCCTGTTGACCGTTGTTGGTGGTTCTGTATGGATTATGGAATACAACATGGTAGCACACTAATAAGTCAGGATTTTTGCAAAATCACTCAAGTACAAACGAATTAGGAAAGAAGAAGCGGACTTAGAGCCGCTTCTTCTTTTTTTGTGTAGCTTATTAAAATAAAAACTGTGGCTTATTGAACTCAAGTTTACATATGTGTAAAATGGAATTGTATAACAGTAGAGTGAAAACGATAATACTAGTGGAGAGCGGAGGAAAAAGTAATGAACACAGAATTACTGTTTAAACCTTTTAAGTTAGGTAATTTATCTCTTCCTAATCGGATTGTTATGGCGCCAATGACACGGAATTTTTCTCCTCAAGGTATTCCAGGGCCTGACGTGGCCGCGTATTATCGTCGCCGTGCGGAAAATGCAGTTGGATTGATTATTACAGAGGGAACTGCTATTAATCATCCCGCAGCTGTGGAGCACACAAGCATTCCTAATTTTTATGGTGAGGGATTAAAGGGGTGGGCCAAGGTAGTTGAGGAGGTTCATGCGGTAGGTGGCAAGATTATACCGCAGCTCTGGCATGTGGGTACGGCCCGTAAAATAGGTGCAGATAATCAACCGAATCCCGAGGCATTGCCTGTCGGTCCATCCGGTATCTCTCCCGCCGGCGAAAAGGTGGTTGAGCCATTGACGGAGGCTGAGATTGCGGATATTATCTCCGCTTATGCTCAGGCCGCTGCTGATGCCCAGCGAGTGGGCTTTGACGGCATTGAGCTTCATGGAGCACATGGTTATTTAATCGATCAATTTTTCTGGGACAAAACCAATAAGCGTACCGATCAATACGGAGGCAATTTGGTCCAGCGTACTCGGTTTGCGGTGGAGGTCATTGAGGCTTGTCGTCGTGCAGTAGGGCCGAATTTCCCAATTGTATTGCGATTCTCCCAGTGGAAGATGTACCATTATGAAGAAAAGCTGGCCCAAACACCACAGGAACTTGAACAGTTTCTCACTCCATTAGTGAAGGCCGGGGTGGATGTATTCCATTGCTCAAACCGCCGTTTTTGGGAACCGGAATTTGAAGGGTCTGATCTAAATTTGGCAGCTTGGACGAAAAAGATAACAGGCAAGCCAGTGATTACTGTGGGCTCGATTGGTTTGGAGAAGGCCTTTTTGAGTGATTTGGAAAATAATAATCGTCAAACCGATCAATCCAGTAATGTAGAGGCAAGATTAGAACAACTCGTGGGGCAAGTAGAACGAGAGGAAGCTGATCTGGTTGCGGTTGGGCGTGCTTTGCTGGTTGATCCAGCGTTTGCGGTGAAGTTACGTGATCAACAAATAGATGAAATTATTCCTTACAGTGATGAAGTGTTAAAAACGTTGAATTAAGCTTTAATTAAGCTCTAAGTAGTGTAAAGCTATAGTGTTAGGCAAGCATCGAGACTTGGAAGTTTTCTGTTACAGGGCAAGCTGTAATATAAGCTATTCGTAAACTCTACGAATTTGCTATAATAGGAGCATCAAGTCGAAATACACGGGGTGAAAAGGATGAATTCTGAAACGGAAGCTTTGGATTGCGAGCCGGCTTGTCACGGTTCAGATCAGGAAATTGAGCGCATAAAATCTTCCCTTGTTGAGGATTCCATCGCATACAAAATGTCGGAGCTGTTCAAAGCACTGGGTGACCCGACACGAATCAAGCTGATTTATGCCCTGGCACAAAAAGAACTGTGTGTTCATGATCTGACCCAGGTGTTGAACATGGGACAATCTGCGGTATCCCACCAGCTTCGTTATTTGCGCAACCTGCGTATTGTCAAACGACGCAAAGAAGGCAAGACGGTGTTTTATTCACTGGATGATAATCATGTGGAGCAGATCTTTTTGCAAACCCATCAGCACATATCACATCAATAATTTTTGGGATAAAACAACAGAGGGCGCCAAGCGATTGGCGCTCTTTTGGCGTTTGTCCGTTGAAGTCGATTTTTTTGTTAAAAAGGGCTAGAGTCATTGACTTTTGACCCTGATCCTGAATATAATGGCCTTAACAAATAATATATGAACAGTTGCTCATATATAGTTAATTGGAGGCCAATGACTATGGATGCTCTAAAAAGAACGGAACGGCATGAATGGATTTTGGAAGGTTTGGATTGCGCCAACTGTGCTCTCAAGATTGAAAATGGAGTCAGTAAAATAGAAGGGGTCATGGATTGCTCGGTCAATTTTGTTACGAAAACGTTGACGATGACCACAAGTTCGGATCAAAAAGAAGAGATATTTCGTCAAGCCGAACGGAAAGTTCACAGACTCGAGCCGCATGTTCGAATGGTTGTAAAAAATGCTCGTGGACGCCTGCGTGAAGACAGCCGAAGCAATGCTGGTGCAGTACAGCCAGACTGCACAGATGGTTGTGCATGCGGTCATGAGCATCATGGTGAAGGTGAAGGGCATACACACGAGGTCGGGCAACATGCTTCTCACAGCCACGCTGGTCATCATCATGGAGCACATGGCAAGCAAGCCCATACGCACGATGGACACGACCACGGGGATCATGCACACGAGCATCACAACCACCATGCAGAGCACGAACATGGTGAAGCCACCCACACTCATTCACATTCGCATGGAGATGATAGCCACGCTGGGCATACGCATGATCACGGTACGGACGGTATGCGCCGCATGATTGCGCGTTTGGCTATTGGTGCGGTCGTTGCGGCTGTTGCCTGGTGGTTACCTGTCGAAGGTGTAGGCAAGCTGGCCCTATTTTTACTGGCATATATCATCGTTGGCGGTGATGTTGTCTTGCAGGCTGCACGCAGTTTGGTACGTGGAATGGCCTTTGACGAATACTTCCTGATGACGCTGGCTACAGTTGGTGCATTTGCGATTGGGGAATACCCGGAAGGCGTAGCTGTCATGTTCTTTTATCAAATCGGAGAACTGTTTCAAGGCATTGCAGTTAACCGTTCACGTAAATCCATCAGTGATCTGATGGATATTAGACCGGACTATGCCAACCTGAAGACGGCTGAGTCCGTACGGAGAGTGTCCCCAGAAGACGTTCGCATTGGGGATTTGATTGTGATTAAGCCGGGCGAGAAGATCCCGCTGGATGGTAAAGTTATAGATGGTAAATCGCATGTGGATACCTCTGCGTTGACTGGTGAATCGGTGCCTCGTACCGTAGAACCGGGAAGCAACGTGTTGAGTGGATTTATCAATACGAACGGACTTCTAACGGTAGAGGTTAGCAAAGAATTTAGTGAATCGGCGGTCTCGAAAATTTTGGAATTAGTGCAAAATGCGAGTGCCAAAAAAGCGCCGACTGAAAAGTTTATCACGAAATTTTCCAGATACTATACTCCAGTAGTGGTTATTGTAGCGCTGTTGTTGGCGGTTGTTCCACCGCTTGTTGTGCCAGATGCACAATTTGCAGATTGGGTATACCGTGCGCTTGTTTTCCTCGTTATTTCTTGTCCTTGTGCGCTGGTAGTATCCATTCCACTGGGCTTCTTTGGGGGAATTGGGGCAGCCTCCCGTTCAGGTGTCCTGATCAAGGGCGGGAACTATCTTGAAGCTCTGAATCATGTGAAATACGCTGTTTTTGATAAAACAGGTACACTCACCAAAGGTGTTTTCCGTGTAACAGGGATTTATCCCGCCGGAGATTTTACAAACGAAACCCTGCTCGAAACCGCCGCTTTGGCCGAGCTGCATTCCACACATCCTATTGCTGCGTCTCTGCGTGAATCCTACGGTAAAGAACTCAGAGCAGAACGGGTTCAGCAATATAGTGAAATATCCGGTCACGGGATTCAGGCACAAATTGATGGTCGTCTGGTATCAGCCGGGAACGCCAAGCTGATGGAGCGGGAGCATGTGGCTTTTAACGTGGCGCAGCAAGCAGGGACGCTGGATGAAGGAACGGTCGTACATGTGGCTGTAGACGGAACGTATGCCGGGTGCATTCTGATTTCAGATGAGGTTAAGGAAGACGCAGCCCAAACGGTTGCTTCACTGAAAAAGTTGGGTGTGGTGAAAACTATCATGCTGACGGGTGACAATCGGACTGTTGCCGAGGCCGTAGGACGACAGTTGGGTTTGGATGAAGTACGGGCAGAACTGTTACCTCAGCACAAAGCCGAAGCCATCGAGCAGTTGTCTGCAAGTAAAAAAACGAGCGACAAAATTTTGTTCGTAGGCGATGGGATTAATGATACACCCGTACTGGCGCTGGCAGATGTCGGTGTAGCGATGGGCGGTTTGGGATCGGATGCTGCGATTGAGGCGGCAGATATCGTAATCATGAACGACGAGCCTTCAAGGTTGGTTACGGCGATCCATATCGCCAAGCGCACACGTCGTATCGTATGGCAAAACATTATATTTGCGCTAGGTGTCAAAGCTGTGTTTCTTACGCTGGGAGCATTCGGTATTGCTACGATGTGGGAGGCTGTATTTTCCGATGTAGGTGTAACATTGCTAGCCGTATTGAATGTGATGCGTGTATTGAAGGTTCGTTCTTACGAGTAAAAAAATAAACACCCCCGGGTTAACAACGGATGTAGGCATCCTGTGAAGACCGGGGGTGTTTATTTTATAGGTTCCTTTTTCGAGTGGTCTTGTACCAGCAGGATAGAGATTTATTTTGGGATGTAGGGTAGTTGTGCCGAAATGTATAAATGTGTGGCGTGCCTAATACGTTAAGGTAGGGGCTTTACAAGTAAGGCCCATGTAAGATTCGGTTGCTCCATTATGGGTAAGCGTTTTCTTTGTTTGGAGGGGTACTCGAATTCGTGTGTGCCAACTTGCTGACGGAAGAAAGGATGGATTAATAGCATGGAGGCTAAACTGATGCATGTATTCGCAGAGCTGTTGGGTGGCAAAAATAGCCGGGATCTCAAAGTTCCAGAGCCGGGTATGGAGGCTGCTGCACAGAGGTTGGCTATGGAGACGCTAAAGGCAGGCAGCCATGAAGTATCTGCTACGCAGGAGGAAGATCCGTTGGGCTGGCTGGTTGGTTTAGCTGAGCAGGGCGTAATCAGTCGAGCAGAGGCTTTGATGGCTGCGAATCCGGAATTACTTGGGGAAACGATGCTGAATAACGGCAACGATATTGGGCAAGCAATGGGCACACTCCTAAAATGGAGCGATGAATACAGGCGCACCTCCATACGGATTTATGCCGATGCTCCTGCAAGTTTGAGTCGTATAAGCACAGAGACAGCATCAGAAATAGGCAGTTATGACGGTTATAGTCTTCTGCATGGTCCCTTGTCACAGGCATCTGGCCGTGTAGGGAAACTATGCTATGCCTATCTGGACGTAGCAGAGTCTGGACAGACGATTCATGCCCCTGACGGGGAGCCTGATCCCATCCTTATTCCCGGTTCACGTGCATCTGACACGTACAAAACCTTTAACCAGGCATCTGGCCTGCCTGGATTGTGTGAGCATTTGTCCCGCCGAATTATCAGTTTGCTGGAAACACAATATGAAAGCTTATTCGAGTCTTTGAACGGATCACCACTCACTATAGCCCTAATTGAGCAGAACAATGCAGTGGGTATTGGAAGCTTGCAAGATATGCAGCTGGAGGCATTACTGCGTGCGGCGTTGCGGAGCGTGCGGCAGGGGGGAGAACCCAAGCTGGAGATTATAGTGCGCAATCCGGCTGACGTGGACGAATTCCGGGCAGCGCGAGACTGGATTGACGGCGTTGCAGAGCAGACTTTATGCGGGCGTCTTCGGTGCATTCCATATCGGGTAGGCGTGCTTTTGACAGTTGACCCGTCTTTGGTGCCTAACGTAAGCCAAACAGGGAACAGGCAAGCCGCACGGTCGGGGGAGTCAGCCAATTCCAATAACATGTCCGAAGTGAGCGCACGGCAGATCAAGCAGGTGGCTCAAGCTGCAGATCTGGCACGTTTTGCCGATACGGTCATTTTAGAAGTCATACCAACTCCATCCGATGACATTAGGGCTGAGGAGCAGTTGATTCCATCCGGTGTCGATGGTCATGAGAATAATAGTGATACGATAAAATGCATAATGGAAGCTGTTCGACGTGTAAAGCCTGAGCTTCCTTTATGGGTAGCAATAGATGAAATTAACCATTCTCTGGATAGGATTTCGATCTGGGAGAATGAGCTGACGGGGGTCATTTGCCCGGACACAGCGGTTCCCACTGCACGCCTTGCGGCTGCGCGTTTGGGATTGCAACAGCCCGCAGATCGTCAGCACACTTCAGGAACTGCACACAATCATGCGTGGAAGTTTCCTTTAGCCTGAAGATAACCGGAATTCTTGGAATAGGATGCTTTAAATATGGAGGATACCTGCGGTGTTTGCGTGGGTATCTTTTTTTTATTTAGGCCATTGCTGGTTTACAAGTGGAAAAGAAAAGGTATATAATAAAACAAAAGTTTCTCTAATCCAAAATAATTGTATAGATGAAAAAATGATTATCATTCTCATTGTCAAACATGCTGCTTCGGGCTTCCCGAAGCAGCATGTGCTATTTTAGGGCACTTAACAATGGATATCATTCTCAATGAAATGCTAGTACAAGGAACAAAATATGGAAAGGAACGTGACATGATGCAAGCTGCTCAACGATTACAAGATACATTGTCTCCCTCTAACCGAACCCTTTCAAAAAACAGTGGCAGCGGACGACCCGGTCCGAATCGCAAGCCGCAATTTCAGCTTAAAAGCATGCTGAAAAATAAGGAGATGCAAGCTGCTCTAGGTAGTGGATTGCTGATGCTGATGGCATGGGGAGTCTCACATTGGTGGCAATGGCTATCGGTCATTCTGTATGTAGTGTCCTATGCCCTTGGGGGCTGGTCCAAAGCCAGAGAAGGGGTCGAAACACTGATCCGAGAACATGATCTGGATGTTAATCTGCTCATGATCGCTGCCTCCCTAGGAGCTGCGGCCATTGGCTATTGGAATGAAGGAGCCATGTTGATCTTTATTTTTGCACTCAGCGGTGCGCTGGAGAGCTATACCACCGAGCGTAGTAGTAAGGATATTTCTGAGCTCATGGCGTTGAAGCCGGAAACGGCTTTGCGCTTGTCTCGCGAGGGGACGGAAACAGTCGGCATTGAGCAACTGTTGCCAGGCGACCTGCTGCTGGTGAAGCCGGGCGAACTGATTCCGGCGGACGGCCGAATCTCCAAGGGCGTTTCGGCAGTGAATCAGGCATCGATTACCGGGGAGTCTGTTCCGGTAAATAAGGTGGAAGGTGACGAAGTATATGCCGGCACCATTAATGGAGAAGGTGTACTATATGTAGAGGTTAGTCAGTCCTCGGAGGACACTTTATTTTCAAAAATCATTCGTATGGTGGAAGAGGCTCAGACCGAAGTTCCTGATTCCCAGCGGTTTATTAAAACGTTCGAATCGGTGTACGCCCGAATTGTTGTTGCTGTCACGCTGATGGTCATTGTCGGTGCACCCATCGCATTAGGCTGGACGTGGGCAGCAGCGTTCTACAAGGCTATGGTGTTCCTCGTCGTGGCTTCACCCTGTGCGCTCGTGTCATCCATTATGCCAGTGATGCTATCGGCCATCTCCAACCGTGCCCGACGGGGCATTCTGTTCAAAGGTGGCGCACATGTGGAGAATATGGCATTGACTTCTGTTGTTGCTTTTGACAAAACAGGCACGTTAACGATGGGGTCACCTGTCGTCACGGATTGGATTACCGCCGCAGAATACGATGCCGATGAGCTATTGCAGATTGTTGCCACAATTGAAAGTTATTCTTTGCATCCGCTGGCGCGAGCGATTGTAGCCAAAGCTGAAACTGAATGGGGACAGAGAGAGCTTCTCCCAACTGAGCAAGTGCAGGCACTCACTGGATGGGGGATGGAAGGCATCATAAACGGGGTGAAATGGAAAATCGGTCGCACAGATGTGCTGGATGGACCTAGTCCTCTGGCAGAGCCAGAGTGGATGGAGAGTCGGGCCCGGCTGGAAGCTGAGGGCAAAACCGTATCCATCATCCTCGCGGATGATCGGATTGCCGGAATGCTGGCACTACGCGATGAGCTGCGTCCGCAGGCTCAAGAGTCCGTGAAACGCCTGCAAGCGCAGGGTATCCGGGTTGTCATGCTAACCGGAGACCGTCCAGAAACGGCCGCTGTAATCGCGGAGCAGGCCGGAGTCGACGCTGTATATGCTGGCTTAATGCCGGAGGACAAAGTCAGCCATATTCGCATGCTGCGGGAGCAGTACGGGCATGTCGTCATGGTCGGCGACGGTGTGAACGACGCCCCTGCGTTGACAGCGGCAACCGTAGGACTAGGCATGGGGATGCATGGCAGCGGAGCAGCGCTAGAGGTCGCAGACGTGGTACTGATGAATGATGGAATCGAGGAGATCGCTCCGACGATAGCACTGGCGCGCAAGGCGCAGCGGGTGGTCAAACAAAATATGATCTTCGCGGTAAGTGTCATTTTGCTGCTTGTGATCAGCAACTTTGTGCAGGATATAGCCTTGCCATTTGGGGTTATTGGGCATGAAGGCAGCACATTACTGGTCATTTTGAATGGCCTGCGCTTATTGCGGTCATAGGACTAATAATTACAAGATGACAAACAGGAAGGAGCATTCATACCTCTTAAAATCCAAGGGGGTGAATGCTCCTTCTTTTGCAGCCTCGCAACGCTGTACGTCTATCTTCGGCGCGGTGTAGACCGTCGTAAGAACAAGGAAAATAATAGCCCCGCCAGCGCAATCCCTGTAGCAATGATGAAGGCATCATTAATGCCATGGATCGTCGATTCTGTAACGGCACTTCGGTACACCTGTTGTAGCGCCAACGATGAACCACTTTCTGTTGAAATGCCCGCCGTTTGCGCGAGGGTTTGTCCCAACTGTGCTACTCCTTCGGTTAAAGGAACATTGGCGGTGGTAGCGACATTCGCATAATCCGCTACATGAATTGTCGTTCGGCTGCTCATTACAGTAATGAGCCAAGCGGTACCGATAGACCCGGCAATTTGCCGTACTGTATTGGACATGGCTGTACCGTGGCTACCGAGATGGGCAGGTAGCTGGTTTAGCCCTTCCGTCTGGACGGACATCATCAGCAATGACATTCCGAAGCTGCGAATCGTATAGATGATCATAATATGTCCGTAGGTGGTGGCATCGGTCAGCAGACTGAATTCCCAGGTTGTGACTGCTGTAATAATCAGTCCAATGATCGCCAACGGCCTTGCGCCTACACGGTCAAATACTGCCCCTGATATCGGTGACATCACACCCATCAGCAGTGCACCCGGCAACAGCAGCAGACCGGATTGCAGCGGTGTAAAGCCGCGTATATTTTGCAAATAGATCGGTAGCAGCAGCATCCCGCCAAACATCGTCATGTTGACGGTAGCCCCAACTAAGGTCGATACGGTAAAAATATCATATTTAAACACACGGAACTCCAGCATCGGCTGTACCATATTCAGCTCGCGCACGATAAACAATACAATAAACACAACCCCGGCAGCGAGTGTAAGTATTACCGTATTGCTGTCCCAGCCCTTGTCTCCCGCTGAACTAAAGCCATACAGCAGGAAGCCAAAGCCCAGTGTGGAAAAGATGGTTCCCAACAGATCAAAGTTCGGTTTCGTTAGCTTGGATACATTTTTGAGCCAGCGTATGGCAAACAGAATATCAATGATTGCCAACGGAATCACCAGCAAAAATAGCAGTCTCCAACTATAGTGCTCCACAATCCAACCGGATAAAGTCGGTCCAACCGCCGGGGCAAACATCATGGCAATCCCCATGGTCCCCATAGCAGCGCCTCGTTTTTCGGGAGGAAATACAGTCAGGAACACGTTCATGACCACAGGCATGATAATGCCCGCTCCGCTGGCCTGAATAACGCGTCCAACCAGCATAGGCGCAAAGCCGGTACTGGCAGCACAGACGACAGACCCGGCAGTAAATAACCCCATCGCAGAGATGAATAGCGCACGTGTTCCGAATGACTCAATCAGAAAAGCGGTGATAGGAATCAAAATCCCGTTGGTTAGCATATATCCGGTGGATAGCCATTGAACGGTCGTGGCAGACACATTGAAATCATTCATCAAGTGTGGAATGGCCACGTTAAGCAGCGTTTGATTCAAAATCGAAATGAAGGCGCCTAGCAGCAGCACGGACAGAATACGTCCGACGGACATTTTTTGATCCATGACAGCCTCCTACTTGTGAACTCTGATGGTCGCACTCATTCCCGGGATAATACCCAGCCCCTTGTAACCTTGAATGGAAATATTGACAGGTACGACCTGCGTCACCTTGGTATAGTTGGCAGTGGTATTGGAAACGGGCAGTAGTGAAAAAGTTGATGCGGTCGCCAGGCCGATCTTTTCGAGTTTACCGCTCAGGGACGTATCCGGGTAAGCATCAATATATACATCTACCGTCTGTCCTACTTGAAGATCTTGTACAGCCGTTTCGTCAATATTGGCGGTAATCCATAAATTGTTTAGATCAAAAGCCTTCGCTAAGGGTGTGCCTGCCCCAACAATCGAGTTGTTAACTGCAGATTGCTGTACGATGGTACCATCGGTTGGAATCGTAACGCTAATTCGGCTTCCTCCCCCTTCTACACTACCAAGCGTGCTTCCAGCGGTGTAGGTCTTACCAACTTCAGCATTCCAGCCTGTGAGTTTGCCAGCGCCTGGAGAGGCAACGGTAACTGCTTGTCCGCTCACTTGGGCATTATCGGTTTTTATGTAGTTGGCGGATTGATTGTAGTAATAGGCGGCGGCTCCACCACCTGCCAGAATAATGATAATAACTAGCAGGTTGACTAATATGGCGCGTGAATTCATGTTTACATGCCTCCCTAGTTCTTGGATTTTCAAAGTATGCGTCAAATGATTCATAATATTCAGATGGGTTTTGGGCAAGGTTAAGAGCGCATGCGAAAAAGATGATTTTGCTGACAAAGGATGATGCGCATAATGACGACCAGAATCATGATTGTATATGACAGTGAAAATGGGCATACCGAACGTCTCGCTCGCTCGATCGCAGAAGGAGCACACCTTGAGCATACGGAAGTGTTGTTAAAGCATGTGAATGAGGCTGATGTGAATGAGCTAGTGAGTGTGGACGCGATTATATGGGGCTGCCCAGGCCATTTTGGTACGATCAGCAGCGGTCTGAAAAGCTGGATTGATAAGCTGGGATATCTGTGGGCGCAGGGCAAGCTGGTGGACAAAATTGGCGCTGTGTTTTGCACAACCGCTACCGTTCATGGTGGATTGGAATCTACGCTTCTGAATTTGATTACTCCGATGCTTCATCAAGGCATGATTATTGTAGGACTGCCCGCTAATATTACGGAAAATGCATTATACGGCTCCTATTACGGCGTAGGGGTAACATGTCCAGTGGAGACAGACCCCAATGGTCCGCCTAATCTTCCAACGGGTGATGATCTTGCACTAGGTCGTTCTTTGGGCAAACGGGTCGCTGAGATAGCGGGACGGTACCGTAGCGCTGAAAGAGAATAGGAGGCTACCGATGACCATTGCTTTTATCGTAGTAGCTGCGGTTGCCTTTATTTTTTTGCTGGTATTTAATACAAAGATGACGCGCAAATCCTCTCCCAAAACTCGCTCCACGGAAGAGGAGTCACGGCAAAGAAGCAAACGTCCTTATCCTGTACAGGTGGAACCCGAGGCACGTGAAAGGATAGATTCTACGCGAGAGATGCCGCATAAGGATATCGACGTCGAAGAACGTTATGCGGAGGAACAACACAAGGTGCCTGATATCCAGACGGATAAGAAGGTAGAAAAGGATCGCGAGAATATCAAAGATGCTTACGGAGATCAGGATTATCGTGCGGCTTTACGTGGTTTTGCCAGGAAGGACGAAGAAAAGGATGGACGTTCCCAAATATCCAATGGAGAGAAGGAGACTCACAAAAGTGAGGACGAGCAGTATCGTGAAGCACTGCGCTCCATGAACCAAAAAAAATGAGGTATCTCCATGTGAACATACTAAAAAGGCTGCTTATCTGTCTGGATTACAGGCAGAAGGCAGCCTTTTTGTGTTGCTCGGCTATAGCCATTCGGTTAGCCCAATCATCGTAATTAAGCCGAGAATAAAAGAGAATGTGGCGATCCGCTGGTTGCCATCCCCGTGACTCTCGGGAATCAATTCCTTGTAGACAATAAACATCATGGCTCCGGCGGCAAAAGCAAGGCCGTAAGGTACCAGTCCGTTCACCCAGCTGCTCAAATAAAACCCGATCAGACTCGTAATGATTTCCACGGCTCCGGTGAGGGTAGCAATGCCCAAGGCCTTGAAACGGCCGATATTTTGATTCACAAGGAACAACGCTACGATAAAGCCTTCCGGGGCATTTTGCAGGCCGATAGAGAAGGCGATCAGATTGCCGAGATTTTGAGTTTCACTTGCATAGCTGACCCCAACAGAGAGTCCTTCTGGCAAATTGTGCAATGTAATAGCTGCGATAATGAGAAAAGATTTGGACTCCAGTTGAAAGGTCTTGGAGTCTGGGTCCTCCAAATCCGCATGGGGAATGTACATTTCCATCACCAGTAATACGAGACAGCCGAGCAGGATTCCCGCAGTCAGCACGAACCAATTGGAATGCTGGATTGCTTCGGGAATGAGGTTATACACGGATGCAGAGGTCATAATTCCTGCGGCATAAGCCAACAGAACATCGCGAAGTCGATGCGTGATATTGCGCATAAACAGTATGGGCACGGCGCCGAGTCCAGTGGACAGGGCAGAAATAAAGCTACCTAAAAAAACGTCATTCATAATCGGGATAATCCCTCCATACCTGATTTATCTTTATACTTCGCTTCATGAAAACTTCATTTGACTGTTTACAGCTATTTCCGCATAATGAAATTAGGATTTAGAATCAGTCTAAGTCATAAGAAGCTACAAAACAAGTGATTCGTTTTTGCAATATCCGGGTGTCCACATTTTGGGATAAGCTTCTGGTGGAATTACTTTTAGAGTATATGCAGCTGCCCAGCGCCCGGTGCCGAAAACTCGTTATATAATACTTATGATATTTTAGGAGGAACCAAGATATGTACAAGTCCATTATTATAGGTACCGGCCCTGCCGGTTTGACCGCTGCAATTTATCTGGCACGCGCTAACATGAGCCCACTGGTGATCGAAGGACCACAGCCAGGCGGACAATTAACCACGACTACGGAAGTCGAAAATTTCCCAGGTTTTCCTGAAGGAATCATGGGACCCGATTTGATGGATAATATGCGTAAGCAAGCGGAGCGTTTTGGCGCTGAATTCCGCACAGGCTGGGTAAACAAAGTAGACACAACGGCTCGTCCATTTACATTGGATGTAGAAGGTTTGGGTGAACTGGTTACTGATACGCTGATTATTTCCACAGGGGCGACTGCCAAATATCTGGGTATTCCCGGTGAACAGGATAATATCGGACGTGGCGTAAGCACTTGCGCAACATGCGACGGCTTCTTTTTCCGTGGCAAAGAAATTGTTGTCATCGGCGGTGGAGACTCTGCATTGGAAGAAGCCAATTTCCTGACTCGATTTGCCTCCAAAGTGACATTGGTGCATCGTCGTGAAGAAATGCGCGCCTCCAAAATTATGCAGGATCGTGCTCGTGCGAACAACAAAATTGAATGGGCGCTTAATCGTACTCCTGTAGAAGTGATTGCGGACGAGAATGGAGTCACTGGCTTGAAAGTACTGAATAATGCAACAGGTGAAGAGGAAATCATTACAGTTAGCGGCGTATTCGTGGCGATTGGTCATCATCCGAATACAGGCTTCCTCGAGGGGCAAATTACAACGGATGCGAACGGTTATATCGTCGTAAATCCGGGTACTTCCGAAACAAACGTGCCAGGCGTATTCGCTTGTGGCGACGTACAGGATACACGCTACAGACAAGCAATTACCGCAGCAGGTAGTGGCTGCATGGCTGCTATGGACAGCGAGAAATACATCGAAAGCTTGGAACACAGCGCACTGGCCCTGTAATGATCCTTGGAAATATGAATAAATATGTTGTAACAAAATAAATGATGAGGTGATATTCATGGAAAAAGCAATAGTATACACATCTACAAACTGCCCGCATTGCCGTCAAGTAAAAAGCTATTTGAGTGAAAAAGGTGTAGAGTACGAAGAACGCAACATTGAAACCAATGAAGCTTTTGCACAAGAGGTTTGGGATATGGGCATTCGTGCCGTTCCATTGACTTTGATCGGGGAAGAACGTATTTCCGGTATGAACAAAACCAAGTTTGAAAAAGTATTGAACGCTTAATCCAACCTAAGAGCAGACGACGGTCCTGTGGATCGTTATAGGGTATAGATAAGGCCTCCATCGCAGTTACATACTGCGGAGGGGGCCTTTTATAGTCCCTAATCTTTTTACAAAGAGAGAATTTTGTCGAAAAGTATTGCATCTGTAGATAATCGGTGCTATATTTTAATTGTAAGCGCTTAAAACCCGGGTTGCTTTTATGTAACAATTCATCAATGCACCATCAATTATGACTTCTAATTAACTAAATAGCACAATATCCAATAAAGGCGTGTTACTGTTCGGCAGGCAAGACCTAGATTGGGTAGGATATTTTTCCCTACCCTTTTTAGGTCTTTTTTTGTTCCTTATTTTAAGAAGGTAGGTGTAACTCATGAATTACAAAGATATCGCACAATCCATTTTTAACAAAGTGGGCGGGAACGATAATATTAACAGTGTCATTCATTGCTCTACTCGATTGCGGATGACGCTTCGTAAGCCGGAATTAGCACAAACAGATGAAATTAAAGCTTTGGACGGAGTTATGGGAGCCGTGAATAGCGGTGGACAATATCAGGTCATTATAGGAAATGATGTAGGCTATGTCTACAATGAGCTAGTCAAATTGCTGGACCCGAATCAATCGTCTTCTGATGAAGCCGAAAAAGTGAAGATGGATCGAAGCTTTAAGGGACTGTTCAATAGTTTTGCGAGCATGATTGCAGGTATTTTCCAGCCTATTATCCCGGCCATTGCTGCATCAGGGATGTTAAAAGCACTGCTCTTGCTATGCACAGTAACCGGAATCATGAGCAAGGAAAGCCAAACGTATATGATCCTTAGTGTAATCTCAGATGCGGCATTTTATTTTCTGCCTATGCTGCTGGCTTTCTCCAGCGCGCAGAAATTCAAGACTAATCCATTCGTATCCGTACTCCTAGGGGGTGTGTTACTTCATCCGAACTTAATCAGTTTGCTAGGAGGTGAGAAAGCTGTCACATTTGCCGGCCTGCCCGTAGCATCGGTACAATACGCTACCTCCGTTATTCCTATTATTTTGACCATATGGCTTATGTCATACATTGAGAAATTTGCTGATAAAATCTCTCCCGGACCTGTGAAAATATTTCTAAAACCATTAATCGTCATTCTGATTGTCGCACCTGTTTCTCTCATTGCCTTAGGACCTCTAGGTACGTATTTGGGCTTAGGTATGTCCAACGGTGTATTCTGGATTCAGGAACGAATCGGCTGGCTTACAGTCGTATTGATGTCTATCGTGATGCCGCTAATCGTCATGTTCGGCATGCACAAAGTATTCTATCCTATTATTTTTGCTGCCCTGGCTTCACCAGGATATGAAACATTGGTACTGGTTGCCATGTTGGCTTCCAATATGGCCCAAGGCGCGGGTGCATTTGCCGTCTCGCTGAAAACGAAAGATCCCAAGTTCAAACAAATTGCTTTGTCCGCAGGTATTTCAGGGGTATTCGGCATTACGGAACCCGCTTTGTATGGCGTACATTTACGCCTGAAAAAAACACTGTTCGCCTGTATGATTGGAGCCGGGGTTGCCGGGTTGTTTGCAGGTCTTATGAATTTAAAAGCTTATGCAGCTGTGGGTCCAGGTTTTGCATCACTGCCGATGTTTATCAGTGAAGATCACTCTAACCTGGTATATGCGCTTATTACGATGGCCATTTCGATCATTGTGACGTTTATTGCAGTTTATGTGATCGGCTTTCAAGATACGGTTACCGAACCGGCTAAAATAGAAGCTCGTCCCGAGCCTGCTAAAGTACAAAGTATAAGTAAAAGCTTCAAGTCTAAAACCGTTATTTTCGCACCTATGGAGGGCACCGTTATTCCCTTACAGCAGGTTAAAGATGAAGCATTCTCTCAGGAAGCGATGGGCAAAGGGATGGCTATTCAACCAAGTAGCGGAAAAGTGGTCGCACCTTTTGACGGCATCGTAGCAAATGTATTCCGCACCAAGCATTCTATAGCCCTAAAATCAGTTGAAGGCGTAGAACTGCTCATTCACATCGGTTTGGATACTGTTAAGCTGAAGGGCCAGCATTTTACTGTGCATGTACAGGAAGGGGACGAAATTAAGCATGGACAACTTCTGATTGAATTTGAACTTGAAGCCATACAAAGAGCGGGGTATGATACGATAACTCCGATTATTGTGACCAACACGGCGGACTATCTGGAAATCATGGGTCATGAAAGTTCAGAAAAGACAGGGCCGGAGAAGCCTCTGATTACTGTACTTTAACAGTTGTGTTTGTTGGGGGAATCAAGCCTGGAAAGTGAGAGGTCGTTGGATATGAAAGTAATTAAAGTTCTCAATACGAGTATTGTTCTTGCCAAACGTGAGGATCACAAAGAAATTATCGTGATGGGGAAAGGTATCGGCTTTAAAAGCAAACCTGGTGACTTCGTCGATGAGAACGAGATTGAAAAGATATATGTTCTTGAAAATGAAAGCATGTCTTCCGATCTGACAGCGCTAATGAAGGAAACGCCCAAAGAGTATTTGATTCTGGCAGACGAAATCATCTCTTATGCCAAAAATACACTATCCAGTCACTTGAATGAGCATTTATATGTATCCCTGACAGACCATCTGTATATGGCAACCAAACGATTTAAAGAAAATATGAAGATTCAGAATCGGATGTTGTGGGAGGTCAAAAAGTTTTATCCAGAAGAGTTCGGTATTGGCTTGTATGCGCTCACCTTGATTGAAAAGCGTATTGGTCTAGATCTGCCTGAAGAGGAAGCGGCGAATATCGCCTTTCATTTGGTTAATGCTCAACAGACCGATAACAATATGAACCAGGTTTTATTGATGACCAATACGGTCAAAGACATTTTGAACATCATTAAACTGCATTACCAAATCGAACTGGATACCCACAGCATCAACTATTCGCGTTTTCTAACGCACCTTCAATTTTTTGTTCAGAGATTACTCGAACATAAAATGTTGGATTCTCAAGATCCAGAATTAATGAGCCAAATTGTGAACAAGTACCCTGAAGAAGAGAAGTGTGCGTTATCGATTCAACAATATATTGAAGCCAAATTCGAACTTTTGATCCCAGATGAAGAACTCATGTATCTGATCATTCACTTAAAACGAGTCATAAGTAGAAATTAAAGAGGAGGAGCTAGAGATGACAGAAATGAAAAGAACATTTCCGAAAGGTTTTTTATGGGGAGGTGCGGTAGCCGCAAATCAGGTGGAGGGCGCCTGGAATGTCGATGGTAAAGGGATATCTACAGCAGATATGGCTATTTACAAAAAGAATGTGAGCAAAGCTGATTATAAAAAACACAATTCAATGACTGAGGAACATATCCAAAAGGCGATGCAGGACACGTCAGATCATGATTATCCCAAACGTCAGGGAATTGATTTTTATCACCGCTATCCCGAAGATTTAGCATTGTTTGGTGAAATGGGATTTAAAACATTGCGAGTTTCTATTGCTTGGACGCGTATTTTTCCCAACGGAGATGAGGACAAGCCTAACGAGGCAGGACTGCAATTTTATGATCGGCTGTTTGATGAAATGCATAAAAACGGGATAGAGCCACTTGTCACCCTGTCCCATTACGAAATGCCGATGTATCTTGTAAACCATTACGGGGGCTGGACCCAACGGAAAGTTGTAGATTTCTTTATCCATTTTTGTAAGACTGTATTTAAAAGATACCAAAATAAAGTAAAGTACTGGATCACTTTTAATGAAATAGATAGTATCGTGCGCCATCCGTTTACGAGCGGTGGTATTTTACCAGAGCGCTTTGAAAATGTAGAGCTAGCGGTTTATCAGGGTCTGCATCATCAATTTATAGCTAGTGCTCTGGCCGTAAAATACTGCCACGAAATCATTCCGGATTCTAAAATCGGTTGTATGTTAACCCGGCTAACGACGTATCCGCACACCTGTAATCCGCAGGATATTCTGGCAGCATTTAAAGATAATCAATTCAACTATTTTTTCACGGATGTACAGGTTCGCGGAGTGTATCCCCATTATATGAAACGCTTCTTCCGTGAAAAGGAAATCGTGATTGAAAAGCTCGAGGGTGACGATGAAATTTTGAAAACACATCCGGTGGATTTCATTTCCTTTAGTTACTATATGTCGTTGGTTGCTAGTGCGGATAGTGAAGGCATGGAAAAAGTCAGTGGGAATACGATTGGCGGCGTTAAAAATCCTTATCTGGAAACGAGTGATTGGGGCTGGCAGGTTGACCCGGTCGGCTTGAGACTTTCTCTGAATGAGCTCTACAGCCGCTATGAAGTACCGTTGTTCATTGTAGAAAATGGCTTGGGGGCATACGACAAGGTGGAGGAAGATGGTAGTATTCAGGATGATTATCGTATTGATTACTTCCGCGCACA
The DNA here is from genome assembly GCF_024213605.1 of Paenibacillus sp. CH40. Taxonomy (NCBI): domain Bacteria; kingdom Bacillati; phylum Bacillota; class Bacilli; order Caryophanales; family Paenibacillaceae; genus Paenibacillus; species Paenibacillus sp. CH40. The sequence continues at coordinate 171,638 of NZ_JANAVQ010000007.1, forward strand.
TTTTGAACAAATGCATGAAGCGATTCTAGACGGGGTTGAACTCATGGGTTACACCAGCTGGGGAGCGATCGACTTGGTCAGTTATTCCTCATCTGAAATGGAAAAAAGATACGGATTTATATATGTGGACAAAGACAATGACGGTAACGGGACACTTGAAAGAAAACGAAAAAAGAGCTTCTACTGGTATAAGGATGTTATCTCCAATAACGGGTTGTAAGAAGAAAATTTTCCGAAATTCCGAGAAAAGTGGGCGTACAGGAACCTAAGTGTTCCCGTACGCTTTTTTTTCTTATAAAGACACGCGTACTCGCCCCAGAAAAGGAGCTGTTGCTGCATAGGCGGCACCTAGCATCGTCGAACGGCTGCCAAGCGTGGAGAAACGAATCTGTAGTTGCCGACGGTGATAGGGCAGGGCACGTTCGTCAATCACATCACGCATGCTTTGCTCCAACCAAGGTCTGGCTTCCGCCAGTGGACCGCCGATGATAAGCATTCCGGGGTTGAGGCTGTTCACAATGTTGGTAATACCCACACCCAAATATCGCCCAATATCATCAAGGACGCTTAATGTAATTGCTTCACCTTGCTGAGCAAATGGCAGTAATTCCGCTGTATTCTGTGCAGGCAGTTTCAATGTGGATGCTACATACGCCTTCTCTGAAGCATAGAGTTCCCAGCAGCCGCGACTACCGCAGGAGCAGAGTCGTCCGTTCCAATCAATGGTCATATGACCCGTCTCTCCGGCGTACCCCCAAGCTCCTTGATACGGTTTGCCATCAATGATAATCCCGGCCCCGATCCCGGACCCTGCACTGATGTAGACCAGATCCCGCACCTGCTGTCGGTGATCGCCGTCCATACCATAGTACAACTCGCCCTGTGCGCCGACGTTAGCTTCGTTATCCACTACGACGGGCAGACCTAGCTCGGCCTCAAGTTGCTGCCGCAGCGGAACCTCTTCCCAGCCCAGATTGGGTGCAAACAAAACGGTTCCGGTTTCATCTACCATACCCGGCACCCCCAGCCCAATGCCGACAATACCGTGAGGGGAGGGAGGAGTGGCCTGCATGAGCTCCTGAACGAGCTTTCGAATCTGTTCCATAACAAAGGCGGGATCATGCTGAGTAAGGGAAAGGGTAAGCTCAGTTTCAATGGTACCTGCCAGATCAGTCAGAGCGCCCTTGATGTACTGTACGCTCACCTCAATACCGAGTACAAAGCCTGCACGGCTGTTGAACAGCAGCATTAAAGGCTTACGCCCGCCGCTGGATTCCCCTAATCCCGTCTCATATACAAGTCCATCGGTGATGAGCTCTGCCACCAGATTGGAAACGGTAGCCTTGTTTAATCCAGTTTGACTGGATAACTGTGCCCGGGATAGCGGAGCATGAAGGCGAATACGCTCCAGCACAATAGATTTATTTAGCTTTTTGACAAGCGCCTGATCGCCAGTGACATTCATGGTTAATTCACTTCCTGTTGGTGTAATTCCTAATATTATATCATAAAAACAAACTTAGTTTAAGCAATAGACAAAGTCTTTTGGCTGTGCTAGAATCGTTTTTGTAAACGTTTACTACAAAGGAGGAACTTATAATGGCTTATTTCGAACAGGTATCTAAAATTAACTTTGAGGGCAAGCAATCCGACAATCCTTTTGCGTTCAAATTTTATAATCCACAGGAAATTGTAGCGGGAAAAACGATGGAGGAGCATTTGCGTTTTAGCATGGCCTATTGGCATACACTGGTTGCAGGCGGCTCCGATCCTTTTGGTGTAGAAACAGCGGAACGTCCATGGTCCAAGTTTACCGGGCTGGATTTGGCGAAGGCACGTGTGGAGGCTGCCTTTGAGCTGCTGGATAAGCTGAATTTACCTTATTTTGCTTTTCATGATGTGGATATTGCACCAGAAGGCGCGTCATTGAAGGAATTTTACAGCAATCTGGATACCATCGTGGATCTGATTGAGGAACATATGAAAACTACAGGGAAAAAACTGCTGTGGAACACGGCAAACATGTTTAGCCATCCACGTTATTTGCATGGGGCTGCGTCGACTTGCAATGCAGATGTATACGCACACGCAGCTGCTCAGATTAAAAAAGGACTGGAAGTGGGCAAACGTCTGGGCGCAGATAACTATGTTTTCTGGGGAGGCCGTGAAGGCTACGAAACACTGCTGAACACGGATTTGAAGCTGGAGCAGGACAATTTGGGACGTATGTTCCATATGGCCGTAGACTATGCGCGTGAAATTGGCTTTGACGCCCAGTTCCTGATTGAGCCAAAACCGAAGGAGCCAACGAAGCATCAGTATGATTTTGATGCGGCGACGACGATTGCCTTCCTGCAAAAATATGATTTGGATCAGCATTTCAAGCTTAATCTGGAAGCTAATCATGCAACTTTGGCAGGTCATACTTTTGATCATGAAGTACGTGTAGCACGGATTAATGGCATGCTGGGATCACTGGATGCAAATCAGGGAGATTTGCTGCTGGGCTGGGATACGGACGAATTCCCGGTTGATCTGTATGATGCCACACTAACCATGTATGAAGTGCTGCAAAATGAAGGCTTGGGCCGTGGCGGTATCAACTTTGATGCCAAGGTGCGCAGAGCATCATTTGAGCCGGAAGACTTGTTCCTTGCGCACATCGCAGGTATGGATACGTATGCGAAGGGGTTGAAGGTAGCTGCCAAACTGATCGAGGATCGTGTGTTTGAGGACTTTATTGAGAAGCGCTACAGCAGCTTTAAAGAAGGTATTGGAGCAGACATCGTATCTGGAAAAGCAACGCTTGCTTCTCTGGCTGAATATGCTCTGGCGAACGAAACACCACGCAAAAACGTATCCGGTCGTCAGGAATATTTAAAAGCAACATTAAATCAGTACATTTTGGCTGACTAATACCAGGACTTATATATGAAACAACGGCTGCACGATGACAAGGAAGGAGGAACTCCAATGCACGAGAAGCTAAATCAGGAGCAGGAACGCTATGTCATTGGCGTAGATTTGGGTACCAGCGCGGTCAAAACGGTGCTGGTTAACCGCAAGGGGCAGGTAGCTTATGAAACCTCCCAGTCTTATCCGCTCTATCAGCCGAAGGCAGGGTATAGCGAACAGCACCCTGAGGACTGGGTCAGTGGCACGTTAGCATCACTGAAACAGCTTGTGGAGAAGGCTGGAATCGGCGGCACAGATGTCGTGGACGGTATTAGCTTTTCGGGACAGATGCACGGGCTTGTGCTGACTGACAAGGAAGGCCAAGTGCTTCGTCCGGCTATTCTGTGGAATGACACGCGTACAACAGCACAATGCCGTCGTATTGAAGAAAAGCTCGGATCGGAGCTGCTGAACATCGCACGTAATCGCGCGCTGGAAGGCTTCACGCTACCCAAGCTGCTGTGGGTGCAGGAGCATGAGCCAGACGTGCTGGCCCGTGCGGCACATTTTATGCTGCCCAAAGATTATGTGCGCTACTGTCTGACAGGAGAGCTGGCAACGGAGTATTCGGATGCGGCGGGCACGCTGCTGCTGGATATTGCGAACAAGCAGTGGAGCGAAGAGATCGCTGCCGCGTTTGACCTACCGTTGTCGCTGTTCCCGCCGTTGGTGGAATCCTTTGATCAGACGGGTACACTGTTGCCGGAGATTGCGGAGCAGAGCGGGCTTTCGCCTGAAACGAAGGTCTTTGCAGGTGGTGCGGACAACGCATGTGGCGCGATTGGCGCTGGCATTTTGAGCGAAGGCCGCACCCTGTGCAGCATCGGCACCTCAGGGGTTGTACTTTCCTATGAGGAACGCAAGGATATTGATGTACAGGGACGGGCACATTTTTTTAATCATAGTGAGCAGGATGCTTATTATATTATGGGGGTTACGCTCGCGGCCGGATACAGCTTGACTTGGTTTAAGGATACCTTTGCACCAGAGCATTCTTTTGATGCACTGTTGGCAGATGTGAACTCTATTGAACCAGGCAGCCGAGGGCTGCTGTTCACGCCTTATATCGTCGGCGAGCGTACACCTCATCCAGATGCAACCATTCGAGGTAGCTTTATCGGGATGGATGCGGGGCATAAGCTTGCGCATTTTACACGAGCGGTGCTGGAGGGAATTACGTTTTCGCTCAAGGAATCCATTGATATTCTGAGAGGAACGGGCAAAACGGTGAATGAAGTGATTTCCATCGGCGGCGGTGCGCGTAATGAGGCATGGCTGCAAATGCAGGCAGATATTTTTAACGCGGATATCATTAAGCTGGAAAGCGAACAGGGACCTGCCTTGGGAGCGGCCATGCTGGCTGCTTATGGTAGCGGCTGGTTTGAATCTCTGCAAGCGTGCGCTGAAGCTTTTCTGCGTGAAGCAGCGAGATATTCCCCGAACCCAGAACGTGTGGCACAGTATGAAGGCCTATACGAGCTGTACCGTGAAGTTTACTTGCACACGCGAGAGCTAAGTGAGCATTTGGCAGTATATCGCTGAATACGGTGAGCTTTAAGTGTAAATAAGAAGCGGCTTCGGGTGGAAGAACCCCCCCGAGCCGCTTTTTTCATGTGATGATGAGCATGAATTAAATACTTTTCTTGATTTTCGCATGATCTTCATTCATAGAACTTACGGCACAGCCAGGACATGACTTGCTCGACGAACACCCCGCACAGGCGCCTTGACGGCTTTTTCGCAAAAATCGTACCAGCACCCATGCACTATAACCGAGGATCGCCAATAAAATGATGATATTGATCATGGAATTCACTTCCTTTTATTTACTATAGGGCCTGACTTAACCCCAACCTAATAATCTGCCACATTGATAGATCAAAACGGTGATGATATATGCGACGGTCAAAGGATAGATCACAGAAAATGCGGTCCAACGCCACGAAAGGGTTTCTTTTCGAATGACCGCTACCGTAGCCAGACACGGAACATACAGCAGAATGAACACCATAAAGCTAAAAGAGGCAAGCGGTGTAAAGGCCTGTCTGACTTGTAGTTCAAGTCCCTGCATATCGGGAACGTGGTAAATAATATTCATCGTTGATACGACAACTTCCTTGGCCATAAAGCCTGTGAGCAGGGAAGCTCCTGCTTGCCAGGTGCCAAAACCGAGAGGGGCCAGTAATGGAGCGAACCAACCCCCAACGGTGGCAAGCAGGCTGTCATTCATTTCTGCCCCGAAGCCCTGCGGACCGAAATTGGACAAGAGCCAGATGCCAACGGAACCTGCAAGAATAATGGTTCCGGCTTTACGGACGAAGCCTTTGACCTTCTCCCATGTGCTGCGGAATAGTGTAAGAGCCTGCGGCACTCGATAGGGAGGAAGTTCCACGATGAAGAGGGAGGGCTCACCCGACAAAATGGATACTTTGGAAAAAATTTTGGCAAGTATAAGTGAAACGATGATTCCTAACACATACATCAGCATGATGATGCTTGCCGCATGTGTTGGGAAAAACACACCCGCAAACAACGCATATACCGGCAGGCGGGCTGAACACGACATAAAGGGCACCAGCAACGTGGTAATGAGACGTTCTCTGGGCTGTTCAATGGTGCGTGCCGCCATAATCGCAGGGACATTGCAGCCAAATCCGATGATGAAGGGAATGAAGCTTTTCCCGTTCAAGCCTACAGCTTGCATCAGGCGATCCATGAGTATCGTGACCCGTGCCATATACCCGGAGTCTTCAATCACTGAAATTATCAGAAATAAAATAGCAATTTGAGGCAGAAAAACAAGCACACCCCCGACTCCAGCCACGATGCCATCCACGACTAGACTTTGCGTAAAAGCGGACGCGTTCAAGTGAACGAGTAACTCAGAAATCCAAGTGCTGAGTGTCCCTGAAAAAAATCCATCCAGCATATCTGAAAGGATCGTACCCGCCCAATCGAAGGTGAACTTGAAGGTAGCGTACATCAGCAGCAAAAAGATCGGAATCCCCAGATATCGGTGAGTTAATAGTGCATCCAGCCTATCCGTCAGGCTGTGCGGTCTGAGTTTGGAGGTGTCGAGTGCCTTGGTGCACAGATCAGCAATCCATGCTGTTCGTACAGAACGAATACGCTGAGCAGGGGTGATGGCATGGCCTTCACCGAGAAGTTCTTCCTCGCAACGGTGGATGCGTGCAGTTACTTGTTCACGCTGTACCTCATTCGTCATCCATTCCATGACGACAGGATTGCCTTCCAGACATTGCAGTGCGGCCCACCGCAGTTGCGGCACAGGTGCATTTGGCAGCAAGTCGCAAATATCGGTAATAGCAGCTTCAACGGTAGGGCCGTAGTCCAATTGAAAAGCATTGGATGTACGTCTTACCTCCCGAAGAGAAGCGAGCATTTGCTTACTTCCACTGCCTGTACGCGCCACCATAGGAATGATGGGAACGTTCAATTGATCGGCTAACAATTCCTTGTTTACACGAAGACCCGTGGCATCGGCTACGTCAGTCATGTTTAAGCCAAGTACAAGCGGACGGCCATACTCCAGTAGTTGTACGGTCAGATAGAGATTACGCTGGAGCTGGGAGGCATCCACAATGTTGATCAGGGCCGTAGGAGGTTCTTCCAGCAAATATCGAGTTGCGACACCTTCATCCAGCGAAAGAGGGAGTAAAGAGTAGGCGCCCGGCAAATCCACCAATACGGCAGACTTGTCACGCAGGATTCCTGTTTTCTTTTCCACTGTGACGCCGGACCAGTTTCCTACTTCTGCATACGTACGAGTCAGCTTGTTAAATAATGAGGTTTTTCCTGTGTTGGGATTACCGAATAGAGCGATCATGTCCATGTTGGAACAACCTCCAGTTGTTTCACCTGATTTTGACGAAGGCCGACCAGCTGGCCGTTGCATTCAATGACAATAGGACCGCCCAATAAACTGATTTTTTTTAACCGTATGATGGAACCTTCGTTAATGCCCATGTCTGTTAAGCGGCGGCGTAATGAGGGATGAAGAGGGGCGAGAGATTGCAAACGCACAGTCTGACCCAGTGGCGTACGAAGGAGTGAGATACATTCTGGCATGGTGCTCAGCCTTTCTGATCTAGAATGAGAATCAATATCATTTACTTCCGATGCCAGTACCATATCATGAGGAAATCTAGATTGCTGTGATAAAACTCTCTACGAACGAGATGTTTGCTCATTATCCGATCTGTTATATAGCCGAGTATGATGTCATAACCTGTCTTGAACTGCACCCTTACTCGTCTGCAACCGACAAAACTAGAGCGTTTGGGGCAACTGTTTTTATGGTAAGATATAGCTGTTTACAACTATGCTAAGAAGGGCAGGAACGCTCTGTATGAACAGAAAAATCGGGGTTAGGCTTGTAAAATGTCTGGTTGCGGGTGCAGCGCTGGCTGTGTTGCTGCCGCAGGCTGTGGAGTGGGGCAGCAATGTGTATGCGACGTCGGTTAAGCCGGCTCCATCCGTATCATCGCAGCAGCTTCAGAACAAGCTTTTACAGGCAATGGCTACGCGGAGTGAAACGCTGACCTTTACATATCAAGGGCGAGTGAACGGTCTCAAGCAGCAATTACAGACGGCCATCCAACAGGCCATGGAGAGCGATCCGTATGTAAATTATACGATCAAAAGCTACGCATTCAGCTATACAGGCACAACGACCTCCGCTCAGGTTACGATTCGTCTAAGCTACCGGGAGACGAAGGAACAGACAGCATATGTGGATAGCACAGTTAAAGCGGTGCTGGGGGATATTATTACGAAGGGAATGACGGATCATGAGAAGGTAAAGGCCATTCATGATTGGATCGTCGTTCGCCTGAAGTATGATGAAGCACAGCAAAAGTACACAGCCTATGATGGCCTGAAAACGGGAAGCACGGTCTGTCAGGGTTATTCACTGCTGGCCTATAAAATGCTGGAACGTGCAGGCATTACGAACCGGATTGTGGAAGGAAGAGCAGGGGGCCAGCTGCATGCATGGAATCTGGTTTTATTAGATGGTCGATGGTATCACATGGATACGACATGGGATGATCCAACCCCGGATCGCGCGAACGAGGTAAGCACTTCATATTATCTGCTGACGGATACCGAAATGCGGCGGGATCACTCATGGGTTAAGCCGTATCCTCAAGCGAATACATCGTATCGGGAAACCTTATCAGCACTGGTAACTGCCGGAGGATCAAAGGCTGCTGTGTATCAAAAACTGTACAATACCCTCGAATATCCGCTGCAAGACGGCAAGGGTCTGGTTAAATCATCTGCCGACATTAAGGAACAGGTACGTAAGATTGTAAATAAGGGAGGGACGACACTTACCTTTGCCTATCAGGGAACGGAGCGAAGTCTCAAGGAGGATTTACAATCCTTATATCAACTCGGTTTGAAATCCATTTCCTATCAGATTACGGATCTAGGAAGTACCGGCAATCTTCGTGTAACCCTGAAATGGACCTAATCATCTTGCTGTAAAAAGCTACATCAACAAAGGAGTATTTTATTTATATGCACAAGCGTTCCTTTACCTATTTGCTTGGCACGCAGACCATGTCTAATGCGGCCGACATTCTTTACATTATGGCACTTGTGTCTCTGGTTTTTCATGAAACGGACTCCATCTTCTCTTCGGTGCTCGTTCCGTTGCTGCGAATGGGAGCACAGATGATCAGCGGCTTTTTAGCACCGCTCATTTTGGCCCGATTCCAGCTTCCTTTTATTTTATTCGTTTCTCAGTTCGGACAGCTGGTTTTCTTCGCTATTCTGCTGGGCCACTTGTGGTCAGCGGGCACGGAGCCGATATGGGTGATTGTGTTTACGTTGGTGGCAGCCATGTCCTTTCTGGACGGCTGGACCACGCCTGCACGTAATGCGCTGATTCCCCGCCTTGCGTCCGGGGAAGGACTCATGCGGGCAAACAGTCTGGTATCGGTCAGCGATCAGACGGTGCAATTAGCGGGGTGGGGGCTTAGTGGGGTGCTCGTAGCCATGCTAGGCTCGGAAAAAACACTGCTAGTGGCTGGCGGACTCTATATGGTAGCAATGATCTTCACCAGCTTGATTCGAGATCCACTAGAGGGTAAAGCCCATTATTTACTGCAACCTGGAACAAGGGTGCGAGGTGGAGATGTTTCGGTTTCCGAAGCTGGTACTGAGCCCGGGCAAGGGCATCATGACTTGCCCCCTTCACAGTTGGAAGATACATTGTATGGCCCGGAATCAGAGAGCCCCGCACTACCTCCCAAACGTAAAAAGGAAATACTTCGTGAAGGCTGGAGCCTTATCGGAGCCAGTCGCAGACTGAAAGCTCTTATTTTTATGGATATGATTGACCTTCTAGGGGGTTCGGTTTGGGTAGGCGCGTTCACGCTTGCTTTCGCCCAGCAGGTTTTGCACAAGAGCGAGGCATGGTGGGGATACATCAATGCAGCGTATTTTGCAGGAGCGATTGGCGGCGGCATCGTTGTCCTCGCCTGCGTCAAGCATTTGCAGCGCAGGCTGCTACCCGCCATGTTGGCGGGGATGGCAGGCTACGGGCTGCTGACAGCATGGTATGCACTGAACACATTACCGCCGCTGACGTTGCTTATCGTGTTGTTGATGGGACTACCTGCGGAAATGTCTGTCGTATCCCGCCGCACGATGATGCAGATGAGTGTGTCTGTACATGATTTGCCCAAGGTGCTGTCTGCCCAGGCCACACTGACAAGTTTGACCTTTTGTATTTCGCTCCTGTTAATGGGCTGGATTGCAGATCATCTAGGCATCGTTAATTTGTACTTGTTTTCTGCAGTGCTGACGCTGATTGCTGTTATATACGGTGTTTTTAGTCGTCGTGCCTTATCCATGTCTTTGTCAGCTTCATTGCAACCTTCCTCCAAATAAACAGAAAAAGCCCGTCTCCGGGCATATACAGGTGAAAATGCGGATAAATGGTCTTGGACCAGGTTTATCAGCGTGTTTTCCCTGATATGTGGAGAACGGGCTTTTTTTAGTTTTTCTATTATTTATCCGAAGAAGCATCTGGACTCAAATCACATTCTTTTAACGGAACGATTTTAGTACGTTTGATCCATTTGTAGCCGAGCCACAGCAGAAGGAACAGCGGCACACTCATATACGTAGCGATCATCGTTTTCCAGTCAATCTCCTGTCCGGTGAAGGCATCCGCCCCTTGCCCGATAATGACAATGATACACAGAGCGAAGGCAAACAACGGCCCAAACGGGAACCAGCGGGCTTTGTATGGAAGCTCACTCAGACTGTGGCCCTGTGCAGTAAAGGCACGGCGGAAACGATAATGGCTGACTGCAATCCCGACCCACGTAATAAATCCGCACATTCCAGAAGCATTCAGCAGCCAGTTATAGACTACACCGTCTCCATACAGGGAGGCGAGAAAGGCTAGCATACCGACAGCGGTCGTGATCAGCAGCGCATTCATAGGAATGCCGCGTCTATTGATACGTCCGAGGAAACGCGGGGCTTTACCTTCCCGTGCCAAAGCGTATAGTACCCGAGTTGCCGCGTACATACCCGAGTTACCTGCCGACAATACGGAAGTCAAAATAACGGCGTTCATAACAGAAGCAGCAATCGCAAGCCCTGCTTTTTCAAATACGAGCGTGAACGGGCTGACCCCGATGTCACTGATATCTCCCCGCAGCAGATTTGGATTGGTGTATGGAATGATCAATCCAATCACGAGAATCGCGAGAATATAAAAGAACAGGATGCGCCAAAAGATTTGACGGATGGCGCGCGGCACATTTTCACGTGGATTTTCGCTCTCTCCAGCGGCTACCCCAATCAGCTCCGTTCCCTGAAAGGAAAAGCCCGCTGCCATGAATACGCCCAATACAGCAAAGAATCCGCCATGGAACGGGGCGTCTCCTACCGTGAAGTTGGCAAATCCGACTGCAGGACCACCCATAATGCCGAAGATCATCAGCACACCTACGGTCAAAAAGATAACCACGGTCACAATTTTAATCATGGCGAACCAGTATTCAGACTCACCGTAGCCTTTGACTGTCAATGCGTTCAACGCGAAGATTACGGCTAGGAATAATAGACTCCACCAGGCAGAGTGGCTTTCCGGGAACCAATATTTGATGAGCACGGTCGCTGCTGCTAATTCGGCAGCAATCGTCACCGCCCAGTTGTACCAGAAGTTCCAGCCCATGGCGAAACCAAAAGCCGGATCGACGAAGCGACCTGCATAGGTGTTAAAAGAGCCGGATTCAGGCATAAATGTAGCCAACTCACCGAGGCTGGTCATAAGGAAGTAGACCATGAGGCCAACTGCTGCATAAGCCAGCAGTGCACCGCCCGGTCCAGCTTCGGCAACCGCGCCTCCACTGGCGAGGAACAGGCCCGTACCGATAGAGCCGCCGAGGGCGATCATCGTCATATGGCGGGCTTTGAGACTTTTACGCAAGGTTGCGTCAGGTGTTGCTTTGTGTTGCACATTCAAACACTCCTTCATGAAATTGTATTTCATGTCAGGGCAAGAGCCAGAAGGAGGGGGAGTATATAAATCAAAAAACCGCAGGGAATACGCCTGCGGTTTTGTCTATGCATTCCGCACCATACCTTCTTCTATAACAAGATAGCTCAACACACGTGTCTGTGTTAGGACAGCGTGTGACAGTTCTGCTCCTTTCGGTTAGCAGCCCCAGCATTCGGAGTATTTACAAAGAGTCAGCTCCGCATACTTCGGCGGGTGTACCTTTCCACTGGAATCTCAGACGGCTCTTATCGTCTCCTCCGGTGTACTGATTACATCCGCGACCTCTACCTCATCATAAAACAGGGTTGATGAGGTGTATGACATGATATTTTATTGTATAGCGAACTACAGTATATCGTACCTGTACATCTTCTGACAATCGACAATTTTTTGAAAATCACTCGTAGAATCTTAAATTAAGAGTTCCGCTTGGCCATCTGCTGCCAAACTGTGCCCGCGGCTTGTTCGCCTGATTCGATGCGTTCCAGCGCCATTTTAGCCTGCAGACTAACCTCGAATTCGGGATCATCGACAGCCTTCTCCAGCGCATCACGTGCATCCTCGGTTCCAACCTCGTATAAAAAACGTGCCGCCCGCCAGCGCACCAACTTGCTGCTATCCGACAGGGCTCCGATCATTGCGCTGGTAGCGACCGGGTCGCCGATGTCCGACAACGTGTCGCCTGCGGTGCGGCGTACTGCCGCTGAAGGATCGCGCAGCGCCTCGGCTAGCAGATCCATCGCCTCCGGTGAGCGAATATCGCCCAGATAGACGACGCCCAGCCGCCGCAGCTGCATTTTGTCGTCATGCAGCGCTTGCCGGATAAGCGGCAAATGCTCAGGCGTCGGCTCCAGCCGATCCAGCGCAGCGTAGCGTGTGCGCCAATCCTCGTGTTGCAGGGCCTTCTCCAGCTCGGCATCGCTCCATTCGCGGCGTTCCTCTACGAATTCGCTGTTGTTTGCGCCGTGGGCAATCGCCTGTTGGATAATCTGCTCCAGCCGATCCTGTGGAAAGGCTGCCTCCAATTCCTGCTCGACCTCGCGTGCAATGTCCGGCAGTTCACCGTAGCGGACGCCGTAATCGCTCAGCTTGCGTTCCTTGATCAGCGTTGCACTCGCTACACGGGTGACGGCCTGCACGAAGCGGTCGGACAAGGAAATTCGTTCCTCCTGCTGCCCCGCCTTGACTCGAATTTGCATTGGAATACCACGGAAAAATTGCACAAAGACCTGTGCCTCGCCAAATGCTTCTCCAGAGGTTTCCTCTGGCAAATCCCAATTGGCGTCAGCGCCTTCCTCGCCTAGCTGATCCCGGACTTGACCCAGAATGGTGGACCAATCTGCATTCCCTTTGCGGTCAAGGGCTACAAAGTCAGTCGTATGAAACACGCTTTTGACCCCTTCAATGCCCAGCATGCGCCGGATAAATGGGGGAGCGGAACGCTCATTGTCCCGTGTATATGTTCTGCGGATACCCGCTTCCAGTCGCTCATCCAGATGCAGCATCATGGTGTTCGGACTGGGAGTAGGCTCGATAGATGTTATTTTCATAGCTCAGTACAGCCTCCTGTTCAAAAGTTCTCCATATATAGCTTATCTGTATTGTAACTCATTCTGCGAATGTCTCCAAAGATAAGTTCGCGTATACAGGAAAAAACACAATGACATATCTCACACTAATTCAGGTAAACATGTCTGATGAATATAGAGGTTTTTTTAATAAAAACAGGATGCTATATAAGCCGAACTCGGAAAATTAACATGAAAACGGAGTAGGCGGAATGGTGCTGTACAAGCGTAGCGGTCGCTTTTGTCCCCGGATTTTTACCCTAGTCATAGGCTTTATTCTAGAAATCCGGGGGCGGTGGCGATGGGAAGCACCATCCGACTGCGCAGTGGCACTATAGGTAGCTTTTAAGTTCGGTTTATAGTTTGATGCTGTACTATGCATCCCGCTTCAGCGGATCGTTCTGCTGTTGGCGAATGAGCAGGGAGGCGATAAAGCCCACAGACAGAACAGCTGCCAGCATCATAAATGTAGTTGTCTGATTACTGCCATTTCCCATCAAACGAATGGAAAGCGTAGGGGCTAGACTCGTACCGGCAAACAGGACGAAGGTATACAGTGAGACGGCTATAGCCCTTGCTGCACCGCCGAGCTGGCCGACGATTGCTATAAGTGAAGGGACACTCAGGGCAATACCGCTGACAAAACATACACTCAATACTACGATAGCTATCAGAGAATGCGTCATTCCCATTAGTGCCAAACTGAGGATAGCAAGAATAAGGGCTGTACGTAATATAATATGCACACCGAATTTCTGGCCCAGCTTTCCGGCGAATGGTGAAAGGAGCATGCCGATGATACCAGCGGATCTGACATAAAGCATCTGTCGGCTATTCAGGCCAAATTCAGGGCCGCTAAGATAGCTACCCAAAACCGTATACATGCTCACAAAGGACATCAGGAGAACAAAAGCGACCGTGTAGGTTAACCATAAAGGATACGAGCGCAGGACGGTCCCTAATTGACTGAAAGCTGACCAAATGCGAACACCTCGTTGAGGGGAAGGGGTTTTAGGTAGGAAAAAAAGGACGATTAGGAAGGTAATTGCATACAAAACGCCTAGCATCCGAAATACCGTATTCCATCCCATTTGTTCGCTGATGACAATACTAAATACCTGTCCAGCAATGCCCGCTACTAGAAAACCGGTGCTGATAAAGCCGATAGCTGTTACCCGTTTTTCGACCGGAAACATATCGACGGCGTATGCGAGAGCAACGGGAGAAAAGGTGGCTGCAGCCAAACCTTGAAGCAAGCGCAGTATAACCAATACAGAATACTGACTGGTTAAACTGATGGACAAAGAAAAAATCGTTAGTGCGAGCAGTCCGGTGACGATAACCTGCTTTCGTCCAAAGCGGTCAGACAATCCACCATAAACAAGACATCCTGCCGCAAAGCCTAAGGAAAAGATACTGCCCGGCAGGGCTGCTTCAGCAAGCGTTTTTCCAAATACTTTAGCAAAGAAAGGGAGCAAAGGGATCGTCACATACAGGCTGGACATGACGACAACCGCCGACCAACATAGGATTACAGTCATCCATGCATAAGGGAGAGCAACATTTCCTTTCTGTATAACGGTATGACGGGTTCGTAATTTACTCATTAATTAAACACTCCTTAATCATAAAATAAGCAACTTGTTAATACAAACAATTAAATATATTAGATAACCTAATTATATGTTTAAAAAAATTTATCTGCCCACCCCCAGTCTGCCTTCCATATAATGATGGATTTTTTCTATAATCCGTGAAAAAACGACCTGCTCCTCAGGCTCCAAAATACTCGCTAGTGAAGCACAGGAAGACCAAAAAACAGGGAGCACCTGCTGTACAAGATGAGAACCCGCTTCTGTAATGCGTACATGAATTTTGCGTCGATCTGTAGAATTATGTTCTCTGATAATCCATCCTCGTTGCTCTGTCCAGTCCAGGAGGGATGTAACAGATGCACGCCGGATTCCTAGACGGTCGGCAATCATAGAGGGGCTCATCTGAGCCTGAGATTGGTGCAGTGTCAACAGCAACAACAGATCGAGCTTACTCTCTGTGAGACCGTAAGCAGATAGATCTAGATCGATCGCGTCGAGCACGTTATCGCTCGTCCATAGCAAGAAGAGACCCATGCGGGCAAGTTGTCGATCCGTTCCTGCAAGGGCAGTTTGATCCATTAACTCCAGATAAGGTTCTGGGCCCAGACGGGGAAGAGGTTGCTGGACGGTGTCCCGCTTACTTTGTTTTGGTGGCATACATTCACTCTTTTCATATAATTAGGTTATCTAACTATATAT
Organism: Paenibacillus sp. CH40; assembly: GCF_024213605.1. NCBI lineage: Bacteria > Bacillati > Bacillota > Bacilli > Caryophanales > Paenibacillaceae > Paenibacillus > Paenibacillus sp. CH40. The sequence continues at coordinate 187,003 of NZ_JANAVQ010000007.1, forward strand.
CAATATAGCGTATTGAAATGCATAAAACAATATCTAAAAAGAAATACTGCTACATTCAATGCAGAAGCAGGGTTAAAACTCAATAGAATGAACCAAACTGTGAATAGGTTACCAAAATGCGCCAATAGATAAGTGAAGGAGGCGTTCCTATGTTCCGCAAGCAGGAAAGAACGCTCATTATTGTATGTATAGTAATTGCGGCCATTATGCTATACGCCGTAATTAAAAGCATAGCTCGCTTGACTCCTTAGTTGGTAATCCAGAGTGATCCGCGATGTTTAAAATGTGAAATGAAGGAGTGAAACCCATTTGTCTTCACTGGACCCTGTATTGCTAAGCCGGATGCTGACCGGAATTACCCTGTTTGTTCATATCGTATTTGCATCCATCGGCGTTGGCGTACCCTTAATGATTGCACTAGCAGAATGGCGCGGGCTACGAACTGGTGATCCGCATTATACACTGCTGGCCCGACGGTGGGCGCGAGGGTTTGTCATTACCGTTGCCGTGGGTGTCGTTACAGGCACCTCCATTGGTCTGCAACTCAGCTTGCTTTGGCCCACCTTTATGCGGGTGGCTGGACAAGCGATTGCGCTGCCTCTATTTTTGGAGACGTTTGCTTTTTTCATCGAAGCTATATTCCTGGGCATCTACTTGTATACCTGGGATCGGTTTAAAAGCAAATATTTTCACCTGATGCTGCTCATCCCGGTAGCGATTGCCTCGTCTGCCTCAGCGGTTTTTATTACGACTGTGAACTCGTTCATGAACCAACCTCAAGGCTTTACACTCAAAAATGGAGTCATGACAAATATTCATCCCATCGAGGCTATGCTAAATCCGGCTACGCCAACCAAAGTGTCCCATGTATTGGCTTCTTCGTATACATTGAGCGCTGGTGTGCTGATGGGGCTGGCTGCTTACAGCATGCTGCGAGGGCGTAATCACCCTTATTTTAAAAAGGCGCTAAAGCTGACTGCCACCTGTACCATTGTGTTTGCCATCAGCACCGTGATGATCGGAGACGCATCCGGTAAATTTCTGGCCAAATATCAGCCGGAGAAGCTGGCTGCCGCCGAATGGCATTTTGATACGATGACGCACGCCCCCTTTGTATATGGTGGCTTTATGGATGAAAACGGTGAAATCAAATATGCCTTGAAAGTGCCTTATGCACTTAGTGTGCTGGCTGGTAATTTGCCCAGTACGGAGGTTAAGGGATTAAATGACTATCCGGTGGAGGAGCGTCCGCCGCTGTCTATTCATTATATGTTTGACCTCAAAATCACCACAGGAGTGCTGATTCTCGTCATTCCGCTGTTATATCTGATCCGCAAGCGTTTGCCAGGCCGCAAACCATACCCCAGATGGCTGCTGTTGGCGCTCATTCTGGTGGGGCCGATGGCGATGGTAGCTATTGAGCTCGGATGGATGTTTGCGGAGGTCGGTAGACAGCCGTGGATTTTACGCGGATATATGAAGGTCTCCGAAGCAGCGACCACTTCTACGAGTGTCGGGTGGATGCTGGTGTTGTTTGTTATTTTGTATCTGGTGTTGTGTTTCTCGGCCATTAAGGTACTCAGCAAGCTATTCCGCAATAAGGATGCGGTGGAAGAGATAAGGCAGCTGGGCCTGGAAGGGGCTGAAGGCAAGTGAGCTATGAAATTGTAGGTATCGCCATTTTGTGGACGTTCCTATTCGGATATTTGCTTGTGGCATCCATTGATTTTGGTGCAGGGTTTTTCAGCTTTTACAGTGTGTTAACAGGCCACCAGAACAAAATCCACAATATCATTCAACGGTATCTATCCCCAGTGTGGGAGGTAACAAACGTATTTCTCATCTTTTTTGTGGTGGGATTAAACGGGTTCTTCCCGGATGCGGCATATTACTATGGTACGGCGTTACTCGTTCCCGGCAGTATTGCGATTGTGCTTCTTGCCATCCGGGGAGTGTACTATGCATACAATACGTATGGGCATTCCGGTAAAAATAATATCGTCTACATGGCGTTGTACGGTGCGACAGGGTTGCTGATTCCGGCGGCACTGTCCACAGTTCTCGCTATTTCGGAGGGCGGCATTATTGTAGAAAACAGTACAGGTTTACACCTGCAATGGGGTCAGCTATTAAGTAATCCCTACACGTGGGCGGTTATTATTCTGGCGCTGGTGAGCGTGCTGTATATCTCGGCGATGTTTTTGGCCTATTATGCCAAAAGGGCGGGAGACAAGGTCGCTTTTGAAATTGTACGGGGATATGCGCTGCTTTGGAGCGGCCCAACGATTGTTGCGAGTCTGCTCGCATTTTTTCAGATTAACAAACAAAATCCAGATCATTTTACCAATATGCTGAACATAGCCTGGATGTTTGTTGCATCCTTCATATGCTTTGCAGGAGCAGTTTATCTGGTATGGCAGCGGCGGCATCTGGGGGTTTCATTCATATTGGTGATGTTGCAATTTGCATTTGCCTGGTATGGCTACGGCCGCTCGCATCTCCCGTATGTTCTGTATCCCTATATTAATGTCTACGACAGCTTTACAAATTCTACGATGGCGTATGCGTTGATTACGGCGTTTGTTGCGGGTCTGCTGGTGCTGATCCCTTCGCTGATCCTGATATTAAGATTGTTTCTGTTCGATGCAAAATATGTGCGCGGACATGAAGGGAAGAAAGGGTGAGTTAGAGTGGCTGCTTTCGAGCATTTTACGATTATGTACGAGTCACCTATCATTATTGTCGTGGCGATTGTGTTTTTGTTTATTTATTCGGCACGCTTTAAAAATCCACAGGACTGACAACTACAGGTGGAACAGGCCTTCCTGATTGATCCGGGAGGTCTGTTTTTGCTGTATTATCGCAGAATTTCCTTTACAGACGTGATTGAATTATACTTTACATATATCAGGATGTTGCATCATTTCATGTTCACACTCGAGTGACAATATATAGTTAAATTGAACCGCTGTGTTTTTTGGAGAACGGGTTCATCAGGGAGGGAGCTGCATCATGCCCAAAGTACGTTTTAACAATATGGATCATGTAAATACCGATAAAACAATCAAGCAATTCAGACAATGGCGGCAGGAGCGACGCAGCAAAATAAAGGATTATACGTTCGTTGTGCCAAACCATCCCCCGGAGCTGGAATTTCTGCATAGCAATCGGGAGATGGCGACAGCCACCTGGGTGGGACATTCCACCTTTTTCATCCAGTATCTTGGGCTGAATATCGTCACCGATCCGGTATGGGCAGAGCGTATGGCTTTTGATAAAAGGTTGGCTCCGCCCGGCATTCGTATTCAGGATGTACCACCACTGGACATCATTCTGCTGTCTCATTCCCATTACGATCATTTACATTTAGAATCGTTGCGGAAATTATATCGTGCAGATACGTTGATGCTTGTCCCCTCGGGGTTAAAGGCGAAAATGATCCGCAAAGGTTTTCGAAACTGTCATGAGCTGCAATGGTGGGAGCATTTTACGGTAGGGGGGGTACGATTTACGTTTGTTCCAGCCCAGCATTGGACACGACGCACGCCGTTTGATACCAATACTTCGCATTGGGGTGGATACGTTCTGCAAAGTGAACAGCAGGTGATTGGCTCTGCCACGTCCGTCACGGAATCCCATCCTCATTCTAGTGCAGACTCAGAGGATGCACCAACGTTGTATTTTGTGGGAGACACCGGATATTTTCGTGGGTTTAAGGAGATTGGCGAGCGCTTTGCCATTGACCTGACCTTTATGCCGATTGGCGCGTACGAACCGGAATGGTTCATGACCTCGCAGCACGTGACACCGGAGGAGGCATTGCAAGGGTTTGTAGATTGTGGTGCAGATCAGATGATTCCGATGCACTACGGAGCCTTCAAGCTGGCGGATGATACGCCAAGAGAGGCGCTGGACCGGCTCGAAGCGGAGCGTGAGCGTATGGGTATTGCGAAGGAACGCATTCATGTTCTTGGGCACGGAGAGACGCTGAAAATTGGACGTCGCTGCTCAACTACAATTTGAGGAATTCGACATAATCCTTATATAAGAGGATTTTGCAAAAATCCAATAAGCGACTTCCAATGAATAAGATATAGATCGAAATGTTTTAGTTCGTCTATATCTTGTACTTCGGAGCGACTGGAATCGAATTTTGCAAAATCCTGATAAAAAAAGCGGCTCGGCGGACAATTAATTTTGCCTGCCAAGCCGCTTTTTTTGGTTTTTAGCTATAATGCATGATTAAACTGCTTCGGAATCACTTGCCAAAGAGGAATCGCTGTTGGCGATGGGATGACGAACGATTTTAACTTCATAGAACGTGATTTTATTTTCAATAATATAGTCCGGAATTTGACGATGGCTATGGGATTCGCGGAATGCTTCGCTTTTCGTCCAGCCTTGGAAGTTCTCTTTTTCTTTCCAGCGTGTACTGATGGTTACTTCCTCATAATCTTTCGTGTTTTCAGTCAGCAGTACTTCCAGACCGAGAAAGCCCTCCATTTTTTCAACTTTTCCTTCTTTGTTAAATCTTTCGATGAGTAAATGTGCATTGCCCGGTGTGATTTTAGATGTATTTGTAACGATAACCATATTAAATTCCTCCTGAATGATGTGGTATGGTCGGTATAATAACCGGATAGCCATCCTCAAATTTGATGGTAGCGTTCATTTCATAAATGTCGCGAAGAAAAGCAGACGTCAAAATCTCACGGGGTTCGCCGGCAACGGCGATTCGTCCCTTTTTAAGTGCAATCATATGATGACAATAGGCCGCAGCTTGCTGCAAATCATGCAGTACCATAACAATCGTCAAGCCGGACTCGTGATTGATACGCCGCAGCATATCCATAACTTCAAATTGGTGGGCGATATCCAGAAAAGTGGTCGGTTCATCGAGCAAAAGAATACCTGTTTGTTGGGCCAAAGCCATTGCAATTCGCGCTTTTTGTTGTTCACCTCCTGATAGAGTATGGAACATTCGATCTGCATAGGGCTGGATGCCCGTGATCTTCATGACATGGTCCACGATTTGCTGGTCCTGTCCGGTATGGCGTACCCTCAAGCCTTTGGCATGAGGAGATCTCCCGTAAGCGACCAGCTCGCGGACCGTCAATAACGGCAGCATATCCTTCATTTGCGGCAGCATTGTAATCGTCTGGGCAAAATCACGCCGCTTGTATTCCTGCACGGGTTTGCCCAGCACGGAAATCTGACCCTGATCCTGCTTGAGCAACCGGGTCATAATCCGCAAAAGCGTGGACTTGCCTGAACCGTTCGGTCCGACGATCGCGGTGAGCTGACCAGCAGGCAAGGTGATATTCACATCGTCCAGCTGGAAATACCCACGTTGTAAGGAGATATGCTCACTCTGAATGGCTGTCATCCGAAACTCCCCCGTTTCTTGAGCAGGATTAAGAAGAACGGTGCCCCGATGACGGCTAACAAAATACCTACAGGCAGTTCAATCGGGTCAAACCAGGATCGTGCCACTGTATCTGCGAGGACAACCAGCGTTCCACCGCCTACAATGGAAAGGGGGAGGAGGAAACGATAATCTTCCCCGATTAGCAGCCGTATGACATGGGGAACGACCAGCCCTACAAAGCCGATTAGCCCGGCTACACTGACCGCTGTACCGGCGAGCAGGGCAGACAGCAGGATAATGAGCATACGTTGAAGCTCTACTCGCTGACCAAGCAGCTGTGCTGAATCGTCGCCCAGCAGCAGTAAATTAGCAGGTTTAATTGCAAAGAAAGAGGCGATTAATCCAATGATGGCGTAAGGCGCCATAAACTCTAGATGATGCCAGCTTCTTCCGTTTAATCCGCCGGATAGCCAAGGAAGAACGGCCTGTACGCGGTCGCTGTACATGACCATTATGCCGTTGGTGAGTGCGCCCAGCAGCGCGTTGATCGCAACGCCAGCGAGCACAATTTTGACAGGCGATGCCCCTCGGTCCCAAGCCAGCAGATAAATGACGATTGCGCTCAGAAAGGCTCCCAAAAAGGCGGTTATCGGAAGAAGGTAGCTGAGCTGTGGAAGCATCACCATCGTAATGACGGCGGCAAGTCCACCTCCAGCCGATACACCAATAATGCCAGGGTCAGCCAATGGATTTTTCATCACACCTTGAAGAAGTGCTCCGGAAGCTGCAAGACAAGCTCCCACCAGTAAACCTACTAATACTCTAGGTAGCCGGAGATCCATCAGGATCGTGCGATAGGTAGATTCATCATTATGTAGCAAAACATGATTGATTTCTTGAAGTGGAATCGACACCGAACCGTAGGCCAGACCGTACACAGAGACGGCCAGCAGTAGAATCGGAAGGGTAATCCAGGCGATGGTGCGTCTTCTGGCGCGCTGTAGTTTGTTCATCTCCATCGCCTATTTCGCCGGATACAGCTTTTGATGCATCAAATCCAGCGCTTTAGTGACACGTGTGCCCGGATTCGTACCGAACAGATCTGAAGGTAAAACCTCGACCTGATTGTTTTTGACTGCTCGGATTCCGTTCCAAGCTGCATTTTCCTGCATTTCCTTTATAAATGCGGCTTTAACATCTTCCGTATTGCCATGGGTCATGATGAAGATGTAGTCAGGGTCAGCCTGTATGATGCGTTCTGTGTTCAGCTGCGCATATTGCGGGAAATTTTGCAGGCCCGGAAAATCAGCGGCGATGTTCGAGCCACCCGCAGCTTCCAGAATGTTTCCACTTAGTGAATTTGGCAGTGCCGCCATATACGTAGCCGGGGCTCCGTAGACCAGCAACACCTTCGGTTTGGAGGCAGAAGCGGTTTCCTTTTGCAGCTTAGCTACTTGTTGGTCAATTTGCTGGTTCAGCTTCACGGCCTGAGCCTGCTTTTGCAGTAATTGTCCGAACAGCGTAATTTGCGACTGAATATCGTGAACTGAATTGGCTCCCGTCAGCAGCAGCTGTGAACCGACTCCTTCAATGGCTGGAATGTCTTTTTCATTCATAGGATAATTGCCTAGCACGACATCCGGTTTGAGCATCGTAATTTTCTCCAGATCAACTTCGTGAGTGGAGCCTATTTGCTGAACGTTTTCAGCAGCAGGTACGACGGAGGGTCCATTGGAGTTGGGCCTGCCCACGGCTGTCCCGCCCAATGCGTAAATAATATCCAGATCGCCATTGCTGAGCGCAACGATATGTTGAGGGACCTTTTGAAAGGCCAACATCCGGTTTGAGAAATCAGTAACTTGAATCGTCGCGCCACTTGTCGTGCTTGAAGCGGTAGATACGGAAGCACTGGCTTGTTTGTGATCTGCGGTCGAGGCACCATTACTACATCCGGTAACTGCCAATAAAAGCGCTGCGGACGACCACAACACATAAGATTTCATATTATTCCTCCTGCAATTTTCGAGTTAAACAATAATGATAATCATTTTCATTTATGTATAAGAGAATGATAATGAATATCACTGGGGATTGTCAATTGAAAAAAGCAAATTTTTAAATAAATTTTGAACTAAAAATAAAAGAGAGTAATTCGAATTATAGAAGAAGGAACTACAAATTTTTATTAAAAAATAGCATATATCAAGGGATTACGTACACACAAATACATATTGACATTTTCGAAAAGTGTAAGATATATTGGTGATGGGTTTACTTGATTTTGCGAAATTATGGAATAGAGAGGTGGGGAGACAAGCTCGAAAAGAGCTATTTTTTTTAAATTATCAATTGAGAATGATAATCAATTAGTTTATTCTCGTGGGGAGGGACTGCTGTCAAAATGAAGAAGGGGTATTCTGCAATTATTGCTGTGTTTCTGCTGGTGAGTGTGCTGAGCTTTTGGCCAACTTCGTCATCTGTAGTAGCCGCTGCGGCTTCTCCAAAATTGGCGGATGGTACATACACGCTCAAATACAATATCCTCAAGGCAGAAAATGATTCGGTGTCCATGGCTAATGATTATTTTGAAAAACCAGCTAAGTTGTATGTAAAAAAAGGTCAAATGACCATGCAAATTAAGCTGAATCATAGCGAATGGACAACTGGGTTTAAAGTAGATTACAAAGGCAAAATCATCGATACAAAGGTCATCCATAAAGATGCCAAAACCGATACCCGCACCGTACAATTTCCAATTACGAGTGTGAACAGCCCGCTAATCTCTAAAATTCATGTTACTGTCCCTGCGTATAACTACGATCATGACTATACGATCCGCTTCGCTTTTGATTCCAAAAGCGTCAAAAAAATAGCAGCCGTCCAGTCAGCGAAATCAACTAAATCTTCCAAGAAGTAAATTCAAGCCATCTTTATCGTTCATAAAATCAACACAAATTGAAGCATAAAAAATTGAGGAGTGTGTGTAGATATGAATATGGTAATGAATCGCTTTGAGCAATTTTCTTTTAAGAAGGTATTTGTAGCATTGATCATGACAGCGCTTGTTTTTGCACTCGTTGCTCCATTCTCAGCTAAAGCGGCAGCAGCCGACGGCACGTATAACGTAGATTATACCGTTCTGAAGGATCAAACCAATGAAACTTCTCGATTGGATAGCTACCTGACGAAGCCTGCTCAGGTTACGGTAGCTAATGGCAAAAATGTCGTTCGTCTGACTGTGAAAAGCAGCAATCTGATTACAACGTTCAAAGTAGAGCAAAATGGCGTACTGCAAGATGCGACTGTGGTAAGCACAGATACTGCGAACAACACTCGTGTAGTGGAATTCGAAGTTGCTGATCTGAATGCAAAAGTGAATGCTTACGCTGAAATCACAATTCCAGTAATCGGCTACACAGGCAAGTACGATGTACAACTGCAATTCGACGAAATCTAATCCAAAATAAAACGTAAAAGGAGATTAAGAACATGAACATGATTATGAATCGTATGGAAAAATTGTCTTTGAAAAAAGTAATGCTTACTGTACTGATGGCAGCGCTTGTTTTTGTGGTACTAGCTCCATTTTCTGCCAATAAAGCGAATGCGGCTTTGCCTAATGGAACGTATAACGTTGATTATACAGTGTACAAAGATGGTACCAATGAAACCTCATACATGGACTCAAACGGTTATGTCGCCAAACCCGCTACATTAATCGCTAATAATGGTCAATACAAAGTTAGAGTAGCTATTACTAAAAGTGCTTGGGTCACTGAATTCAAAACGCAACAAAACGGCCAGTATGTGAATGCGACTGTGGTAAGTACCTCAGGTGATACAAGAATAGTAGAGTTCCCTGTAAGTAGTTTTTCCCAAAAATTGAATGTTAAGTTGCATGTAAGTGTGCCTAAAGAATACACTGGCGGCATTCCATATGATCACGATTACACTGTTCAATTTTTATTTGACGAAGATTCCATCTAATAGTGGAGTAATTATACATTGATCTTATACTCATTTGGAATTCTATTGAGCTCCAAATGAGTATATTTTAAGTAGGGGGATTAATACACTTGAAAAGGCAATTGAAAAAATACTTAATGACGTTTGCAGCTATTGTTATGCTGCTCTCAGTTGTTTTCCCATTTGCTCCGACCGTATCTGCTTCTGATGAGACAAGCTCATCAACTGAATCTGGTGTATCCGAGCCCTCTGTGACGCAAGATGTATATCCGATAGAGCCAAGTCCAGAAGAAGTGGTTCCAACAGTAGATGTGGCAAGTGCGTACACAGTAGCAGCCGCAGACTCACAGAGTTCCAGCACTGTGAAGGATACTAATGAATATTCTATTAGCTACGTTGTTAAAAGTGAAAGCAAGGTGTCAGGGGTAGTGACTTCCCCTTATAATGATATGTTCCTAAAGCCAGCTACGTTGACGGTTGAACAGAGTTCTACTGTAGGGCAGGCTACGTATCATGTTTCTTTAATTCTCGACAATCCTAATACTCCCTTTACAGATATCGAATTTAGACAAAACGGAGAAACCGTTCCTGCCCATATTTCAGATTTAGTAAAAGGGGAAAAGACGTATGAACCACGAATAGTAACATTTGATGTGTATAATTTGGAACAGAAAATTGATGTGAATTACAATTTAAATAATAGACTCAGACAAAACTGGATTGAATTTGATCCATCAACTATAGCTGTAAAAGAGGGACCCGTAACTCCCCCTACCCCTTCACCTGAGCCGGAAGTTCCCTTGAAACCGGGTGTCCTTAATTTTACAATACTGAAGGACAAATCAGAAGAAGTTTCTGTGATGGACGGTTACGCCTCAAAGCCTGCAAAGCTCGTTCAAAAAGGAGATAAATGGTATATTCAACTGACATTTAATAACAGCAGCTGGATTCCTTCATTTCAAACAGAGCAAAACGGTAAATTTGTAGAAGCAGCAACTATTTCAGAGGTTAGTGACGCTAATCAGCGTACGGTTGAGTTTGAAGTAAGCAACTTATCCAATAAATTGAATGCTTACACTCATGTGATTGTGCCTGGTTTGGAACTGGGAGGAGTACCATACGATCATTGGTATCATGTTCAAATCAAGTTTGACACAAGTATTACACCTGACCCTAGTGCACCACCGACCTTGGCGGATGGAATGTACTCTATTAACTTTAATGTGCTGGATGCAACAAAAGATCAAGCATCGAGAATGGCGCAATATCTGGTGTCTCCAGGGACTTTGACGGTATTGAAGGGGCAAAAAGAAGTTTCCTTCACCATTAAAGACAGCACTACAGTAACGGAATTCAAAACAGAACAAAATGGAACGTTGACGGATGCGGATATTGTAAGTGAGGACAAAACAGACAATACCCGTGTGGTGAAATTCAAGGTAGCGAATCTGGATACAGTTTTGAACGCACAAGTCCATATTCTTATGGGTACGTATAGTGCAGACCACAAAATACGCCTTAAATTTGACCAGCCAGGAACGGACAACGGTTCAACTCCAGTAACGTCAAATCTGGACTTTACGCTGTTAAAAGACGGTTCAAGTGAAAAGTCCATGATGGATGGATATACAGAAAAACCGGGTACCCTGGTTGAACGTAAGGGCAGGAAATATGTACAGTTCACTTTGAAAAAGAGCAAACAGATTGACGGCTTTAAAGTAGAACAAAACGGAGTATTGACCAATACGGCCGTAGTAAGCGAAAATCAAACGGCGAATACACGTGTTATCGAATTTGAGGTTAAAGAAGTGCCTGCCAAGCTGAACGCATGGGTAAGCATCAACTGGCCTGAGTTAAATTATGTGGAAACATATAATGTCGATCTCCAATTAGGATCGGCAACATCCCCGGTTGATCCTGGGACGCCAGGTACGCCCGGGAAGGTTTTAGCTGATGGAACGTATTCAATCCAATTCGATGCATTGCACGCAACAAAGGATCAAAAATCGGCAATGGCGCAATATTTATTATCTCCAGCGACACTGACGGCATTGAAAGGCAAGTATGAAGCCTCCTTTACCATCAAAGACAGCGCCACAGTGACGGAGTTCAAAACAGAACAAAACGGAACGTTGACAGATGCAGATATCGTAAGTGAGGACAAGAATGCTAATACACGTGTTGTGAAATTCAAGGTAGCGGATCTGGATGCTATTCTGAATGCACAGGTACATGTGAGCACGACCTATCCAGGTGGGGTTTATGAGATGGATCATAAGCTTCGTCTGCAATTTGACCGCAGCAGCATTGCGGTAAAAGGAACAGACGGCGGCACAACTCCCGTGACTGAAACCGGCAGATACAGCATTGATTTCTCCGTCCTCAAAAATGGAAGCAATGAAATATCTGTGATGGATGGCTATATGCAAAAACCAGCCACGCTGCTAAGACAGTCCGGTAAAAATGTGATTCAGATCAAAATGGACAAGAGCAGCTGGATCAAAACCTTTAAAGTAAATGGTGCAGAAGCTCCGGTGGTTGAGCAATCGACCTCCGCAGATACACGAACAGTACAATTTGAAGTGCCAAATCTCTCGGATAAAGTGACAGTGAATACACATGTGATCGTACCTGGATTGGATTTGGGTGGCATCCCATATGATCACGTATATGATGTACAATTTCAATTCGAGCCTGCTACTATTCGCAGCTTTGTCGAGCCTTCCTCTACAGGAGCTACAGATCCTATCGTCAAATTGGATTTTGACAAGCTTGTCAATGGCAAATATGCTTTGAAATTCAGTATCGTATTGTCAGATGGCTCAACAGCAGTGGATTCTCCGGTTCAACGCTTCATCACTCACGAATCGGCGCAATTGGTCGTGGAAGGCGACAAACGGTTTGTAGGTCTGAAGCTGCAAAACAGTAATGAAGTGAAGGCGTTGCGCATTTGGGACAACGCAAGCGGGGACTACCGAGACGCAGAAGTGACCCAGGAAGATGCAGCAAGCAATACGAAGCACGTTCGTTTTAGCGTAAATGACTTTAAAAACAATGTGAAAGGCCAACTGGTTGTCTATGAAGCCCCTAAAGTGGCAAGTGCCACTCCGATGGTCTTTAAGACTGAGGATCGGGTAGAGAAGGTATACGATTTTGAATTTAAATTCGATACCAGTAATGTATCTTATCACAACGAAACCAAAGCAGACGAAGTAGAACAGGGGAAAAATAACTTAGCCGATGGAGAGTACACTGCGAACTTCCGTGTGCTTGCAAACGGAACGGATAAGGATTCTTTGGTGGCTCCATTTGTACAGAGTCTGGCGAAGTTGATTGTAAAAAATGGTAAGGTCCAGGCCCATGTAACCGTAACGGACAATCAGGCTTTGAAATTATTCCAAACGGACTTTGAAGGCCGCTATGCTAATCCAACGATTGTGGCTTCCGACACAAAAGGTGACACGCACACTATTGCGTTTGAAGTGCCTGATCTGGATAAAAAGTTGAGTGTGTACACACAGGTATATCTGCCTGAGAAATACATTCTAAATGAGAAATTCGGCGGACAGATTCAATTTGACCGTGCATCGCTTAAAGGTGAGGGAGTCAATGCAGCTACAACTGCAACCGCAACTGAACCAACAGCAGCTTCTACGGACAAGGCAGCAGAAACAACTGCATCTGTGGCTGAAACAAAACCAGTAGTTGAGCAACCGGTTCAAACGGCTTCCGAGAAGCAATACACGATTAATTACAATGTATTTAAAGATAAAACGAGTGAAGCTTCCGTTATGGACGGTTATCTCGACAAGCCAGCTACACTGATTGAAAAGGGAGACAAGCGCTATATTCAAATTACTTTGAAAAATAGTTCCTGGATGCCAGCTCTCCAAGTAGAGCAAAACGGTACCCTGAAAGATGTGGAAGTAATCTCGACATCCGGCGATACACGTGTCGTTCAATTCGAGGTAGGGGACTTGTCTCAGAAAATTGGTGCTTACACACACGTCATTGTGCCTGGTTTGGTCCTTGGCGGAGTGCCGTATGATCACTGGTATACAGTTCAGTTCCAATTTGATGAAGAAAGCCTAAAAGCGAAGTAGCATCAGGTTGTGATAATCAATGAAGTCTGAATAACAGCAAAGTTTGTATGCGAGCAAGTCTTGGTGCCCCGGCATCAAGACTTGTCAGCATTTACATACCCGAAAAGTTGGGGCTCCTACTGTTTTTCTATATTTTGAATTGAGGTGACTGGATTTTCATGAAACGGTATATAGCATTGGCTCAAGGAAAAACATTTGGTTTGTATATGTTAATCGGCATCGTGATCTTGTTGCTGGCTGGATGTTCGGGAGGGGCACAGCCCGGGCAGAACCAGAGCGATGGTTCGAAATCAGCGGCAACATCTAATGCAACCGGAAAGTCGTCTGACGGTAAAGCTCAAGCTCCTCGTATTGTGGCGACTACGGTAGCCATTGCGGAAATCACGGATGCACTGGGCCTGGATTTGGCAGGCAAGCCGACAAGCACGAAAGTGCTGCCTGACCGTTACAAGGATGTGCCTGATGTGGGTAATCCGATGAGTCCTGATATGGAAAAAGTGATGTCATTGAAGCCGACGGACGTACTGTCGGTGACGACACTGAAATATGATCTGGAGCCTAAATTTAAAGATTTGAAAATCAATGCCGAATTTTTAAATTTTGAAAGTCTCGCGAATATGCAAAAAGAAATTCAAAAGCTGGGAGACACGTTTGGCAAAGCCGATAAGGCCAAAGAGATTAATGGAGCTTTGGATGCGAAAGTAGCCGAGATTCAACAAAAGATCAAAGGGAAGAAATCCCCTAAAGTATTGATTTTGCTGGGAGTACCGGGAAGCTATCTGGTGGCTACCGAGCATTCCTATATTGGGGATCTGGTTAAAATTGCAGGCGGAACCAATGTGGTTCAGGGCGAGAAGGTGGAGTTCATTGCCCACAATACCGAAGCCTTGCAGCAATCCAACCCCGATATCATTTTGCGCGCTGCACACGGGATGCCGGATGAAGTAGTGAAAATGTTCGATGAAGAGTTCAAAACTAACGATATCTGGAAGCATTTCAACGCTGTGAAAAATGGGCATGTCTATGATCTGCCTGAACCGTTGTTTGGCACAACAGGGAATTTAGCGGCAAACTCGGCGCTGGATGAGCTGATGAAAATGCTGTATCCTTCGAATTAAAGGAAGCTGATGACATGTCCAAAAAAGGTTGGAGCCTTATTGTTGTAATTGTCTTGCTCGTTGGCGTCATGCTGTATTCAGCGATGACAGGCAGTCTCAAGGTGGATTTGAGTCAGTTGGTGACCGGATTGTGGACAGGTACAGATGATCAGGTGAATGTGGTCAAGGACCTGAGACTACCGAGAATTTTCGTGTCCGTAATGGCAGGTGCAGCACTTGCAGTAGCGGGTGTTTTGCTGCAAGCCGTCATGAAAAATCCGCTGGCGGATGCTGGGGTTATCGGCATTTCTTCGGGAGCGGCATTGATCTCGCTGATTGCGGTGACGGTCTTTCCGGCGCTTTATTTCTGGATGCCGTTCTTTTCATTTATTGGCGGTGCGTTAGCCTGCCTAATGGTTTATGGGTTTTCATGGAAATCCGGCTTGCATCCGATTCGTCTCATTCTGATCGGGGTAGCTGTGAACGCTATTTTTTCCGGTCTAGGTCAGTCGTTTAACTATCGAGGCAGTTATGCGGTCACTAGCATTAACCAGGTTACTACATCAACCTTGTCTATGAAAAAATGGGTAGATGTCGAGGTTATTGTGACCTATGGTGGGATTGGGCTAATTTTAGCCATGCTCGTGTTCTCTTGGTGCAATTTCTTGTCTCTTCAAGATAAAACAGCTAAAAATCTAGGATTCAATGTAACGCGCGCACGACTTTTGATTTCTGTGATTGCAGTGCTGCTTGCAGCAACGGCTACAGCCATCGCGGGAGTAATTGCCTTTATCGGCCTGCTCGTTCCGCATTGTGCCCGCTACCTAGTTGGCTCGGATCATAAGTGGCTGATTCCATTTTCCGCATTATGCGGCGGCTTGCTGTTGCTGCTCGCGGATACACTGGGGCGGACAGTGCTTGCTCCCAATGAAATCCCGGCTTCTATTATTATGGCCGTCATTGGCGGGCCGTTCCTGATATTCCTGATCAGAAAGGCGGATCGCACCTATGGACATTAAGGATATAACCTTCTCATATGATCGGAAAACGGATCGTCTGCACGCTATTAATGCTGTTATTGAGTCGGGACGGATTACGACCATAATTGGTCCCAACGGATGCGGCAAATCGACGCTGCTCAGCGTGATGTCCAACAATGCTGTTCCCCGCTTGGGTCAGGTGATTCTGGACGGCAAGGAGATAGCCCACTACAAGCCCAAGGAGCTGGCCCGTCAACTGGCGGTAGTCCATCAGCAGAATGAGGCACCTTCCGACTTGACTGTAGAAAAACTCGTCAGCTTCGGCAGGTTGCCCCATAAGAACATGTTCACAGCGAGACGTGATGAGGATGAGGAAGCGATCGAGTGGGCGATAGCCTGTACTAATCTGAACGAACGTAGAACTCGCACGTTGGATCAGCTCTCAGGAGGAGAACGGCAGCGTGTATGGATTGCAATGGCCTTGGCACAGCGGACGCCAATTTTATTTTTGGATGAGCCGACCACCTATTTGGATATGTACTACCAGCTTGAAATTTTAGAGCTCATTCGGCAGTTAAACCAGGAACATGGACTGACCATCGTGATGGTGCTGCATGATATCAATCAGGCTATTCGGTATAGCGATGTGATGATTGCCATGAAGGAAGGGCGTATTATAGCGAACGGCCCACCTACAGAGGTCGTTACATCTGAGCTGATCCAGGCGGTCTATGACGTGGAGGTCGTAATCAAACAGGATGATGAAGCGGGCATGTATCTCATTCCGATAGGTGTCGGGGTTTCCTGACGTTTACAAGCGCACAGAACAATCAATGTTGCGACTGAATAACGCGTCTGTCCTCACGGCATCTCAACGAATTTAAAACATGAAAATGGTTCTGGTCCATGTGTTCGTCAGGTGACAATCGTGGAGACAGAAGCATTTTTTATTTTATTTATAAGATATTGGATGAGATTCAGGGACGGTTATGCTTATACTACGGTTCGAATCCGATCTTTTGTGTGTTATACTATTGCCGTCGGTAATTTTGTGTTTAGCACTTTACTAATGATAAGGATGGTATGCTTATATGATCAGTACAAGCGGCGTAACGCTTCGTTATGGTAAACGCCCACTTTTTGAAGACGTAAATATCAAATTTACTCCTGGGAACTGCTACGGCCTGATTGGGGCGAATGGCGCGGGTAAATCCACCTTTTTGAAAATTCTTTCCGGTGAAATCGAAGCCAATTCTGGTGAGGTTCACATGACACCGGGCGAACGGATGGCAGTCCTCAAGCAGAACCATTATGAATACGATGAATTCCCGGTTCTGGAAACCGTTATTATGGGTCACACGCGTCTGTATGAAATCATGAAGGAAAAGGATGCGCTGTACGCTAAAACGGAGTTTTCCGAAGCAGACGGTTTGCGTGCCGGTGAACTGGAAGGCGAATTTGCAGAGCTGAACGGTTGGGATGCCGAGCCGGATGCAGCTGCATTGCTGATCGGTCTTGGTATTCCGCGTGACCTGCATGATAAAAATATGTCTGAGATGAGCGGGAACGACAAGGTACGCGTTCTCTTGGCTCAAGCGTTGTTTGGTCGTCCGAACAATTTGCTGCTTGATGAGCCTACCAACCATTTGGATCTCGAATCCATTCAATGGCTGGAAAATTTCTTGATGGACTATGAAGGCACCGTCATCGTTGTATCCCATGACCGTCACTTCCTGAATAAGGTATGTACGCATATTGCGGATATCGATTTTGGTAAAATCCAGATGTACGTCGGCAACTATGACTTCTGGTACGAGTCCAGCCAGCTTGCGCTTGCATTGACTCGTGATGCGAACAAGAAGAAGGAAGAAAAGATCAAGGAACTGCAAGCCTTTATTCAGCGCTTTTCCGCGAATGCTTCCAAGTCCAAACAGGCAACTTCACGTAAAAAGCAACTGGATAAAATTACGCTGGACGATATCCGTCCTTCAAACCGTAAATATCCGTTCATTAACTTCAAGCCTGAGCGTGAAGCGGGCAAACAGCTGCTGACCGTAGACAGTCTCAGTAAAACCGTTGAAGGCGAGCAAGTGTTGAACGAGTTCAGTCTGGTTGTGAACAAGGGCGATAAAATCGCGTTTGTGGGTCCGAACGGTTTGCCTAAATCGACGCTCTTCCAGGTGTTGATGAACGAGATTGAAGCAGACAGCGGAGAATTTTCTTGGGGGATTACAACTAGCCAGGCTTATTTCCCGAAAGATAATTCCACCTATTTTGAAGGTGTGGACATGAATCTTGTGGAATGGCTCCGTCAATATTCCAAGGATCAGGACGAAACGTTCCTGCGTGGATTCTTGGGACGTATGCTTTTCTCTGGAGAAGAAGCGCTTAAGAAAGCAAGTGTGCTGTCCGGGGGCGAAAAGGTTCGCTGTATGCTGGCGAAAATGATGCTGAACGGTGCCAATGTGTTGCTGCTGGAAGAACCGACCAACCACTTGGATCTGGAGTCCATCACAGCGCTGAACAATGGTCTGATTGATTTTGATGGTACTATATTGTTCACATCGCATGACCACCAGTTTATTCAAACGATCGCGAACCGCATCGTGGAAATTACACCAAACGGCGTAATCGACCGTACGATGAGCTATGATGAGTACTTGGAAAATGAAGAAATCACAAAGTTGCGTGAACGTATGTATCCGGTAGAAATCGGCTAACTTCAGCAACTAGATAAACGAAAGAGGAGCTCCTTTAGGCCATTAAAATGGCAGGGAGACTCCTCTTTTTCGTTTTTGTACCATGCCCATAGCTTACTTGGTTCTGGCAGTGAGGTACGCCAGACTTTTGATACCCTATAAAGGCTATGAGGTGGATTATGACCCGCCTGTACGACGGCGTTGGTTGTTCGGCTTCTTCGTATTTTGGCTTTTCAGTGTTTTGGTGGAACCGCCTTGAAAGCCGCCCTGCTGTGAAGCGCCGGACTGCTGTTTTTTTTGTGCCAGCTTTTCCCGAATGGCATCTGCGAGATTAACTTTACGTGGTTCATTAGCATCGCTCATGAATAAATTCCTCCTGTTGCCGCCAGATTCATGTCAATCATGCTGGATTGAAGAAAAACGCGGCTGTGTCCTCATTTTATACGTTTTTAAAAGAAGGGACAAGGGCAACAATGATAACACACATCTTGGGTGGGGTGGAAGAGAAAACATCTGTTTTTTGTGTGAAGGAAAAAATGTTTTGTGTAACCTACAGGAATGGGGTCTGGCAATACTTTTTCGTTGTTACTACAGCGATGCAGAGCGGAAAGACTGTTTCTCTAGACCCACACAAAGTTCGTCTGCTATCCTGAAAATAACAGTCAACCAAAGACAAATTGTTATTATTCAGGGCAGCGATTCTGCTATTTTTATTTTGGGCCCGGTGAGATCGTTCTGCTGGAAACTATATATTTGAAGGAGTGTCCTACGTTGTGGTAAATGTCTATGAAGAAATACGAAAAGGTGAGCGTGGGGCGTGGGTAAGCATTGCTGCTTATCTCTTGCTGTCCGCCTTTAAGCTGATTAGCGGATATATATTTGCTTCTAGCGCGTTGCGGGCGGATGGCTTCAATAATGTCACCGATATTGTAGTGTCGGTTGCTGTACTGGTAGGGCTGAGAATTTCCCAAAAACCACCGGACTCTGACCATGCCTATGGACATTTTCGGGCAGAAACGATCGCGGCGCTGCTGGCGTCCTTTATTATGGCTGTCGTCGGTTTGCAGGTGCTTATTGATGGGATCGGGAGCATTTTTAAGGGCGGAAAGCAAATACCGGATATCACCTCCGCGGGTGTAGCTGTGATTTGTGCGGTGATTATGCTGGGAGTGTACCTTTACAATAACAGACTGGCACGGCAAATTAATAATAAGGCTTTGCTGGCAGCGGCCAAGGATAATCTATCGGATGCACTTGTCAGTGTTGGGGCAGCAGTTGGCATTATCGGCGCACAGTTCGGGCTACCCTGGCTGGATACTGTAGCTGCGATCGCGGTAGGATTCATCATATGTAAAACAGCGTGGGATATTTTTAAGGATTCCACGCACAGCTTGACCGATGGATTTGATGAGCAAGAGCTGTCTGACTTACGGAGTACGATTGCCTGTATACCTGGAGTAGAGGGGATTCGGGACGTTAAGGCACGTGTACACGGCAATCATGCGCTGGTGGATGTGGTCATTGAGGTAGATCCGCAACTCAGCCTGATTGAAGGGCATCGGATCAGCGACCGGATTGAGGAACGCCTGCAAGAGGTTCATAACACGATACATGTCCATGTCCATGTAGAACCCAAATTATAGATTAATTATTAAATAGTTAGTATTAAAAGTGACTTTAGACCTATATGCAAAAGGCGTATACGCTTCCTTTTGTGACGTTTGGATTATATCTCTCTTCCTGCTGCTTTTACTATAATGAAGGCATGTCCGGCTATATTCGTCGGAATTGGATATGCTCTTCAAATTCGTAAAAACAGCCAGGAGGTGCAACATTGAGAAGACGCGTGATGGGAATGCTCATGACGTCAGCCGCGCTGTTGGCAGCAATTCATGTGGCGCCGGGTCAGGTTGACGCAGCGGCATCAACAGCATCCACAGGACAGAAGGCGGTTATTCAGGCGGCTGTAAAGCTTAGATCCGGTCCTTCGACTACAGGGGATGTAGTCAGCTTTATGAAGCAGGGAGAGGCCGTAACGGTATTGGAGAAAACCAACAGCTATTGGTATAAGATCAAGACTTCTGATGGAGTAACCGGATACACTAGCAGCTCCGACAAGTACATAAAAATTGGCGCTACCAGCGTCGCTGCTGCTGTCACCCCGTCTACCACTCGTAAATCGGAAGCCACAGAGTCAGTTAAAAATGTTTCAGCTAAAGAGGCAGTGGCCTCAGTGAATAGTTCTGCCGGTCAAACGAAAGCCACGATTCAAACGTCCGTTCGTTTGCGGGCGGAGGCATCCACTTCTTCCGAGGTTTTGGGCTATTTGAATGCAGGGGATGTCGTTACGATTACCGACCCAAGTAATGCTTATTGGTTCAAGGTTACCAATGCTGATGGTACGGTGGGCTACGTCAGCTCGTCTCCACAGTATATTCGTATTGGTGAGGGCGTTGTTGTGCAGCAGCCTGTGTCTGCTCCGGTGACAACCACTCCTGATACTACCGCAATACCTGCGGCAGCCTCTCCTGTGTCAACTATGAACATGTTTTCCGGTGATGCAGCGGCTGCAATAGAGCAGGTTATTAACACGGGGATGACTTATCTCGGAACTCCATATGAATATGGTTCAGATCGCAACAGTACGGCTACTTTTGATTGCTCGGCATTTACCCGTCAAATTTTCCGTCAGGCTGTAGGTATCCAGCTTCCGGCAGATTCTCGTTCACAGGGTGAGTGGATCAAGCAAAACAGTCAGCCGAATACGGACATGACTACGCTGAAGCGTGGCGATTTGCTCTTCTTTACAAATTATAATGCATCTTCCGGGGCGTACACGTCCTTGGATAATTCCTCCCAAACGATTACACACGTAGCTGTATATTTGGGAGACAACAAGCTTCTCCATACGTTTTCTGTAGCGGGTGGCGGTGTAAAAGTTACGGATTTCAGTAAGCCTTGGCAGGATCGTTTCCTGTTTGGGGGCAGCGTGATTCAATAGAGCGCTGCTAACTGTTAAAAAGCTACATCAAAAAAGGATGTTCCACAGCCCTGTTAACCAGGGTGGGAACATCCTTTTTTTATAAACATTTAGAATATTGCTCTTGTGCAGCTAGCATCCGATAATTATGAAACCCGTTTTCTTCCGGTAAAGAGTGAAATGACGAACAATACCAGAAATATCACAAATAATATTTTAGCGATTGTAGCAGCTATGGACACGACGATACCAAAAAAACCTAAGATCCCGGCGATCACAGCAAAAATTAAGAATAAAGCGGACCATTTTAGCATGTTCTGTATCCTCCTTTAATTGTATATAATGTGGCATACTCACGCTCCGATAGAGCGTGGTTGCAGATGACAATGACTTCTATAGATTATTCGTGGCTGTGCCATCATTATATGGTGTTTTAAACGGTGCGAGAGTCCGTGAATCATAACGTTTGGAGCGGAGAAGAAGCCAGCTTGGACGTTGTTTCGTGTCTGAATCTAAAGGGTAACTATGCAGTAATCATAAACATCATCGTGAAAGACGAAAGAGAGGTTACGCTATGTTAACACAGGTCAGCATTTTTATTATTGCTATCGCATTTGCAGTTCTCGTTATTTTCCTCATCAAAACGTTAAAAGCAGCACAAGGCTCTCTGGATAAGGTGACTCAAACCTTGCAGGATGTACAAAAAACGATAGATGAACTGAGTTATGAAGTAAAACAAACGGTTCGACATGCGAATGACATCACCGCAGACGTTGATCATAAATTGAAGCAAGTGGAGCCAGTGATGGAATCGGTTAGAAACTTGGGAGAGGTACTCAGTGAAGTGACGCTGGCTGCCAAGCAGGCTTCAACAGCGTTAATGACACGGTTTCAGAAATCGCATAGCGCTGCGAGTAATACTTCCAGAACAGATCACGCGATCAAGGCAACGACACCGAATAGACCTTTGACCGCAACGGAGCGGACGGTTCAGAGCTACAATGCGACTTATGAGGAGCCTGCGGCCAAACCGGGTAAAAACTGGTTGGGTTATGTAGACATCGCTGCTGGAGTGTGGCAGAAAATGCGTCAGTAGCATAGTGGCTGAACCGTAAACTACAGGAAATTCATTGAAAGGGTGAGATTTATGATGAAGACGTTATTACTAGCTGCTGGTTTGCTCACTCCCTTTTCCGGACAGGATACGGTTCAGCAAACCGTTTCCCCGCAAACAGCGGGGCATATGGCTAGGACTGTGCAGACGATACCCGCTCCACATGCTGTACCAGCAGATTTTCATACCTTAAATGGCATATCTCTGGATGATACCCGTGCGGATGTATTAAAAAAACTGGGTAAGCCACAACGAGTCAAAAAGGATATGCTGCTGCTTTCTACAGAATACCAATATCCAGATGTTGTCGTAGGTATGCGTGAGGACGTCGTTTCTTATGTGCATGTAGATCCTGCTGCTGGTCGAATCAAGGTAAATGATAAGTGGCTGCCGCTGCAACGGAAGACGCTGGATCAGGCGCTGGGTGGCTCTCAATTCACGGCGGAAGACGGAGAGGTCTATGTACGCGGACAACGTGCAATCAAAGTGTTTATGGATGAGACGTCTGATAAACCTAAGTATGTTGAGTTTTTTGATGAAACGGAGTGGTAATCGATTTTTTTGAGGCGTGACATAACATGGAAGTTTCAAATGAATATGTGAAGTGTAATAGTCAGAGAAGTCAATCCTTAAAGGAGCGTGAGAAACATGAATCAGACCAATCATAAATCTTATGCCAAAGTGGTAGATAACGGTGTACAAGCCGTTGAAGCAGTAAATGAGTTGCGTAACACGGGCTATCGTTATGAGGATGTGTTCGTGCTCGCTCATGATCAGGATCGGACAGATCGTATTGCCGATACGGTGGATGCCAAGGAAATCGGGATTAAGGAAGAGGGCGTTTTCGATTCATTAGCCAACTTGTTCCGTTCCCGTGGCGATGAGCTTCGCGCTAAAATTACTTCTTTGGGATTTACAGATACCGAAGCTGACTTTTATGAAAAAGAACTGGATCAGGGTAAAGTGCTGGTCATTGCTAAAAAAGCGTGATATTGCTGTTCACCATAAAAGCTGAGTGACATTAGATTCGAAAAAGAGGAAGTTGACCGCACCACAAGTGTTTCGCGGGTCCTCCAAAAACATAGATAAGGAATGGGGTTTTAGCCTCATTCCTTATCTATGTTTTTGGAATGCCTTCTTACGGAAACACTACTTCCAATCAACAAGGGTGTTGCCGTATAAGCAGGTATAGTATAATACATGAGTTACAGATAAGGAGAGGCCAATGAGAATTCTAATTGTTGACGATAACCCGACGAATGTCATTATTATTCGTGAAATACTGAAAAAAGAAAATTATCGGGATGTGATCTCTGCTAGCTCGGCCGCAGAAATGTTGGAGCATCTGGGAATCGGCGACCGTACCATTAGTCTTCGACCCCGTCCTTCAGATATTGATCTGGTGCTGTTGGATATGATGATGCCTGAAATGGACGGCATTGAAGCTTGCAGTATTGTGCAGGAATATGAGCATTTAAAAGATATCCCGATTATTATGGTAACGGCGGTAGGCGATTCCAAAAAATTGGCCGAAGCTCTAGATGTGGGAGCCGTCGATTACGTCACGAAGCCGATCAACAAGGTAGAGCTCATGGCGCGAATCCGGTCTGCCTTGCGTCTCAAACAGGAGAAGGATTGGCATAAGGATCGGGATCAGCGAATTCAGGATGAGTTGAAGCTGGCCGCGATGGTGCAGCAGGCGGTGCTTAGTCCTGCCATCCAGGACCCAGTGCTGCAAGTGAATGCGCTCTATCAGCCTTCCTTTGAACTGGCAGGGGATTTATATTCATGGTATCCGTTAGGGGAGGGGCGATATGCCATCATTTTGCTTGATATGATGGGGCATGGCATTTCTTCCTCGTTGTTCTGCATGTTCATTGCGTCTGTACTTAAGGATACGGTGACCACATATGTGGAGCCTGAGAAAGTCATACAAGAGCTGAATCGTCGTTTTAACCAACTGGATCTGGGCAAGCAGCTGGTACAGTATTATTTTACGGCGATTTATATGGTGATTGATACCCGTTCACGGCGAATTGACTATGTAAATGCGGGACATCCTCCCGGTTTGCTGTTCAACCAGGATGGCAGCATTACCAAATTTGACCGTGCATGTAGCCCGGTTGGTTTGTTTGATAAGATTGATGCAGAAATGCACACGATTCATTATGAAGGAACTGGACATATCGCTTTGTATACGGATGGCTTGCTGGAAGCGGTGGAAGGTGAATATGAGGAGCAGTTGGAGTATCTGACTGAGTGTCTACGTAAGTATGAGGAATGGAACGAAGAAGCGATGCTGGATGCATTTTTTCGTAATGAGACGCCACAGGATCGCGATGATGATAAGTGCCTGATCTGGATTTCATTGAAAGAGGGAGAGAGCTTGCATGAAAATCAGAAATAAACTGCTGATCGGCTTTGGATCGCTTATGGCGATCCTCCTTGTGCTGACGCTAATCAGCTATGACCGTATGGGGAACCTGAATGAGCAGCTGAATCAGGTTTACCAGGACCGATATGTGAAGGTCCGGAAAACAACGGCTATTCGCGGTCAGGTGAATGATATGGCTAAAGTTATGGCCAACCTGATTTTAAATCCGGGCTCCTCCGTCGGCGAGGCCAAACGTGAGCTTGATGATATTTCTGCTACTGGAACGAAAGTGCTGGCAAGTTTGCAAACAAATTCAGGCACCAGTGAAGAGCAGCAGCAGGTTGATCGGGTAGCCGTCGCCTGGAATGAATTTCTAAGTTACGAGCAAAGGTTAGTTTCCTTACTGGGACAAGATCGCATTGATGAGGCTAACGCTTTCCGCAATAGTACTGGTTTGCCTGCTCAAGAGGAGGCAATGGATAGCATTAATGCCCTTGCCGTTTTTCAGGATCGGGAGATTGATAACGACATGAAGCAAGCCAATCAGGCTTATGAGGAATCTGTGCAGATTACCACAATTCTGATGGCCGCCGGTCTGATCATGGGCTTACTGGTTATTTTGTGGGTGCTCCCAAGCATTGCCAAAGGTCTAAATATCGTTAATCTCATGATTAATGGTTTTGGCAAGGGAAAATACAGGGCCATTAGCCGAATGAGTGTTTCTTCCAAGGATGAAATCGGGGAGGTCGCTCGTGTATTTCAACAAATGGCCGGAGACTTGGAAGAAAAGCGGAGATTCGAGCATTCCGTCCTTCAAACGCAGAAGGATCAAACTTGGCTTAATGCCAATACTGCTCGGGTAACTGAGCTGTTCCGTGGTGTGAATTCACTGGAGCAGGTTGCTCAGATGTTCATTAGTGAGTTTACGCCCATCTTGGGAGGCAGCTATGGAGCCATCTATTTGCAAGGGAAAGATGTAGAAGATACCCGTTTTAAGTTATACGGCTCCTATGCAAAGGTGACTGGCGAAAATTCGATTAGGGACGTTATCCATGTGGGCGAAGGCTTGCTCGGACAATGTGTTCTGGATCGTAAGCCGATCTTGATTACAGAGGCTCCTGACGGATATTTGTCCATAGGCTCTGCCTTAGGAGAAAGTAAGCCCGTGGGAATTATGATTTTTCCTATTTTGTTCGAGGATGAGTGTATCGGTGCTGTAGAAATAGCGTCACTGGATCGCTTCAGTGATCTGGAAACGAAGCTGTTTGCTCAATTAGTAGAGAGCTTGGGGATCATTCTGAACAACATCAAGGGACGGATGCGTGTAGAGCAATTGCTGCGCGAATCTCAGGCACTTACTGAGGAATTGCAATGCCAATCCGAGGAACTACAAACTCAGCAAGAGGAACTCAAGCGCTCCAACGAAAATTTGGAGGAGCAAACAGAAGAACTCAAGCGTTCAGAGGAATTGTTACAACGTCAACAAGAAGAATTGGAGCATTTTAATACTGAACTGATTGCCAAAACGAGAGCGCTAGAAGAACAGGTTCGAGAAGTGGAAGAAAAGAACGACGAGATCGAACGTGCACGAGCTCAGTTGGAGCAACAGGCAATGCAGCTAGGAATCACAAGCAAATACAAATCCGAGTTTTTGGCCAATATGTCTCATGAGCTGCGTACTCCGCTAAATAGCTTGCTTATTCTTTCTCAGCTTTTGTCTGAGAACAAGGAAGGCAATCTCAAGCCAAAGCAAGTGGAATATGCACAAACCATTTATATGTCAGGCGCCGATTTGTTGAAAATGATTGATGAAATTCTGGATTTATCCAAAGTGGACGCTGGAAAAATGGATATTAACCATGAAGCGGTCCACTTGAAGGAACTGGAACTGTTTGTGGAGCAGAATTTTGCTCCGGTCGCAGCCCAACGTGAGCTTCAACTGCATACCGAAATCGAAGAGAACCTGCCTGATGCCATTATCAGTGACGGTTATCGTCTCAAACAAATTTTACGTAATTTGCTGTCCAATGCGTTTAAGTTCACCACGGAAGGTTCTATTAGTTTCAATGTATCCCGGGCAAACGGAGAGCAGCTTCCTGGTCTGCTAAATCCACGAAGATCCTATCTGGCTCTATCCGTGCGTGATACGGGCATTGGGATTGCTTCCGATAAAACGGATCTGATCTTCGAAGCCTTTCAGCAGGTAGACGGTACAACCAGCCGGAAGTACGGAGGGACAGGACTAGGTCTGTCGATCAGCCGCGAGCTTTCCAGATTGTTGGGCGGCGTTATTACGGTGGAATCCGAGCAGGGACAGGGCAGTTGCTTCACACTGTATTTGCCGGAACAAACGCCAACGGCTGAGGATATGGATTCTCATTCGAGAGAGGAATTTAACGGTACGGTTGTGAATTCGGATTTTGAGAATGTCGCAGCCTCGGCAGAAACGGATCTTCCCATGATTATGCCTGCTAAACGGTTGCCATTATATCAGATGCCTTTGAAAAACAAAGCGGAGGACATTATACATCCGGGGGACGACCGAAACGATATTACCTCGCAGGATAAAGTGCTGCTGATTATTGAGGATGATATTAATTTTGCTAATATTTTGTACGATATGGCCCGTAGTCGGGGCTTTAAGGCCCTGATCGCTCTCCAAGGAGACGATGGGCTCAACATGGCTCGGTCTTATTTGCCGGACGCTATTATATTAGATATTCAATTACCTGTGATGGATGGCTGGTCCATTTTGGGCGAGCTAAAAGGAAATTCATCGACACGTCATATTCCAGTGCATGTTATTTCGGTCATAGATGATGTGAAGCAGGGCTTGATGATGGGCGCGATTGCCTATCTCAAAAAGCCATCTTCGAAGGAAAGTCTGGATAAGGCATTTTCACATATCAAATCGTATACGGACCAGATGGTCAAACGTCTTCTTGTGGTTGAAGATGATGATA
The DNA here is from genome assembly GCF_024213605.1 of Paenibacillus sp. CH40. Taxonomy (NCBI): domain Bacteria; kingdom Bacillati; phylum Bacillota; class Bacilli; order Caryophanales; family Paenibacillaceae; genus Paenibacillus; species Paenibacillus sp. CH40. Next base: position 214,647 of record NZ_JANAVQ010000007.1, read on the forward strand.
ATCAGCGTAAATCCATTATTGAGCTGATCGATCATGATGATGTTGCCATTACGGCGGTATCGACAGGTCAGGAAGCACTAAATGAGCTGGCTACCCAGCGGTATGACTGCATGGTACTGGATCTGATGCTGAGCGACATGACTGGTTTTGAACTGCTGGATCGTATTCGAGAGAATGAGCAGCTAACTGATCTGCCGATCATTATTTATACAGGCAAAGATCTGGATAGCAAAGAAGAAACGCAACTTCGTAAATATGCAGAGTCTATTATTATTAAGGATGTTAAATCGCCGGAACGGCTTTTGGACGAAACAACGTTGTTCTTGCATCGTGTAGAGGCGAACCTTCCTGAGGACAAACGCAAAATTTTGCAGAAGCTATACAACAAGGAAGAGCTGTTTGAAGGTAAAAAAATATTGTTGGTAGACGATGATATTCGCAATGTATTTGCTCTGTCCAGTGTGCTGGAAAGCTATCGTATGGAGGTTACCTTTGCGGAAAATGGAAGAGAAGCACTGGAACTGCTGGAACAGACACCTGATTTTGATCTGGTGCTGATGGATATGATGATGCCGGAAATGGATGGATATGAAGCGATGCGACGTATCCGGCTAATGCCACAATTCGAGAAAATGCCTATTATTGCCCTGACAGCCAAGGCCATGAAGGATGATCGTTCCAAGTGTATTGAGGCAGGCGCTTCCGATTATGTAAAAAAACCGATTCAAACCGAACAGCTTTTATCATTAATGCGGGTGTGGTTGTATTCGTAACCCAAAAAAATGGGTAATATAAATCGACACATGATTGGAGCGGCACAGGCAAAACCTATTAACGAATTGGAGAGAGATTATGACATCTAAGGATATGGCGGATAATGCTGCTAAGGAAATAAAATCGAACGACGCTGAGCGAGAAATGATTGAGATTGAGCTGTTGCTGGAAGGTATACATCGGCTGTACGGCTACGATTTTCGTAACTATGCTCTACCTTCGATTAAGCGGCGTGTTTATTATCATGCGCAGTCCGAGAATGTAAGCACGATATCAGGACTTCAGGAGAAGGTGCTGCATGATCGCAGCGCCTTCGATAGACTGGTACAAAGCCTTTCCATTCCGGTGACCGAGATGTTCCGTGACCCGGAGCTGTTTCTGAAATTCAGGCAGAAAATCATTCCTATTTTGCGAACGTATCCGTACATTCGAATCTGGCATGCAGGTTGTTCCACTGGTGAGGAAGTATATTCTATGGCGATCTTGCTGCATGAAGAAGGCTTATATGATAAGGCTCGCATTTATGCGACGGATATGAATAACCTGTCTTTACAGCAGGCGAAGGAAGGCGTATACGGGATCGACCGAATGAAGCTGTATACCAAAAATTATTTGGAGTCCGGGGGCACACAATCGTTCTCTGAATATTATACAGCCAAGTATGATTCAGTGATGTTTCATCCTTTTTTACGGAAGAATATTATTTTTGCGGAGCACAACTTAGCGACAGACCGGTCCTTTAACGAGTTCAATGTGATTTTTTGCCGGAATGTCATGATCTATTTTAACGACGAACTTCGCAACCATGTACATGGGTTGTTTTATGATAGCTTGAGTCACTTTGGTGTGTTGGTGCTTGGGGCCAAGGAATCCATACATTTTACCGATTATAGTGATTCCTACGAGCCGCTGGACCGGATAGAAAAAATATACCGGAAGATTAAATAGAGATGCTTAGGAGGATTCCATGGGGCTTCATGAACCGATTCATATATTGCTGGTAGATGACAGACCTGAGAACCTGCTCGCTCTTGAGGCAGTGCTGGAGAGTGAACAATATAATCTGGTAAAAGCCACATCCGGGGAAGAAGCGCTGCGATGTCTATTAAAAGATGAATTCGCACTTGTAGTCCTTGATGTGCAGATGCCGGGTATGGATGGAATTGAGACTGCGAAGTTAATCAAGGCCAGAGAGAAAACAAAGGATATTCCGATTATCTTTATTTCAGCTAACAGCAAGGAAGCGGAGCATTTGTTTGCGGGATATTCAGCTGGTGGTATTGATTATATGGTGAAGCCGTTCATCCCTCAAATTCTCAAGTCTAAAATTGAAGGCTTCGTGCAAATGTATCTGACAAACAAACGCTTGAAGACACAGTCCATGCTGCTTCACCACAAGACGCAGGAGCTCGAGAAGATGAACAGCGAACTGATTGCCGCCAAGGAGGCAGCAGAGATTGCTGCCAATGCCAAAACGGAATTTCTGGCAATGATGAGCCATGAGATCCGCACACCTATGAACGGCGTTATTGGCATGATTGATCTGCTGATGGAGACAGAGCTGCAGACCGATCAGCAGGAATATGCTGATATCATCCGTCGTAGCGCAGACGCGCTGGTAGCGGTCATTAATGATATTCTGGACTTTACCAAGCTGGAGTCAGGCAAAATGGAGGTAGAGGAATATCCTTTTGATCTGGTTTCCTGTATCAAGGAAGTTTTCAGCCTGTTTACGGTAGAAGTCAACCGAAAGAATTTGGAGCTGGTTTATTTTCTCGATGAACAGATGCCACCGGTGTTATATGGAGATATGGGGCGATTGCGACAAGTATTGATTAACCTGGTATCCAATGCCGTCAAATTTACAGACCAAGGCGGGGTATATGTCTTCGCATCTGTCAAAGAGCAAAGTGACAATGGACTTACCGTTGAGTTTTCTGTGAAGGATACAGGCATTGGCATTGATTCGGCTAAGGTCGGAAGGCTATTTCAGCCCTTTTCCCAACTGGATTCTTCAATGACGCGTAAATATGGTGGTACCGGGTTAGGACTTGCCATTTGTAAAACCTTGGTGAATATGATGGGCGGAGATATTCGTGTAGATACGAGTGGAGAACAAGGCGTGACGTTTCATTTTACAATGAAGCTTGGCTTTGCTGAGGAAAATGAACTGGAGGGGGAGTCCAGCCACGATTGGGAAATTCCACATCAGGAGTCTCCAAGTCGTAAACCTGTACTGGTGGTGGATGACCATCCGATCAACCAGAAGCTAATGGTTAATATACTGGATAAGCTCGGTTTAGCTTCAGATGTGGCAGCAGATGGGCAACAGGCGCTTGATATGGTCATGGCGAATCAGGACTATGACTATATCTTTATGGACTTGCAAATGCCTGTGATGGACGGTCTGGAGTGTACGGGTAGAGTGCGTGAACAATTGGCGGGAAGATCCCAACCTGCCATTATCGCCATGACGGCTAACGTCATGGAGGGTATTCAGCCTCGATGTATTGAAGCTGGGATGAACGATTATATTAGTAAGCCCGTTAAAATCAGCAGTGTAAAACAGGCGTTGCTAAGGCATTCTCCGGACCATTTTCCAATGCAGCCGGGTAAAGATCAAATCAATGAAGCCTAGATGGTGGCATTTGGTAGTGTTTAAAAAGTTATACCGTGATTCAAACGCTCGTATAATGGGTTAGTATGTAGGGAAATCTTTTTTCGGGAGAGTAGGCCTATGAATACAAATAAAAATGAGAAATTTAATGCAATTACAGAAACAACCGATGGCGTAAATACCGTTTATCTGAGTGGAGAGTTGGATCTTTCGGTAGCACCTGATTTTCGTCTGGTGATGGAGCCTTTGGTGGGGGAGTCCAGCCAAGATTTGATTATTAACTTGAGAGACCTTAAATACATTGACAGCACGGGTATTGGTATCTTGTTATCCATTTTAAAAGCAAGGCATGGGATGGAGTCTCGCTTTGCTGTTCAAGAGGTACCGCCTCAAATTCAAAAGCTGTTTGATATGACCGGTATTGCCAAATTCTTTGTCCCCCAGGAGAATTCCCAATAGGAAAGGAAAGAAAAAGAAATGAATGCTCAAATTCAAAAAGTAGTTCTTAATTTGCCGGCAACTGCTGACTTTGTTGATATTGTAAGATTAAATTTATACGGTATTGCCGCGAAAATGGGATTCTCTTATGAGGATATTGAAGACATGAAAGTGGCTGTATCGGAAGCCTGTAATAACTCTGTCCTTTATGCATATGGTCATGAGGGGGGAGTCGTGGAAGTGACATTTGAATTTGATGAAGCTTCGTTGTCCATTCGTGTCAAAGATGAAGGGGAGAGCTTTGAACGTGTGGAGGACCCGTCCCGTATCGCATCCTTGCATGACAAGGAGTTGAATGATGCGCAGATAGGCGGATTAGGCTTTTATCTCATGCAGGCGCTTATGGACGATGTCCATATCTTGAATGAGACAGGAAAAGGCACCGAAGTGGTGCTGGTAAAGCGCCTAACCAGAAGTGAGGAAAGAGTATGAATGAAAAGGTAACTCCCCCGGAGTCGATGGATGAAGCCGTTGGTCTAATCTGGGAGTACCAGCAAACAAAAGATAACGAGATTGCTACCGTGCTGATCCGCAAGTATGAGCCGATGGTTAAGATGGCTGCCGGGAAGATCTCCCGTAACCGTCCGGACTTATACGAGGATTTATATCAGACCGGTCAGATGGCTTTGATACGTCTGCTTCAGCAATACGATATCAGCTTGGGTATCCCATTTGAACCGTATGCTATGAAAAGTATGTTGGGACATATGAAAAATTATTTGCGCGACAAATCCTGGTACATCCAGGTTCCTCGCCGTATTAAGGAAAAGGGTGCGCTTGTTCAACATGCTATTGATGAACTGACCGTTAAATTGGAACGCTCACCCAATGTGGATGAGATTGCGACCTATTTGGATCTTACCGTAGAAGAAACGATCGAGGTGCTGGCTGGCCGTGAGTGCTATCACTATGTTTCACTGGACTCGCCTTTATCCCAGGAAGAGAGTGCAGCTACGTTAGGCGAGCTCATTAGCTCGGATGCTAACGATTATGACACTGTGGAAAAACGAATGGATTTGCAGCAGGCTTTAAGCCAACTGAAGGAGCAGGAACAAAAGGTGCTTCTTCTGGCATTTCAGGACGGTCAATCTCAACGTGCGATTGCACAGACGTTGGGCGTATCGCAGATGAGCGTTTCCCGTATTCAGAAGCGAGCAACGGAAAAGCTGAAGCAGATTATGTCTAATTCCTCTATTTCATGAGAAGACCGCGGAATTCTTGGCTTAACATATTTGACGTCACATCGTAAGGACACGTTATTCCGATATGGGAAGCGTGTCCTTTTTATAAAGGGAAAAAGGTTGGGAGGAAGGCTGGAATCCATGACAGCATTTGAACAGATTTCTTCCTTTCGTGGAGGATGGGAATGGTGGGACATCAGTGCTGGGAATTGGCAAGATTCGGTCATACAGCACTTGAAGGAGAAGCTCCCAGAAGCCGCAGAATGGCTGGACAAGGTAGAGGACATTCCATCCAGCTTTATATCTGTGCGCTTTCCAGATGGCAATCAGCCCTTAATGTACGGGTCGCTGATCTACTCCGTTCAGGAGGAGATCGACAGTCAGCGTAATTGCAACAAGTTTTATTTTCTGGTTCTAAACCAAAAGTTAGTGACGCTAAATTTGGATCAAAATACCCGTGAAATTATGCACACCGCGGAACGCCAAAAAATGCTGGAACAGTGTGAGGGTGCAGCTGACGGCATGTTTGTATTGGCGAGAGCCGTGCTTCATTACTTTCATACAGGTATGGATAAGTTCGAGATCAACCTGAGAAGACTGGAAGAGGACATGGAGAAAAGGAATGCTCGTACGCTAATGGATTCTATATTGAATGCACGTTTCGAGCTGTTGTATTGGAGCAATATGTTCATTCCTTTTTCAGAGTTGGTAACGGCTTCTCGGGAGGCATATCTGGATCAACTGGAGGAGAATCGTTTTTTTAAGCAGTTACTTTACCGTGTTACTCGGATGGAAGGACTTTTCCTGCATTATGAAAAGGAAATCGACACATTGATCTCCATTGACGACGCCATTTCCGCATTTAGGGGGAATGAGATTACGAAGACGCTCACCATTGTCACCGCCGTATTTACACCAGCAACCGTAGTGGGCGCTATATGGGGCATGAACTTTGAAAATCTGCCTTGGATTAAAACAGGCTGGGGTTTTACCACCGTGATTATTGCCACATTGCTAAGTATGGCGGGAATGTACGGCTGGCTGATGATGAAGGGGTGGACAGGAGACTTATTGAAGGCTAACAAGCGCAACAAATTGTAGCGGCTGACTACAGCTGTTACAATTTACAAATAAAAAACGATCCATCGTAACTGGAGGCTCTTTGAGGAGTCTGTTACCGGTTACGATGGATCGTTTTTAAATGAGATAGGGACAATTACTTAGTACCTTGGCTCATTTTGATATATCCTAATAATTCGGCGATGAAATCTCCGATGACCGGAAGATTTAATTGCACCAGGAAACTGAGCAACCAAGCGAGCAAGGCGAGTATGACCACTGTACCCAGCGTAAGACCGAGACCACGTGCAATGCCTGCGGTCAGATTGCTCATAATTCTTCTTTTAGTGCTGGAGTAGTTCTCCAGAATATCTTTGAATTCTGCTCTTTCGAGCGTATCTGCTATTTGATCTAAGCGTTTGTTAAGCCGCTTGACCTCATGGCGCAGCTCAAAAGGATGCTCATTTACATCAAAGTCTCTCTCCTGATCATGTGTTTTAACATGATTATGAGTAGAAGAAGTCTGCTTGGATGAAACTTCATCTGGCTGATCTTGAGCCTGTAGGGGATGAAAGGTTCTTTTGTTGTTCGCGGTAAGATCATCTCCATAGGAATTTGGCTTGTTCATTGTCATCCCAGCCTTTCTATCATTTAAAAACAGCCAGCTTCTTGCATGCTGGCTGTTCAGTGTAGGGCTTATTTTTTTGCCATCAGAATGTGTAGCTATTAGGAATTTGCATTCAATTGTTTTTGTGTATCCTTGGCCGCTTGAGCCGTTGCATCCATAACTTCTTTATCCGCTTTGGCTGCTTCATTAGCGACATCTGCAGAAGCTTTGGTTACGCTGGATACGATATTGTCTTTGCTCTCGGATACCGTTTTGGCTACATCTGCTGTTTTGGTGGAAACGGTTTTGGCCAAATCTGTCGCTTTGCTGCTCACTACAGATGCCACGTCCTTTGTTTTATCAGAGACAACTGTAATTTTATCAGACAGATCACTACGCAAATCACGACCCGGCTTCGGCGCGAACAGCAGGGCTGCGGCAGCACCAATCAAACCTCCAATAAATAAACCTTTTGCAAAACCTGAAGTACTTGCCATATTTTGATTGTCAATGTTACTCATGTTATATCACTCCTCTTATAGAATTAAAGAATAAAAGATATATATAAATGTTAGGTAGCCCTTCTTAATAGCCTGGACACCAGTCCGAGCAAGAACACGAACAATGCGGTTCCGAGTATGGCTGGAATGACTGCAAAATCTCCGATGACCGGGCCCCAGTCTCCCAATAGCATGACACCTAGCCAAGCTCCTACAAATCCAGCAATCATAGAGCCCGCAATACCGCCAGGCATTTCATGACCAGCCAGTGCATCGCCAATCAATCCGATAATAATAGCCATTACAATACTTAGTACAATTCCCCACACAAGGATCGCCTCCCTTATCCTAAGTTCACAAAACCATAACGTTTTTGATGAATGCTGAGCTTCGATATTGCTGTGCCTTGCTTACTTCGTATATAAACGTCGTGACCCGGAGTGAAACAAAAAGCCGTCTCGGACATTTACCGGTGGGGGGTGGAAGGAAGCTGCATGCGCGCTTGCCAATAGATCACAGGAACGGTAAACACCAGCCAAATTATACCTGCAATATAGCCACCCACAATATCTGTAGGAAAGTGAACGCCTAGATATACGCGGCTTAATCCAATCAAGAGAATCAGCAGTGCACCCAGAACGCACGGAAGAAAGAGCGAACGCCCACGAATCTTTCGTTCTATGGCCCAAATGGCAAATATCATTCCGAAAAATCCCATGGAAATCATCGCATGACCGCTGGGAAAACTATAACCCCCGGCTTCAACCAAATGTTGAAGTGACGGGCGTTCCCGTTGCAAAATTTCCTTGATGAGCGTATTCAGCACCCACATCGCCGTAAAGCTGCTTAGGATCGCAAAGGAATAAGCTTTTGAACGAAGACTGACCCAACACAAGGTAGCAGCACCGAGGGCGATGATCAACGACATGCGGAGTGAACCTAAAGATGTAATGAATATAGCGATGGTTAGCAGTTGGTAGCGAGCAGCTGCTGTGTCTGGAAAAATGGCATCCTGTATGCGTTCATCCCAATATAGAAAAGGAGCTGTGCCAATCCACTTCACAGAGTAGGCGATGAGAAGCAACACAGCGATCATGATAATAGATGCATACAGACTACGGCGCAAATAGCTTGGTAGGAACCGGGATGGTTGGGGTTCATGAGATAGCATATGTAATAAATCTCCTCCTTATGGCTGTGATAGATTCAATTTTTCGTACTATTAACTTAACTAATAATGAACTTAAGAGCAAAACCCGACGGAGACGACAGGCTGATTGAGGCATATAAGCCCGGGGTAAAGGGATCGTATCACAGCGTTTGTAATGCCAGGGCCGGAAGTGGAATAGTCATCACGAAGCAAAGCTGCTTTACGGAACTGTAATCCATGGAGGTGTTAAGGATGATTAAAATAGTGACATCGGCAGAAAGACATACCTCAAATAAAGGATGGATTCATAGTGAGTTTAGCTTTTCGTTTGCCGATTATGAAGATCCGAGCAATGCCCATTTTGGCTGTATGCTAGCCCATAATGATAACGAGCTTGAACCGCAGCAAGGCTTCAAAAGACATCCGCATCACGATTTGGAAATCGTCACCTATGTAATTGAAGGCCAATTGCATCATAGCGACAGCTTAGGACATGAGCAGGATTTGAAAAGCGGCTCGATCCAGGTTCTGAGTGCAGGCACCGGAATTGAACATGAAGAGCGAAATACTGGGGATGAAAGACCGGTTCGTTTTTTGCAAATGTGGTTTTTACCCGAGAGTCCTGGCATTCAGCCTTCTTATCAGGTGCAAAGATTCAAGCACAGTGAACGTCTAAATCGGCTTCAGCCTGTTGTGTCTGGTTCAGAAGTGGAGGGAGCGTTATCCATCGCGCAGGATATAAATCTGTATCTGAGCAGATTGGAAAAAGGACAGCAGCTTGAATATCCGCAGCAAGAGGAGCGCCGTACCCACATCTATGTAGTTAACGGTCATGTGGAAGTTACGTGCCAGGATGGGGATTTTCAGTTAGGGCCTGGCGATGCCGCGCGAATTCAAAAAAGCTGTACATTAAAGATCCGAGCTACAGGCAATGAGGATATATCTGAATTGGTGTTAGCGGATTTGCCTTGAAGCATCCTTGAGTGAGTGAAGAAGTGTATGGAAATGCGTATATGCAATCGAAAAAATAAAGCTCGTATCCCGTTGCACGTCTGTTGAGACGAGCGGGAATACGAGCTTTATTTACGCTGACAGGGCCACTATCATGAAGGCTGTTGTTCATGATGATAGGTTGGAATACAGCTAAGCTGTATTCCTATAAGCTAATTCAGGAGGACTTACGCAATCTACCCAGTTCAGAAACAATAGCTTCAACCTCTGAAATGCTCAGGTTAGGCTTGCTTATCACCATATCATAGACATCATAGATGTCCTCGTATTGCTCCAGCGAGAAAGCGGATGCCTGCATAGCAGCACCACTCGCCATACGAAGCTTGGTTTTAATACCCTCAATCATATACTCAATGTTGGCATGAGACGGTACAGACAAATCCATCGTTAATGTTCCATCCTTTCATAACAGGGGAAGTTGCCTGTATTGTATCATGTTTTTGTTGTAGAATGTACTGAAAGCCAGATTACCGATATATAACCGAATCAAGGAGGATGGACAAAGTTGTCTTTGTATAATCGAGCTTCCGCACCCGGTCGCTCGTCCTTAGAACATAATGTAAAGAAAACAGATCGAGGTGGACTCGCGCCGTTTTTCCGAGAAATTCATCATCAGCATGCTATAGATAAGTTGACTTTTGTTTGCATCGGTACAGATCGCTCATCGGGTGATTCACTCGGGCCACTGGTAGGCACCATGCTCAAGGAGCAAGGCTTTCCGCACGTGATTGGCACAATGACGGAGCCCTGTGATGCAGATCATCTGGTTTCATACTTGGAGTGCATTCCCCAAGATCATCATGTGATCGCCATAGATGCTTGTCTTGGACAGCACGGCTCAACGGGAATGTTTCTTATTGCGCGTGAACCGCTAACTCCTGCGCGATCGGTGGGGCTGTCTCTGCCGTCTGTTGGTCATTATAGTGTTGCAGCGATTGTGAATGAGCGCAGTCCCAAACCCTATTGGACACTCCAAATGACGTCGCTTCACTTGGTCATGACCATGGCTGCGCATATTGCTAATGCGGCGGCTTATGAATTTAGTTTAAAAACAGCTTCGCAAGATTTTCCAGAGGGTTACCGTTTCAGATATTGATGGTCTGCTTAATAATATACATCAGCATGTTCTACTCACTAATATATTCAGATCCAATAGATTATATACAGAGAAGGAAGGGTTCCACATGGAAAAGGTATTATGCGAAGGAACGACGATCTGCTATGCCGAACAGGGAAAAGGAGATCCGATCATTCTATTGCACGGATTTTGCGGAAGCTCTTCCTACTGGGATGAGGTTGTTCCCTTGCTATCCCCAAGCTATCGTTGTATTGTTCCAGACTTGCGTGGACACGGACGCAGCGATGCTCCACTAGGAGCCTATACTATTGATCAAATGGCAGATGATGTGCTTAAACTTCAAGAACAATTGGACATTCCTCAGGCTGCCTGGTTTGGTCACTCCCTAGGAGGCTATCTTGCCCTTTCGGCAGTGCAGAGACATGCAGAACGCCTGACAGCCTTTGGACTGATTCATTCCACAGCATATGCAGATACGGATGAAGGTAAAGAAAAGCGGAATAAGGCTGTATCCACCATCCAAACGGAGGGGATTACGACCTTTGTAGATGGACTCGTACCGGGACTGTTTGCTCCTGATCATGTGGAGTCGATGTCCAGCCAATTACTTAAAGTCAAAGAAATTGGCTACAAAACACCACCACAAGGAGCCGTAGGAGCATCACTGGCTATGCGCGAGCGTACTGATCGGCGGGATGTGTTGTCGGCTTCTGCATTGCCAGTCCTTTTAGTAGCGGGTGAGCAGGATCAGGCGGTTCCTCCAGCGCGGACGTTTACAACAGATCGGGCCGGAGTAACTCAGGTTACCCTACCGGAAGCAGGTCACATGAGCCTGTTCGAGGCACCGGAGTTATTAGCGAACACCATCTTGACATTTTTAGAGCAAAACTTGAAAAGGTAGACTAAGGTAAGCCCAAAAACCGGAACCTTCTGATGTGATAAACAGAAGGTTCCGGTTTTTGGGTAGTCAATTATTTTTAGGTGTGTAAGGTGTCTAATTTATATTGCTTTTGTTAAAGGCAAACGCTGTCGGCAAACCGTCAATACTCTCCAGATTTTTCTCATAGGCATATTTTTTAAGTGCTTCTTCTCCCATCTGAATCGAGACTTCCTTCAGCTTTTCCCGTTCGCTCGTGTATGTCATAAAGGGAACCGCAAAACCACATGAATTCTGCACCATGTGAACGTCCACAACAATGATTTGTCTTGCACCGGGAAGCGGGTTGAAGAGAGGGTACAGTTCATTCCATTGCTTAGTATCGGGCAGCGCGACGGTACCAGTACCATAGAGCTTTAGTACACTGGGAGCGCCCTCAAATGCACAAAACATGATTGTTACCCGTCCGTTCTCGATAATGTGAGCGCTTGTCTCGTTGCCGCTTCCCGCCAAGTCGAGATAGGCTACCCTTTGGTCCGATAGAATACGAAAGGAATCATATCCCTTGGGGGAAAGGTTAACGTGCCCTGTCTTGGATAGCGGTGCTGATCCTACAAAGAAAATGTGCTGCCGCTGTATAAACTCTTGATGTTCCGGTAATATCGAGCTAAATTGTTTACCCAAACTCCATCATCCTTTCTCACAAAAATATTCATATAAATTTTGTTTCCAAAGAAAATAATTATTATAAATAATTTTATGGAATGTTTAAATATACTGATTATTTTTTGTTTCGTATGAAACAAAAATATCACAACACTAACGAAGAAGCAATATTGATTTAAAAAAACCTGTCATTCGCTAGTCACATGATCAGCTACAAAGTGCTGTACCGTAGGAATTCACTGCCATACGTGAGCATTCTGACTTCCTGATCATTGATGTTATTAACTGAGGGTGAAGGTTATAAGTGGTCTTTCTGCATGGTAGGGCATTTGGCTTTTAGACAAGGATGTCATACAATCAGAAGACAGAGTTTCTGGTTGTCTAGGCATCGGGATGAAAGGAAGGGAACGGCTTGCTTAGAAAAGATTATTTGCTCAGTATGATGGAAGAATTGACATCCGCAGTAGCATCAGTGCTCGGTCTAAGGCGTGAAAATAAACATGTCGAAGCGCTAAAACAGCTAGATGACCTGCTCAACAAGCAGTTTCGTCTTCGTTCAGATCTGCTCAGACGATTGCCGCCGGAACAAATTATTGAGCTTTTCCGATTGGGCCCTGGAATTGAAGCGGACAAGCTCCAGCAGGTGGCTCGCATTTTAGAGGAAGAAGCCGTGATTTACCTGGAAACCAGTAGAACAGACGAGGGCATACGAATCTTGATGAAATCTCTCCATTTATATTTGTACAGCGATTTGAATGGCGCGACTCGTAATCTACAGGTCCTGCCTGAACGAATAGCGTGTATTGTGAAACTGGTGCATGAATATGAGCTTCCCCCTGAATCCAGCAAGCTGTTGGCTGTTCATTATGAGCGGGAAAACAGGCTGGACGAAGCCGCCGATGTCTGGTTTGGATTGGCATGGGAGCAGCCAGAGCTGCTAGCGGAAGCGGAGACGTTTTATAGTCAATTACTGGATAAGACCAATGCAGAGCTGGAGCTGGGTGGAATTTCACGCCAGGAAGTCACCGAGGGTTTGACCGAGATCACCCAATTACATGAAAGAAAGTGAGATGTACCTTTTGGATTCACTGCGCGAACTTATATACCAATTGACCACGGGAGGATCCCTCATAACAGCGACGCTGAGTCAGCTTCGCAAACGGGAGGATGCTTCTTTTACTAAAGTGCAAATCAAACCTGTAGAATTGAAAAATAAGCTGCATTACCAGTTTGCTTTTCATTATAGCAACAAAGTCATTCATGAAAATCTGACCCCTGACGAAGCTAATGAGCGTATGACTGCCTTGTTTGAGGACACGTTCCGCCAAGGACTTCTATGCGCCAAGGATGCAGACTACCAAGTGCTGATCAGTAAAAAATATAAAGTATCCATTCTGACAAAGTCACCGAGCAAAAGTAAAGCCGACCTGTCTCATAATCGCAAAAAGCAATATGTGCTCGAAGAAGGGGAGCGAATTCCTTTCCTGATTGAGCTGGGGATTATGAATGAGGACGGTAAGGTACTGGCCCGCAAGTACGATAAGTTTCGTCAGATTAACCGGTTTCTCGAAATGGTGCAGGATGTATTGCCTAGCCTTCCGGTAGGCCGCCCATTGACGATTGTGGATTTTGGTTGTGGCAAATCGTATTTGACCTTTGCGCTGTATCACTATTTGGCTGTACAGCAAAAGCGACCATTGCAGATCGTTGGTTTGGACTTGAAGGCAGATGTCATTGAAACCTGTAATGTTCTGGCTCAAAAGCTGCAATATCGACAGTTGGAGTTTCTGGTCGGTGATATCGCAGACTATAACGAACTGGAACAGGTGGATATGGTTGTTACCTTGCACGCTTGTGATACAGCAACAGATGCGGCGCTGGAAAAGGCCGTCCGCTGGGGAGCATCCGTTATTTTGTCGGTTCCGTGTTGCCAGCATGAGCTGTTCAGCCAACTAGAAAATCCGGTATTGGAGCCTTTGCTATCTCACGGTATTTTAAAGGAGCGTTTTTCTGCACTGGCAACGGATGGAATCCGGGCCAAACTGCTGGATATGATGGGATATCGGACACAGCTATTGGAATTTATCGACATGGAGCATACACCTAAAAATATTCTGATTCGTGCCGTCAAAGGGCAGGCGGGAGAACAATCCGTTTTGTGGTGTGAATACACAGCATTTCGGGATTTTATTCATGCTGATCCTTATTTGGAACGCGCTTGTGCGGATTTGCTTCCCGAAGGAGCAGGGAAGAAGCAGACACATAGCTAACAATATAGTAAAAGTGGAGCCACTGCGGGGTGGCTCCACTTTTTTGTAGTTTACAGTTCATGGTTGCAGTACGCCAATATCTATCCGCCATAGGCGCTTCTAAAAGCGGTGCACAAGACATCGCGATCCACCTTCCACAATGCCGCGAGCTCCTCGCTGACATCTTCGTCCCACCAGTCGCATAGTAGTTTGCGATTACTATGGTTTTCCGCAATCCAGACAAGGTGTCCGACGACCTTGCGGCAGTATAGCTCCTCGCCCTGCTTGACCAGATCAGGAGCAATGTGAACAGGCAGACGTTTGCAGGTTCGGTACAGCTCTTTGCTGCACGCGCGGCGGATACCACGAGCCGTGGGTAAACGGGATTGTGAATTGTCATGTTTGGGGAATTTGCCGGGAGGCATATTGTACCCCCTCCTCTCTCTCCCAACTTATGCGGGCAGAGGAGCCGGGGTCACTGACCTCCCTATTTGGGCGAAGTGGCGACTTGTTCTGCCGCTGTGATACACTAATGAAAATAGAGAAACAGGCAGGGAGTGGGAAGAGAATTGGACCAAATATCTAGTATCATTAATTATTTGTTTGAGATCATTCGTAGTCTTGGGTATTTTGGTATTATGCTAGGCTTGATGGTTGAGGTCATTCCAAGCGAAATTGTCCTCGCTTATGGTGGCTTTTTAGTATCCTCGGGTCATATTAATTTTTTTGGCGCAGTCGTTTTTGGAACGATTGGCGGGGTTCTGGCCCAGTTGTTCATTTACTGGATTGGACGCTATGGCGGCAGACCGGTATTAGATAAGTACGGGAAATACATACTTATCAAAAAAAGTCATGTCGACCATGCTGAAGCCTGGTTTAACAAATACGGCACAGGGGTCATTTTCACAGCTCGCTTTATTCCTGTTGTGCGTCATGCCATCTCAATCCCTGCCGGGTTGGCTCGAATGAACGTATGGCGTTTTACTATTTTGACAACGCTAGCGATTATACCTTGGTCTGTTTTGTTTATATATTTAGGTATGCTGCTAGGAGACAAGTGGGAGCAAATTGACGAAGTGGCAGCACCTTACATCAAACCGATTTTGCTGGTTGCCCTTGCGCTCTTGATCATTTATTTTGTTATCAAATGGATTTTGTCCAAAAACAAAAAAGGAAGTGTATAACATGAGCCGTACTAATGTATCGCAATACTTCGGAAAGGGCTTAAGCCCTGAACAGTTTATGGAGGGCATGGAAAAGAACAAAGAAGCCTTCCGCTCTGGGTACGATCAGTTTGTGTGGAATCGCGAAGAGGATCGAGAGTATTTTGAAAGCCTGAACCATCGGGATGATCTGCGCGTGCTTATTTTGGCTGCCGACTGGTGTGGGGATGTGGTACGCAATGTGCCAGTTGTGTTCCGTGCCCTGGAGAATAGCGGGATTCCGACCGAAGTATTAATCTTGGAAAACCATCAGGCGCTGATGGATGACTTCCTGACAATGGGCGGACGTGCTGTACCGATTGTGATTTTTGCGGATACAGGAGGTCACGTACTTGGCCACTGGGGACCACGCCCTGCACATGTCCAACAAATTATGATCGAATTCAAACGTGAAAATCCAGATCGGGAAGCCGATGATTATCAAGAAAAAATCGCAGTTGCTCGTAAAGAAATGGCTGAAAAATATGGGGAGGGAACCGAGGTCCATCCTGTGATTGTTCAGGAATTACGTGAGCTGATCTCGGGATTTTAACTTATGGTGCTATCTATTCGCAGCTTTAATCTCGGTCCACTTCAGACGAACGCTTATTTGCTTCAAGGGGATGATCCACAGCGCGCCATTATTATTGATCCAGGAATGAATCCGGGTCCTTTGCTGAGGGCGATTGAGTCTCTGACTATTGAAGCTATCCTGCTGACCCATGCCCATTTTGACCATATTGGAGGGGTGGAGGAGATTCGCAATGCCAAAGGATGTCCGGTGTATTTGCACGCCTTGGAGCAAGACTGGCTCACATCTCCTAAGCTGAATGGCTCCTTGATGTGGCCAGAGGCATCTCCACCAATCTCAACCGGTCCTGCCGAATATGATTTGGCGGAAGGTCAACAATTGAACCTGATCGGGCACACGTTCAAGGTGTTCCATACACCGGGCCATTCACCCGGAAGTGTCAGCTTTTTGTGTGGCAAAGATCTTTTTTCCGGGGATGTGCTATTCCGTCAGGGCGTTGGACGCACGGATCTGACGGGTGGGCGGGAACGGGATCTATACGATTCTATTCAAAACAAATTGTTCCCGCTCGGAGATGACGTTACAGTCTATTCCGGTCACGGTCCCAAAACGTCCATCGGTTATGAGAAAGCTAACAATCCGTATATCCGGTAAATGTGATGAACGTTTTCAGTAGGGGCAAAATTAAAGGTGTGATAAGTTTTGCCCCAATTCGACAACAAATTATAAATTATGTATAGACAAAGGTTTTTATTTTTGTTAACATAAATTTATTAAAGTTACATACTAAACTCGCGAAGCACGCAAGCTGTGGATGAATCCCGGTTTGCGTTCTTTTTTTTGCCCATTAAGAGGATAAAGAGGCATGAGGCCGTCAGATCACAAGGGGGAGCAAGAATGAAAAGAAAACATATATATGGGGTACAACGTGAGATTGGAGGTAGTTTCCGTGTTCCCAATATAATAGATATTGAAGATTCTGTGGTAGGTTCCGAACCGAAGATCATAACTTGGAAAAAGGTGAAACGACGGGGCGGAATCCCTTCACAAAACTGGCATGTGAGACTGAATGAACACAGGTTGGGACGTGGAGACGGTCGATTATGAAGATACATAGATGATATAGACAAGCTACTTTTTTTTTAGTAGACTTAGCAGATAAGTTCAGACAAACGGGGGGGCTAACGATGCATCATTTAGGAGCTAGAATTATGATCGTCGCGGATGCTTTTGAGCAGAATCTTCCTGTGGGCGAACATGGTTATATCATTGCTTACGACCGTAATGCGGACAATGCTTTTGACTATGTCATTCGCGTACCGAAGGTGAACCGCAATTTTTTTGTACCATCCGGGGACATCGAGCTGGAGGAGAGTATTCTCAAGCTAGAAGCCGAGCGGATTGAGCGTGAAGCGCTGATAGATTATGCCCTTGCTACTCATAATGAGCAACTGTTCAAGCATGTAATGAACGGTGGTCTTGATTCGGTAGAGACTGAAGAAGAAGAAACCGCGGCAGAGTTGTTGTCACAGGCTGATTTTATCAGACAAGTCAATTTGCGTGCTTGGATATAGGGGTCGGCTACTGCCGACTCTTTTTAAAAATATATAAAGGGCACAATCTCAGCTCTTATAGTTATCTCGAAAGAGCACCGAGAGGTGCTTTTTTTATATTCTTTTAGCAACATTTCCCTCATTGATGTACAGTTTGCTTCTGTACCGCGTCAAAGATTGAATTGTAAAGGGTTCTATCCTATAATTAAAAACGTTATTTCAAAGTTCGGTGCAGCATTTTTTAATATCAGGATTTTGCAAAATTCGATTCCAGTCGCTTATTGGACTTTTTGCAAAATCCTCATATACATGAGGAGGGTTTTGTATGAACATTTCCACGGAAGATGTCCGTCACGTAGCCAAGCTGTCTAGGTTGAATCTGACCGCGGCTGAAGAAGAAACGATGACAGGACAATTAAACGCCATTCTCCATTATGCGGAGAAGCTGAATGAGCTGGATACGGAGCAGGTAAAACCGACCACTCATGTGCTGCACGTCAGCAATGTCATGCGAGACGACGAAGTTCGTGAAAGTTTGACACATGAGCAAGTGATGCGCAATGCACCTGAAGAAGAAGACGGACAGTTTAAGGTTCCTGCTGTTCTGGAATAGATCTCATATTTGAAAGGAGGATGCAAATTGAGCTTGTTCAATAACACATTGCCCGAGATACATAACAAGCTGCATCAAAAGGAAATTTCCGTGAGTGATCTGGTGGGACACGCTCTGGAGACGATTGGTGCGCGGGAAGACAAGATCAGAGCTTATATTACCGTTGACGAGGAACAGGCCCGTGCATCCGCACGTCAGCTGGATGATCAGCTGATTTCCGGAGAGGAAAGAGGGTTGTTGTTTGGTCTGCCGGTTGGTATTAAGGATAATATTGTGACAGAAGGGCTGCGTACAACATGTGGCAGTCAGTTTTTGAAAAATTTTGATCCCGTTTACGATGCCACAGTTGTTAGCAAGTTGCGCGCAGCGCAAACCGTGACACTCGGTAAAATGAACATGGACGAATTCGCCATGGGCGGCTCTAACGAGAACTCCAGCTTTTTCCCTGCACGTAACCCTTGGGATTTAGAACGTGTTCCCGGCGGTTCCAGTGGCGGCTCGGCTGCGGCTGTTGCAGCGGGTGAGGCTTATTTCACGCTCGGTTCGGATACAGGGGGTTCCATTCGCCAGCCTGCTTCTTACTGCGGTGTAGTTGGCCTTAAACCAACCTATGGTCTAGTATCCCGTTTTGGACTGGTGGCTTTTGCCTCCTCTTTAGACCAAATTGGACCTATTACTAAAAATGTTCAGGATTCGGCCTATGTCCTACAAGCTATTGCAGGTTATGACCAGAAGGACTCCACTTCTGCAAAGGTAGACATTCCTGATTATTTGAACGCTTTAACCGGGGATGTAAAAGGACTTCGTATCGCTGTGCCTAAAGAGTATCTTGGTGAGGGCGTGGATCCACAGGTCAAGGAAAAGGTGCTCGACGCACTGAAAACGCTGGAAGGATTGGGCGCGGTATGGGAAGAGGTATCTCTTCCGCACACGGAATATGCGGTAGCGACATACTACCTGTTGGCTTCATCCGAAGCGTCGTCCAATCTGGCCCGCTTTGACGGCGTGCGCTATGGGGTGCGTTCTGACAATCCGGACAACCTGCTTGATCTTTACCATCAGTCCCGTACGCAGGGTTTTGGTCCCGAGGTGAAGCGTCGGATTATGCTGGGTACCTATGCACTCAGCTCCGGGTACTACGATGCTTATTATTTGAAAGCTCAAAAAGTGCGCACACTGATTAAACAGGATTTTGATCGTGTATTTGAACAATATGATGTAATTATCGGACCTACTGCACCGACAACTGCTTTTAAAATCGGCTCACAAGTGGATGATCCATTGACAATGTATTTGAACGACATTTTGACGATTCCGGTGAGCTTGGCTGGTGTGCCAGCTATCAGCATTCCGTGTGGTCTTGCGGATGGAATGCCAGTCGGACTACAAATTATCGGAAAAGCCTTTGACGAGTCTTCCGTGCTACGCGTAGCTCATGCCTTTGAACAAAATACCGAATTTCACAAGCAGCGTCCGCAGCTGTAATTTGCTAAAAAGGAGGGAACCTATTCATGTCTACAACTACATCCAAATATGAGACGGTCATCGGACTTGAAGTGCACGTGGAATTGCATACGAAGTCTAAAATATTTTGTGGATGCTCGACATCCTTCGGAGCACCACCCAACTCTCATACATGTCCGGTCTGTCTCGGTCATCCAGGGGTGCTGCCGGTATTGAACCGTCAGGCCGTTGATTATGCAATGAAAGCAGCAATGGCGCTGAATTGCACCATTGCTGATGTGAGCAAGTTTGACCGTAAGAACTATTTTTACCCCGATTCACCTAAGGCTTACCAAATCTCACAATACGATCAACCCATTGGCGAAAATGGCTGGATTGATATTGAAGTGAATGGTGAGACAAAGCGTATCGGTATTACCCGACTGCATCTGGAAGAGGACGCAGGGAAATTAACACATGTTGATGGTGGCTACGCATCTTTGGTCGATTTTAACCGGGTCGGCACACCATTGGTCGAGATCGTTTCGGAGCCGGAAATATCTTCGCCGGAAGAAGCCAAGGCCTATCTGGAAAAAATACGTGCCATTATGCAGTATTGTGACGTATCCGATGTGAAGATGGAGGAAGGATCACTTCGCTGCGACGCGAATATCAGTCTTCGTCCGCATGGACAAAAAGAGTTGGGAACTAAAGCGGAACTGAAAAACATGAACTCCTTCCGTGGCGTACAGCGCGGACTGGAATATGAGCAGTTCCGGCAGGAGCAGACGCTGGACGAAGGCGGAACGATAGTACAGGAGACACGTCGTTGGGATGAGGCGCAAGGTAAAACCTTATCCATGCGTGGTAAGGAACAGGCTCATGACTATCGTTATTTCCCAGACCCGGATCTGGTTACATTGCATATAGATGAGGAATGGAAAGAACGCATCCGTGCTTCGATTCCTGAATTGCCTGACCAGCGTAAAGCACGCTACACTTCGGAATATGGACTACCTGAGTATGATGCGCAGGTGATTACGTCCTCCAAGCCATTGGCCGATTTGTTCGAGGATAGCCTTCAATTCACCAAGGATGCCAAAGCAGTATCCAACTGGATTATGGGGGATCTACTCGGCTATTTGAACAGTGCCGGTGTAGAGCTGTCGCAGGTTAAATTGACCGGTCGGGGCTTGGGCGAAATGATCGGACTGCTGGAGAAGGGAACGATCAATAGCAAAATCGCCAAAACGGTCTTCAAGGAAATGCTGGAAAGTGATAAACTGCCACAGCAAATTGTTGAAGAAAAAGGGCTTGTACAGATCAGTGATGAGGGTGCAATCTTGACCATTGTCGAACAAGTTGTAGCAGCTAACCCGCAATCGGTCGAAGATTACAAAGCCGGCAAGCAAAAGGCCATCGGCTTCCTAGTCGGTCAAGTGATGAAGGAGAGCAAGGGAAAGGCAAACCCTGGTCTTGCTAATAAGTTGCTGACGGAAGTGCTAAACCGCTAATGGCATAGATTTGACAGGGGGCTTGTCTTTTAGGGACAGGCCCCTTTTGCATAGACGCTGAGAACGATTGGCGCGAACAAACTTTAGAATCCTGATGGCATTTTATGAGTTTCCTTAGGAGGGAAAACAGCATGGTTACCCTATGTTCATTGGAAGATGATGATATCGTCAGTCAAATATGGCGTCTACAGCACGCTGCCTATAGGCTGGAAGCTGAGCTGATTGGGTTTGATGAGATTCCTCCACTAATGGATACATTGGATACGCTGAGAAGCTGTGGAGAGTCTTTTTATGGGTGGCTGGAGGAAGGTGAATTGCTAGGGGCACTGGCTGTGCAGTCTGAGTCGCCCGATTCGCTTACTCTTACACGTATGATGGTTCACCCAGATCATTTTCGAAAAGGTATTGCAGACTCTTTAATGAGGCATGTTTTGAATGAATATCAAAATATCCCGTTGTTTATCGTCTCTACAGGAACTTTAAATACTCCTGCGGTGACATTGTATCGAAAACATGGCTTTCGCCCCGTATCTGCGGCGGAGGTCGCCCCAGGCGTGGAATTAACCACCTACCATCTGCATAAGTTGGAATAGCATTGAGTTATCATTAAATTGGCATTAAAAATGCACATAAGCCCACAAACCGCGCACCCGGAGTGGGAAGCACGACATAACCGGGAGGAGTAACTTGAATGAATAATCCGTGGATTATAGACGATTCACATATCATTTTACGGCTTTTGCTGTCCATGCTTCTCGGTGGATTCATTGGCTTTGAACGCGAACGTTCCAATCACGCAGCTGGTTTGAGGACTCATATTATGGTCAGTCTTGGTTCGACGCTGATTATGCTACTCTCCATTTACGGCTTTGCCGATTTTATTAAAGAAGCTAATGTACGCATAGATCCCGCTCGTTTGGCTACGGCTGTAATCACTGGCGTAGGCTTTTTGGGTGCAGGGACGATTATGTTCACAGGTAAATCCATTACCGGACTAACGACTGCGGCTTCCATTTGGGTCGTGGCTGCCATTGGTCTTGGGGTCGGAGCAGGCTTTTATTTCCCGTCTATAGCGGCGACAGTGCTCGTATTTTTAAATTTATGGGTATTTAACAAGGTCGAACTTCGGTATATGCGTGGACGCAAGCGTCATCTTATTACATTGTACGGATTGTCGTCTCACGGATTGCTGGAGCAGATTTCGACTTATTTAGAGCAAGAAAAAGTGGATATACGTAAAATAATGATTAAAGAACATGAAAATGTCCCATTTCACGAATTACATCCAGATCGGCAGAGTATGGAGGTTTCCCTAGAGGTGCTGTCCCGTCATGATTTTAATCCCGTACGTATTGCAGCTGATTTACGACAATGGGAAGATATAGCTGCAGTCTCTGTTGAGTAATAGTCTACCTTTTTTTAACAGTTACTCTTAAATCCGATTGGGGTACTATGTAAGCATTGAAGTATTTTTCAGCGGAGCCACGCATGGGATTCAAAGGGGAGGATGGCATGAACTCGGAACAACCGTTACCGTCTGGAGAGGCTGGACAGCTACAAGCGCCGGAACAGCGGGAACAACTCAGGCAGGGGAAGCGTCTAAAATACGCTAAATTTCGCAAAGTGATTGCCATTATCATGGCCGCATTGTTACCCGGACTGGGACATCTTTTTCTAGGGCTGTTTATTAGGGGGCTTAGTTTTATTGTGTTGCTCCTGCTAGATATTTTTGCGATGCTGTATGTTTCTTCTGATGGCTTGAGGATTAACATCCCATTACTTATTTTGCTTGGATTGTTCATACCCGTTTTATATTTTTATAATGTATATGATGTCTTACAGTCAGCAGATTACATGGTTCGTTATCGGCGTAAGCCAGATCGTTATGCACGGATGGATGCTAAAGGCCAGCAAAGTAGTCCTTTTTATGCATGGGAGAGAGGCTTTGCTTTTGCTGTGCTGATGGTGGCAGGCGGTGGGCTTATGATTTTGTTTCGCATGAAACCTCGCTGGTTGAGCAATTTCTTTGAGGATTATGGATTCCTGACGCTGGCCATTTTATTAATGATGATCGGTTTATCCCTTTTTCTAAGGGAAGCCTTTCTGTCCTTTAAACGTAAAAAGTTGAAAGAAAGAGGGTGAAGCTGGCGTGCACCGTAAAATAAGAGTCGGTCGCTACACCTCTTCGCTTCTGTTGATGGCTGTAGGCATTTTGCTTATTGTAGATGTGTTTCAAAATACTGAATATATGCTTCAGCTCCTCGTTTGGTGGCCCGTAATCTTCGTGCTTTGGGGACTGGAATATCTGATTTTTTTTGCTGTGTACTATCGGAAAGAAGGCAAGTCTGACAACGGAAGGCGATTCAGACCTGACCTAAAGGGGATTCTGTCCGCTTTGGTAGTGGCAGCCTCGGTTTTTATCGTGACCCAGCAAAATCATTATATGTATCTGTGGAACCGGGTCAGTCTCAATCTGACATCAGCCTCTATGGATTTTAGTCAGGCTAAAGAGAATCGGTATGATATGGGTGGTGTACTGGTACCTGTAACTATGCAGACGTCCGATTTAGTAGTTGATTCGGTTAATGGTGATGTAACACTGATCAGACGGCCTGTGTCCAATATAGAGGTACGAGGGACTCTATGGGTGGATCAAGCGCCTGCTGCCGAAGCGGACAAGATTGCTCAAGCTTCTTCACTGACTTCTACCGACGGCAAGACTATCATGATTCGTCCAGAGGCAAAGTCGTACGGAGCATCAAGCAAACGTCAGCCCCGTGTGAATATGCTGATCACCGTGCCGGAGGACCGGCGGTTCAATGTGCAGATTAGAACCTCCAACGGGAATATTTCCCTGAATGGAGTTGATGCTATTGACAGCATTCGGCTCGAGAGCGGTAATGGAAATCTCACCGTTAATGACGCTATCGGCAATGTCAAGGGAGGCACGCTGAACGGTCAGGTTAAATTGCATCGGATTTCTGGAGATGTAGATGTGCGCACGAACCGTGGCGATATGCAGGCAGGAGATATTGAAGGAGCTGTGACACTACACACCATGGTAGGTGATATTCAGCTCGCTCGTTCGGAAGGGGACATCACCGTAGATACTCAGAATGGTGACATGAATGTGCTGAATTCTACAGCCAAGCTGAATGCAAATTCGCTTAATGGCTCTATCAAAGTGCATAGCGAGCAGGTGGGCGGAGATTGGAAAATATACAGTGCTGTCGGTGATATCGTATTGGATCTTCCGTCGAATGGAGATTTTCAGTTAGAGGGTTCAAGCAGTTATGGTAATCTTCAATCCGATTTTCCATTTAAAATAGATAGTAAAAGTATTTCAGGCCAGAATGGGACAGGTAAGTATGCGATCAACGTAGAGGGTAACAGCAATTTAACCATTAAAAGGTTACTGATGCCGTCGTTACCTGACTTGGATGATTCCGGGGGTACGACTGCGCCCGATACATCTGAAAGCTCTCCGGCTGAACCCGGAGCTCCTGAGTCAGATACCTCTATAGGAACATCCGGCGACAATACGGCGCGTTGACAAGAAACTTGAGTAGACCGTACAATGTGAGTAGGTTTAGAAGTAAGTTGTAAATAGATGCGTGGTAATTGATAGGATCGTAAGTAAGGGATAAGGCGGTGGACATATATGGCGGCACGCGTCCAGCATGCTTTGGAACTTCTGAAGAAGACAGGTGTACGCATAACACCCCAGCGTCATGCCATATTAAACTATTTGATGGAAACCATGGGGCATCCGACTGCAGATGAAATATATCGAGCGCTTGAGTCCAAGTTTCCGAGTATGAGTGTGGCTACGGTTTATAATAACTTAAAGATGTTTATAGAAGCGGGTATGGTACATGAGTTGACCTATGGAGATAACGCCAGTCGTTATGATGCCAATATTTCGGAGCACTATCACATCATTTGCGAAAAATGCGGAAAAATTGAAGATTTCAGTTATCCCTATTTGGCTGATGTGGAACGCCATGCCGCGTTGGAAACAGGCTTCGAGGTGCATGGACATCGAATGGAGTTACACGGAGTATGCAAAGCTTGTAGTAACAAACAAACGTAACGAAACAAGGAATAGAAGTTTTTTGTGCGGTATGTATATATTGTAATGGATTGGAAACGTGAGGAATTCCCCATAAGCGGGGATTTACCGCGTTTTTTTATTTAAATCACTGTATTTTTGTTTTAAGTAATCTGTTGTGGTTACAAAATACGAATTCAAAGTTCATACAATGGAGGTTCAATATTGGCCAGAAATCATTCCAGACGCCGCCGTAAACGTTCACGATTCAAAGGAGCGGCAAGCCTGCTATTATTTGCAGCGATTATATGCGCAATTACTGTCGTATGGTTTGGTAATCCCCTTCACGAGAAACCCGATTGGCAGGGCAGTGTCCGTCCTATTTTTATGCAGGGCAAGTTGACTGGGTATGAAGCTCAAAGCTCGGGCAAGAACATGCTGATGCCGCTTAAATTGGTGCAAAGTCAAATTGATCCTACGGTTCGCTATGAGGATGATAGCCAAACCGTCATTATGGCGACGAGACAAAGCCTGCTCTATATGAAGGTTTCGAAGGCACAAGGGGAACTGAATGGTAAGACATATGCGCTTAGCGTAGCCCCTCAGGTGATCAGTGGAGAGGTATATATCCCGATAGAGGCTGTACGTGAAGTATACGGCGTTTCTATACACGAAGACCCTGTAACTGGTGCTGTCATCCTAATGAAAGCTGGAGAGAAGGTCAGGCTGGGGAGTGTAGAAAAGAAGGATGGCCCACAGGATGCTAGAATTGCCTTGCGTAAAGAAGCCTCCAGCCTATCTTTCATTTTGACAGATATATCTCAGCGGACGAAGGTACGTATTTGGTCCAAACAAGGAGATTGGTATTTTGTTCAATTAGACAATGGCTATGCGGGATACATTAAGTCAGACCATATCGCTGAAGGAGAAGAGCTTGTGATCCCTTCGGCTAAAGACGATTTGTCCATCTCGGAAAAACATTGGGAGGGTAGGCCAGTAAACCTCGCTTGGGAAGCCGTCTATAATCGCAAGCCCGATCCTTCCAAGTTTGATCCTATGCCTGGAGTAAATGTGGTGAGTCCTACGTGGTTCAGTGTCGTCGATCATGAGGGCACTATAGAAAGCAAGGCGGATCGTGCCTATGTCAGCTGGGCACATCGCAAGGGGATGGAGGTTTGGGGCTTGTTGAGCAACAGCTTTAATCCCGAATTAACAACTGAAGCATTGTCTACCTTTGAACGTCGAAAGGCGATTGTAGATCAGATGATTTCACTTGCCCTAGAAAATGATCTGGATGGTATTAATATTGACTTTGAAAATGTTCATACGAAGGATGGCCCCAATGTCACCCAATTTTTGCGGGAACTTAAACCGATGGCTCGGGAACATGATTTGATTCTGTCCATTGATGTTACGCCTAAATCTCAAAGTGAAATGTGGTCAGCTTTTTTGGATCGAAAATCATTGGGCACCATCACAGATTACCTCATGGTAATGGCATATGATGAGCATTGGGCGGCTAGTCCAAAGGCTGGTTCTGTCGCCTCGCTACCATGGACGGAAGCGTCAATTAAGCGAATTATTCAGGAAGATGAAGTGCCGCCTCAAAAAGTGATTTTAGGTATTCCGTTATATACTCGCGTGTGGTCCGAGACTCCCAAAGAAGGGAAGATTAAGGTCACCTCCAAATCACTTGGTATGAAGTCAGCAGCGGATATCATAGCCAAATTTAAGTTGAAGCCTAAGTTTAGAGCTTCCGAAGGTCAAAATTATGTTGAGTATACAGAAGATGGTGTGGTCAAAAAGATTTGGCTAGAGGATCAGGTATCTCTGAAGGCAAGAGTAGAACTTGCCAAATCGCTGAAGCTCGGAGGAATTGGTGTGTGGAATCGAACTTTTGCTGATGCAAGTGCTTGGGTAACACTGAAAAAAATAAGTGAATAAGATAAAAAATTATACAATTGAAGAAGGAAGTCTCTTATTTATGTAGAAATGATCACATGTATCCAAATATCCAATTTGCGGTCATAGCCGCCTTGCAGGTATGGAGGGAGAAGTGCAGCTAACCAAATTAAACCTAATGTATGATGAATTGTTGCAGGAAGATTCAATAGGTATTATTTCGTACAGAAAGCCGGGAGAGTATTTTCACGGTTCGATGTTGTATGACTTTGATGAACTCATTCTAATTATTGGAGAAGGCACCAAGCCGGTTCGTTCTATTCAACACTTATTTATGAATGGCTTAAGATGCCAAGTATTGTACACAACGCTCAGTTGTCTGAAGGAATGGATTATCGCTGGTGAACAAGCCAACATTATAGATTATGTACTAGAAGGTCGTATTGTCTGGGAACGGGATGACAGGGTCCGTCTTTTAAGACAGGAAATTGTTGATTTTAACGATCCACTACGGGAGCAGAAGCGATTTCATGAGTTCTCCCGCTTTCTGGTCAATTACGTTCATGGTAAAAGAGCGGTGCGAGAAGGGCGGATCATTGACGCTTATCAAAGTGTTCTGAAAGCATTGGATCATTGGGCATCTATTGAACTCATTGAACGGGGGATTTATCCAAAGACTCACTTATGGGTTCAGGTACAGCCTCTGGATCGAACGATTGACAAACTGTATAACGAACTCACATTAAGTACAGAAACCTTGGAACAACGGGTTGAACTAGTATTGCTTGCTTGTGAATTTTCAGTGATGTCAAAAATGGAGGAGTGCTCATCTCCGCTATTCCGTATATTAGGCAGCAGACGGGAACCCTGGTCTATAAATGAACTTATTAACCATTCAGAGCTAAAGAATCTTCAATTGGATCTTACCGTCGTGCTCCGTAAACTGGTATATCGTTCACTTATTAGAGAAACAGCTGCCGGGGATTTTAGGGATCGTGGGCAAAATCGTGAACTGCGTTACTCCCTTATTTGATGTGCAGGGGTGATTTGTCAGGAAGAAAGGTTGTTAAATCGACTTTTCTTCCTTTTTTGTACGTGATTTAGTGTTTATAGATAGTTACAAAATATAAATTATTAATTTAGGTTGACGAGTATATAAAATATGTGCTAAGTTATAACTCGCCCCATTAAGCAGCATGAATAATTTAGAACTGTTTAAAGCAGGATAAAAGTGTTGCATCAAGCGTAAAAATGAATTTTCAAAAAAAAGCTTGACGAAAAATGAGGTTATGTGTTACATTATTTAAGTCGCCGCTGAGACGCGGTGGTGAAACAAAGTGAGACATTAAGCAGGTTTGATCTTTGAAAACTGAACAACGAGTGAGTACGGATTTTGTTTACAAAATCCAACGCTGAGATTTTGGTACATGCCGTCAGGCTGTATGAAATGGAAGCGAAAATGAGATATTTTATCTCGTCAGTTTCAACATGAGCTTATCGCTCTTTCTATAAACCAACTTCGGTTGGTCTTTAATGGAGAGTTT
>NZ_JANAVQ010000008.1:0-218518 GCF_024213605.1 Paenibacillus sp. CH40
AAAGACCAACCGAAGTTGGTTTATAGAAAGAGCGATAAGCTCATGTTGAAACTGACGAGATAAAAATATCTCTTGTTTGATTTTGCGAACAAAATCGTTTTACTCACTCGTTGTTCAGTTTTCAAAGATCAATCATTTCCGGCCATATCAACACCGGGAATAATAATATATCATACTTCGACTATTCACGCTACTGGTAAATAATACCTCGTAGGTAATCCTTTGAATTTTTGAAGTCCATCTAACTATTACATCACAGCCTATCTTACGGCCGGATACATAATATATCATTTAAGTTTGCTGATTACTACATGTAAATTATACCAATTAATAACCGAGTTATCAAAATCAGTTCTATTACTGTACTGCTTATACTTTCGAATTTGTTTTTCTTCATTACAGGTACCGTGAATCTTTGACCATATCTACTGCATCCGATAAATGCTTTTCATGAATAGCAGTTAGATATCTTGTGACGACTTTTTAGGCATCATGCCTTGATCAACAGTAGCGTCGAAAGTAGCCTGGTATTTGGCCGACCGACACACAAACATAAGCCATATCTACTATATGATGCATCCCCCTTTCAGTTCCAAAAAAGGGACCATTAATACTGAAACGTTCCAATAATTATTTATACACATTTGGGGACGTGAAATAGACTAATTCATTCTCGTTCCTATAAGCATGCTTTTAGGAACGAGAATGAATTGTATTTTTTTACATTATTGAGGTATCGCCAGCAAACACGGTTTTACAACGTTAAGGAGCCTTATATTGAATTTCGTGAATCAGCCTTTAATAATGGATACTACCCCACATCATTTAAGGCAGATTTATTGATCCAATCGGCCTCAACTGGTAAGTTGGTCCTACTAGACCTAACATAAAATAAAAAAGGCTGCCACGGCAACCTTTTTGTTTCAACTTAATGTACCCGTTAGCGTATCAGTGCGCATTTTAAAATTATTCTAAATACCTTTTAATAGCATTCGAATAAAAGATTTTATCCGTAGCTTTTTCATCAAACAAACGCTGAATCAATTGGTTGTTCGCACATACTCAAAAGGTCTTTTTGCTCTTGAATATTATTCTAAGGTATCTGCTCCATCATAAACACTCACTATTCCACTCTATAAGGCTTGTAGAAGGTACGAATTTCTTGGGCTAAAAGCTCTGGCTCTTCCATGGCCGTAAAATGTCCACCACGAGCCATGGTAGTCCAGCGAGTTATATTTAAATTGCGTACTGCCCAGTCTTTTGGTGGTAATACTATATCTGCTGGGAATAATGCAACCCCAGTTGGTACTTTTATATAGCCTAATGACGGCAGAGAATGTGAATTTTCGTAATACATCTGCGTTGACGACCCGATTGTGTTAGTAAGCCAATAAACCATGATATGCGTAATGAGTTCATCTTCGCTAAATCTTTGACGGAGGTCACCTCCACAATCACTCCAAGCTCGGAATTTTTCAATAATCCAACCGGCTAAGCCTGCTGGTGAATCAGAAAGTCCATACGCAAGAGTCTGTGGACGTGTCGATTGTATCGACATGTACCCTCCCTCTAGAGAAAGCCATTCTAATGCTCTTTTCTTGTATTGAAGTTCTTCCTCTGAAAGTTTTACCTGCTCATGGGACGTAAGTAGATCTCTTATGATACCAATATCTGTTAGGTGAATCCCGAATAAAAGTTCAGGATGATTCGATGCCAGATATCTCGTAACTCCGGAACCTATATCCCCACCTGCTGCAGCAAACTTATCGTATCCTAATTCTTTTGTCATTAATTTAGCCCACATCTCGGAAACCTGATAATTGTTGACACCAGGATGGTCAGGAGAGCTAGAGAACGCAAAACCAGGTAATGAAGGGACAATGACATCGAAAGAATCCTTAGGATCACCTCCATAGCTAGCTGGATCTGTAAGAAGAGGAATAATCTTCTGATATCTAAGGTAACTATCTGGCCATCCGTGGGTTAGAATAATGGGCATGGGATTGGGACCCTTTCCGTACTCATGAACAAAGTGCACATCAATTCCATTGATGTTGCAGCGAAACTGGGAAAAACGGTTTAACTGAGATTCTTGTTCGCGCCAATCATACTGTTCTCGCCAATACGAAACAAGGGATTTTAAATAAGTTAAATCAACACCTCGATCCCAGCCTGAGTTTTCCAATTGATCCGGCCAGCGGATGTGGTGTAATCTTCTTTTCAAATCATCAAGGACTTCATCTGCAATGTGAATATGAAAACGTTCAACGGACATTATATTTCTCCTCCTTTTTTGCGCACATCTTAATGATATCCCTTGAACTGCTGTGGTACTATGCTAAAAATCGGGCATCTTTTTCGCCGTGGAGGACTTTAGTAACCTTCCTTATCCTCAACGTTTTACAATTATCTTAATTACTTCATACTTTTGTTATAATTTCCAATTTCTCAACACCATAACACTTTCCGAAGCGCAAGGTTATTTTCCAACTGGGCCGATAATACAAACAGGTCTTTCGCTGTTTCAACGCGATCCTCTCTTTTTAAGCGTTCCCCATGTAACCGAAAAAGCATATCCGATTTTATTTGAATGGTTTTTAGACTAATGTAAATGGCAACCGATCTTCTGAATCAGCTAGCCTCTATTTATTTATCGAGATTACTTCGTCACGCTATCTTGCCCGTTAGTAGAACATGGCCGATCCATGCCGGTAACCGTGTCTTAGTTGTTTATTAAGCTATCGTGTCCCGTTAGATCAATTCAAATTTCGCCCCGATCAGACTTACCCGGGCTTATCACTAAGGGAGGCCTGTTTTGGGTTAATGAATGGACAAATCGGAAATAATTCACTCATACCGTCTAAAGGAGGGAACAAATTCATGAATTCTAATGATAATCTATCAGAGCAGAATGCATATGTGAAAGAGCTGAGTGCCTTATTTATCCCATTGGACGGAATGGAGAATCTAGACCGCATAGTTAAGGCCATCGGAGAGGCAGATATTGTGCTGCTTGGCGAAGCGAGCCATGGGACATCTGATTTTTACCGAGTTCGGGCCGAGCTTTCGAAGAAGCTAATTGCAAGCAAGGGATTTAACATTATCGGCGTGGAAGGAGACTGGCCCTCTGCTTATCGATTGAACCGGTATGTTAAAGGGATGGAGGGGGCCGATTCTTCGGCAACCGATGCACTGGGTGATTTTACTCGCTGGCCGACCTGGATGTGGGCGAATACGGATATTCGTGATTTCGCGGAGTGGCTGAAGGATTACAATGAGGTGAATCAAGGGGGCGGCAGTGGCTGTCCCAAGGTTGGATTTTATGGCATCGATATGTACTCGTTATGGGAATCGATGGAGGCAATCATCGGTTATTTGGAGGAGACCAAGTCTCCCCAGCTGGAACAGGCCCGCAGGACATATGCCTGTTTTGATCCATATAGCAGGGACCATCAGGCTTATGGCATTGCGGCAGGATTGCTCTCGGAGAGCTGTGAGAAAGAAGTGGTTGAGCTACTGAAGCAGATTCAGAGCCGGCGCATGACGTATCCTGGAAGTGAGGAAGAGCTGAATGCGGAGGTAAACATGCTCGTCACTTCCAGTTCGGAGGCCTATTATCGTACGATGGTCCAGGGAGGCCCGCAGTCCTGGAATATACGGGACAGGCATATGGTTGAATCACTGAAGCGAATCATGTCCTATTACGGCGCCTCGGCAAAGGCCATTGTCTGGGAGCATAATACGCATATCGGTGATGCGCGGGCAACGGATATGATGGCTGATGGCATGGTCAATGTGGGTCAGCTGCTGCGGGAGGATCCGGAACATCGTGTGTTTGCCGTTGGCTTCGGGACCTATCAGGGCGAGGTACTGGCCGGAAGAGCTTGGGGAGCTCCGGTTGAGAAAATGACCGTGCCGCCCGGACAGCCAGGAAGCTGGGAGTATCGCATGCACCGGGCGGGAGGCGGCCGGAATGGCGTGGTAATGCTCTCCGATGCATCTTCTATGCTGCATACGGTCATTGGCCACCGTGCCATCGGTGTTGTATATGAGCCTGCTCATGAGCGATTCGGCAATTACGTGCCTTCCAGCATGGCGGATCGTTATGATGCGTTTGTTCATCTCGACCGGACCATCTCCCTTCAGCCACTGCCTATCCTTCAGCCGGTTGCAACGGATGCTTTATTTTCAGAATAACAGCTCGCAAGAACCGTCTGTGGGAGGCAGGGTAGCTGGGTATAGTTTACCGTCAGGCTCCGAATTATAATTATAAGACTGGCTCCAATATAAAACAGCGGCAGGCTCAGACTTTGTTTTTATCAGTCTGAGCCTTGGTGAAAAACGTTATCTTCTTTTGATAGACGGTACGTCAATTCAACTGCTCCCGAATGTAAGGCCTTGGTATAGACATGCTTAAGAGACATCGTCTTGATGTTATCTGTAAACAAACGCTTTCCGCTCATCCGTATAAACGGAAAGATCATGATCCGAAACTCGTCGACGAGATCATGCTTCATCAGCGTCCTAACTAACTCGCCGCTTCCAAGCACCAAGATGTTGCTTCCGGGTTGCTCTTTAAGGTTCAAAACTTCTTCCTTGAGATCCCTTGGACGAGGGTTGCGTTCCAATTCATCTGGTGTTGCGTTTTCTTTCTTTAAAATGATTCGAGCAAAGAATCCAGTTTCAGAAGTGGAAATTTCTTATCACCCCATTATAATACTTTGATTCAAGAGATACCCAATCTATTCATGTATGGTTCTCACCTGTACAAAACTGTCGGATGCTAGTTGCTAGTTCTTCCGCATGAGTAAGGACAAGCATATGATCAGCTCCTTTGATTTCGGCAAACCTAATCTCAGGTACACGCTTGAAGTACTTGGCGATATTATACATATCCGGCCATTCTATGGTTCCTTGTATAAATAACGTACTCGCTGCAATGTTCTCTAAACGTTCAATCGAAGGCGGCTCTGGCCAAAGGACATCAAAGCTCCTCCACTCGGTAAATACCCTTGTCATGTAGTGAGTATGCATTTCACTCAGAAATCTCCGGTGGGGACTAGCCATCGTAGCCCGATAGATCGGTCCGGCTAAAGACAACTCTACAAGTTTTGAAATATCGGGAGCGGCCGCATTCACCGATGCTATATAATTGGTAAATTCTTGCGAATATGCAAACCCCGTTAATGAAGGGGCAATCACCACTAGCCGCTCAACCATAGAAGGATATGATAACGCAAAATCAGTCGCGACTTGCCCACCGATGGAATGGCCAACAAGTGTGACAAGATCCAGTCCGAGATGTTCGAGAAGTTTGCGCAAATCCTCCACAAGTGAAGTCGGCTCTTGCATAGCAGGCGAGCGGCCGGTTCCTCGACCATCGAAGGTAATGACCTTGAATGATTTTGCCAATTCAGGCACCATATATCTCCATACTCTTGAGTCGACACCTCCCGAGTGAATCATGACTATAGGGACTCCATTCCCTTCGATTTCGTAAAAAAGTTCCACCTTGTTACCCTCCCCAATGTGGTAATATTTTTCTTGATTAGCATTTTAATCATGACTGAACATACAGTCTATATAAAAAAAGATATCCACGTCGAAAATAAAAACAATATCTCATTGAATGCCGCGTGATTTGGGGCTTGGAGAGCCTACTTTGCGTAAATCAGAAGTTCTTACAAGGCTTAAAACACCGAAATCCTTGACCGGGCAAAACTTACATTTATATGAAGTCACTTTGAATAACTGCCTTTTAGTTGAATAGCGGCGGATATCAAAAGCGAATTCTTCGCTATTACGTGCTAAAAAAATCGGTGATAAAGTTCTCTTTTCTGTAATGTACTCCAGTACTAGTTAATTTATCATTATTTTATATGACAATAACACCAACTTTATAAATGCTTCTTTTGATTTTATGCTTAGTAATTGAGTTGAAGATACATATTCCTGTCTTGATGATTAATACAAGTAAATCACGTTTACAAAGGACAAAAGACAGACAGAAGATTATAAATTCACTAACAATTTAGGGTAAACGTAACCTAATTGAAACCGCCCATCCAATAACCGGATGGGCGGTTTTTACATACTACTTTCCTGCTCCTTTATCACCTGCTCAACCCCCAACAGAATCAGCTTCAATCCGAACTCAAACGCTCCGTCGGTCCCCATCAGCTCGAACAGCCCGTTCGTGAACATCCTCCGGAATAGTCCCACTTCTGTCTCGCTCATGGAATTCAGAAGGTGAATCATCTCCTCACCCGGAAGCGCTCCCTGGTCCTTGAGGATAGCGGAGACATTACGCTCATGCTGATAATCGTCTAGGACGAAGTAGGAGACATAGTTCACAAGCGTAGTAACCACTTGTATTTTCTGCTCTTGCTCAAGCGGCGTCGACTCCACGCAGAGTAGCATACGGTTGGTGAACCGGATGATGTCCGGTTCGTGGGGCAGCGTCATCATCATGAGCTGCGTGGAGCAAGGGTACCGGTAGAGCACACTCCGCATCGTTACCGCAAGCCCCGTCAGCTGCTCCTTCCAGTCCCCCTCGGAATGAAACTCCTCCAGAATCATTTTCGATACCTGGTTGGCCAAGCGCTGATAGAGATTCTGCTTGCTCTTGAAGTACCAGTACAAAGAGGGAGCCTGAATCCCTAGCCGGTCGGCCAATCGTCTCATACTGAATTTCTCGATACCCTCCTCTCCAAGAAGCTCCCACGAGGCTTCCAAAATCTTATCCTCCGAAATTTGAGGCTGCTTTTTTTTCATCGGTATCCGCCCTTTTATCTAACAGTGTAAGTTTATGCTTTACAGGTTCATAGGTTCATGATATCATCTAACACTGTAAGGCACAACCTAACACTGTTAGACTGAAGGACAAAATAAATAAAGAAAGTAGTGACTCGCATGGATGCAGAAAACCTCCATTACTTTGAAAAAGCACCGGTCGCAAAAGCCGTAGCTCACTTCGCTGTACCGATGATGCTAGGTACGTCAATGAATGTCATCTATTCCATCTTAAATGCCTATTTCCTTGGTACACTGGGCAATACTGCCATGTTAACCGCACTCGCACTAACCTTGCCGTTATTCGCGATCATTATGGCACTAGGCAACTTGATAGGCATGGGTAGTGGCACATTCATCTCCCGTTTGCTGGGAGAGAAAAAATATGACGATGTGAAGCATGTGTCTTCATTCGCCTTTTACAGCAGTTTAGTTCTCGGTCTTATCGTAATGGCGGTCGGTCTCCCGTTGATCGATCCAATCGTTCATGGCCTCGGGGCAACAACTAGCTCCTTCGGATTCACGAAGGACTATGTCACGATTATGCTTATTGGTTCACCATTCGTCGTATTATTCTTCACGCTAGAGAATATCGTGCGCTCCGAGGGTGCAGCAATCACATCGATGATCGGAATGATTCTCAGTGTTGTCGTGAATATTATTCTCGACGCGCTAGTCATCTTCGTCTTCCATTGGGGCGTGATCGGCGTTGCGTCTGCTACGGTCATCTCTAACTTGGTTGCGAGTGCATTCTACGCCTTCCATATGGGATATAAGAGCCAATTCTTAACTGTCTCCGTAAAATGGTTTAAAGCTACCGCGGATATTCTGAGCAATGTATTCAAAATCGGAGTTCCCGTCTTTGTTATGAGTATCTTCTTGGGTGCAATGTCGCTCATCTTTAACCATTTTCTTGTCGATTATGGGGATCAGGCCGTAGCGGCTTACGGAATTTCATCACGCCTATTGCAATTTCCTGAGTTTATTCTGATGGGCTTATGCGAGGGAGTTGTGCCGTTGATTGCCTTCTCTTTTACAGCGAATAAATTACGCATGAAGCATACCATTGGATTTACAATCAAAGCTATTGTGGCGTTAGCAATCGTGTTTGGTGTTATCGTCTATCTGATTTCCGACCACTTAATTGGTTTATTTACGAGTGACCCGCAATTAATTGAAATGGGTAGCTACATTCTACATGTGACGTTCTTATCCTTGTTCATTACAGGAATGACCTCGCTGTTTACCGGTATCTTTCAAGCAACAGCGCAAGGAACCGCCGCGTTTATTATGTCAGTTATTCAAGGAGTTACTCTGATTCCTGTGTTGTATATTGCTAATCGAATGAACGGATTCCACGGGGTGGTCTGGTCGCTTGTCATTTCGGATGCCGTTGCGTTCCTTGTTGGTGCCATCATGCTGTATGTTCTGCGGACCAAATTGCAGCCGGATTTGGATAATTTAGTACAGTAGAAAACATATAACATGCAAGAAGGCAGGATAAGGACACTCCCCGACCTTGTCTTCTCGGTGGGGTAGAACTGTATTAACCTAAACTGCCCGTTAGTTTAACCTTCATTTGTAGTGCCTTATTCCGACTATTCTCTACGAGCTATACGAAACCCTTGATCGGGACCAAAGCCATTCGCATCGAACTTACCTCGGAAAGAAATCTCGTTGTTGCTGACGTTGCCGGACATATCGTAAATTCCTAACTCGTTGGGTTTCCGGGTACCGATCGATTTTGTTTTATTATTGTTGCTCTCTATGATAGGCCAGTTCCAGTCTCCAGATAAGTATTTGTCTCCGGCGTTTTTCCAATACCATGCGACCTCGTCGACATTATTGCTTCCACTGTATGTGTAGCCCTTGCTCGCCTGACCTCCGCCTGCAGCATATTCCCACTCTACTTCTGTAGGCAATCGGTAACCGTTAGCTCCCTCATTAATCGTTACTGTCCATTTTATATTATCGTTATCATTCTTATTGTTGCTATTAAAATAAGCTATAATAGCTTTCTCATGGATAGATCTCCTTTAAGCTGATAGGAAAAATAGTAGGCCGTGATGGCCTGCAACTCGCCTCCAGCAGCGTCGAAGGCCGTTCGTCTGGCAGGAAACGGCCTTCAACGCAAC
Organism: Paenibacillus sp. CH40; assembly: GCF_024213605.1. Taxonomy (NCBI): domain Bacteria; kingdom Bacillati; phylum Bacillota; class Bacilli; order Caryophanales; family Paenibacillaceae; genus Paenibacillus; species Paenibacillus sp. CH40. Next base: position 8,928 of record NZ_JANAVQ010000008.1, read on the forward strand.
CGCACTGACGGATAGACTGGAGGGGAACGGTCATCGGCCTGTCTACAATACTTAGGGCTCGGTGAGTCCTCCATGATCGATTCATTTAAACCCTATCTATCAGACAGCTCTCAAAACCCGCTTATCCCGTGAGACAGTCCCAACCGCGCCTGTTCGTTTAACAGCTTGCAGTTGAGTGGTTACCACACCGTTACGTTAGAGCTCCCGCTACTCTGATACCCCTCTGTCGCCAACACCTGGTAAGACCAGTTACTTCCCAGATTCATTCCTTTGCTCGCCCATGCTTTCACGTGGTTGCTGAAAGTGATTGTGGAGTTGCCCCCGGTCGGTCTCTTCGACTGTCGAACACTCCAGTACTGAATAAACGTCGTTTTTTCGCCTTCAATGGAAGGTGCGTCGTACCGCATTGTTGTGTAGATATCATATGTGCCCCCATCACTGGTCACCGTACCTTTATACGTTCCGGTAGGTCGATAAGTACCCCAGCTATCAACGACGTAATATTCGATGAGTGAGTTTCTCGTCCACCCGTAGAGAGCCAAATATCCATTACCGGACGGCGCCCAGACACCGGCATTGTAGTTGATCGTTCTGTTTGGCGATCCAGTAGTCCAGCCTTTGCCGACAACAAAATTCCCGGTATCCTTCCATGTTACGCTGTAATTACCGCCTGATCCATTAACAGCATTGACCGTCCCACCACCATCGGTCCAATTTTGCCAATAGTCTGTCGCTGCACTTGAGGTTGTTGCAAATAACCCAAAACTCATGGAAGCTGCAAGAACTACCGTCATCATTTTCTTACTAAAATTAAACATACTCTACCTCCTAAAATTTTGTGTTTGTCCCATACACTTGCTTGTTGGTTGATTCTCTTTGCAGTATATCACCTATACGTTCCATATTCCGTATTTTTTTACTTCAACCTCCTTTCTGAGTGAAATTATAGAATAATAGCGTTTGCATATAAACCTAGCAAATTAAAGCTTTAACTCTATTATGTTTAGCTTTCTTTGAATTTTATAGAATAATTCCAGTATTACAACGATGGGAAGCACCACCCGACAGCCTAGTGGCGCCTCATGTACATTTTTAACTCAGCTTATATACTAAAAAAAATTTATGCAAATAACGCATAAATATCAATATGCATCCATCACATACAGTAAAATGTGCTTGGGTGATTAGCAGTGCATAATGGGAAATCTCGATTCACGTGAGGACAAACACTTAACTTTTCATAGGAGGTTTGATAAAAAATGATTTTAGAGGATATGTATTATGGGAAATGGCGTCCTAGTGAACAGATAAATTCAACCGACCCTGAATCCCAAAAAGTGAATCAAAAAATTAGTGATCTCATGGAGATGTTGAAAAGCAAATTACCAGCAGCATTCATTCACGGGTACCGGGCGGGGGCATTAACGATGATTGAAGTATTTAGCGAGGACAAAGAAATTGTTGATCCTAATAGATAGATAATGGAGGAGTTATGGTGGTGAGCCCGCTACGCATGCAGATTGTTCTTCCGATCGCTGTTATCCCTAGATTTCTCCTCAGTAGAATATAAACTTAAAGGTAAAATCCAGGGATTGCTGAACGAATGGAGTACTTTAAGAGAATTTCAACGAATGGAGGGGCTGCCTAGCCTCTTCCTGCGCCCAGCGCATTCATCAAGAACTCATAAATTTCCAGTTCGTTGATTTTATCGCCATCGGTCACTATGTTATGCTGAACTTGCAGTCCGTTCTTGAACACGGTGAACATCCGAGCTGTCCTGTCCGCATCGATTGAAACAGGGATAGCTCCATTCTGCTGTCCGACTTCGATCCACGTTTTGGCAGTGAGGATAGATGCTTCATGATAACGTTTCAGAATGCCAGCCACGGCGGGCTTATCCTGTTGGCTGAGTAGATAAATAAAAATCAGGCTGGCAGCGCTGTCCCCACTACCAATGTTACGAAGGCGTTCAGTTAAGGTGTTAAGCGGGGATTTGATTCCTTCTGGTCCTGCGGGAGTCCGGGCGACAGATTCAAAAAAGCGCTGATTGGTTTTCTCCATTCCCGCCTCCAGAATCATACCGAACAATTCATCTTTGCTTTTGACATAATGGTAAATGGCTCCTTTAGTCAGTCCGCTGCGATCCGCAATATCCTGTAGTGTCGTCGCCCGACAGCCTTTCTCCATAATCATCTTTTCGGCAATCTCAAGCAGCTTTTTTAGACTGTCGTTCATCGCTTTATCTTGCATAATCTTTTACCTCCCGTTTGTCTGTCTTTTTATTCGTCTAATGAAGCTCATATTCCACCAAATCGTCAATCCAATAAGCCCATAGGTGAAGAACGGCGATACGACCAGAAAGGTCGATATCGACATCGAATACACCAGCACTACTTTGATGAAGGCTTCCAACAGCAGGCTAAATCCCCACACCGCCGTTATCAGGCGAAAGTTAAACCGATAGCGCGGAAGTCCCTCCCATTTATCGTTCATCTGAGGATCATGGCCTGTAAATCTCTCGGCTAAATAATAAATCAATGGTCGGCCAAAAAACAGCGAGCCTAGAAACACCATTCCCATAATACCAGTTACATAAGACTCACGCAGCAAAATGAAGCGTTCATCGCCGCCCAAGAGAACGGCCACGACGCCAAGAATCAGGCCGAGAAAGATGAAACCGGAGAACGCATCCGCCTTGCGCGTCCGTATAAGGCTGTAGAGCGAGTCGCATAGCGGTACGAGGGCAGCGATGGACAGAGCGATCAGACTGCTTGTGTGCGGAATTAACAAACGGTAAGCCAGATAAGGCAGTAAAATATTGATGATTAACGTAAAGATGATTTCGTTGCGAGATTTATTCATGGTCGACTCATCCTCTCATCATTCAAAACCTACCTTCGGTAGGTATCTTTCATTCTACATACCTTCGGTAGGTATGTAAAGATTAAAAATAATAATCTGTATACGAACCTCAATCTACATATTGCCCAAATGTGGCTACACAGTTCGCATACTCTACAACTACAAAAAGGAGATGGCGCTGGCCATCTCCCTTGCTTTTATTCTTCCCTCATACTTCCTGCTTAAAAACATATTGCTCACGGCCACACACTCTAACAAGCAACTATATTTTTAATCCCCCACCCGATTCAAAAACACCTTCGTCCGCTCCAACTGAGGATTGCCAAAAATCTGCTCTGGTGTACCGGATTCTGCAATTTCGCCATTATCCATAAAAATGACACGATCCGCCACATCTCTCGCAAAGTTCATCTCGTGGGTCACGATGACCATCGTCATATGTTCCTCAGCCAGCTTTTTGATAACTCGCAGCACCTCACCCGTCAGCTCGGGATCAAGGGCCGAGGTCGGCTCATCAAACAGTAAAATATCAGGGTTCATCATCATTGCCCGGGCAATCGCCACGCGCTGCTTCTGCCCTCCCGACAGTCGGGATGGATACGCATCTGCTTTATCTGCTAATCCGACTTTAGCCAGCAACTCAGCGCTTTGGCGACGTAGCTCAGCCTTGCTCACCTTCTTCACCAGCTTCGGAGCCAGCTCCAGATTATCCTGCACCGTCAAGTGAGGGAACAGATTAAAATGCTGGAACACCATGCCCATACCGGTGGTAATGCCCTTAATGTCACCTGCCGGAGCGTACTGACCGTTTTCCACCAGTGCTTTATCATGAATGCGGATCGTCCCGCCCGTCACATCTTCCAGGTGTACCAAACTACGGAGCATGGTACTTTTTCCTGAACCTGAAGGACCAATGACGGCTACAACCTCGCCCGCTTTAACGTTAAAGCTCACTCTTTTCAGAACGTCGAGCTTGCCGAACGATTTTTTCAAATCGGTTACTTCTATTGCATTAGTATTCATATCCCGACATTCCTTTTACTCGAATTTAAAACGTTTTTCCAGCGCCCTGAAGAATAGCGTCAGCACCAAAGCTAACAACAAATAAATAACCGCCGCTACAACATAAGGTACAATCGAGAAATCACGGTTTACAGCCGTATTGGCAAAATGCAGCAGTTCCGGTACCGCTACTGCATACAGTAGTGCCGTATCTTTTACCAGTGTTGTCGCTTCATTGGTCACCGCAGGCAAAGCAATCCGTACCATTTGCGGCACAATGACTCTAATCAGCGTCTGCGACTTGCTCAAGCCCAGCACTTGCGAAGCCTCGTATTGCCCTTTATCAATCGACAACATCCCGCCTCTAAAAATTTCTGCAAAATAAGCCGCATAATTCAGTACAAATGCCAGTACCGCAGCCGTTGTCCGGTCCAATACCAGATACTCCCCAATGACAGGCAACATCGGCAGACCAAAACAAAAGAACAACAATTGCAGCAATAGCGGCGTACCGCGTATAACATAAATGTACGTATGCATCAGCCAGGCGATTGGCTTAATCCGGCTTTTGGCCAGCAACGTAACGATAAAACCCAATGGAATAGACAAGATGAGCGTGATGAAAAATAAAATAACCGTCATCTGTGCCCCTTCAAGCATAGGCTTCATAATTCGCAAAATATATTCCATACTCATGACCTTCGACTCCTAAACCCTTAGTTCAATACACTACATATTAATTTAATACTTTATCTTCACCAAACCACTTTTTCGAAATTTCAGCAGCTTTTCCGTTCTTGTGCAGCTCATCCAAAGCAGATTGCAGCTGCGTCAACAGCTCTTCATTTCCTTTTTTCACGCCGATGCCGTATTCCTCAGGGGCCAATGATTCATCAAGCAGCTTATACGTCCCTTGTTCCTTCGACATATAATACTTGGCAACGACTTCATCAATGACAACCGCATCCAGACGTCCGGTTTTCAAGTCTGTCAAAGCGAGAACATTATCCGGGAACTCGGACACTTGCTTCAATTTACTTTTGATCGGATTTGCATCCAATGCATCGGCTGCTGAAGACAGCGTCTGGAGTCCGACCGTTTTGCCCGTCAGATCAGCCAGCTTGGAAAGACTGGAAGTAGCCGGAATGACAATCACCTGACTGTTTTTCAGATATGGCTTCGTGAACAGCACTTTTTCCTTACGCTCATCCGTAATGGTGTATCCATTCCAAATGAGATCAATACGTCCGCTGTTCAGCTCGGATTCTTTGGCAGACCAGTCAATCGGCTGAAATTCCACCTGTTTACCCATTTGTTCCCCGGCCGCTTTCGCATAATCAATATCAAAGCCGGTCAGCTCGTTATTTTCATCTCTAAAGCCCATCGGGGCGAATTTATCATCAATTCCAATAATCAATTTACTGTCATCCTTACCGCCGGAACATCCGGCCAACACGATCATCATCAATCCAATCAACATCGTAAACATGGCTGCTTTTCTCATCTTATTCCCCTCCAACAATGGTGACCCCCGTATCCAAGAACAGGTGGCAAACGCTTTAGTTCGTTAACACGTTATCAGAGTATCATCATAACATACCGCAGGATACTCGTCGAGAGGAATAAGCGGAATCTTAGCCTTATATAAATGGAAAACCTGTGACGAAAATTTGACCTGTGTTCTATAATGTAAAACCTTACCTTGACATGTCACCTAAACCGTCTTATCATTTCCTAGTATTCTTATATACTTTTATTTATTTTAAAATTTCAACAGCAATAGTATGTAAATCAGCTTGATAGACAGGAGAAATAAAGCCCCATGTACATTTTAAAACGCCTCTTTACGATGTTCATTACGTTGTGGATTATCGTCACTTTAACGTTTATCATTATGCACATCATTCCGGGTGATCCGTTCTCGAACGATTCCAAAACCATTCCGGAAGCGGTATTGCAAAATATGCGTGCCAGGTACAATCTGGACAAGCCGCTCGCTGTGCAGTATGTGTTGTATCTCAAAAATCTGCTAGTGCTGGACATGGGCCCGTCTATTCAATCGAAAACGACGGACGTCAATATGCTCATCGCCCGAGGTTTTCCACCTTCTGCATTGCTGGGTATTCAATCCATCGTGGTCGCAATTATTGCCGGTATTTCGCTCGGAACGCTGGCTGCTCTACACCATAATCGACCACTGGATTATATCTCGATGTTTATCGCCATTGTTGGTATTTCCGTACCCAGCTTCATATTGGCACCGCTGTTAATCAAGTATGTTGCCGTCCAATGGCATCTGCTTCCGGTCGCCTCATGGGGAACCTGGCAGCATACGGTGCTCCCGTCGCTGGCTCTCGCTGTTTCACCGCTTGCCGTCATCGCCCGCTTTATGCGGACGAGCATGCTGGAAGTCATGCATGAGGAGTACATACGCACTGCCAAAGCAAAAGGGTTGTCCTCTTTGGCAGTAGTTCTTCGTCACGGATTACGCAACGCGTTGATTCCAGTGCTTTCCTTTATTGGGCCACTATTTGCTTCCGTCATTACAGGTACCTTTGTCGTTGAAAAAATATTCGCCATTCCCGGCATCGGTAAATACTTCGTAGATAGTATCTTTAATCGGGATTATCCAGTGATTATGGGGACGACCATTTTCTACAGTGCCATTCTGGTCGTTACTTTATTTTTAATAGATATTTCCTATCGCCTTGTCGATCCACGAATCAAATTAGTCAGCAAAGGAGATTAACATGAAAGCAGCACCTACTGTCGAAAAGGACAGCCTGTTCAGTCTTGTAGATCGTAGTCAGATCCCCACCCCCACGTTGACCAGACCCAAAGAATCACCCTGGCGGGATCGGCTACGCAGACTTTTTAACAACAAGCTTGCTCTGTTGGGGCTTTCCCTACTAATCATGATTATTGTGCTGGCGATTGTTGGACCTTCCATGGTTCCCTATGCACCCAGTGATCAATCCCTTTTGAAAACGAATCTCTCTCCTTCGAAAGAGCATTGGTTTGGTACGGATGATCTGGGGAGGGACGTATGGGCACGGACATGGGCCGGAGCTAGAATTTCACTCATGATCGGCTTTGCCGCTGCCGCCATTGATTTGGTACTTGGCATTCTCGTCGGCTGTGTTGCTGGCTATTGTGCGGGGCACGGCAAAACGGGCGACAGGATCGACAGCATCCTCATGCGTATTATTGAAATTTTGTACAGCATTCCTTATCTGCTGGTCATCATTTTGCTGCTGGTTATTATGAAGCCAGGCCTGCTCACAATGATTATTGCATTATCTATTACTGGCTGGGTCGGTATGGCCCGTGTAGTGCGTGGGCAAATCTTACAGCTGAAGCAGCAGGAATATGTGTTAGCAGCCCGTAGCTTGGGGACATCTCATTCGCGCATTATCTTCAGACATTTGCTACCAAACGCGGCTGCAATCATTATCGTGAATTTGACGTTCACTATTCCATCGGCTATTTTTGCCGAATCGTTTCTGAGCTTTCTCGGTCTGGGGATTCAGTCTCCTTCGGCCAGCTGGGGGACGATGGCTAACGATTCACTTGGCGTTATTTTAAGCGGTCAATGGTGGCGCCTATTTTTCCCCGGGCTGATGATATCGCTCACCATGCTGGCGTTCAATACACTTGGAGACGGGCTTCAGGATGCACTTGATCCGCGCTCACAACATTAACAACAGAGAGATCCAAATTGGACAAGGAGGGGTGTCACCATGATCCGCAGCTTCTTGCCTAACCGCAGGAAAAACGGCAGTTCCTTTATCGAAGTGCGCACACGCGGCATACCTGCGGGAAAGGAGGATGAATAAATCCCGGTACGGTGTACCTTATTTTTAGCATAACTAATCACAGTAATGGAGGAAAACCACGATGAAAAAAATGTATTGGATGACGATCATCTTACTTTTGGCCGTAACGGCTTTGGCTGGATGCTCTGGCACTACGGACAAAACAGCAAGCAACGACCCGTCCGCTGCGCCTCAAGCAGATATCCCGCAAGAAATTACTGCTAATCTGGCAGGTGGCGAGCCTTATACGCTAGACCCTGCTTTCGCATCAGATACAACGTCCTACTTTGTGATTGATAACTTGTACGAAGGGCTATATACATACGATAAGGCCGGTAAAATCGTAGAAGGCGCTGCCAGCAAAGTAGACGTATCTCCTGACGGCAAAACCTACACCTTTACGATCCGTGACGGTGCAAAATGGTCGAATGGTGACCCACTGACAGCTAAGGATTTTGAATACTCCTGGAAACGGGTACTGAATCCGAAAACAGCTGCCTACGATCCTTCTGCCCTCTACTACATCAAAGGTGCCGAAGCGTACAACACAGGCAAAGGTAAAATTGAAGACGTGGGTGTTACAGCTAAAGATGATAAAACTCTGGTAGTTGAGCTGAAATCACCGCTGAGCTTCTTCCCAACGATCGCAGTGGGTCATGCCTATCTGCCAGTAAACCAATCGGTTGTTGAGAAAAATGACAAATGGGCAGCAGAAGCGGGCACAATGGTCGGTAACGGTGCGTATGTAGCCAAGGAATGGAAACATAACGAGCAGATTACGCTGGCGAAAAACGATCAATTCTGGAACAAAGATGCCATTACAATGGCAACGATTAATTTTAAAATGGTTCAAGACTCCACAACTTATTATCAAATGTACAAAACGGGCGATCTGGACCTGATTTTGAGCCTTCCCGTAGATACCCTGGATCAGGAAAAGAGCAACAAGGAATTCCTGTCGCATCCATCTTTCAGTGTGTATACCTATTCTTTTAACGTAAAACAAAAGCCGTTTGACAATAAAAAAATCAGACAGGCCATTGCCTACGCGATTGACCGCGAAGCACTGGCTACCAGCGTAACCAAAGGTGGCGAAACTCCGGCTTACGGTTATGTTCCATACGGAACAACAACGCCATCCGGCAAGGACTTCCGTGATGAAGCACCGAAAAAATACTATGAGTTTGACGCTGCGAAAGCGAAACAATTGCTGGCCGAAGGTCTGAAAGAAGAAGGTTTAACACAGCTGCCACCGATCACCTTTAAATACAACACTTCGGACAAGCATAAAAAAGTAGCTGAAGCGATTCAGGAAATGCTGAAAACGAACCTGGGTGTTGCAGTGACGCTGGAGAATCAGGAATGGAAAACGTACATTGATACCTTTAAACAGAAGAACTTCCAGATCGCTCGTATGGGCTGGGAAGGAAACTTCCTGGATCCACTCGGCGTATTGGGGCATTATACTTCCAAAAATTCGAACAACTTTACCAACTGGAGCAACCCGGAGTATGACAAACTGATCGAATCCTCAACCTTTGAGCTTGATCCGGCAAAACGCTTTGAACAGCTCCATCAGGCAGAAGACGTATTGATGGAAGATCTGCCGATTATTCCGATCCAGTTCTCTGCGGACACTGCATTAATCAGCCCTAAGATTCAAGGTATCGTATTTGATGCTCGTTCGAACCCAGACCTGCGCTTTGCGAAACGGGTCGAAAAATAATGATTTTACGTTTCGGGCTCACTGCCCTGATTGTCGGTACTTTAGGATTTCTGTACGCCATCCCCCATCTCTTGTATGGTCGTGAAAACATGGCTACTGCAAATCTGCTATTCCTGTTGGGGTTGCTGGGCTTGGTGATCGGTGCAATCTTCCACGTTCTGCAAAGCGGTTTTCTAACCCTCTTCCTGCGGGGATTTGCCGACATCAGACAGTTGTTCATTCGTCAATCCAAGGCATTACGGGAGGAAAATGAACGTTTGCGTTCCGATGAATCTCTGTCAGCCTGGAAAACATCCATGTTCCGCCACCTCAAGGTATATACTTGGGGGTGCGGGGCGGGGCTTATCCTTTGCTCGATGATATTAATGGGGATAAGTTAGGGTGGTATGAGAAGCTTTCTTGCGGTTGATGGGCGCTGCGCGTGCAGATTGTTCTTCCGATCGCTTCGCTTCTTCAGAACAATTCTGCCCGCTCCGCTGGCAACCTCCGTAGAGCTTCTATACGTTTTAGAGGTGTGTAAATGAAAAGAGAGAGTTTCGCAAAGGCGTTTGCTGCGGAACTCTCTCTTTTTGCATTTTTTTATATATTAAGCTTTGAAAAGAGCTCATAGTACAATACTTAGTAGCCTTAATAAATCTGCTTTTCCTTCGCTTCCTGTAACCATGATGGGAACTCGTTAAGCAATAGTTCGTACAATTCATTGTCTTCCATAGATTCGATATCTTGAATTTGGAAGAAGTTGGCGTTATCTACCACACGGCCTTCTATATTGTCCAGCTTCTTTAATACGCCAAAATCGGATTCACCCACACCGATAAATTGCCAGAAAATCGGCTCTCCTGACGAATCAATGACTGCGTTGTCGATATTATCTCCTTTTCCACGCTTCACACCGCCATCATTAATAAAAATAACAAAGGCCGGATCAGAAGAAGGTTCTTCCTTGGTGTATTTGGCGATAACATCGCGCATCACAGGCGGCTCATCATTACGACCGAACTTGGGCAAATAATCATTGGACAGAATATGTCTTTCAACATAGTTGTCAACGTCATTTTCGGTAACGGACGGCAAACGTGAAAAACGGTGATCATACACCCATACGTCCAGTACACCATCATCATCCAAAGAACTCGCTACTGCAACAATACGCTCCAACACCTTTTGAACAGTACCATTTTTGTACAAGCTTCTCATAGATCCTGAAATATCGAGCACCAATCCAACTCTTGCAGTTACATTTGTTAGATTCTTTTTAGTCAGTACTAGTTGCGCATTCTTTTTAAGTAAAGAAATACTGCTCATGTTCCCCACGCTCCTCTATGATGTATACCCTAGCCCGTCTAGTCTACCATCTGCGTCGTTCGTCGCCTCTCAGGGGAAAGTCGCTCAATTCTCCGAGTTGGTCATGTGCAGCCTTATAAATGCGAAGAATAGCTTGTACCTTGTTAAAATCATTGTCTTCCGGGCCGAATCCTTCCATATACATTTTTTGAATGATGTTTTGGAAGAAATCTATACGCTCGCGAACGGAATCCTGCTCTATTTGCAGTACCTCTTCAAAGCTGTGTGTCTCAGCAAAATCAGACAGCTCATCAAATTCCTGTTCCTGATATCGATCTCCCCGAGTTTCAGGATTGAGATCAATAGAGGTACGCAAGGTTGACAATAAAATATTTTCACGCGCCAGCATGACATGAAAATCTTTGTTCTTAAACAGATCCGTAACGATCAAACGGCACATTTCCTTGTTCTGGAGCAGAATCCCGTCAAAAGGATGCAGCGTCCACACACCGTAGTTAAAAAATAAATTAAAATTGAAGTTGCTGCTTCCATACTGATATACAATGTTGAATTTCGATTCGTCGATGATTTCAAATGAAAATTCCAGCATGCATTCTCCTTTGGGATTCCAATATTTAACTCTATCCTATCAGAAAATGCATGATTTTCAATAAAAAATTTTATTTCACAGAATCATTTAATTCCACAATTGAATCTGCTTTTTCGCTGCTGACAGCCACGAGTAAATAGACAATCACACAACCCAAAATAAAGGACATCATACGCTCGCTCTCTCCTTTTGTCATTCGCTTTTTAAGAGTTTATGCACGAGAATGCTATGTATGTTCATCATGTCCCTTATTAGCTGCTGCCAAACCAAAAAAAGACGCCTTTCGGAGTCATCCCGGCGTCTTTTTCATAGATTGAGTCTATTATTCTACATTGTCATTAGTTCAAAAACGAGCTTAGACCCTCAGAAGAATTGCTATCCTTCAGCGGTTTGGATGGTTCTTTCCGTTCGATCCCCAAACGTTGGCTGAGGTTGGCATTGATTGCTGTCATTTTACTTGTATAATCGTGGCAGCTTTCAATAATCCGACGGTTTGATTTTTCAGACAGATCCAAAGCAGATACCAAATCACCAATCGCCTGATTCACAGCCTCCAGTGACATAGAAGGCTTGCTAAGTAGATCTGTCGTTCTCTCGGTCGTCGTTTTGAGAAGCTTCGCATTTTCCTTGAATTGATCTTCAATCGTACGGTTGGTCGCATCGACGGCTGAAATGATTTTATCCTGATCCGCCAGCGCCATCGCGATCATAGCCGATACAGTGATCAGATTCGATGTTTTATCAATCGCATTATTTACAGAATCAATCAGTTTATCATTGTTATCATTAATAATATCCGTTGCTGCAATCGCCTGATTGTATAATAAAATCATTTCAGTCATTGACTGCGTACGAGTAACCACCTTGCGTAATCCCCGCTCCAGATGAGGCTTACGGTTTTCGTTTTCCGGCTTGGCAATCTCGGTCTCAAACAGTTCTTTCAAGCGATTACCAAAGGCAATCTTCGTCTGTAAATTGTAGATTTCTTCAATGGAAGCCTTCTTCAACTGTCTCATGCTGACGATGTTTTCTTCCAGATTATCCTTACCATCTCTCAAGGCAGTAATGATTTTCTCGATGTTCGTCTTCACCGACTGATACTTGTAAATGTAGTTTTTTAACGGGCTTTTACGCAGGAGCTTGCCAAAAAAGCTCACATTTTTGCTCTGCTGGAGCGTTTCGCATTCATCACGCAGCTTTAAGATCATATTGGATACCTCAGCCCGATCACCGGACATGAGGTCGTTTACCGGACGATCCAGCATTTTAAGGGTCTGCCCCGCACGTTCCTGCGTTTTAACCCCCAGCTTACCGATATCATCCATTAAGGTATCCAGGCTCATGACATCGCTTTGTGATACCTTCTGAATCAGCTGTGAAGCCTCCTCAGTCACCTTTTGTTCATCTTCTTTTTTCAATTCAGCCCATGGGGTCGCCATACGCTACCTCCTATTCTGAAAACAACTGTTACCCAAGTCTAATCGTTGTTATTCAGAGCAGCTATTCTGCTATTTTTTTTATTTTCTCAAAAAATCGCCTACAGTTCGGAACTGCTATATCGCTGGTGAATAAGCTCCGCTTTGCTCTGTAATTCCAGCAGATCCTTGTGCTCCACCGTGGACACAATTACCGATATTTTGCTGTCCACATCCCGTAATCCGTTTAATAACGTCCTCCGGTTGGTCCGCTTCGCATCACCGCTGAGCCGAAGAAACGGATTAATCAGTCCGTTCAAATCCTTCAAAATCAATCTCCGAACCGTATGATTCACTTCGCTGTTGTTCAGTTCATGCAAAAGCGGAATGACCCGCTGCAAACGTGCAAATAGAGCCAGCGCCTTCTCGACAATCTCGTTATCAAGCGTATCCTTCTGTCCCTCGGAGATCACCATGTCCTCCAGGACCTCCAAATACTCCATCACCTGAGCAAATTCACTGCTCACCTGATCTGGTTGACGTACTTGTCCTGTCATAGACTCCGGTCGAACGGTAGCTTCCTTTTCATGCTGCTGTGTCTCACCGACCTGCTCCTGCACCACCGGAATCACGGAACCGGTCAGATTGGGGCGAGGATGGCGAACGGCCATGATGGCACTGTATCCTCCCAAACCAATGATCGGAATCGCCAAACACACAAACAGTGGCAACCAAAAACTTAGTAAAAGCGCAATCAGGTAGCTAACCACAGCAATCGTGGCACCCCACATTTTTGACGTCATAGCTTGTACCTCCTGACGTAAACCCTTACCATATTGTAGAAAACAATATTTGTGTGTGTCAATGTACGGATTTACGTATGGTGATTGGCTGCTCGATATGACTGGCTAAAATGTCGTATTGCGGATGAAGTGAACCGATCTCATGACCCAAAGCCGATTTCACCGCTAGATAAGGAAAATTGATACCCGACAAACATGATACATGAAGTCCTCCGGACATCCGCGGATTGATCTCTAGCAACTTGGCATGCTTGCCGTTATATTTTACCTGAATGTTATAATTGTACGGAATGTGATACGCCTCAGCGACCTTCTGTGCCACCTCCAACAGCTCGGAATGCTGCTCCAGCAGCCGTAATCGTCCTCCTGCCTTCCTACGCGGAACTGCCGCTAGCAGCTTTCCGTTCCGGTCAGCCAGGCAGTCAATACTGTATTCGTATCCCTCCAGCAGCTCCATCACCATCAGATTGGGAAATGATTCTGTGGATGACAATATGCGGTGTGCTTCCTCGAACGAAATATGATTCAGCGCATGGCCGAACAGTTCCTCCAGCGGATTACGTTCATTGTCGATGATACGAAAGCCCATCCCGCCTTCTGCATTACATGGCTTGAAGCATACCTTATGCCCAAGTGCTATTAACGACTCATAAGCCTGTTTAAACTGCTCGGCATTGCTGGCAATGGCATAGTCGGGAATCGTGACAATGTCCTTTTGACGAATGGATTCATAAAACAGATCCTTTTCCATCAGTTGCTCCAGCAGTTCGGTATCTTGGCATACCATCACTTTTGTCCCAATATCATCGAACAAATAAAGATGTTTGCTAATATCGAGCATATTCCACCGGGGGATAAAGACATCAATTCCGTGCCGCCTGCAAAAATCAGCGCAAAACCGTGCGTACTCCACACCACTGGTGCGAGGCTCTACTTCAGCTACATCACTGGCCTGTAGCGCCATGTGCTGCGGATCAGAGTGCGTCGCATAGATCTCGAACGGAATACCGTCCTCATTGTTACGAATAGCATTCATATAGTGATACGCCACTGAAAACCAGCGGTTAAAATACACCTTAACCTTCTTCACAGAGCCACGTCCCCTATCTATTCTGAAAATGAAGTTTGAGCTGCGAACACACTCTGGTGTATTGCATGAACATACGCCATGATTTCGTCCGCTGCATAAACCCCCGACACTTCTGTAAAACGGTAATTGACCTCCAGCTTATCCCGCAGCTGTTCCCGATACAATTCACCATGACGCGGAGCAATCGCATAATCGGCATAGTCCAGCAGACAACGGTCCAGCAAAGAGTCACCAGACGCAACCACGGCCCCTCCATTCGTGAGATTGCGGATGTGCTCCACGGCTGCTTGTTTATTCACGGCCGCAGGCACCAAATACACCTTACGACCTTGAATGGATACCTCCCAGCCCATTTCACGCATGATTCGCGCCTTCTCCAGCACCTGTTCCAGCGGCATACGATCCCGTTCAATCATGAAAGCATAGAATAACTCATCACAAAAGCGCTCGTTTACCACCCAGTCTTCATGTAGCACCTGTCCGAACACCTGACGTGCTTCTTCCGCATGAGCACCATCACGGCGTACTTGTTCATGAATACGCCGATTCCACTCTCGATCCACCTCGCCTCCGACGATGATGTTTCCACCATTACTCGTCACGGCATATGCGGGAACCAACTCCGTCTGAAACACAGTGATTCGTCTATACTGTTCTATCGTCCGAGTCGTCACGGGCATAAACATCACATCTTCAGGCAGTGTCTTTAGCCATTGCAGGGCTTGTTCAGAAATAAAAGCCGACGTCGCCCCGTCTATCTGTTCCGCAGGCAACAGCCCAGGAGACTCCAGCGGTACGCCAAGCGAACGTTTGGAGTAAATCAGTGTCTGATCCAAGTCACTTGCGTAGATCATTCTTGTCCCCCCTTGAGCGGCTTGATAATTCCGCAGCAGGAATAAGTCAATCCTTCAAATACCTCTACAGGCACTCCACGGTCCTTGGCCAGCAGCATAATATGCTGAAGATTCGGATTATCTTCGCGGTCAATCAGAATTTTCCACGGCACCCTGCGCAGTAGTACACGAGTCGTCTCCCCCACTCCAGGCTTGACCAGATTGATATCTCGAATACCAAATGCCTGCTGAATCGCCTCAATATCCCGTAAGCCCTGCCATGTCACCGCAGGCGGATTCAATGTCATTTTTTCTGCATATGCAACGGCTGTTTCAGCCACGTCTTGAAAGTACCCGGATACCGTATCCACAAACGTATTGGACTGATCCACTGAACGCCAGGATTCATAAAATTTGGCCCCATGGAAATCGTCAGGACCTATGAGATCGTCGCGTAATACCGTCCGACTCATCAAACCGGATACTGTCGAATTCAGACAAGCACTTGGAATCAAATAATCTTCTCGTGTACCGAAGGTCTCCGAACATCTGCCCGGATCGGCCAACACCGCCAGATCATCATTTAGATGCAACCCGTAATCCGTGTTCATCTCACGACAGGCCTCAATCAATACCTGGCGAATCGCCCCTTTCCCCGTCCAGCCATCGACAAACTGAAGTTCAATCCCCAGCCCATGCTGCTGTAAAATGTATAAAATCGCATTCCGGTCAATACCTTTGCCACGAATAATAGAAATGCTGTAATGCGGTAAGGATACGCTATACTTCCAGTCAATATAACGCTTGATCAGGATACCAATGGGCGTCCCTGCTCTAGCCAGAGAAACAATCGCCGTGTTCAGGCCTCTTTTTCTCACAATCATCTCAGCCACAGAAGCTGCCGCTAATGCAACCTTTTTGGCAGATTGGGCAAGCGTTTCGTGAAACAGTGCAATATACTCTGCTGTGGGCTCGTATTCCACTGGCAGCATTTCTGAATAATGGACTCCCGACTGAATCGCCTCTTCACGATCCTCCGTCCCTTTTTCCAACGTAACCTGGCTCAAATCCTTCAATAAAAAAGTGACATCCGAGGCAGGATAACTGCCCAGCAGTTCGGGCGGATGAATGTTCTTCTGCTGTATTTGCTCCATGAGTGCTTGCTTCATATCCGCGCTCCTTTACTCTCCTGTCTAGTTAACCCATTAAAATAAACAACATGCACTTTATCGCAGCCCAGACGGGTCAAAGCCTCCAGCATGGGGTTCATCCGCTCTGGGTCTGACTCCCTTTCCATCAAAACGAATATTTCGTCATACTGACCGGGGTCTACATTATAAATAAAATTGCGTACCGTACTGTCCTCAGGCGAAGGATATGTCACACCACAAGCGACGCCATACCCTTCTTCTCGGTGGGGATACACCGGGCTGCGTGTCGTCGATTGAAAATACACATCCGGGCCTAGCTCTGCTGCAATCCGCATTGGGATGTACATGAATTCTCCCGTGCCCATAACCAGCGTGCGTTGCCCAGAACGAAGTTGGTTCAGTCGTTCAGCTGTACGCGTGATTTCTGTATCCAATGCTGAATTGTCAGCGGATTGTAGACCAAAACGGCCTGTATATTTTAGATAAGGAGCTGTATTGGCATACCCGTCTGTTGACATGGAATTGTGTACTACTCGCTCAAAACCGGAAGTATCCTTTTCAAAACGGTGGTCAATTATTCCAGAAACGTCTTTATTAACCTCTGCCATGCTAGTGGCTGCATGTTCTGAGTGCCCAGCCTGTCCGACATATGCTGCGTGATCTAGGATCGGTACACCCTGTACCTCAATCTTTCCTTTGAGCAAGCTTAAAGGCGTAATCGTAATGCCTAGCTCTGCCTCCAGGTCAGTGAAAGCCTGCTCGTCGCTGTCTGTCCGCCAATCCAATAACGAAGCAATCACATACTGTTTACGCGGAAAATGCTCCTGAATATCCCGTATGATATTAAGCGTTGTTTTTCCCGTCGTAATTTCATCATCTACCAGCACAATCGGGCCATCTCCCGCAAAAGCATCTTCATCCAGTGCATAGCAACGATGATCAACAGCGTGCGAATGCTCTTCTTCAAACCGAATAATAGGCCGAAGGCCCGGAATATCCTCGCGCGTCGTATGAATATACGAGGCTCCGTCGTCAAACAACCGATACATGCTGTGCCCCAGTGCTGTAGCCGTCTCGGCAAAACCAACAAACTTGATCGGCTCCGTAAAAGCAAAAGCTAAACGTTCATCTATCAGCTTTCGGTAGGCCTCTTTCGCATAGTCCGGGTCAAGAAGTCCTCTCACGGCCTCTCCAATCAGTTCATCCATTTGTTGTCCCGCTTGTGGGACAAGCTCCTTATATAGTAGAATCGCCAGCGCCGCACCACTGAGCAGAGAGGTGTATGGGTTTACCGGAATATGCTTGCCCAGCACCTTGCTGACAAATAAAAAAGAACGTTTTTTGTTGACCCGTGCCGCCATCGCAAACAGCTTGTCCACAGGAAGGCGGAATGGATTATGTGTCTCCGTAATTTTAACGCTGAACTGCTCCAGGATTGGCAGCAGATGTGTTTTCGTGGTTGGGTAAGAGACTGACAAAATGTTGTTGTTCATGTAACACCCCGTATACTTTTGATCTATTGATAATACGATGAGCCCAATTCAAATGCGGCTTAATTTCATTCATTTTGTTGGCATAGGTACTTTTGAATACACCCAGACTACCGTCGTTACGCTCAATAATTTCAAGTGCATCCATATACTCTTCATGTGTCACCGCATACATGGCCTGTACCGGTTTAATATGGGAGGGATGGATAATCGTTTTGCCAATAATCCCATTCTCTTTGTCCATCATGACTTCTCGGATCAGTCCGTCTACGGCATCTGAGATGAAGTCCATCCGCAAGTGTCGTCCCGGCTTTCCAAGTGCATCTTCGAAAGGAGACACTCTTAATTGAGGTTTAAAGACACGTTCTCGGTGAGAGAAATATTCCCATACAGGACCGGAAATGACATAATTTGAGCCCACGCGTCCAAACAAGTTAATAATATCTGCGATGCAATCCCGAATGACGGCAATTTCATAAATCGTAATATCCGGGCTGCGTCTCAAGCCATATAAACTGGAGAAATCGGTTGCCCCAATTCGTACATTGAGCACATATTCCTGGTACTCGTCTAAAATTTCCTTAATCGACAGCAGCTCATTCCAGCGGGTTTCTCGATAAATAATTTTGGAGCTTTCAAGAATCGGTAATCCATACAGCACAGGCATGTTGCTTTCGTTTCCTGCCCCTGTATGCATATTCCGGTTATATTCAGCAATGAGTGCAAAATACGCCCGTCCATTATCCGAAGAGAACTTGGGTAGAACAAAGCCCGTGAGCAGCGGCAAAGATTCACCCAAACCGTTCAGTAGTCGTTCCAACTGCTCCACAGAGCGCACACGCACAAATAACAAAGGTAATTGCTGTTCACTCATCATCCCCGTCCGTACATAGGACAATAGTTGAAGCAGCTGCTGTGCCAGCGATTGTTCTGCCTGTCCGACCTGCTGATCCCCTATAGCATCCTCCAGATCCAGAATGACCGTTGTTAGCCCTTCATGTTTTCCATTTTTGATCTCTTCTGCTACTTCCGAGCGGGTCGCTGGCATGTACAAAGCCGCTCCTATCGCATAAGCCAATATACCTTTGGGAGAACGGTTATGAAACTCCAACGGTGGAGTATAAAAGATCGCTTCTACTTCCTCAGAGGTTAAATCATTAAAATATTTCAGGGCCCTTCCCCTCCTCTTGCTCTTTCTTGCCTGACTGAAGCCCTGTGCTTCGGGTATAAAAGAAATCCCCCCTTAGTTTCAGGAGGGATTTCGCTATACTTTGTACATTAAGCCTCTTTGTCGGCCTTTTTCTTTCTTTTCGCCGAGCTGATAACCATTGTGCCTACAAAGACAGCAATCAAAATGCCGAAGAATAAAACCTGCGACATATGAAAGCCAAAAGCAGCAGCCAGCATTTTACCCCCGATAATGGCGATCATAATAAAGGCTGTCTGTTCCAGTTCCGGAAATTTATCAATGAGCTTGAGGAACACCTGAGCAACACCACGCATCATCAGAACGCCGAGAATACCACCCAGGAACAGAACCCATACTTTCTCACTCACACCGAAAGCGGCAATGACGCTGTCAATACTGAAGGCAATATCCATCAGTTCGACCATTAATACGGTTTTCCAAAAAGAAGTAGGTTTGTTTTTCACTTCTCCATCACCTTCGGACTTGAATAAGCCCTTATAAGCGATATAGAGCAGATAAGCCGCACCCAGTACCTTAATTAGGGTGAACTTAATCAGGAATGTACCCAAGCCGATAGCCAGGAACCTGAATATATACGCACCCAAAATCCCGTAAAATAAGGCTCTCTTCTGTTGTTCCTTAGGTAAGTGTTTAACCATAACTGCGAGAACCAAGGCGTTATCCGCCGATAAAAGTCCTTCCAGCAAAATGAGAGTTCCTATAATCCCCCAACTCACTGGATCAGTAAGCGTAGCTACAACATCACTCCATGAAAAGAAATGGCCGTAGTTTTCGCTGATATTTTTAAACAAATCATTCAACATGAAAAGAGTGCCTCCGATAATTCAATTTATTTGCTACCCTGCGACCAGCGCATGCCCCAGTTATATGCCCGATCCAACTCACGATGACCGCCATAGAACTGCACGAGTCTTTCAATGCTGAACGTTTCATCGTTTACATTTTGAATCATGGCAATTGCACACATCCCTTTGCGATTGTCATGTTCATTCATGTGAACGATAATGTCCGGCCCATCCTTCTGGTACAGCGTGACTACCCCGTCCGCTTGTGACCAGTTCGTGACTCCTTCATAGATGAAGGTAAACACCAAAATTCGCTTAATTTCAGAAATTTTAGCACCATTAATGCGAAGATTTTCCCCTGTTTTCACAGAGCCTGTACGGTCGTCGCCATCCAGAGCAATGTACGGGAAGCGATTTAGAGAACCGAAAACTTCCCCGAGCGCCTGCACAACGCCTTTATCTCCGTTCTTCATCTCATACAAGCAGCCCAGATCCAGATCGACACCCTTGGAACCGCGATTGAAAAAGCCCTTGCTTTGCTGCACCTGATTCCAGTTTAGATTGATCAGGATTTCACCCAATCCGCCTGAGCCTTTTTTCAGGTTGATGGTGTCGCCCTTCTTCTTCAGCTCAATTTTCCGCAGATTCAGATTCACCGGTGTTGCAGATGGCTCTGGCTTCGAAGCAGGTGGTACTGGTGGCGGCGTTGGTGCTGGTCGAGGCGCTGGAGACGGAGGTGTAGGCACTGGCGTGGGAGGAGCCGGATTGTTTTCCACTTCAATCCCAAAATTAACGCACAACGCATCCAATCCACCGGAAAAACCTGCGCCAATCGCGTTGAATTTCCATTCCCCGTTATGACGATACAGTTCACCAATGACAATCGCCGTTTCCACTGTAAATCCACTGTCCAAATTAAACCGCAAAACCTCTCCGCTAACCGGATGAGCAAAACGAATGAACCCACCTTGAACCTGTCCAAAATTTTGCCGTTTCTGATCCGCATCATAAATCGTCAGCGTAAACGCAATCTTCTCGATATTTGCAGGAATTCGCGTCAGATCAAGGGCAAATTGCTTTTTATCACCGGACTGTTGTCCGTCTGAATAGGTGATAAAGGGCGTGGTCGGATTGTTATAAAAAATTAAGTCCTCATCGCCCGATACTTTTCCTCCAGAACCCAGCAAAAATGCCGAAGTATCCAGCTCCAGAGACGCTGGGGACTCCCAGCCAATCCCTACGTTGACATGGGTCAGGCCCGGATTTGTTTTCGTCAAATCCGCCTTCTGTCCCTTTACTACGATAACAGCCATGATTGTGTCACCTTTCTGTCGGTTTGTCATGTGTCAGCGTACGCTAATGTAATAGCTTAAAAAGAAAGGGTAGCGCCCTATGGACACCACCCCAAGTGGATATTATTGAGCGTCCAAGCCATAGTTTTTAGCAAGCGCACCCAATCCACCAGCAAAGCCACTACCGATAGCCTGGAATTTCCAGTCCGCATTCTGACGGTAAAATTCACAGAATACGACGGCCGTTTCGGTGGAGAAATCTTCTCCCAAATCGTAGCGCAGCACTTCACGATCTGTTGCCGCATCTACTACACGTACAAAAGCATTGGACACTTGGCCAAAGTTTTGCGCGCGAGCCTCGTAATCATAAATGGTAACCGTGATCCCGATACGGTGGATGTTCGCAGGAATCTTCGAGAAATCAACGATGATTTGCTCGTCATCCCCATCGCCCTCACCTGTGCGGTTATCGCCCGTATGAGTAACCGATCCTGCTCCGCCTGTCGGGTTGTTGTAAAATACAAAATCATCCGCTGCTTTGGCTTTACCGTCTTCATAAAGTAGGAAAGCCGAAGCATCTAGGTCAAAGTCAGCGCCACCACTGTATTTATTCGTATCCCATCCAAGACCTACAACAACACGAGTCAAGCCGGGATTCGTTTTGGTCAGATCAATACGTTGTCCTTTGGAAAGGCTAATGGTCATTCCGCATACCCGCTTTCGTTGTATAGATTTTTTTATGCCAAACCGTAATCGCGTGTCAATCCTGCAAGACCATCTTGGTAGCCGCTACCAATGGCATTGAACTTCCACTCACCGCTATGACGATACAGTTCGCCTACAACAACGCCTGTTTCGATTGAGAAATCTTCTCCCAGATCAAAGCGGACCAATTCTTCATTGTTTGCTTCGTTTACGATACGAGCATAAGCACGGGACACTTGTCCAAAGTTTTGGCTGCGTTCTTGTGCTTCATAGATTGTAATCGTAAAAGCGATCTTTTCAACGTTAGCTGGCACGCTACCCAAATCAATTTTAATTTGCTCGTCATCTCCGTCGCCATCACCTGTGCGGTTATCCCCTGTATGAACGACAGAACCGTTCTCATTTTGTGGGTTATTAAAAAAGACAAAGTTCTTATCGGATTCTACTTTACCTTCCGCATTAGCCAAAAATACGGATACGTCCAGGTCAAAATCTTTTCCGCCATCATATTTGTTTGTGTCCCAACCGAGACCAACCATAATTTTGGACAAACCTGGATTTGTTTTCGTCAAATCAATTTTTTGACCTTTGGATAAGTTAATTGCCATGAGTAAGAACCCCTTTTCACATTAAGTTTTGTATGAGCAACTAAAATTACATATAACGCTGAGCCAGCACATCAATATGTACGGCATGGGTTCCTTCACCGATTGCAGCAAACTTCCATTCGTTGTTATGACGATAGAGTTCTCCACAGACCAGTGCGGTCAGCCCCTCATAATTATCAGATAAATTAAACGTCACCAGTTCCTTGGAATTAGCACCATCCAGAATGCGGATATACGCCTTCTCGATCATGCCGAAATCCTGTTTCCGGTTTACGCAATCATATATATTCACAACAACAAGCACTTTGTCGACATTGGCAGGAATACGTGCCAGGTCAATCGCAATTTGTTCATCATCACCGTCGCCTTGTCCAGTCAGATTATCACCGGAATGAACGACTGAGCCGCATGGGCTTTTTTTATTATGGAAACATATTACATTGTCCAACTGAGTCAGTTTCCCGTTTGCGTCCAGCAAAATGGCAGAAGCATCACAATCAATGTTCGGTTGCTTCTTGATGCCAAAAAATCCTTTGGACTGCATTGGGTCCCATCCCAATCCAGCTATAACCTTGGTTAGTCCTGTGTTGCCTTTGGTCAAATCAACTTTCTGGCCCTTGACCAGATTAATTACAGCCACTGATTAACACACCTCCCTTCCGTAAAATTTACAGACTAAATTCAGACGGATTCAAACCAAGCGCGCCACAAATCTCAGCAACAATTCGCTGTTCATTGGCATCAAAGTCACCGTCAGCTGCACCAATGGCGCTGCATACGCCAACGACGAGTCGGCCTACTTCAGGCTTACCTTTCAATCTACCAATCGCTTTCAGTGCTTCCTGTTTGCCGATTTCAGGTGAAAACTCAAAGTTCGCTACATAGTGATTGAAACGGTTGATGACCTCCCCCATATCAAACACTTTCAATTCTTCACTGATATTTATGTATCCGGCCATTTTTGTTTTCTCTTCTGGACTAATAGTACCGTCAGCAAAAGCTACTAATGCACAACCTGCAACAACAGCTTCCATAAAATCTTTATTCTTAAATTTTTTAACTTGGTCTCCAAGTCCTTTTTTAGTTGTATTCAACCAATTTTTAAATGTACTCATGGTTACCTCCACAATTACGTATTTGAGTAAAATGCATCCTAGTTAATTTCTTCCTTTACTATAACCTGAATTACGATCTTTTTCTACAATAATATACAAAAATACGGTAAATACGATCTATTTATTATTGGTATCCTCTCTATCTTTAGCCCTATTTTCTACATAAAAGGCCCTCTTCTATCATCCATCATTTGGTACCCCAATTGCAAGTTTGTAGAATGGTAGAGTTGATAGAAAGGCACAGCCTTCCAATTTAACAGAAGCATTGTGCCTCTCACCAACTCCGAAAAAATTGGTAAACAAAAAAATCTACAGACTTCTCCAGCTAGCGAGTTGACAGTTTTCAACTGCCGCTCACCTGTTCCAGAAAAAAAGACTGTAGATTTTATAGATACTCCTATTCACGTTATCATCGTTCACAGCTTACGACCTAGTTATAATCCTCCCAATAGCGATACTCCATTTCATTCTCACCTTTGGTGACAACGACCATATTTTCAATATGTCCCGTTTCTTTATTCGTTCGGTAGATCATGGTACGGGTTTCGCCCTCATCGGGTACAGAGAAAAGTACTTTGTCACTGAGCATGCCGCCACCAATGCCGACGACGTGTTCCCCCCAGCCGGAGGCTGCGCCAGAACCGATACCCGAACCTGCCCCACTAACTCCAGCCCCGCGCGACAAAATAAGACCTATTCCATATCCGGTGACGGTCTGGGCCGTTTTACCTAGAGCGTGTTCTCCGGCTGATTGGGTATGCTTTTGGACCCAGTAATCGTATTTATCCGTATTTTGCTCATAACTCACAACATTCCCTTTTTTATCGATAGATATATCCGTTTTGCTTCCGTCTTTACCTGTCAGTTCGGTGACGGCGACAAGGGAATCGGACGTGATCTTGGAGGTCTCTCCTGTATTGTAATCTGTACGGGGAACTGAGTCCTCATATTGCAGACGCAGGACATTCATCTGGTCGTGAATTTTCTGCATAACCTGCTTGTCGCCGATGGCCTCGGCGTTTTTCAGTAGCTCCTCATATTGATGATATTTATCCGCGTCTGCCTGATCCCATTCGTCTATGTTTTTGGGCTGCTTGGCAATTTCTCCACCATGATCTCCAGCCTCTCCACTGCCTGCCAGCGCTGCGCTAGCGTTCATTGCCGCTGCTAGGGCTGTCCAGAAGCCACGTGTACTTTCTCCATCCGCATTTCTAAACTTCGAAGCGATGCTTTTCAGCTCAATTTCAATGGATTGAACCTTATTTAATACCGAAGAAAGTGTATATTTAGCCGTACGATAGTCATTATAAAAACGATTCCTCTCCATACCATCCCACTGGCTGTGAAGGCGGTTCATTGTGCTATCCAGGCCGTTTAACTGGTTATACAGTGTGCCGTGGGCATTGGCAAATTGGGAGGCCACGTTGTCCAGCTGCTCCGGTGTGACTTGGATTTTTGTCATGGTGATCACATCCCATCTAAGAAAATAGGAGATAGAAATTATATTTTACAGTAATCCTTATTTCATATTGTAAGCTATAGAGGTCGGACATTCATGAGGATTTATACGTATTTGTGTATTCAGAAGCAGTTCCTTTGATATAATGAATCCATATCAGTTCATTTCGACAATACATTATTGAAAGTCAGGTGTATGGACATGTCAGACAAAAAAATTATCTTTTTTGATATCGACGGAACGTTACTGGACGATGACAAGAAAATGCCGTTAACGGCAGAAAAGGCCGTCTTTGCTTTGAAAGAGCTGGGACATGAGGTGGCCATCGCAACAGGCCGTGCGCCTTTTATGTTTAAAGATATTCGCGAGCAGTTAGAAATTGATTCCTACGTTAGCTTTAATGGGCAATATGTCGTGCTTCGCGGGGAAGTGGTCGCTACCAATCCGCTGAACAGAGAAGCCTTGCAAGCGATGACCGATCTGGCTCTCACACATAATCATGCTCTCGTATATATGGATCATATGGATATGAAGGCCAATATTCCTAACGATGAGCTTGTGGAGAGATCGGTCCAAACGCTTAAGGCCAAGATTTCAGTTGGATACGATCCGCTCTATTTCCAAGGAAGAGATATTTATCAGACGCTGTTGATGTGTACAGCAGAAGAAGAGCCTTTCTATGAAGCGGTATTCAAGGCGTTTGACTTTGTGCGCTGGCATCCGAGTTCTGTGGACGTTGTTCCTCATTCTGGCTCCAAAGCGAAGGGCATCCGCGAAATTACGTCCAGACTGGGCATTGCCGATGAAAATCAATACGCCTTTGGCGATGGCTTAAATGATGTGGAGATGCTGACAGCTATACATAACAGCGTCGCGATGGGCAACGGCTGTGATGAAGCCAAAGCCGCAGCTAAAATGGTCACAAAACGCGCAGATGAAGACGGTATTTTGTACGGACTGCAAAAGCTTGGTTTGTTAAGCTAACAGGATTGCTGATAGACTGGACATGTTTCGGAAAAAATAAAGTCTGTTTAAAGACTTACATATGAGAAAATAGGAGGTTGTCCTTAAATATGGAGACGGAAGGCTTACGCAATGTCGAACAGCTAGCCATGAAGAAGTACAAAATTTACAAGCAGAGCCTACTCCGGTATTTGGCACGTTCCATGCTGGCGAGTATGTTCATCGGGTTCGGCGTTATTGTAGCCTTCAAGACGGGCAACTTTTTTTACATGGAGCATTCTCCATTCACTTATCCCATGGCGGCACTCACGTTCGGAGCGGCCATCATTCTGATCGCTTACGGCGGCGGGGATTTGTTTACAGGTAACACCTTCTATTACACTTATGCTGCGCTCCGTAAAAAGCTGCGCTGGGGGCAGGTGCTTCGATTATGGGCTGCCAGCTATGGCGGTAATTTGCTGGGTGCGGGGGTATTTGCACTCCTTATTTACTTGACCGGGCTGTTTGACTCCTCCAGCGTGAACAGCTTTCTACTGAGTGTGGTTGAGCATAAAATGGAAGCGCCTGCAATGCAGCTATTCTTCCGAGCTATTTTGTGTAATTGGCTGGTCTGTCTTGCCTTTTTTGTTCCAATGTTTATGAAGGAAAATGGCGCAAAGATGTTTGCCATGATGCTGTTTGTGTTCTGCTTTTTCATTTCGGGATATGAGCATAGTGTGGCTAATATGTGTACTTTCGCCATTGCGCTCGTGCTGGATCATCCGGGTACGGTTTCTGTCGCTGGTGTGATCCATAATCTCGTTCCGGTCACGCTCGGAAATCTGGTTGGCGGCGTGCTGCT
The DNA here is from genome assembly GCF_024213605.1 of Paenibacillus sp. CH40. Taxonomy (NCBI): domain Bacteria; kingdom Bacillati; phylum Bacillota; class Bacilli; order Caryophanales; family Paenibacillaceae; genus Paenibacillus; species Paenibacillus sp. CH40. The sequence goes on from NZ_JANAVQ010000008.1 coordinate 35,987, forward strand.
TATGGGGGTTATGTACTATTCGGTGAATCTCCCGTTTTTAGACGAGAAAGAACACTAAAAAAAGAAGCCGTGGGACTTAGGTTCCACGGCTTCTTTGCGTTATTTTAGTAATAGAGCAGGTGCTTTCTTGCCTCTTATCCTTCTTGAGCAGGAAAATGGATAAATTCCTCCAACTCCTTGAACAGCTTCTTGGGATTAACATTGTCAGGTACAACCAGAGTTAGCGGTTCATCCAGCTTCAGCACATACATGCCTAAAATGGATTTGGCATCTGCCATGCCGCTTTTGCCATGAATCCAGATATCATAGGTATAATTCGAAACGATTTGATTGATTTTTTCAATATCCTTAACGTCTTTTACCTTGATGGGTGTCATCATTGCACAGCACTCCCCTGCATTGAATTGGGGCTTACGAAACAAGCCTTAACATCACTTTACCCCATATGAAGCTTGTTGCAAAATCTTAATTTAGAAAATGACATGCGGCGCGGAGCTGATTTTCCAGTAGCTGCCGACCTTTTCAAAATTCACGGTGATTTTCGCATTCGCCTGCTTGGTTTCTGCCGGATAAGGCACGGTCAGCAGATAGCTGCGCTTCACCGGAGTCATGGTCACCATTTTCGCCGTAGCCCGGTTGAACTCTAGCAAATTGCCACCATCTGCGTTCAACTGAGCTAGTCTGCCGTTAACTTCAACGAAAAATTTACCGACAAATTGCTCACTGGCCTGCTTTGTGTAGGCCTGCGTCAGATAGCTGATCAGCTTGGTCTTCGTGCCGATATCCTCGGACAGATAGCGGTAGCTTTTACCGTTCAACTGGAACGACTCACCCACCGGGCTGCCACCACTGATCGCATACTGATAACGAGACTGCGCCTCCAGCACAAGCGGAACCGCACTCTCGTGATTCAGCTTGTCCAGCTGCGTCGGTTTCACGCTGGAAGCCGCGGCTGCTGGCGCCGAAGTGGACGGCTGTTGCGGCTTAGACGGCTTCACAGTCGACGGTACGGACGGAGCAGCCGCTGGCGCTACCGATGTAGATGGACGCTGTGCTGGTGCAGACGGAGCTACTGGTGTAGATGGACGCTGTACTGGTGCAGATGGAGCTGCGGGTGTAGCGGCTTTGGCAGAACCTGCGGCTGCGGCCGGGGTCGAGGCGGCTGGAACCGACGGCGCTGGCGCCGGGGCTGGCGTCGTAGCCGACGCAGACGCTGCTGGTGCTGGCACCTGAGCCGGGGCGGATGCGGACGGACTGGCCACGCTCGGTTGCGTCGCTTCCGCTGGAGCGGTCACAGCGGGCGCGGCTGCGGCGGCCTGTGCCACGCTCATAAGTGTGGCCGCAATGCATAGTGCGGATAGCTTCGTATTTAATTTCATACTCATATACACCTCCATAATCATATGTCTGCATAAACTGCACACGTTTCTATTATAAGAATTTCACTTCTCGATTGGGTTGCTAAATTGTTTCTATTTGCCTTTTTTTGTTCATTCTGCACGAAGTTTGTCCGTATTTGCCGGGGACGGTTGTTCTGACTGTTTCAACTGCTTTGCCTCCATCTCTTCCAAGGATAGCGACAGTTGCTTAACAGATCGGTCCAGCTCCTCCAATCTGCGACTCAAAGTGACGAGAATGTATTTTAACAGAATCAGACTTAATGCAGCAGGGAATCCGACATTAGTTACGAGCTCGATCATACCTTCAGTCGTTAAAGAACTCACAGATTCCGCCTCCTTTTTCATACATATGTTCCACCAATAAGAACTAATGTTCCCATTTTTATGGAAATCATACATTATCTTGTGGGCTGTCATGACAAAAAGAGCCCCAATTAGCTTGGAACCCTCTCTGTTCTTGTTCATTCTACCTGCTTTCAGACCACTACCGAACGACATATCAAGGAGTATATATATTCGGCTGCTGGGGCTTGGACATCCCTTCTCCCAGATAAAATCCGGTGTGCGGCGGCTGATTATAAGCTACGTTCTGCCAAACAACACTCAGGCGATACACTGGATCATGCATAAGCGTGTAGAATCGGTGTTCTGACTCGTATGGTGTTGTGTAGATACGCAGCGCCGAATTATCACTTTTGCGCCAAATGACTTCCTCACGCCAGTCACCGAACAGATCGGCCTGCAAGGACGGCGTTCCTTTGGTTCCGTTATTGGAACTCGTTCCTGTTGCCGTAAGCAAGTTGGAAGTAGTCGAGTTCGTATAGTTCCACTTGTCTATTTTTCCAGCGCTTGATGAGGTATGATCCAGCAGTTCACGGAGGAGATCCCCATCCCACCAGATGCCAAAATTAATGGAAGACGGTAGCGTGTTGGTAATGAGCTGCCCCTTAGCTGAACGCAAACCAATACCCGGTGCCCACTGCTCGTTCCCTTTGGTCCGCGGGTCAATGTCTGCCGACATGCCTCTTCCAGTATCCTTGCCTGTATTTACGCCCCATAAAATATTTCCATTACGCGGGTCGTACATGGCAGCTCCGTAGGTGGCATTTTTGTCCTCGTTCACCTTGAACACTTCATAACCTGAACGGTCGGGGTCCAGATCGCCAACATGAAGTGCATCTCCATGTCCCATCCCCGTGTTAGCCAGCTTCGCTCCGTTATCGTCTACAACCAGTGAGCCATACACGATCTCATCCTTATCATCTCCATCCACATCCGCCACGCTCAAACTGTGGTTCCCCTGTCCAGCCGTTCCAGCATTGGTGGAGCTGTTGCTGTCAAAGGTCCAGCGTCGGCTCAGGTTCCCGTTCCGCCAATCATATGCGACCAGAACGGTGCGGGTGTAATAACCACGTGCCATCACAATGCTGGGTCTCACGCCATCCAGATAAGCAACCCCGGCGAGATAACGATCTACACGGTTACCATAATTATCTCCCCAGCTCGATACCGTTCCGCGCGGTGGCACATAGTCAATGGTACTAAGAGCCTTGCCTGTATCACCTGAGAACACAGTTAGAAACTCGGGACCTTTCAAAATATATCCGCTCGTGTTTCGATGATCAGCCGAAGCGTCCCCAATCTTCACACCTGCACCATCTACCGTGCCGTCTGCTGTTTTACATACGATCTCTGCTTTACCATCTCCATCAAAATCGTAGACGAGAAATTGTGTGTAGTGGGCTCCAGCCCGTATGTTCCGTCCCAGGTCGATCCGCCATTTGCGTGTTCCATCCAGCTCGTAGCCATCCAAAAATACATTTCCCGTATAACCGGATTGCGAATTATCCTTGGCATTGGAAGGGTCCCATTTTAACACAATCTCATACTCGCCATCTCCATCGAGATCCCCTACGCTGGCATCATTGGCGTGGTACGTGTAGTTCACATTATCCGGGGTTGTGCCTCCCGCGGGCTGCTGGATCGGAACATCCAGATAGTTGTTGTTCCATACCTTCACCGCAGGAGAAGCGGCCTGCTCTGCTCCATTGACCACGGCACGAACGGTATACGAAGATGAGGTCGTACCTGCCTTGTCCAAAAAGTTGGTTCTCGATGTAATCGGCGCATCGTTCACCTTGCTTGTCCCTCTGTACAAATTAAAGCCGACCGAATCCGCTTCCGTGCCCAGCAAGCGCCAGCTCACCAGTACACCCTCAGGCACCTTAACAGCGACGGCTCCACGGTTTAGCTTTTCCATTTGCCTCGTAGAGGCAGCAGAGACCTGGCTATCCATCGGGGTGACCACTCCACTCAACATGACACCGAGACAGAGCAACGCAGCATACCGAAACCTTTTGTTCATCTGAATCATTAGCTCCTTTCATGGTTTGTATTTTCAATAAATTTATTTTATGTGACTGATAAGTTATTGTTGTTTAAATTTTATGATAGCGCTTACATCAATGTAAAGGGACGAGCACGTCCTTTTTGTTCAAAAATCCGGGCTAATGCTTTAAAAATCAGAGGTCCATGAATAATCTTTCTTCATCCGCGATGCTCTGGATATCCTCCGAGCTGATGCTGATATACTGATAGCCCTCTGCCTGTTGTTTTTTCAATGCAAGTTCCTTCATAAAACGTGGGCTGCCCTCTCCGGCATCCTCATCGTAAACAAGCAATAAACCGTCTGTTTTGCGGAAAAGGAGTTCATCCCGTGCCTTGAGTTGCCATATTCCCTGATAGGGCTGACGACTAACTACTCCCACATAGTCAACTTCGGCACAAATCTGCTGAAAATATTCCTTTTTGTCCTCTTTCCATTTTTCTTCCATATTTTGATAAGCCATCATAATAGAGCATTTTAGGTGGGGATATTGCTGTTTTAGTGCAGTAACGACCTCACAGGCCCACAAGTCCACCCCGTATTGACCGGGGGTAATCACCCATTCCAGCCCTTCTTCAATCAGGGGAATAAGCCTGCCTGCAATCGCCTTTTTAATGTATGGAATGCCTTCGTGCTTCTGACTGAAAATATTCAGCTCATGGGCACGATAGCCCGAAACGAGCAAGTTTTTCATCTTCTCAACGTCCTTCTCCGATTATCATAAAGGTTATTGTACCACTTCAGAGCAGGCCACTAAACTTCGTTTTTTGGAAGAACGAAGTGAATATAACGCAAAAGACGAACCTCTTCCAATTGGGCTGGATCAGGTTCGTCTTTTGGAGTTTGGTACTAGTTCTGAATGGATGGTTTACCCATCGCTATTATCCTTTTCCATTCCATATCACTCCTCAGACGATTTTATGCGGACATCTTTAATTCTAATGTTGCTACTAAATATACCGGCATCACTGCTTAGCTTGAATGACGGGTAACTAGGGTCTGCCTCAAGCCGCATTCTGCTATCGAACTGCTGCTCCTGCTGGCGATCTACCCAAAAAGAATAAGGCTCAGACTGAACTACTTTATCAGTTGCATTCGGCGTAGTGACAACCAAGATGACAAGTACGCCATTGCATCCGCAATCCTCGGTGTCATAAAACAACTTGAACATTCCCGGTCGTCCTGAAAGGGCCATTTCTAGCCTTTCAACGGACAAGGAATCCAATTCTAAATGTATGCTCATGAGATGAATTCTCTCCTTTGTAAATGAGATGTTTGGAGCCGTCAGCTCCATAAAGACTAAATTTTAACTATGTGTTCATTATAGTCATGTTTTTGTATGTGTCTATGTGACTGCACTCACTGCTATCAATGAACTCTTACCTAAAAAAGGCAACCCGATTACACCGGGTCACCTCCGTCATCGCTCACCCTATCTAAACTAACATTCTAGCCACAACTCTATCCTTTGTAAAAAGGATTATGACCTGTGCCTTTGCCCGATGGCATCGCCCCAGGCACCCCGTCCGCTTCCAGCAGCGGACGCACAATGAGCTTCACCGGCCATTCCCTGCTCTCGAATACCGCTTGGAACAGCTCGGCCCGGTCAGCTTCGGGAAGCGGCACCACCCGTAGCGCTTCCTTCCACGCCTGCTCGGTAATATCCCATAATTTCGCTTCCGGGATAGGATACACCTCGCTTAGCGCTTCCATAATCGCAGCCAGATTTACCTGCGTGCCCAGCGACTGCACGTAGAAGATCAGCTTGCGGATCGTCTCATTATACAAGCTGTTCGAGTATCCTGGCCGAATATGATAACCCGGGTCCGCAATGCCGTGTTTGTCCAGATACGGCTGATGCAAACGTACGGAATCGTGGTCACGGAATAACAGGCCGTTCACCTGTCCGTCCCGCAGGACCACGCAGCAGTTCTGACCGTGAATTTCGGGTACAACGCCTACCTTGAACAGCCGCATCACCACATCATAGAATAACGCCGTCAGATCGGTGTAGAATCCTATAACCTCTTCACTGGTTAACTCTCTGCCCAGCAGGTCGGATAACATATGGCGACCTTCCAGCGTCACCCCAAGCGCAGCCATGGGAATGACCTGCACACCTTCTTCCAGCAACTTTGGCGGATAGATGCGAATCTGGGCGGCCAGATGGCGAGGATGATCATCGAACAATCCCATGGATTCCGGCATGTATCCCCACCAGTTCCGTTCCTCGCAGAGCCACACTTTACCTGTGAGCGATTCATCACAGGCCACCGCCTGTCGTAACATCTTCTCCCCAGCCAGACCATTCAGCAGCTTCACCACCGGGAGATAGCGGGCGGCCCCGAGAGACAACACACTGACCGGAAGCTTGAGCATCTGTGTGGATTCCTCCATCGGAGCCATCGAGCGCAGGGACGATGTCGCCTGTACCTCTCCCAATTCGATATCCAGTACAATGATGGTGCCGTCCGCGATCTCTCCAGTAAAACGCGGCAAGATGATATGCTCCATCTGCCATGGATGTACTGGCATGGGCATGTATTCTTGCAGATTCAGGCCTTTCCGGGCCAATTCTGCTTCCAGCCTGCTCCGCTGTTCTTCATCCAGTACATCCAGTGTGGACAGCCCTTCCTCACATCCCTGTTGTACGGCATCCCAACGCACAGCCACCCATCGCAGCGGGATCTCCTTCCTGAATTCCGCTGCATACCGGGCCACATCCGCTTCTGTGAATCCCACCTTGGCCTTAGAGGTGGGGTGAAATGGACGATCTCGTAGCGCTGCAACCTGCTCTCCCTTGATAAACCAATCGTAGGCATTGAACGGAACTTGTTCTCCCAGCCCTTGCACCTGCTGGAGTCCCAGTGCCAATTGCTCGGTGGCTATTTCCACGCCTGCCAAGAATTCCGCAACCCCGGGATGCGCGTATGCTTCATCGGAAAGCGTCATCCGAAGCACAGCCTGTCCTACGACTGCTGGAGATTCAAGAAGCTTCCAGCCTCCATCCGGTGTCTCTCCATAGACAGGTGAACCTTGTACCCATTGATATCCCTGCCTTTTTCCTGCTTCCACCAGAAACAAAATCCCTTTCAGATGCAGCATAAGCTGTCCACTATGCCTACCTGTTCCATTCTCATCCTGCTTATCCTTGCCTGCGACATTGCCGCCGAGTCCGTCAGCTATTCCTCGTCCGCTCTGCGGAGGACCTCCATTACCATCCCCCAGAAACATTCGGCGGAACGGTTCTGGTGAAGTAGAGAGTTCAATGAACGGATGCCCTTCCAGCGGAAGCAATTGCTCGGCCAGAAATGCATTGATCAGATCCTCCATAATCCGCCGCTCAGCGTCTTGCAGACTGGCACGCTTCATCACTGTTGACATGGTTGTCGTCCTCCGTCAAATAATGGAATGCCGGGTGCGGATGACCCAGAAAATCATGATGCGAGATGGTCCAGCAATAGGCTCCCGACTTCTCGAACACAACAACATCGCCTACACGTAGCCGCTCTACTTCCGCATCTGAATGCATACGATCCTTGGGTGTGCATAGTTCTCCGACCACGTGAACTTTGTTGTCCCGTACCTCTGGTCTTGCAAACGAATGCCCCCAACGGTCCGTAGACATAATGTGAAATGGATGGTTGTGTCCCCATGATGCGGGCAGACGATTATGATGTGTACCTCCTCTTAACACGGCAAAATGCTGACCATGCGATGTTTTGATATCCGTAACCTCTGCCGCATAATAACCGTGGTCAGCGACAAGCATGCGACCCGGCTCGAAATACAACTGTATGCCGCGTGAAGCAAGGCGCCCTCTAGCTTCACTTCGCTCAATCAGGGATGTGAACAGGGACCAGTCGAACCCGGGGCTACCATCATATGTGACACCAAACCCGCCTCCAGCGTTAATTACTTCAAGATGCAGGTCATATGTCTGCTGCCACATCTCCGCCTTTTGCAAATACAGCTCGATCATCTCGGCATGCAGTCTTGCGTCCACATTGTTTGATAACGAGTGAAAATGAAATCCGCATAAACGCACCGAACCCGCACCTTCCTCACGAATGACCCGGACTGCTTCCTCCACGTTCTCCTCATCCATGCCGAATGGACTCGGACCACCGCCCATTACAATCCGGGTCCGTGGCAATGTGCTACTTCTCAGATTGATCCGCAGCAGAATGCGGACTTCCTCTCCTCTCCTTGTAGCAATGGCGATGACACGCCGCAGTTCCAGCAGGCTCTCCACATGAATAAAACGCACCTGATGCTCGATAGCCTGCTTCAACTCATTCTCTTTTTTCCCCGGACCGCCAAACAGGATTGGAACCTCGCTACTTACGCTCCTCACCTTGAGCAACTCGCCAATGGAAGCTACCTCGAACCCGTGAACCCAGGGCAGCAAAGCCTCAATAATTCGGGAATCCGGATTGGCCTTTATCGCATAGAACAACCGTATGCCTCCAGGCAGCGTGTGCAGCATGTGACGGACCTGCTCCTGAATACCAGCCAGATCGTAGACATAAGCACACACCGGGTCTTCACTATCTCTTTGCAGTTCATGGATCATATTCCATACGCTTGATTTCATATCAGTCCACCCGCATTTCCATAGTCATTCCGTTTCTGTTCGTATGCCCGAAAAGCCGTATTCCGGTCATCGCCCAACACGTATATGTATACCCCTCGTTCCGCCCACAGCGCCATGCCTTCCTTGCTTCTGGCCACCGTTGCATACGGTACCTGGCACTGCTTCGCGGCTTCGTATAATACGCCTAGCGCACGCTGCACGTCTGGATGTTCCGTCTGCCACGGTACGCCAAGTGATTGCGACAGGTCTGCCGCCCCCTCTAGTACCCAGCTCACCTGGGGATGAGACAGAATGCTCGCACTTTGCCGGACGCCCTCCACACTTTCAATCATCGGTACAACCATCACCTGTTCATTCGCTTCCTGAATATACCCGGTGAGTGGATACTTGCCGAATACCCCCGGTCGCCCACTGTTCAGACTCCGCATGCCAAGCGGATGATAATACACATGACGAACCGCTTCCTCCACCTGCTCCCGCTGTTCCACATGAGGTATGACGATGCCTTGTGCGCCGCAATCCAATACCTTTAGAATCTCTACTCGCTCTACCTTTGAGATGCGTACCAGCGGGGTCATCCCTGCCAGTTCCGCAGCACGAACCAGCTCTTCCACCGATTCCATATTCGTTGCGGCATGTTCCAGGTCGATAATTACAAAATCATACTCCGCATGTCCAATCATCTCGATGATGACTGGATGCGGGATAGAGACAAAAAGGCCGAACACTGGCTGTTTACGTTCAATTTTCTCCTTCAGCGTGTTGGTTCTCATCCGAAAACGTCCTTCGCCAACTTCAGCGGATTGCTGACCTTACGGAAATACAGGTCTCCGTCCCCATACAGGCGGCGCTTGGTCATCTCTTCAATCAGCGCATCCTCGGCAAAAAGATCAAACCACTCGAACCGCTCCTCATACTCTGGATGCTCCCGCTGGTAGTCCATAATCGTAGCCGCGCACAGTTGCCAGAACGCTTCTTCCGTCAGACCGAACTTCTCCAGCGTCAGCGCAATATCCGTCATGCAGATAAAAAAGAACGCATCATACGTATAGTCCCGGACTTCCGACACATCACTTGCGTAGATAAAGGAATACCGATTGAACTTGTGATGGGTCTCCGGTTCGGGGTGCAGCTTCGGGGCTCGTTCTGGGTTCAGCAACTTCTCGGGTACATAGCGAACACCATCGTGAAGGTCCTTGATGATGATCCGTTTCGGTAGTTCATTTTCCAGCACCAGGATGATATTCTGGGCATGCGATTCCAGCGCAATGCCGTGTGCATAGAGCAGATGAATAATGGGCAGCGATACCTTTCGAACGAGGGCTTCACTCCACTTCTGAATGCCATGACGCTCAACTGCACCCTGGATAAACGGTACCCCGTTCGACTGTACTAGCATAAGTGCATTTAAGGGCCAAGCTGTCTCGCCTTCTTGCAGATGAACAGATACATTTTCACGCCAGATCGCCCCGATTGTGCCATACGCTCGTCCATACTGGATTGCAGGCAAGTTCTCGTACCGGAGCGTGAGTCCCATGATTTCTTTCAGAATGGCAAACTGTTCCCGTTGCAGCAACTCATCCTCCCGAATGAGTGCTTCCAGCCAGTCGCTGATCAGCGGTGCGTTCTGGGTCGTGTGTTGTGCGAGAATACGTGTACTGGACGTATTGGTAATACTCAGTGCCAGCTTGAGATAAGGCGCTTCTGGATTCATTCGGTTCGACAGGGAACGAATGGACTGCTGGGCGCGATAAGCTGATGCCGAAGGGCCGAGAAAAACGATATCTTTGTCCATTCGTTGCCGGGCAAACACCGATTCCAGCTGGTGTTCCCATTGCCATGGATGAACAGGAATGAATATATAGCGATTCCCCTCAGTATCTTCCGACTGAAGCATCCGATCAAATCGGCTGATATCCGCCTCTGTGAGATGTTGTCTCACCAACTGTTCTGACGTGTAGCCTGTGGAGAGAGCCGTTTGCACAAGTCCTTCTTTCACGGCAATCCAGTATACGGTCACATCCGAGTTAAACTCTGGACCGTAAGCAAGATTGTCTTTTAGGGTGAAGCCAAGCCTCGACTTGTAGCTTGGATGGTAGAGATGACCGTCGCTCATATGGCTTTCGAGGGCATCATAGTGCCGGTCTTTATCCGGAATCTTCTCAGGCAGCAAAGCCCGGCACTGACTGTCCTTCGCCATCGTCTCCAGCAATTCCTGAATGAAGGCCGTCACATTCGCACCCTCCAGAAGGTTCAGTACCATTTCCTCCAGAAACAGATCCAGATCGGTGCAGGGCACGCCCTCTCTTCGAATCGAGCCCTTCGCCACCTTCACTCGGCCAAATGAAAATTTCTGCTCCGCCTCACAGCTGTATGTCACAGCCTGCCCTGACGTATTCCGCCCCACAGTGCGCCATTCGTTCCCATCCACCTTACAGTCAAGGATACCCTCGAACCACATGGCTTCCAGCGTCTGCCGCATGATCCGTTCCTGTACATCCGTGTATACTGCCGTCTTGTGACCTTTCTCAGCCCTGTACCCTATGAACCCCACGCCACTTCACTCCCTATTCGGTTCATTATATTGCTCACCGGCACATACGCCGGGGTCTGACTGATCCCCTTGAGACAGCTCACCAGATTTTGTTTCGCCAGAAAACTGTCCGCGGTCAGCAAATGCTGCACATATACGTTTCCAGTTCGGTCTAGTTCCTTCACCAGCACTTCGCGAACCTTTGTCCAGAAATGCTCCTCCGGTACGTTCACATCCCTTGCCATCGCATGAATGAGGGAACCCAGATGATTGATGATAAAGTAATAGGATGTCCTCGCCCAAGCCTTGTCCCGTGGATAAAACAACAATCTAGAGGGATCGGTATCCACCTCATGCATCAGCTCCTCATCGACACTGACTCCTTCCAAGTCACGCACGATAAATGCCTCAGGCATTCCGTCTCTTAGCGTCACGAGAGTATTTTGCAAATGAGCTTCAAAGTGAATTCCTCGCTCTCCGGCCGCTCGTACAATGGGCAGCAAAGACAAGGTCAGATAACGTGCAAACCAGCGCTCGGCTTCAGCACGTACGCCACCCAGCATCGTCATGAGTCGTGATTGCATTCCCGGCAAGGGAGCTTCTACCAGACTCGACAGGACATATGTACATTCCGGGTCAAACTCAATCGGTCTGTATGCGACAGTAAACAAACTCGTTAATTCTTCCTCCTGAAAATCACAAGTGGCTACACCTGTCTCATAGGCAATCTGCGTATGCTGATCTGCACCGAAGCAATTCTGCTGCCTGACGTACCTGGAGGCGTCCAGCGTCCTTCGCATCTGCTCCGCACTATTGGTGCGAATCATGTTGGTAATCTGTATGTTCAGCGACAGCTTGATATTGCAATTTAGCTCTGGAATATAGACGGTGCGTACCGAGGAGGTCGGATAGGCCTTCGGTCCACAGCTGCCTATCGGAATGAGTTTCTTGTCCAGAATATACTGCTGGACCTCGGACAAGCTCAACACGTACGTATACTGCCAGGGATGGACAGGCAGCAGTTCATACTCATCCCCATGCTCACCGCACTCCACTTCCCAAACTTGTTCCACATGCCCGTGCAGGCTGGCATGCAGATTGATCCTGGTGGGATCATCTACCCATTCCTGCCTATATACGTCCTTCCTGACAGCAACGTAACAGAGTTGGAACGAGGTACGCAGTTCCGGGCTGTACATCCGTACGTCGTGTTCAGTGAAACCTTTGGAGTTTTTTGGAAACGGGTGAAAGGGATGTCCATACACCAGAGACTGTTCGGAAGTACAGTAATCATACATGCCAAGTCCAACAGCCTGCTCGATATACAGCGCAAGATTATTCACGCTGTTATCTACCTTTTCCGCAAAATCACGTACAGCAGCCGCACGGGTCAACCCACCTTGCTCATGCCGACTGTTTCCATACGCCGTATCTTCACTCAGCTCCCGGGTGATCCAGCGAACCAGGTCCTGATAATGCACCGCTTGCCCGTGAAGCTGTTGTATGCTTCGGTACTCATGCTCACCCATAGCCGAGTAATACGCTAATTGTCCGGTTATCGTCACCCCGCTGGCCTGAAAAGCAACTGCGTACGTCATCGCATCTGGATTAATCCGAATGTCGCCCTCCTTCTCCACCGCAAGCTCCCGGATATAACAATTGAGCAGCAGCTTACAAGAGTGTACATTCGCCTGCTGCTCTGCTTCAGACCTGAGCCTGTTTTCCATCTCGAACAATGTTGCCAACCTTCTTTCGGGTTATAAATAAAACGAGGGACAAGGTCAACAGGATGGCACAGCCGAGAGCCTACTAATCTCTTTCAGTGCCGCCCATCGGGCCATATTCGCTGGTGTTCCGCCCCCGGCAAGTCTTTAGCAGACCTATCGTCCAGAGGAGACCTACACTGCTGACCAGCAGCAGAATACTGATGGATGCCACCGCTTGCGGCGGGTGGACACACACATTCGAATGTACCGACCTCACCATAGGAGCGAGAACAAAGTAAGCGGGACATTGAGCCATAACAGGCAATGAATTGCCCTTATTCTGCAATCGACTTTTCGAAATGATGTTCCATTTGAAAAAGATATTCCAGGTACAATCGGACGACATCACGTGTGGTCCCCCCAAAGGGAAAGACATGGTGCGTCAGGTCCGGCAATGCGTTGACTTCCAGAATGCCTCCCTGATCTGCTGTCAGCGGCTGGCCGATATCCCCACAACGGATATCAATGCCAGCCACATCAATCTGGAGAGCTTCTACGGCTTTAATTGCCATTTGTGCATTATCAGGAAACATCGCTTCCGTACAGTCCACATAAAACTCACTGATGTTTCCGGCGGCCGAATTGCGAAGATCATATAGCTCGATCTCTCTTCCTGCCGCAGGTACCTCCTCCAGCGTAATTCCCTGTCCAATCAGAACCTTTCGCAAAGGCTCTGCGTCTTCATCAATCTTGGGAAAGGCCTCGAACTTCCCTATACGGGTCTGCTGGATTCGCTGCTGATTCAACATTCGAATCAACGCCCGGATGGTTGAGGTGCCGTCCCCTTCTACAAAGACAGGCCGATACTCATTTACTGCTGCCACTTCCCCGTTAATGATCAGTACCCTATAATCCAAACCCGTTATGAATTGCTGTAGCATGATGCTGTTACTATGGGTACCCGCCCGGGCAATAGCCGCTTCCAGTTCCTCGTTTGTTCGAACGTCCAGTGTCACACCTGCACTGCCGCTTGCGTCCAGCGGCTTCACTACAATGGAATGATGCAGTTTCAGAAACTGCGCTGCCTTGTCACCCATTGCCTCGATAACGATAAACGGCGGCACAGGCATTCCCCGCTCATGCAGTAGCATATTACATACCTGCTTGTTCTTAGCGAGCAGTCCAGCGATCAAGGGTAGACGATGCGATCTGGTTTTATTAATGACTCTGCGCTTGTCCCCGTAGGACAATTCTAGAAAATCTTCACATTCTGCGAGAAGTGGCTCGCAGGTTATTCCCATTTCTCTTGCTTTGCTTATGATGAGTCGGTTTTGCAGATTATGAATTCCTTTCGGAAACAATGAAAATCCTCCCCGACCGAATGAAGGCGTTCGCTCCTGTTTGTGCTTTCATCGGATTGATTTGATGGAAACTATATTGATAATGATTATCAGTTTCAAACAAAATCTATTTTATGGCAATTTCATTCACCTTGTCAATAATAAGCTTTTTAGGAAAAAAAAGATGTTTTTGCAGGGAGAGAATCCCCAAATGAAGGAATGTTCATGGAACAATGGGCACAACAAATAAGGCAAGCTCTGAATTTCGTTATGTCATAAGCTTGCCTGTGCTATTCGCTGTATGAGATGCAATGAAGTATAGGCTGGGGGTGGATGATAATCATCGGTATTAATGCTTTAATTTGGGGCAGGTGGGGCAGTAATCTTCTGGATCATCTGCGGCGAGATAATAGTAACAACAAGTTTTGCGTACACGAATAGGTGTATCTGAGACAGCTGTTGCCCGTTTGGGCGTATTAAACTGCTTGAGCGGGTTACGGGATTCACCAAAGAGATGCGCAGGTGCATCACAAATTAGATAATGGAAGTCCTCTTCGACACGCTGCTTTTCTTCAGGCGTGGCTCCTTCGGCAAACTTGTTCTCATAGAGCCAGTATACGTAAATGGCCGTGTTCTCCCACAGGACTGAACGGGAAATCCGGGTTGCCTTGGACAGCGATTGCCATACCTTAGCCAGATTGCCGGCGAACATCTGTTCAATCACCTGATCTCTCCATACGCCACGCTGATCCGCCTCTGGTGAGGTCGTCTGCCAATCGGTCAGCCGAGCCTTGGGAAGCCATGCTTCTCCGTGATAACTGGATTCAATCGTGCCGTTGGCAATCTCATAATTCAGGCCTTTGTTGAAGCGTGACATGGCATAGAGACCCGAAGCTGTGATCAAGTAAGCATATCGTTTAGCAAAGAGCGATACAGTAGCCGTTTCGGAGTCCGTCTCAAAGATGCCTCTCACCCCTTGCAAATAGTTCAGGCTTTTGGACGGGTCCAGCAAGTCCGTAAATGGCATCGAAAATGTACGATCTGTCGAAGGCTCCCAGGTCAGACGGTATTCGGCAGCCAAGGCCTGCATCTCTTGATCATCAAGCCAAGTGGCTGTAGCGTGTGGTTTCATTTAACTTCCTTCCCTTCCCGTGCGGAATGCACATGGGTGTGCCAAACAGCGGATCAACCGCAATGTCGCACTCCATCTGGAAGACCGCGCGGACCATGTCCTGCGTAACAATGTCTTCCGGTTTTCCTTCCGCGTAGATGGACTTGTTGTGGACAGCCACAATATGGTGAGCATAGCGACACGCAAGATTCAGATCATGAAGAACCATCACTATGGTGCGCCCCTCCTGTTCATTCAAATCAAACAGCAGATCCAGAATATCAATCTGATGGGTCATATCCAGATAAGTCGTTGGTTCATCCAGCAGCAGGGTTTCTGTTCCCTGTGCGAGTGTCATCGCAATCCAGGCGCGCTGGCGTTGTCCGCCAGATAATGCGTCCACGGGCCGATCAGCCAGAGCAGTCAGATGTGTGGATTCCAGCGCAAGCCTGACCATGCGTTCGTCCTCACAGGACCACTGTTTCAGCCATGTCTGGTGTGGGTACCGCCCTTGCCGAACCAGTTGGTTTACCGTCAGTCCCTCTGGAGCAGAAGGACCTTGCGGCAGAATGGACATACGTCTTGAAATTTCCTTGGTAGGCAACTTCGCAATCTCCTCGCCATCCAGCAGTACCGAGCCTGAACTGGACTTCAGCAGTCGCGCCATCGTTCGCAGCAAGGTGGACTTCCCGCAACCGTTGCTGCCAATCAGGACAGTAGTTTTCCCCTTGGGAATAGTCAGGTTCAAATTCTCAATAATAGGCTCTGCGCCATAGGCGATCGTAAGGTCCTTGGCTTCCAGAATACTCACAGCATTCTCCTCCTCAAAACTGATTTCGATTCTTGAACAACAGATACAGGAAAAACGGTGCTCCTACCCCGGCGGTAAATACCCCTGCCGGAACATCGAGCGGCAGAAATACCGTACGGGCAATCAGATCAGCAGCAAACACAAGCAGGGCACCGACCAGTCCTGAAACGATGAGCATGCTGCCAAACATGCGCCCTACCAGCTTCCGGGCAATATGCGGAGCAATCAGACCGACAAAACCAATCGTCCCCGCGACAGCTACAGCAGCCCCGGCCAGCAGTACACTGCACAGTAGCAGCGCTGAACGATGACGCTGTACAGTGACCCCCAGCCCGGTGGCCAGATCATCCCCGAATTCCTGTGCGTTCAGACTGCGGGCAAACCAGATCGCCAACGGAAGCACGATTACAATCACCGGGATGATCGTTCTAACATCGGTCCACGATGCGCCATACACACTCCCCGTCAGCCAGATATACGCCTGACCAGCCGTATAGAATGGACTAAGGATCAGCATGAAGGTCGTCCCGGCCCCCGTAATGGCTGACACTCCGATTCCGATCAACACTAGTCGAATCGGGCTAACTCCTTTTTTCCAGGCAAGAAGATAAATGATGATTGCGGTAATCATCGCCCCCATAATGGCAAACAACGGTAACAGCTTGATACTGATGGTTCCACCCAGCAGGGTGACAAAACCTACAGCGGCAACGGCAGCTCCTCCCGTTATCCCGATCACATCCGGTGAAGCGAGCGGATTACGGATAATCCCCTGCAAGAGGGCACCGGACATGCCTAGTGCTGCACCAACAAGCAACGATAACAGCACACGCGGCAGCCTTAGCGTCAACACGACAAAGTCATGATCACCTGCGCCCAGACCGAAAATCGTCTGTAGCACATTCAGCGGAGATATAAAATCATTACCCACACTGGTTCCTGCAATGGATGCAATCAATATCAAAACCATACAGATTCCGATAATGAGCAGCGATTTGCGCTCCATTTGCAAGGATAGCGTATCTTTTTTATTGCGAAAAGTAATCATCTTCCTCATATCTTCGTCCCCCCTTTGCGGGCAATATAGACGAAGAAGGGACCACCAATGAGCGCTGTCATAACACCAAGCGGAACTTCCTGTGGCATGATGATCAGCCGTGCAACCACATCCGCCGCCAATAACAAAATGGCGCCGCCCAGAATACAGTAGGGAACAAGCCAGCGGTAGTCGTTGCCTACAAACGCCCGCATGATATGCGGTACGACTAATCCTACCAGACCAATCGAACCGGCCACCGCAACAGAACCACCGGCCAGCAATACTGTAACGGCTCCCATAAGTACCTTAACCAGTAGCACGTTCTGTCCCATGCCTTTGGCGATATCATCACCGGTCAAAAGCAGATTGATCGCCCGGCCCATAAACAGGGATATCACAGCGGCAACCGTCATATATGGCAGTACAGGATACAGCATGTCAAGTGTTCGACCGCTCACTGAACCTGCAAGCCAGAACAACACGTCCTGTAATCCCGTTCCATCCAGCACCAGGATTGCCTGTGTGAACGAAGCAAAAAGTGCAGAGATAGCGGTACCCGCCAGCACAATCTTGATGGGAGTCAGACCATCACGACCGATGGACCCAAGCGCGTACACAATCACTGTTGCGATGGTTGCCCCGGCAAAACCAAACCACATCATCGTACTGAGCGAGGACACCGACAGCACCACGATGGCAATAACGATAAAAAAGATGGCACCCGCATTGATCCCAAACACACTTGGTGAAGCGAGCGGATTACGAGTTAGCGCTTGCATGAGTCCTCCCGCCACCGCCAAACTTGCACCAACAACAGCGGCAATAATTGTGCGTGGCAAACGTTCCGTCAGAAGTACGACATGCTCCACTGAGCTTTCGTCATAGTGTTGTAGTGCATTCACTGCTATTTGAAATGTGATGTGTGTACGTCCCAGTATCATGCTGGCTACACAGGCGAGTAATAACAAAATGAATAAGCCGGATAGTCCATAAATTTTCGTACTTGCCTTCGTAAAAAGGGGAAACATATTCTCACTCTTTCATCCGTGAAATGCAAAAAGACCTGCCTGCCCATACGCTTCGTATACGAATGTCCTGGTACATGGCAGGTCTTGCTCCCATTAGTTCAGATTGAACTGCTTGTATAGGTCGTCCAGCATCATGTTGGCCGATGTGTATCCGCCCCCCATGTTCCAGGCCACCTCATCAACCTGTACTAGCTTATTATTCTTCACCGCATCGAGATTTTTCCAGAGCGGACTGCTGGTCCAATCCTTATAGTTTTTCTCAATAGCTTCTGTTTCCGTGCCTGAATTGAAGTTGAAGATCATATCTGCGTTCATATCCGGGATGTTCTCTTTCGAAGTCAACTCCACCCCCCAGGTGTCTTCATCATGTCCAGGCGGTCTGGTAAATCCAAGCTCTTTCAATATTTTTCCGGCGTATCCCATATAGAAAATGCGAACCTGATCGGCTCTAAAATTCGTAATAGTCGCTTCAATGGGAAGACGGTCACCCATTTTGCCTTTAAAATCCGCTATCCTTGCATCCCAATCAGCAAGCAACTTGTCCGACTGTTCCTTCATATTCATCGCTTCACCAGCCGTCTTTACCGTCTCTTTCCAGTCAAACAAAGTCTCGGTAACTACCGTTGGAGCAATCTGGGACAGTTGATCATAGATATCCTCATGTCTTGTTTTGGTGGCAATGATTAGATCCGGCTTCAATTTGTTGATCTCTTCCAGGTTCGGCTGTGATTCCTGACCTACTTGCGTCACACCATCCAGATCATCTCTCAAATATTTATATACGGGTTGCTGAACCCAGGATTCCACAACACCCGTTGGCTTAACACCAAGTGCAACAACAACATCATTGGCACCCTGGAACAAGGTTACAATCCTCTTCGGAGTTCCCTTAACTGTCGTTTCACCCATGGCATGTTTGATAACTCTGGTCTGCTCGTCCGCACCACTGCCTGCTGCATTGCTCTCATTACCACTTGCAGACTTACTTGAAGGGGCTGTTGTCCCTGTAGTTCCACCCGAGGCACAACCAGCCAGCACCGATATCAACAGAATAAGTGCTGTATAAATATGTAGCTTTTTGGTCAATCCAAACATGTAGTCCAACTCCCCCTTTTCATTCTAATTGATATTAAAAATCATTATCAATTGTATTGTAATTCAGTTGAGTACATTGTTCAAGCATATTGATACTGCTGCGGAAGAACTCCCCATGCCCCTGGTTTCATGTTGAAAATCTCCTTGTACAGTAAAGGCTTGGATGAATACAAAATGCTCAGTATTCAAAAAGGCGTAACCCACGATAGTTGATGGGTTACACCTTTATAAGAATTCATGACCTGTCTTCAAAAGACAGCGAGCTCAGACAAACACACCGATTAAGGTGTATGCCTGCCTACATATTGATAAGTACCTTTCGGGTATAGTTTCATGATATTTGAGTACATATGCGACCGTATTAAATTCATTTGGGTTATAGAAATGACCCTCTTGATTAAAATAGGCAACATTCGTCACATCCATGAAATCGTAAAAGGAGCTATTTATGATCAGATACGGTATTACTGGATTAACCGGATATAGTGCTATGCTGGATACGTTCATACGGTTCGTGTTTTTCATGAATTGGTGAACCTCCAGCTCATATCCTTCTATTTTATGAGAGAAGTCACATTCTCGGTTGTAAAACAATTGCAGCACGATGCGACCGTCTCCACCATCGACATATTGTGAAAAAAACAAAAGAGATGCCTCCTGTGGTTCCTGATGAACCTGAAATATAGTCGCTCTGCCAGCAACTCCTACGACCTACTTAAGCTGGACTCTTAAAAAAGTCAAATAATGGGGTCCCCATGCCATACCTGCCAGCAACGTCACCATCAGCACTTTTTGCCATTCTTTATTCGTTTCTTGATTCATCAGACTATCCCCCGTAAACGGTTCATTCTTGTTATTAGTGAAAAGATCTTATCATCCGCCTCTGAACCAATTCTGAACAATATTAAAATTTTTTTCGCAGTCTGGGTTTTGTAGCAAATGAAAAAAGAGCACTCAGCCAGATGGGCTAAGCGCTCTAAAACGTTGATGTACAGGCCGTGTCAGGAAGCCGTAGGATTCCATTGAAAGGTAGCCGCGGACTTGGATGGAAGGGTAGATTTGAAAACCTTATTTCCATGCCGAACCTTAAATGTCTTTGTGTTCTCTCCCGTATTGGCGGCAATCAGGACAAGCGTACCGTCGGGGTTGCGATAGGCGACCGTTTCAATACTCCCACTATAATGTGTAGAATCAATACGTACCGCACCTGGACGGACGAATTTGCTGGCGTGCCCAATCGCATAGTACTCCACATTTTTCGTAACTGCACCGCTTAACGGGTCGATGGTTACTACACCTCTACAGTTGGCGCAACCTCCATTGGTCGGACCCCCGGACGGGTCAAGTGCGATATTCCAAAAGAGGACATTTTGCGACCAGTTTCGGGGTGCACCAATGATCAGCTTGGACATATCCCAGCTCAAATTATCTCCAAAGCCCGGACTCCACGCTCCCCCACTACATTCTGTCATATATACAGGCTTATCAGGAAAAGCATTATGCACATCTGTCATCGCTGTGGGCTCTCCTTTGTAGCAATGAAAGGCCGTTCCGTGCGTATAGTTTCGAGCCTGTTCATCTCCTAACACGGTCTTAGCATATTCGCTCCCTGTATCCCAGTTATGGTCAAAGGCAATAATGTGAGTAGATAAATGGTTTCGATTTAGGGTGGGACCCAAATATTGTTTAATAAAATTCGCCTGTTCTGCTGATCCCATACTCATGCTGGGATACTTGGACGTCGTGAATTCTGGCTCATTTTGAATGGAAATCGCCTGAATCGGAATTCCCTCGTTCGCATAAGCCTGTAGATAACGAACAAAATAGTCAGCATACGCCTGGTAGACGCGCGGATCGGTATAATCCAAATACCAGCCGTTATAAATATGCTCCCCATATTTCATCCAGGGCGGAGCTGTCCATGGGGTTCCCATAATCTTTAAATCCTGGTTTCTTCTCAGAATTTGCTTCAATACATCGATCACATCCCGATCCTTGGCGATGGAGAAATGATTCAGCTCATAGTCCTTGCCTGTTGCCACATCGTCATAGGTATAGCTACCAGGCTGTCCCTGTTCATCTACGGAATAATCCGAGGCTCCAATGGTATGGCGAATATAACTTAGTTGAATGCCACTAGCTGTAAACAAATCATTTAGCAGCTGATCGCGCTGATTGGCAGACATGCCATGATTCATCAGGTATGCGGACGAACCGGACACCGCTGCGCCAAATCCCTCCATCGTCTGATAATGAATATCTGGCTTAATCTCAATCGTCAGTGTATCCGCATTCGCTGCATTTTCTTTACTGTTATCCTTATCCCAACGGATCGGGGTTTGTTGGGTTAGGCGATTCGCCGGATCGGGTGTTGTTAGCCACATGTTGACGTTATTTTCTGCTTTCGGCCCCGGAACATTCCGTATAGCCATACTGGCCAGGACCGCACAGATCAAAATGGCTACTGCAGCTATAAGCAGCCAGATGTCAGTACGTCGTTGCTTTTGGAGTTTTTTCATCTAATATCCTCCTCCCCCCATCATTATCCTGTCCCCATCCTCCCTACTATTTCAGCTTTCACTTGGGTTTCCCTTTGCATACCTGTTGGACGTTTACATACCGATAGCAAAAAGAGAGCCGGTGCTTTTGCCCGTGCTCTCTTGAATATAGCCATTTTAAAACAAATATAACGGGATTACTTTTTTGCCTTTTCTGTAGAGGTTGCCGGAATCGTAACACTTCCTGTCAGTCGTAAATCCTGTGAGGAGCTACCCACATAAATGGGCACTTCACCCGCTGGCATAACCCATGCTTTGGACTTTTCATCCCAATAAGAGAAAGCTTTCGGGTCGAGCTCAATGCGTACCTTCTTCTCTTGACCCGGCTTCAACTCTACCTTGGACCAGCCTGCCAGTTGACGGGAAGGAGTCTCTACGTTTGTCGGAAGCTTACCGCTGTACACCTGTACAACCTCAGCTCCGGCTGTTTTGCCAGTGTTCTTCAATTTTAGCGAAACTTCGACGGAACTCGTACGATCGGATTTTTTTCCACTCGCATGCTGTTTTGTTTTCAGATCGCTATATCCGAATGTCGTATAGGATAAACCGTGTCCAAAGGAGAACGCTGGTTGAATACCCGATTTCTCATACCCACGATAGCCTACAAAAATACCATCTGAATAGTCACCTATACCGTTCACGCCTGGAAACTTCTCTGGTGAGGACACGGGTGTAGACTGCTCGTTAACCGGGAAAGTTACCGGCAATTTACCAGAAGGATTCACATCACCGAATAAGACGCGCGCTATAGCATTTCCTTGCTCTTGTCCAGCAAACCATGCTTGTACGATGGAAGGGACTTTGTCCTGCCATGTATCCATTTGCACGGCTCTGCCGCTCATTTGTACGACAATGGTTTTCGGATTTGCAGCCGCAACCGCACGGATCAGCCGATCCTGATTGTTCGGCAGTTCCATATCGGAACGCTCAACATATCCTTCGCTCTCATACGTACGCGTAACAACAATCGCAACATCCGATTTTTTTGCCAATTTTACAGCGTTATCAATCAACTTATCTGACGTATCTGCCGGAGGTTCCCAGCCCAGACGAACCATGCCACCGGAATCACGACCATTTGTCGGATAATCAGCGCGGTATTCAATACGTATCTTGTGCTTTTCACCCGCTTTAAGGGAGATGTTTTTCTTCGTAGTGCCCAGCTTTTCACCTTGATTATCCACGAATAGCTTATCGTCGAGATACAGCTTGCTTGATCCCAAACTGGTTAATGACAATGCATAGTCACCATCCTTGGGAGCTGCAATTGCCCCTGTCCAGCGTGCAGATATCAAGCCGTTCAGTGTCGTTGGTGTATTGGGAACTTTAGGGGACTTCGCATTGAAGCCCTGATAATTATAAAATCCAAGGTTCATATTGACTTGGTCATCATTGCGTACAAGAATCGGATTGCCTTCCATCTTGTTATTCTTCCAGTATTCGCCTCGAAGCCCCTGTTCGCCATCTCCATAAGTCGCATATCCAACACTGATATCCTCTTTCTGATCAGATGTAGTCAACAGTGAAGACGGAACAGCAGATGGCCCTGGCATAATGTCTCCTGCAGAGATCGGGTCTGTGCCCGGTGCATATTGGACGGTAACTCCTTTGCCGACACGATTGCGGATGCCCTCTAACGGACTCACGGTATACGTCGGGTTCACCAACGAACTGCCTCCGCCTGCCACAGTGCCGTTATCTGCATCGGGGCCAATCACAGCAATGGACTTGAGTTTATCTTTAGACAACGGTAATGCATTGTTTTTATTTTGAAGCAGTACCATACTTTCCTCAGCCAATTGACGGGCTGTTTTGCCATGGTCACGGGCATCAATTTGATTATTTTGAGCCGGGTGATCGAATAAACCTTTGCTGAACATTTGCACCAGAATGCGCCCAGCCTTATCATCAATCGTTTTTTCACTTACCTTGCCATTCTTAACAGCCGCCAGCAGCTGATCTCCCCATTTACCATATGGTGTACCCGGTGTTTCCAGGTCCAATCCGCTATTTGCTGATTCGACTGTACTCAGGTTCGCACCGTAATCACTCATCACGAAGCCCTTGAATTGCAGCTCCTTCTTCAAGAGGTCCGTCAAAAGAGTTTTGTTCTCACAAGCAGACTCGCCGTTGACCTTGTTAAAGGAGCACATGGCCCCTCCCAAATCTGCCTTGGCGATGACTTCTTGGAACGGGCGTATGTAAATCTCATGCAACGCACGGTCACTGACTTTGACATTCGTCGTGAAGCGCTCCGTTTCCTGATTATTCATAAGGTAATGTTTCGCAGTCGCCAAAACAGGGTGGCTTTGTATACCTTTGACATAAGCGGTCGCCATTTGCGATTGCAGTAGCGGGTCCTCACCCATAGATTCAAAGTTTCGCGATCCCCATGGAATACGGGCAATATCCATCCCCGGTCCAAGCGCAACATTATGAGTTGTATTAAAAGCCTCGTCTCCGATCAAATCACCATACTGTTTGGCAGCTTGGGTATCCCACGTTGCAGCCAACGCAATTGGAGCAGGCAACGCAGTAGATTGCTTGTCCTGCACATCTGGATTGGCGATGCGCACACCCGCAGGTCCATCTGCCATCGTCAGCGCCGGAATACCCAACCGCTCCATCGAATTATTATAAAATCCATAGTAATTGTTGACCTTACCAGTCACCAAATCTATTTTTTCTTCCAGCGTCATTTCTTGCAGCAGCAACGCTGTCCGTTTCTCAGCCGACAGGGCCGTGTTCATCCAAGGCCGATCTGTCTGGCTGCCTGCCGCTCCTGCAATATTCATAGGTCCAATCACAACAGCCGCGATAACTGTCATCATCACCATACGGAACAACCATGTTGATTTCACTTTCACGTTTGTAACTCCTCCTTGATGTTAGGTCATGAGGTGAATGTCTATTCAACTCTCACAGGCTTGCAAAGGCTCTCGATCCTGCGAGCTCCGACAAGAATCGAGAGCCACGGGATAAGCAAGCAAGTCAGCAAAAGCCGCAATGGCTCAAGTGACACGTTTACCACCCTACCGTACATTTTCGAAAATTTCATTGAAAGTTTTTGGAAGTACAGCACTAGGACCTTCATTCTTCTCCATAAAAAGAGAGCGCTCACAATTCAGTTAACTGATAATAAAATTACACTTTTGTAACTTTTTAATGACGGTTTTTTAACTAATTTAAATCACAAAAAATGATTCATATGTCCCACTCTTGATTGACTCATATGGCGTTACCTATCGTGCGACCAAAGTCGCTATTTGGGAATTGGAAATACTTATGTATGAGGATTTTGCAAAATCCTAGTATAAAAAAATAACGCTCACAAACAAAAAAATTCCAGAGAACCTGGAAGGTCCCTGGAATTAATGTGATTATTCAAACGGATACCGAAGCCCCCACTGTGAACGAATCTGATCCATCAGTTTCATAATTCCTAATGATTCATCCAAAGAAATAGTAGAACTTTCGAGCAAGCCTTCGTTCAAGCAACGCCCGACTTCTTCTGCTTCAAAGGCATAGCCTGTAGAGGATCGGTCATCCTGAAAGTTTTGTGCCTCTTCACCGTCCACAACTAAAGTAGCCGATGTGCTGTTCAGGAATGACGGAATGTGGATATAGCCCTTTGTTCCATGGATGTATGCCTCATTCGTCAATCCGAGACGGACTGCCCCGTTAAGCATAGCCGTGCGTCCTTTTCCATAATCCAGCAAGATCGAAAATGTCTCGTCAACGCCTGTCTCCCCGATATGAGCAGTGCTCCATACATGCTCAGGTTCAGGGCCGAAGACCATTGAAGCAAAAGAAACCGGATAAATCCCTGCATCTAATAGAGCACCTCCGCCCAGCTCAGGGTTCAAAAGCCGCCCCTCCGGGTTCCAATCTACCCGAAAACCAAATTCCGCCTTAACCAGCTTTACCTCGCCAATGAGACCCGCATGTATCCACTCCCGCACTTGGCGAATCGGAGGCAAAAAACGTGTCCACATTGCTTCCATCAGGAATAGCTTACGCTCACGTGCAAAGCCGATCATTTCCTCCAATTCTTTGCTATTGACGGTGAAGGGTTTCTCACACAAGACTGCTTTGCCTGCCCGAAGAGCCATCAGAACATTCTCTTTATGAAAAGGAGGAGGAGTCCCTACGTAAATAGCATCTATCTCGGGATCTTGTGCTAATTCCTCATAGCTCCCGTAAGCCCTTGATATTTGATGCTTAGCTGCAAATTCGGTAGCGCTTTCAATAGTGCGTGATCCAACAGCATACCCTTCTCCATTCGTAACATGCGCCAAATCCGCCACAAATTGATCTGAGATCCAGCCTGTGCCGACAATTCCCCATTTAATCTTTTTGCTCATACGTGTGTCCCTCCCAGCAATTTGGTTAACGTTGACTTACAACATACCCTTTTATTCTAGCAAACGCCTGTCCTAAACAAAAGAAGCATCTGCTAGACGACGGTTTCTTTTGTGGCCTAGCAGCATCTTCATTTATGCCCATTATTGAATGACGTATCTGTAAAACTTTTTATCCACTTTCATGACTGGAAAACCAATCGGCAATTCTCCAGGAGCTATACTAACAAAGCCGTTCTTCTCATAAAAACGATGAGCTGCTACGAATTGTGGTGTTGTTCCAAGATAGATTTCTTCAATAGACCTTTCCCTAGCCCATCCTATGGCATGATGCAATAATTGATTCGAAACATTGAATGTTTTACCTCTATAGTTTTGTTTTACAAACATCTTTCTGAGTGCTGCCTTACGGTTCCCAATATCTAACAAAGCTATAGTCCCTACTACGTTTCCTTCACTAAGAGCCACCCAAAAGTTGCCGTTACCACGCTGATAAAAGTTTTCAATATCAAGCAAATCTGGCTGATCTTCTTTGGTTATGGCGATACCATATTCATCTTTTTGAATATGTAAAATTAAATCAACAACTTGTGGTTGATACTCGGTTGAGTACTCTTTTAGAAAGATATTATTAAACATCGTTGTGTTCTCCTATGATCGTCAATTGTTATACTGTTAGATTCCCATCAAACTACAGAACCTAAATTATTACCCATATCTCCTTATTCGTGCTCGATAAACGCTCAATATTAAATAACTCAACCTCCGCAACTAAACTAAGTTTCCACCTACACAGTCGAGGATGCGAAATCATTGTTTAGGTGCGAACGTTGAGTTAATTATGAATCTATATATATCAGAATTCTATTCTACGCTTGAAGCTGTGTAAGAATTTGCGGGTCCTTGATCTTCTGATCCTCGGCCAACAACACAACTTTGGATAGAATCTCAGCTGTTCTTGGGTCCTCGTCCAGAAACGGCAGGAAGATGCGTCCACGATGCTGCGAATGCACCGGGATAATATGCAGTGCTCCCTTCGCTTGCTTGTAGACACCCCCGCTTCCCAGATGCACAGCATATTCGCCAAGAGTCCCATCTACACGTGCATAATTCCCATCCAAGCGTACATTGCTAATTTTCAGCAGGCGAAGTGATTCCTGCACAATAACCCTACGCATTTCAATGGTCGTCAGACTGGCCTCTGGATCAACGCCACCTACATGGGCAACACTGACGACCAGATCCACGTCCCGCATAACTTCGGAGAACAGAACAGGAGGAACTTCGTCCAACGGTACGCTCTTATACGTTGTCCGATCAAAGAACTGCACTGTCTCCAGTGTAGGAGCCTCGGTATCCGCTGGTGAGAACCAATCCGCCATGGCATACAGGTTCGCAATCAGATTCTCAGCATAGTACACCTTCTGAAGTCCGTCCTCATAGCTGACTGTCCATTGGCGACCTTTCAATAGGGATACCGTTTTATTCGGCTGTACCTGGTGTCCTGCATATCGACGGGAAACGGTCGCATTTGCACGTTCATCAGCATTCAGCAAGTACAGCTCACGGAACACCTGCTTAAATGGCTGGCGTATCTGGCGGTCGAATAAGTCCTTCTGGAATTCGCTCCAACGACCACTTTCGAACAAATGAAGGGGATGGGCAATAATCAGCTTATCCTCTTCTCCTATAGTATGCTGTTCAGCAAAAGGAGCCGTCAATACCAACGTTTCCTCATTAAAATATCCGAGGTGATCATCAGCCTTGAAAACCAGTGTCCGCACCAACGGAGCAAGCACAGGATTACCCAGCAATCCTCTCAATTCCTTCACCATAAAGGTCGTACCAGACTCCATAGAGCGTTCCAATTCTTTACGAGCTCTGCGGTACTGATCCACTAGATCTCCTTTAAGCTCCTTCAGCGACGTAACATACTCATCCTTCTTGAAACGAGCCGGAATGGATTTTAGCATCTTGCCTTTGCTGACAATTTCAATATCTGCCGCTCCTTCAGTATCAATGACGAGCTGCACCGTTGTAGCCTCGTCCAAAGCATGTGGCTCAAAATAAGACCGAAGATCATCCAGCTTACGAGCTTCCATATCCCATACGAGACGGGTTACGTCATCATAGCCTGCGTTACGTGCCAAATTCCCGAGCGCAATCCGTGAAACGAGTCCCTCACTGGCCTTACGCTGTGCGCCGAATTTTTTGCTTTGTTCCAGAAACCTCTGGATAAAATCATAACGTTCGCGTATATCTGGTTCAGGCGGCTGAGCAAGTGGAATCAGACTGTAGGTCAGCAAATGGTCTTTGTTTCGCTTGTCCTCCACTGATTTTTCCATTTCACTCCGTTTGAGCTTACCCAGCGTCGCATCTGCAAACAACTGGGATCGACGATGATTGGCTCCAGCCGAAATATACTTGGCACAATCGTACAGCAGGTCAAAACGTTCCTCGCCCAACGTCTCATAGGCCTCATGAAACCAGTGAATATCGAAGGCACCATCATTAAAATCTTGTGGAGCAATCGGCGAGTAATGAGCTACAATCGTTTCCTTCTCGGCCGAAAAACCTTCATTGATATGCGCATGGAAATACCATGCCGCACTGCGAAGCCCTTCCCAACCGAGATAGTCTGCTACAATCTCAATCCACTGCGGTGCATACATAGCCGCCTCCAGCAGACGTTTATCTGTAATTTTAGTGTTCTTCAGCTTTTCCTTGAGCAACGTGGCATCCTCGCCATCACTCGGATAACATGCCTTGAGCAAGTGGCTGAACGATTCCTTTTTGGTAATACGATCACCGTAGCCGTACACATAACCACGCACAAACGTTTCCTTGTCGAGACCCTCCAGAATACGGATGAAATAATCCATACCTTCAAATTGGCTCAAGCCCATAACCTTTGGCGTAGCCTCGGTAGGCAAATCGCCTCGAACCAATTCAACCTCTAGCAGTCGATCAATAACCGTACGACGTATCTCCAAAAATTCTGGTCTGCTAGAAATCCATGTATTGCGGGCATTGGTTAAGGAACTCATATGTCTTCTGCTTTCACTACCAGCCAGCAGCTCCCGATACACTTCACCTACACCAATCAACCCTTTTTCATATGCTTTGAAGTAATCCTCCAGATCCAGCGGAGAATAAAAACGATTTTCCGCTCCTGGCAGTTCTGCGTAGTTCACAAAGGTATGGAAAAAGCGCTTAAAGGACTCATCATCATGGACCTGCCCCTTCTCCAGTGCCACCCACGGGCCAGACAATAGATGGAGCATTCCCATGTCTTCTTCAGGTCTGTCCTTAGGCATGCCTTGCATTAGTGAATTTAAAGCAAGGTCAATTACGTCAAATGTTTGGTCACCGGATGTGTCCATAAAATAAGCATTAACTAATGTGCTTACCTGATCGGAATAGGTCAGCTCTGCCATCCACTTCTGTACCTCGTTAATGCGATCCAAAGGATACAATTGCTCAGCGAAATCTTTACGCCATCCTTCCAGCAGCTTGTGCTTGCTTTGTTCTGAATAGTCCATGTTAAAAGAAAAGTATCGATAATAGCGATCCAGCGTTCGGTCCATAGGCTCTAATCGGTCATAAAAAACAAGCTCCAGCAGTTCACGCGCTTCCATGCCGCTTTCCTGCAAATAACGGTCCCACTCCTCATAGAGAGGATATAAAGACAGTCTGGAATCTACTTCTTCATCGATCTGAACCAGCCGTAGAGGGCGAAGGTTCGTCCCAATAAGCAATGTATCTTTGTAGCCCGAATAATACTCCGCAGTATATTCCACATCACGATGATGATGAACAAGCTCGTCCAGTCCACTCAAGAACTGCTTGAGCTTCTCCAATGGACTAACAAAAACATCGGCCAATCGAAAATCACCCAGATCAACTTTCTCTTCCAACCAAGCTTCCTTGACATTCGGATCGTACAGTCCAAAACCGTTAGCCCCTGTATAAGCATCCTCCTGTCCCAGCTTGGACAGCAGTTGCTCCTCTTTGGCTGTAGGTTGCTGAATGATATCCGCCAAAGTCCGCAGGCTTTCATACTGTTCGGCACGATCCGGGTCTGCATATATCTTCGTCAATACTTCCAGTCCACCCAATCGTTGCAGCTCCGCCTTAGCACGCAGCAAGCGTTCCAATGAGCCAGCGAGCGGCTCTTCCGATTGTGAGAGCAACACACCAATGACACTTTGGCGCAATGATCCCGTCTTGAGCTTTAATAAGGCTTCCATTTGTTGCATTTCTGGTTCCGACAGCGTCAGCTTACGCGCCTTGGCCACAGCGAACTCACGGATACTCATACTTTTGTCAGACAAACTGGAAAAAATAAAATCACGTTGTACCGCATCCTCAGGTTTTTGCACAAAATGGTTCAACAGTTCGCCACGCAGATTAGGGCTAATCTGTTCCTTTAAGGCTATGATTTCCCCAATCCAGGAAGCATCCATATCATAACCAGCGAGATACAGCATTTTTTGAATAGGTGCATCTGAGCGGTGATACAGATTAACAAAATCCAGTACCTTGGAGGGCTCGGTGGACTCACCCTTTTTCATATGTACAAACAGGTTATGAAGTCGTTCAAAATCCTTACGCCGCTCCTCTTTGCTCTCCAGCAAAGGAGTACGCACCACTTTAACGATCCGATCCGCGACCGTCCCGCCTTCTACCCATTCATAAAAATAATTGCTTGTATAGTTCGTCAGTATCCAATATTGAAGCTCTTGGTCCGTTTCATCCAGATATTCTCTCGCAATTCCGAGGCGTACATCCTTGTTGTCACTGTTAGACAGTACATACAGTGCTACGATCTTCTGGTAGGTTGCTCCTTGCTCCATGAGTTTTCGAACCTGTCCATACAAATCACGTTCCTCATGTACTGCCGTAGCCCACAAACTCATATAAACTTCATTAGCATTTGAGCTGATCAGCCATTCCTGGCGCAGTTCGCTACGAGTCAATGCTTCATATGCCTGCTCGATCAGTTGGCGAACGACCCGCTGATTGGCGGATTCCAAGCCCATGCCCGTCCATACTGCAAGCGCCCGCACCACCGAACTGTAACGAATGAAGCCTTGGTCGATGATCACCTTTAACAGATATATTAGAGCCTCTGGGGTTCCTTCATCCATTTGTTCCACGATACTTTGGCGCAATCCCTCCTGGAGCTTGGCGGCTGCCAAGAGCTCGCCGATCATGCGATAATTCTCCTCCTGATGACTCAGGAGCATGCCTTTAATCATATTGCGCGTAAGTAACGCCGCCTGATTATCCCCATAAATAATAGCTTTTAACGCCTCAAGCACCTGCGAATTACCGTTATCCAGCTCATAAGCAATCCAGTCACCAATCGTTTCCTGAATCCGGTAATCCCTGCCTGGTTCATAATCCTTTTTTGTTAAATAATCCATTACGGAGAACCCGATACAGTCCATTCGAATCAACTGCACCATTCTTTTATAAATCCGGGAAGTATGGGCCGTAATATCCGAAGTGCGAAACGGTTTTCGCGCATACCCTGTGCTGTATGGATATTCAGTCACATGCTCTGTTAGATGGGCAAATACATCGCCCGCCGTTTGTCCAATTAGAGCACGTAATACCTCTGTCAGTGGCTTAAACAGCGGTTCTCCGCTTTCTGTCGCCCGTTCTTTTAATATTCGCTGACATTCGTTAAATGGCTCCTCGTTCTCCTGTATGTAATGAAGCTTACCCAGTTCCACAACATACTGAGCCAATTCCTGTTGTGGTCCATCCAGTTGCGCCGCGCGCTCCTTCAGTGTGGTGAAATATTCTTGCTCATTGTTCTCTTGATGCATATTTCGTTTCCCCCTCTACCATAGGCCTCCAGCCAGCATTGTGAAGCGTATAAATACAATCTCATTCCCATCCTTAAGTGACAAAGGGGCATCCAGTTCAATAGTTTCCTCGTCACACACAAAAACTCTGTATAAACCATCTTCAAATGCCTGCATCGCCGTGTTCACGGCATCCTTAATATCCGGGACACCATCATTATATATGGAACCGAATCCTACTTTGCCTATCTCGCCTTGTGCCTGAACTTCTTCTCCCGTAAGGAACGGAATCAGCGCGACACTCTCCTGCTTTTCCCGCAGCTTTTGAACATTCAGAGCAACGGTTGCAGTAATCAAATCTCGCAATGTTTCTGGAGCAGGACTCAGCTCTATTTCCTGTCGTGCGAGTGCGGGCTTGCGCTTTCCCAGACTTTTTACAGTTACAAACAGCTTCATGTCATTCCCCTTCCTTTTTATTCACGCTTTTGGCCCGTTGTCAGCTGAATTTTTTGACCCATATAAAAACACCGTTAACAAAATCGAAAACGAATGTTTGTTCGTATTTTTATTTTAATATGTTCCTTATCATTACTCCATCGCCCTTTATGACCAAAATTCGCAGCGGTGCAACACCCTAAAACCTTAAAAAATAAGACTTTATACCCTGTTTTCGATAATTCCTTTCCATATTAAGGATGAAAAAAAGACCTGCACAAGGGAGACCATCTGCTCTTCACAGACTTCCTTCCATTATACAGGTCGTATTTCATCATAAAACGATGTTTCAACATACTTATTTATTTAAAATGCTGGAACAACGCTATCCTTGTAATTGTCCTCAAAAAATTTACGTACTTCCGGTCCAGTCATTCGCTTTGCCAGCTTTTGAATAGCATCGGAATCTGCATTATCCTTACGCGCTACCAGATTAATAGCAAAGTGCGTATCGTCTTTTTCGGTAATCAGCGCGTCCTTCTTCGGTGTCAGACCGAGCGGCTTGGCATATGCGGGATACATGGCAGCCATGTCCACATCATCCAGTGACCGCGCCAGCATCAACAAATCCACTTCTTTAAACACAAACTTTTTCTTATTCTCAATAATATCGGCCTGTGTAGCATTATAGCCTACACCTTCTTTAAGCTTGATCAAACCATTTTGCTCCATCATTACTAAAGAACGTCCAGTATTGGCCGGGTCATTGGCAATGGCAATAGTCGCACCTTCCGGCAGGTCTTTAACGTTCTTGTATTTTTTGGAGTACGCGCCGTAAATGGCGTTGTAAATAGGTTTTATCGCCACCAAATCAGACTTGTTGCTTTCATTATATTGTTGCATAAAAGGAGCATGCTGAAAGAAGTTAGCATCTACTTCCCGGCTTGCCAATGCGTTGTTCGGTTGGATATTGTCTGAAAGTACGACGATTTCCAGATTGACTCCGTCCTGTTTAAGCAGCGGCTTCACGATATCCAGCACATCTGTCATCGGTGGGATTAGCGTTGCTACTTTCAAGGTCACTTCTTTTTGGGAATTTGCTTCTTTAGACTGTGTTTCTGGAGCAGCCTGCTTTTGACCACCGCATCCGGCAACCAGTAGCATAACGACAGCAAATAGTGTAAGTAATTTCAAGTTCGTTTTCATGTTGTTTTTCCGACTCATTTGATGAGGAACCTCCAAGTAAATTGTGATTAGGAAGATAAAAAATGAGTTACAGTGGGAGCCGCAGCCGCTTCGCGAATGATTTGATCTTACGATCGCTGTTGAAATGGGATTCTCTCTGATTTATAAAGTGATGTATAGGTTAGAATCCCATTTCAAAGGCGAACGCTGACGCTTCTCCAGAACAATTCTGCCCGCTCCGCTTTTGAGGTACTGTAAAGTCATTTTTATTTCCCATAGTGAGTTGTGCAAGTATAGTGAAAGTTACAATTCCACCTTACCGCTTGTCGATCCGGCGGGATATGCTGCTTCCGGTGAACTGGATCGTTTGTACGAAAATAATCATGACAACGATGGTGAACGCCATCAAGCCTGTTTCAAAGCGCTGGTAACCGTAGCGGATGGCAAAATCGCCTACCCCGCCGCCGCCCACAATGCCCATCACCGTGGAGTAGGAGATGAAGCTAATGGTGGACGTGGTCAAACCCAGTACAAGCCCGGAACGAGCCTCCACGTACAGAAATTTAAAAATCAGCTGGAGGGTGGATGCCCCCATAGAAGTAGCGGCTTCAATTACACCCTTGGGCACCTCGAGCAATGATTGCTCCACCAGCCTCGAATAATAGGCGATGGCCACCACTGACAAGGGAACCGTTGCAGCCATCGTGCCCAGCGCCGTCCCTACGACCAGACGTGTAAATGGAATCATAAACACGACGAGCAGCAAAAACGGGAATGAGCGGATAACATTGACCACACTGTTCAATAGGGTGAACAGCAGTCGATTTTCATATTTTTGCCCTTTACCACACAAATACAAAATCGTTCCTGCCGGAAGCCCTAACAGTACAGCTGCTGCGATAGAAATCCCCACCATGATAAACGTCTCTCCGATGGCTTTCCATATCTCAGACTGATATTGCGCAATGATGCTCAGCATTTCATTCATCAGCTTCACCTGCTCCCGCTGTTGAACCTACCGCAGTGTCAGCTACACGCTGCGTTGAAAGTAGTTGCCCATCTCGCATTTCTGATACACGGGTACAAATATTGCGTACCACGTCCATATCGTGCGTTACGATTACAATGGTAACTCCCAGTTCACGGTTGATCTCCCGTAACACGCCCAAAATATCCGCGGTCGTCTGCGGATCAAGCGCCGAGGTTGGCTCATCACACAGCAGCACCGCAGGTCGATTCGCCAGCGCTCTGGCTATCGCCACACGTTGCTTTTGGCCTCCGCTCAGTTGTGCCGGATACTGTTCTGCTTTATCAGCTAAACCGACGAATTGCAGGCATTCGCGCACACGTTCCGCTCTCTCTTTTTTCGCGACACCTGCCAGCTCTAACGGCATTGCCACATTTCCACTGACCGTCCGATTGTGAACAAGATGATAATGCTGAAAAATCATCCCTATGGATCGCCGCGCTTCTCGGAGACGTTTTTCCGGCATGCGAGTCAGCTCTTCCCCGTTTACAACCACGTTTCCCTCATCCGGCCTTTCCAATACATTCATCAACCGGAGCAACGTAGACTTGCCGGCACCGCTGGCACCTATGATACCGTGAATTTCCCCCTCCTCCACTTGAAGGGACACGGATTGAACCGCATGAAATTGGCCGCTTGAGGTGGTATAATGCTTGCTTACCTGATGCAGCGTAATCATGAAACTTGGCCTCCTGATGATCCATTTCTGCGGGAAAATGTAATAAGCCCGCCAGCCCGGGCGGGTCTGTACGAGCCGTCAATTCCCATTGCATTAATATACCACAGAGCAGAAAACGGGCAAAGCATTTTGACAACAATTAACGTACATCCCATACCCCTACATAAGGAAAGCGGATACCGAGTCCCCAAGCCAGCGTAAGCATCACCACAAAATAGAAAACAAATAAAATATCTACAGCCGAATAGCCAATCGCATAATAATACGTGCGCTTGGTTTCATTAGCAAAACCCTTGGCTTCCATAGCAATAGCAATGCGCTGCGCACGCCGGATACTTTGAGCGAGCAGCGGAATCGCATATCTGCGGAGTGTGGCATACATATTCCATTTGGACACATGCTGATGTAAGCCTCGAATGCGGTGTGCTTGTCTCAATGCCTGGAATTCCTCCACCATCGTGGGCATTAACCGCATGGCTGCCAAGAAGCTGTACGCATACTTCGGAGGGAGCCTCCATTGCTGCATCAGTGAATAAAAAAGGTCCACCGGACGAGTCGTTAAACCAAACAGCAACCCTACCGCAGCCATACTCAGCGCACGAAAGCCCAGATGCATGCCTCGGTAAAAGCTTTCCTGCGTCACATGGATCAAGCCCCATGACCACCAGGTCGTCACCCCTTTGCCGAACATCATCATGCCCGTTGAAGTTGAAATAAACACCAATATAAAGGGAGAACCGTACAGCAGCAGCCTCTTCCATGGATGGCCTGACCAGACAAGCAGCAGCAACATAGTACACGCAACATTAAACATGACATTCGGATCATGAATGACTATAACGACCACAAACAGTATGGAAAACAACACGAGCTTTAAGCCCGGATTCACGCGATGCAGCCATGTTTTATGATGGGGAAAGGACAGGTTCATACTGTAGTTCCCCTTTCTGAATCCGCCATATATTGGTACAATATCGACGGACAATTTCCGGGTCATGCGTGACCATCACAATGGCCGTGCCTGCTGCTCTCAGCTGCTCCAACATATCCAGCATGACAAAGGTATTACGCGCATCCTGACCAAAAGTCGGCTCATCCAGCAGCAGCACTTCCGGCTCACGGATCATGGCCGTAGCAATACTCAACCGTCTTTTTTGGCCTAATGAAAGCTGATACGGATGACGCTCGTCCAGCCGCTCCAATCCGAACTGTACGAGCATCCGATCCACCCGCTCCCGGCACTGTTCAGCACTAAACAAGCTCTTCGGTAACGAATACTCTAGTTCCTTTCGTACGGTATGCGCTACGAATTGCAGCTCGGGATTTTGAAATGCGAACCCGATACGCTCTGCCAGTTGTTCCGTACTGCCTGCCTCAATTCCGCGCACGCTATAACGTCCCTGTGTGCGAAGTAAACGCATCATGGAGAGCAGCAGCGAGCTTTTGCCAGCCCCGTTTTCACCGACCACGCCAATCCAGTCGCCAGGCTTCACCTGCGCATGCTCCACATAAATCACTGGACTTAAACTGCGGAGGCCGCTAAAATGTTCCAGCTCCAGCAAATCAGTCCCCGCACCACTCTGTTGTGTCACTGATTCACTCCAACGTGGCGAAGACGATTCATTCCATACTCCCGGGTACCACACGCCATACTCGGACAATGCCTGCCGATGCACATGAAATACTTCTTCCGCCCTTCCATCCGCAATGATCTCCCCTTGAGCAGAAAGCACTACAATCCGATCCACATCGTGGACGATTTCATTAATTTTATGCTCTACGATCACCAGCGTTTGGTCTACCGAAATGTTGCGAATGGTATCCCATACCTGTGTGGTGCCTTCCTCGTCCAACAAAGCCGTGGGCTCATCCAAAAAAAGCACTTCTGGCTCCATAGCCAGCACAGACGCAATCGCCAGACGCTGCTTCATTCCCTGTGACATGTTGCCAATGGGCATGTGTATATCATCCGTCGATAGACCAACCTGTATCAGCAGCTCGCGAATACGGGATTGCATCTGTTCCCGGGGAATCTGATTATTTTCCAACACAAAAGCCAGTTCCTCGTCTGCATATGACATACAGAACTGCGTATCAGGATCTTGAAATACAATACCTGAGACACTTGGGATTACAGCAGCATCGCATTTCATGGGCACTTCTATCGTGCGTGGAATCAGACCGCTTAACACTTGGAGCAGTGTTGATTTACCGCATCCACTCGGTCCCAGTAGCAGCAGCTTTTCCCCCTTGTGGACAGACAAAGACATATTGTGAAAAAGCAGCTCTTGCTCACCAGGGAATTTCAACCGTAGACGGGTGATCGAAGCCACCACATCTTCGGTTGCCCGGCTCATCAATCCAGCCCCTTATAATCTTGTTCCGTTGCAGGTCTCAAACTTTGTGTAACTCCGGTTACCTCCAATGCCTTAGCCAGATAGAACGCGAATACCCCGGCAATCACAATACTGCCAATCATCCGAAATCCAATATACAAAACATAGTTCCAGGTCGATAGCTGATCAATATACCCGTAACTGAAGTCTAAAATCAGAGAAGTGACAGCCGCCCCGGCCGCAGCTAACGAAGCAACCCACAGGTTTGCGTTCCGATACAGAAAAGCTGCAAAAAACAGCTCCGCTCCCAAGCCTTGCAGCAGGCCATAGTACAAGGTGGACATGCCCCATTCGCTTCCCAAAAAAGCGCTGACCGTTGCCGCTGCCACCTCTGCCAAAATCGCAACACCCGGCTTGCGAATGATGAGATAAGCAAACGTGCCTGCCATAAACCACATGCCATACATCAGTTGCTCGGCGTGTAGACCAAATGGTTTCATCAAATCATAGGCAGGTCCCCATATTTTGTAGACCAACCCGAACACAACAGATATCACAATCGTGACCAAAATATCAGTCAGCTTCAACCCTTTGGACGCTCTTACAGCAGTATTCATTATTGCGTGCTCCCCTTTTTCCTTATAATTGGCCTCTTGGCCATAAAAAAAGCTTGTCTGGAGCTGAATCTCCAGGCAAGCTTTATGCGCAGTAAAAGGTGAAGCACCATACAAAACATCATTCGTCGATATGCCTTATATAACCAGTAGTCTAAGCTACTACACTGATACCAAGCCAAAGTCAGGGTCAAGGTAAAATGCTAGGACATACATTGAATCTATCGACAACCGCAAAACAAGCGGCATTCCTGTATAGTGTTCTTGGTTTCTCTACGCTGGCATTACCCAGATCAGATTTTACGGTCAGTGGCAAGGGCCACCCTCTCAGCCTGACTTTCTCAAGCTCCCGACAATGCTCTTTTAATTCACTATAATATATACCACATCTATGGCTTTGACAATCCTATAATCCGAAGAAACGTTTGGCTGTCTCCGTCGTCGCGATTTCGATCTCCATCATGCTTCGACCTGTACATTCGGCAACCGTAGCAGCAATATGAGCGAGATACACGGGCTCATTACGCCCTTCTTTGGGCTTCACGGGCAAATTACGCGGGGTCAAAAATGGAGCATCCGTTTCAATCATCAGACGGTCCAAGGGAATATCTCTGACCAGTTCACGCAGATGTTTGCCACGCCGTTCGTCGCAAATCCAGCCGGTGATCCCGATATACAGTCCCATTTCTACATACGTATGCAATTCCTGTTCAGTGCCAGTAAAACAATGCACTACCGCTTTATCCACAAGCCCTTGATACTCCCGAAGCATAGCGACAAAGTCCTCATGTGCATCTCGTTCATGCAGAAATAACGGCATATTCAGCTCACCCGCCAGTTGGATTTGCTCCCCAAACCATCGACGCTGCACATCACGTGGCGAAAAATCACGGTTATAGTCCAATCCGCATTCCCCTATGGATACAACCTGCGGCTGACCTGCCAACTGGCGGAGCTGCTGAATCGTGTCTGCGTTGCAGTCTTTGGCATCATGGGGATGCACGCCAGCTGTCGCATACAGCTTGCCCGGATAACGTGCTGCATACTGAGAAGCCTCCCGACTGCTGCGGACACTGGTCCCGGTAATAATCAGCGGTGAAATTCCTACAGCCGCGGCTCTCTCTACCACCTGTTCCCGATCTGCATGAAACGAACGGTGCATCAAGTTCACACCAATATCAATTAACGGTGTACCCCTTTCCATCTCAATCCCTCCTTCGCAAACTACAATCTCGGATCAATCGGCTCCGATTCCAGCGATAGCGCGGCAAGGACGCATTCATGAATACGATCTACCGTATCCTTGCGGACAAAACGTTCCACGCCTTCCATACCAAGCGCTCCTTCCATCAGGGCATGACGCTCCTTTTTGTTCGTTCGACGCTGCTTCAGACGCTTTAAATTCTCAGGGGCAAGATAGTCCATACCGTAAATGATGTACAAATACTTCCGGCCTCTCACCTTGATTGCAGGCTGAATCATCTTGTCCCGATTTTTCATCAAAAAGCGTTCCGGTTTGATCACAATCCCCTCATGACCATCCTCTGTCATCTCGTTCCACCAGCGAATGACCTCTTCCTCGCTTGCTTCGTCCGTGATCACGCGATACTCTGTCTCCATAAACAGGGAAGACAGCCCAGCCAGCTCACGGTTTTGCTCCATATGCCAAATATGAGAATGGTCGAAAAAAGTCTTTCCGCTGTGTGCCAGCGTATGGAACGGTGCGATACGAATTTCATCCAGACCGTCCACATCCCAGCAATATTTTTGAAAAGCCTCTTGAAACGTTACGGCATTCGCGTACTTCTGTTCCATTTCCTCCAACCAGTCTCCAACCTCTCGGCCTGCAACCTCTGCCTGCTTCAGCTTGTCTACCAGCTTACTGCGATCCAGCAGAGCTGCTTCCCCCACATGGGCATACTGTGCAGCAATCAGTTCCCGAGCCTTGAGATTCCACGGTACAATTTCCGCATCCAGCAACACAAAATCCGTCTGGTTCCGTTCAAAATATCCAGTAGTCCGTAGATCCACATTCAGCTTCTCCAGCACTTGCTTCCCAAGGCTTTGTTCAAAGAAAGCTCTCCCGCTCCGACTGTAGATCGTGCCCAATGTCGGGTAGCCTACATATTGAACAGCAGCCTGTTCGTTTTTGAATAATAGCAAAATAGCCCGGCTACCCATATGTTTTTTCTCGGCCACCATCGTTTGTACTCCTTGCCCACGATAATAAGCCAGCGCCTCACGTGGATGCTCCAGATATCCTGCCTCTGCAGACACCGCTGGAGCAGGACTCATCGTCGGTGGAATATACACCAGCTCCTCCATGGGTACAGTCACATGTGACACGGTATCTATAGCGGATTTGATCCATTCTCCTTGTACGCGCACTTCGCCATACGATTCCGTCAGCACACTGTAACCAGCGATGAGCTTGCGTAAATTCGGCGGGGAAAACCGTTTTCTCTGCCACCGGACAAGTGGGCTATCGGGATCATTCGCATAGTTCTCATGTGCCGGAACGCTGACAAATTCCTTTTCCGGATAACGATAAGCGGTCAGCATACCGCCAAATACCACACCCTGATCAATATTCACCGTCTGATTCACAAGGGTAGGCTGCGGTCTCGGATCATGTCCCCATACTACTATTTCTCCCGATTCATGGTCTACGAACCAATCCTTGCGGATCGGTTTTCCGTTCGCATCCTGCCCCTCCGTATCTCCATAGCGGCAATAATCAGAAATACGTGCCGACTTTTTGCCAATAAAATGATCCTTAATCCCGGCATGAGCCACGACCACGTGTCGCAATCCATTTCTGCCAAAAATAAGATGAGAAGGTGCATGTAGCAGAAAATCTCTCAACTCACTTCTAAGCTGCTCCGCCGCTGCCTTGCCCGCTTTTTGTTCATACTGGGCCAGTTCCTCTGCAAATCGTTCATCCCCATGACTGAGAGTCACCTTTCTTCCATCGAGATAACGGCCGATTTTCCAGCCATGATTACTGTCAATCATATACGCTAGTCCGGCATCCACGTGCTTTTTCCAGAACTGCACCGCTTGTAACGATTCTGGGCCACGGCTCATTACGTCCCCGACAGATACCAGTCTTCTGCCATCTGGATGATGGTATAGTCCTTCCGTATCTTCCGTATATCCTAGCTGCTCTATCACTTCCAGCATCTCACGGTAGCACCCATGGATATCACCAATGATGTCAATACCTGAGCCAATCTCATGAAATAGTGGCTGCGCACGGCGGACAAAATTCATTTCTTCTATATCCTTAAGGATATAGCAAGCGTTAAAGCCTTCCTCACGGATACCACGCAGGTTCCGCTTTAACAGCTGTGCCTGCTGCTTGACCCGTTGGCGGCCACGCGGATGCTCCCTGCCTAAATCCCGTTCCAGCAGCACAGCTTCGGGTACATCCAGTACCCAGGCCATAACAGGAACATGCGCCTTGGCTGCCAGCTGTACATATTTTTGACGATCCTCAGCATACAAATGGGTGGCATCCACAACCGTCAGTTTATTCAAGCGACAGCGCATAGCCAGAATCGTATCCATCGCCTCAAACGCCTTGGCTGACATTTGCTGATACTCATAGAACAGTACATCCGATTCCAGCCTTGGAAGTCCACTCCAGTCTATAAATTCCGTATCTCCGACCAGCTTGCGAAAATGATCCGAGGATACCACTTCCGTCTCCAGTAGAATCCCTTCGCTCACCAGCCTGTCCAATAATGTGGTTTTGCCACTGTTGGAGGCCCCAACCAACACAACCAGTCCAGCATACGGTAAATGAATCGTACGTTTGGATGAATTGCTCATGCTTCCTTCTGCTCCTTTCTGCGCGTAAATATAGCCATTTGGGTCGGTTGTCCAAAGCCTTCGACCTCTTCTCCGATCCCCTTCAGCGCTACCGAATAAGGAGCTTCCGCAATCCACTGCTCACATCGTTCCTGAAACTCGCTTCTACTCCATTCAAAACGATGATCGCCATGCCGCAGCTCTTGCTGATTCATACGATACACTTCATTATATTCACGATTGGGAGTCGTCACGATCAGCACGCCCGGCTGATACTCTGTCACAATCGTCTTCATCACCCGGTTCAGACGATGCTCATCCACATGCTCAATGACCTCACATAGAATCATCACATCTTTGCCCCGCAATTGTTCATCATAATAAAAGAGAGAACCCATCATGGGTGTAGGGCTGATCGCGTCAGCATGCCTTTCCAGCTTGGCAAAACGCTCCATGGCTCTCACTTGTGCATACGCAGACGGCTCGACCGCCCAAATCTCTTCAATGCCCGTCATTCGGGCCATCCGAGCCGATAGCTTCCCTTCCCCTGAACCAAAATCTACGATTTTCTGTCTTCGAGGCAACTTGCGAATCACGTCCATAATGGCTTGATATCGCAGTTCATTCAGCCGTACAGTAGGCTGCTGCTTCCCTTCCTCCTGTGGCTGTTCTTGCTGTTGAACCTGTTCGTGCTTATCCTTTTGAGCTTGGACAGTATCCTTTTCAATGTGTTTTTTTGTACCTGTTGTTTCAGCAGAAACAGAATCAGATCGCTCAAATTGCTCAATCAGATTGGTAAAACGCAGCGTGCGTCGAATGATGAGCTCGCGTAGCGGATGCTCTGGCAGCCAGCCCTCACCGT
Organism: Paenibacillus sp. CH40; assembly: GCF_024213605.1. Classification (NCBI taxonomy): domain Bacteria; kingdom Bacillati; phylum Bacillota; class Bacilli; order Caryophanales; family Paenibacillaceae; genus Paenibacillus; species Paenibacillus sp. CH40. The sequence goes on from NZ_JANAVQ010000008.1 coordinate 78,719, forward strand.
AACGTCTCAGCTTGTCAAACTCTTCTTCACTAATATAGTAGTGCTTATAATTATCCAGCACCGGAATCAACAGCAATAACTGACGCAACGCATACTGCACCGTCTGATGACCACTTAACGTGACATATCTGACGGTGCTTCGATTTTTCAGCTGAAAAGAATAATCCGCTTTCCCTCGTTCTATGGCCACTTGATAACCCAGCGGAGCAAATAGTCCCTCCACCACAGAATCCGGTAAATCCGAAGCAACGGGCCCAAACGATAACTCCAGCGCGAAAGGGTGCGTCACCCATCCTACATAGTCTTCCTTGGGTTTGCCGTTCAGGGCCGTGCCAAGCGAGCCACGAATATAAGTGCAAAATAAGCTGCTGGTTACAAACTCCCGGTCATTAATATATTGTGTAATGTCATAGCTGTCTGGACTGTTTTTGACCAAATCAATCGAATCTGGCGAGGCCTGAATGACGATTTCAGCCTCTTCCTCGGTAAAAACGGTGTACACCATGCGTACACGTGCGCCTTTTTCTGTGCGATCATACGTATTGTAAGGATTCTTAGCAAGCAAATGCGAAATCATCCCTGCATGGATTCCAGTTGCTTTTAGCGTGATGTGCATACTCCACTTCTCCTTCCCAGCTTATGCTTTCCATACTTCATTCACCGCAGCGCGGAACAAATCATCCAACTGCTGATCCCGTCCACTCTCCACATGCTGAAGCAAGGGCGCCTTTTGTTCAAAATAAGCAATTTGCTGCTGGATAAAATCATTCACCACCGAAAGCTGTGGCTCAATATCCAGTTCCTCGCCCGCTTTTTTACGTTGCAGCAAATGCCCGATCACCTGATAAAGTTCTGTATCTGACGGAATTAATTCCTCTAGCAAGTCTCCAAATTCAATCGGAGGCATGCTGTTGTAACGTTCAATCCAGCCACAGGCCAGCAGGGGGCGCAGCACGTAAAAATACTTTTTAATCTTCACCTGCTCTCCTTGCAAATAATCCCGATAGTTTCCTCGCGCCATATTCAGATAATGGTACATACAGGACTTCGGAGAGAAGGTTAACGGCGATATCGCACGAATCTGGTCAGCCACTGAATACTGCTCCAGATAGGGAATCGGAGATTGCAGCCATTCCAGCAAAGGCGGATTGGATTTGCGAAACAAATGGAGTGCCTTTTTCAAATCCCAGCCGTTCATATCCAGCAAATTGCTGATTGGCCGCTCAATCACATCCCGCTTATCAAAAATAGACAAATACCATTCTCTGGGTCTTACATAGATAAATCGTACATCATAGTCACTGTCCTGTGAAGGAAACCCCCATGCCCGACTGCCTGATTCACAGGCGTATATAATACGTATTTGCTCCTCCTGCTCCAACGCGCGCAGCTCACGCAAAATCGTTTCACGCATTTCTGGTTGAATGAAACCCTGCCCATGCTTCACATCTGTCATGTTGTTCCCTCCCTTATCATTAAAGTATTTCCCGAATCTGTTCTCTAATCGTCTCATCCGTTTCATCTATTAATAAGCGGCGAAGACGCATAGCCGTTTCCTCTCCCGTCCAAACATGTTGCATCACCCTTCTGTTATGTATTGCTTCTTATTTCATCGTGCTATCTTATATTCCTATGATGCTTTATTTTGGAAGTCGTGAACATGGTGGAAGTATTACAAAGATGAATAAATTCCCTTTTTCCTGCATCCCTTCCCTGTTAGAATAAAGGGATACTTGCTTTCGGAGAACGGCAACAGAAACGGGGAATGCATCATGGCGAGAGAGAGTTTTGATAAAGAAATTCAATTCCTGCGCATGCTCACACTGACCAGCGGCGCTTATAATCGGCAGCAATTTGCAGACAGACTGGGCATTTCAGTGCATACCTTTGATAAAACAATCCGGCGCCTCAAGGAAATCGTCCAATCCGTACAACAACAGTTGCCTGAGGACCAAGGACATGATTTTAATGAGATGCTGCGCTTTAATTACTACGAATCCGCTGATCCATTACTTTTATTCTTGTTTCGGGCTAAATCGCTCAAGGAATCAGAAAGCGTCCGCTTATCTCTTCTGCTGACAGCGCTACAGTCACAGCCTCTGACCACTATGGAATTGCTGGATGCTTGCTGCAACGGGCTGCCTTCCGACAGTTCGCTGCCAGATGAAAAAACGATTCGTTCCGATCTGAAATATCTGGTCGAAGTGGGCGTGGTTCGCAAGGAGCCCGGCGGCAGACCTTACCGCTATGCTGTCCGCAACGATCTGGTGACAGGACTGACGGACGAGGAATTACTGGACTTATATGATTTTGTAGACATTATGGCCAACACCCAGCTTCCCTCTGTTCAGGGATATCTGTTGCGAGATTATCTAAAAAAAGCTATGCGCCGTCAAGCCGGAGATCGGGATATGATTGAACCTTTTTTATATAAATACCACTATTATTCACGCATTCTGGACGAAGCCCATATTCATCCGCTTCTGCATGCCATTCGGCAACGTCGCTGTGTAACTTTTTTATATTTTTCGACATCCAAACGAAGCATGTACGGGTCACAGAACACAAACCCGCTGTTTGAAAAAGAGACGGAGGGCCGTGAACATACCATTCTGCCCCTGCAAGTCATCTATGATCATCAATATGGACGTTGGTATGTTCTTGGTCATGTAGGTGGTAAAGGAATCATGAAGTTTCGTATGGAGGGCATGACTCAATTGGTGGAGGGCAAGCCTGTACCAGAGCAGTTTCATGCCGATCTGCTAGCGGTGTTGGAAGAAAAAATGCGGTACAGCTGGCTTGTTGATACCGGTCGTCCTGTGAAGGTACGGGTACGTTTTTTTAATCCTGAGGGCGCGAAGCACAACTTTATTCGGGAACGTGTGCTGTCACAGGGACAGTGGGGTACGATTGCGGAGGAAGAAAGTGAATCCTTTATCTATGAAATCACAGTGAATGGAATCACCGAGATTAAGCCGTGGATTCGCAGCTTCGGATCAAGCTGTGAGGTATTGGAGCCCCAGCGGCTGCGTAAGGAATTCAGACAGGAATGGAAGGAGCTGCAAGCCTATTATGAGCCTGTTCGAGAAAATATTTAACTATCAGATCGTCTCTCGGCTGGATGAATCGGGCGCTTTTGCTACCACATCGCAGGAAAGAGTCTGGCTCCAATCTATGCTGACAGATTCGGCAGCAATAGAGGCTTTCACCCCGTCTACGCTTGACAAGCTTCGGCAGATGCTCGCAGACGACGAGCCGCTGGAGGCCGATAGGAGTTTGCGGGAAAAAGCAGGTCTCCCTGCTGTCTCGGTATATCATCCACTCCTGCGTGAATTGCGTCCCATTCTGCGGTCCCGTTCAGGTATCTGTATGACCTACAAACTGCGCAACGGACGCATGCATGAGCGAATGTCTGGTTTTCCATATAAGCTGGAGTTCTCCATGGTCAAAAAAGAATGGAGCCTGCTGTGGTATAACCGCAGACACCGCGCGCTCATGTCTACCAAGCTGTCTAATATCGTGAACATCATGGAAGATGAGCTTCTACCCGAAGAGGCCGAAAAATTCACCCAACGTATACTCGGTATACTGGAGTCGCGCAAGGAGCATGGCATCATCGAAATTATTCCCATATACAACGGTGAAATGTCTCGTATTTTATATGCTTTTTCCTGCTTTGAAAAAGAGGTCGAATATGTTCAGGAAACAGATACCTATCGTATTACGCTCACCTTCCAGGCAGACGAATGTGAATATGTGCTATCCAAAATCCGTTTCCTTGGCAAACGTGTCAAGGTCGTCCAAGGCTCCCGGCTGATCTCGCGAATGAAGGAAACAACGGCCAAGGCCCTTGCACGCTACGAGGAGGAATAGCTACTGAGGCAATATGAGATGCATCCATGTAAATAGGCCCTCCCTCCGTCTGTTAATGAGACGAAGGGAGGGCCTTATTAAACTACAGTTCGTATAAACAAGGTCATACACTTACATCCACATACGCCTGCTATAACAAGCTGATCCGCAGTACCAGTTACGGCAAGGCTTGTCCGCGCGCACTGACATACAATTCATACCATTCCTCACGGGTCATCAGCTCGCTCTGGCGTTCCGCATCCTGACATGCCTTGATTCGTTCAGGATTGGCGCTGCCAAGGACGGGCTGAATCCGTGCCGGATGTTTCATAAGCCAGCCAAGGACGATCGCTTCACGTGTCGTTTCCTTTTCAGAAGCTAGCTTCTGCACCAGTTCTGCCGTCTTAACGACATGCTCAGGCTGCCCTTCCAAAGGACCTCCGCTAAAACGTCCCTGCGCCAGCGGTCCCCAGGCTTGGAGCTGAATATCCTCGGTTTGGCAATATTCCAGCAAACCTTCGCCAAAATGTACATTTGTCCCTGCCTGCTGGTTCACATGTACTGTCTGATCTACAAAATGCAGATGGGCTAGGCTCATTTCCAGCTGATTAACGATCAGCGGCTCCGTTAGGCTCCGTTCCAGAAACCGAATTTGGCTTACATTCATATTGGAAACGCCAAAATGCCGTACTTTGCCAGATGTCTTAAGCTCGCTGAACGCCTTCGCTACTTCTTCCGGCTCTACCAGCGGATCAGGGCGATGCAGCAACAGGATGTCCAAATATTCGGTACCCAGACGCTTCAGGATACCATCCACGGACTCCATAATATGAGCATATGAGAAATCAAAGCGGCCCGGGAGCGTACCATCTGGCAGACAAATGCCGCATTTGGACTGAATTACGATTTGTTCACGCAAGCCCGGCTGTCCCTTTAAAATCCGGCCGAAAATCTCTTCCGCTTTCCCCATACGATAGATATCCGCATGATCGAACATCGTAATCCCAATGGATTGTGCAGCTTCTACAGCTCTTTCCGCTTCAACGACATGCTCCTGCGTAAACGGTACATGGCTCCATTCTCCACCAAAAGGCATACAACCGAGCGCCAGCCGACTATCGGAGATTCCACGTTTCTGTAAAGGCATAATCTTCATGCTGCTCCTCCTTCAACCCTCAAAATATTCCCTGCTTCATCCACATATGAATAGTTCGTGGAACCGCTATCACACACCTATTTTACCACTTACTTACGGTCGTGTATCACTTTGGTCCCCATCCACATCTTTTTATCCGAATATCCCCATGCTCAGATAACGTTCTCCGGTATCCGGGGCAATGCAAAGTACCCGTTTGCCTGCTCCCAAACGCCGCGCTTCCTGAATCGCCGTCCATATCGTAGCTCCGCTAGAGGGACCAACCAGAATCCCTTCCTGGGCAGCAATCGCTCGTGTCATTGCAATCGCATCCTCATCGGAAACCTGCACGATTTCGTCATACACTTCCGTATTCAGCACGGTGGGAACAAAGCCTGGACTGGTGCCAACCAGCTTATGTGGACCGGGTTTTCCTCCAGATAGCACTGGCGAACCCTTCGGCTCAACTACAACAATCCGCAGATCCGGCAAATGCTGACGTAGCACTTCACCTGTTCCCGTAATGGTACCGCCCGTTCCCGAAGAAGCGACGAACACATCCAGCTTCCCTTCCGTCTGTTCCAAAATTTCCAGTGCCGTCGTCGTACGGTGGATATCGGGATTTGCCTCATTTTCAAATTGATGCGGGATAAAGCTCCCTTCAATTTCAGCCCCCAATTCGAGTGCCTTGCGAATCGCTCCTGGCATCCGTTCTTCCGCTGGTGTTAGTACGACCTCAGCCCCGTAGGCTTTCAAAATATTGATCCGTTCCTTCGTCATATTCGAGGGCATCACCAAAATTGCACGGTAACCTCGGGCTGCCGCATTCATCGCAAGACCAATTCCTGTGTTGCCACTCGTCGGCTCAATAATGGTGCCTCCCGACTTTAGGTGTCCTGCCTTTTCAGCCTCGGCAATCAGGTTGCCCGCCGCCCGATCTTTAACACTGCCGCTTGGATTAAAATACTCCAGCTTCACATACACTTCCGCATCCTGCGGCCCTGTGAGCCGTTGGAGTCTTACACAAGGTGTATCTCCTATTAAATCTGTAATACTATGTACCACTTTAGGTGCCATCGTTGTATCCTCCTTAGATCGTTCCTTACAGCGTTATTTACGATCTTAATATCATACTACCAAAATAACATACTTGGCTCCTTCCTACCTGTCGCTTTTGTAAATTACATAAAACTCATCAACTTAGTATGTAAAATTCTTGCAAAATGGGTCGCCAGATATCGCCTGTAATGATATACTCGCATTACTATTTTTCCAGGAGGATACAAGACACTTATGAGTAATCAACAAAATATGACAGCAAATCGCTTTCCCCCCTCCTTGCTATGGTTGACCCTTGGTGCCTTCGCCATCGGCATGACCGAATTCGTCATTATGGGACTACTGCCCAATGTAGCCCATGATCTTCATGTTACGATTCCGCAAGCCGGGCAGTTAATCACCAGTTACGCGCTTGGTGTAGCCATTGGTGCGCCTGTGCTTACTGTATTAACCCATAAGGTTCCGCAGAAAAAGCTGCTATGCCTACTAATGACCATATTCATTTTAGGCAATCTTTTTTCCGTCATTGCTCCCAATTACGAATTTCTGATTGCGGCCCGTATGGCTACTGCATTATCGCACGGAACCTTTTTGGGAGCCGGTTCCCTGATCGCTGCCCGACTGGTTCGTCCTGACAAGCGCGCGGGTGCCATTTCTATGGTGCTGACCGGTTTGACCGTGGCAAACATTATTGGTGTGCCCTTTGGAACCTTTATCGGACAACAACTCGGCTGGCGTGCTTCCTTTGGAGCTATTGTGGTCATCGGCTTGATTTCTCTCTTTGGTATCATTCGTTACATTCCGGTAATTCACCAGGACAAGCCTTCCAGTCTCAAACAAGAAGTCAAAAGCCTGTTTAATCCAAAAGTGCTGCTGATGCTGCTCACAGGTGCAGTCGGTTGTGGTAGTCTGTTCACTGTCTTTACGTACATTACGCCTTTGCTTACGGACATTAGTGGCTTTGCCGAACATAGCATTACCTGGATTCTCGTCCTGTTTGGCCTAGGGGTAACGATCGGCAATATCGTTGGCGGCAAGCTTGCAGATTGGAAACTACTTCCATCCCTGGTCGCAAACTATGCTATACTGGCTATTATTTTGGCCATTCTGACATTTACGCTTCAAAGCCAGGTATTAGCCGTCATCACTGTCTTTATCTGGGGCATTGCTGCATTCGGCATCATGCCGGGTATTCAGGTTCGCATCATGAATCTGGCCTATGAGGCTCCTTTGCTTGCTTCTACCTCCAGTCATTCCGCATTGAATCTGGGTAACGCAGGCGGCGCTTTTATCGGTGGAGTCGTTATTAATCAAATGGGGCTAGCCGCTATTCCATGGGTTGCATCGCTAATCACTGTCGGCGGTCTGCTACTCATGATAGTTAGCTACATTGTGGATCGCAAGACGGCTCATACTGAATCGATAGCTGAGATACAGTCATAGAATCGTTCAGTTTGTTGGGCAGTGTCAGCTATTAACCGGAGAGCAATGAATGGCGGCATATCTCTAAAAACAGCAGGTTGGACGTAAACGAATGGTTCATTTTTCATAGATTGAGAGATATTGTCCACTCTCTTCTTCTAAATTCCTCATAGTATGCATTGCAATACCAATTTATGAGGAAAGAAGTGTGTATGATGAGCCTTTTTTTTACAAACAACACGAGTAACACCATCTATGCCGCCTATGCTTATCCTAGTTCCGACTGTCATCCCACCAATTATTCTAAAATGGGCTGGTATCGGATAGAACCTGGTGATACGAGAGAAGTATGGAGCGGGTCTGTAGGGGGAACCACATTCTATTATTATGCTGAAGATCACTCCAATTCGTGGCGTGGTACGTACCGCACACGGCTTCCGAGAAATACTAGCCATGATTTTCACTGGTGCTGGAACTTTAGCAGCGGATCATCCAGACGAGTGGGGATGCGCCGACTTGCCATTGATTCATCTGTAGATAATTACACTGTCGATTTCAGTAGAACCAACCAAAGCCAACTGTCAACAAAAACAACTCATAAAGCATTACCTTCCAAATCGGAGGACTCCGGCATTCGCAGAATTCCGAGAAGACCGACTCGATTTAAAAAAGGAACCCCGGTTCCAGTAAAGTCCAAACGATAAGTCAAAGAATTCGCCAATAAAAGGCGCAACCTGGTTGCAAACACTACAAAGCCCCTTTGAAAAAACACAATGAACCGTAACCCGCAAGATGGACATTTTTTAAAAAAAGTGACCACCTTGCGGGTTATTTTTATTTCACTCTGGACATTCAAACGCTTGTTGCAACCATAGTATTTTGCCTCGCCGTTCAGCTTAACCAATGATCAAAAAAGTCCCGATAGCCCTGCTTCATCACCTGACTTGAAAACTGTTCCATGGCGTATGCCTGATTTTCTGTAGAAACCCGACGCGGTGAGGCGGCAGCCATATTGACCAGCTCGAACCAGTTTTTCTCATTCCCTGAAAAAGAATGCGTAGAGCTGATATGTCCATAGCAAGGATGCTCTGGCTTCACGACGATTTTCCCCATAGCGAGCGCTTCGGTCAGCGGCATTGCGAATGTATCGAATTTGGAGCAGCTCCAATACACCTTCGCCGTGTTCATCAGTGCAAACACCTCATCTTGCGTCAACGCAAATTGAAGTTTAACATTGTCCGGGATATCGTACTTCTTCATACTTTCCTTGTAGCGTTCACCGCCAAATACCATATAGACATCCTTGTCAGGATTATGCCTCGCATACTCCAGCACCAAATCCGGACGTCGGTTCTCCTCATCTCTACCAATCCACATCACCCGGTTCTCTACCACTTGCGAGGGATCAAAATGCTTTTCCACCAGACGCTCATTGAATCCGATCGGGATGACTGTCACATCGGTTACGCCAAACTTCGAAGCCATCTCCTGCTTGAGAAAGGCAGTCTGTACAATAGCCTTGTCCACGATCTGATAAAAAGGCTTCATCATCTCATAACCTGTAAGCGCCGGATCAGGAAAACTATGCGGAAAAAGCACGCTGTTTTTAAAAAACATATTCAAATAGGTAAAGCCAGATACCGTATAAATAACGTGCTCAATCTGCTGCTCATGGAGTTGGTCCAGTACGACGTCATAATTGACCAGGTCGCCCTTTTCGTGCTCATAGCCCGGAAGCCAATCATGGCTGCTCACATGGCGCTCCGGTGATACAAATACAATGTCCACCCCCAATTCCAACCCAATCTGCTTCAGACGCTCTGCAAAAATACGTGGACCCTGTGCTTCAGCAAATTGTATTTTTCTCATGACTAAACCGACTTTTTTCATGGATATATTCCCTACCTTCTTTGGCTAACTAAACACAGTCTATGTCTTAAGCTACTATCTACATTGTTGGGCTTGACCCCAATCCATCATTGCTGCACATTGGTTCAAACAGGCTAACGTTTCATCCAACTGGGACTCTAATTGCTCTTTTGACCATTTGTCGGCGTTTCTATGCAGGTTCGTTCCAATCCTTTGCAAATCACTTGTGATTAACAACAGCATCCAGAGCGAAAATACCACCGCAAACATGCCATATTCCAGCATAAATGCCGTTCGATCCACTCTTTTCCCTAACAGCTCCAGCTGCTCCACGTATGTGTCCAGCATACGAATACGCAATTCGGACGTCATGCGTCGGGGAAACAACGGATGGGACATATCGATCAGGTGATATACATCCCACAGCGGTGTGTTCAGATGAGCATGCTCCCAATCCAATACCATAAGCCGTTCCCCGCTCAGCGCATAGTTCCCCGGATGAAGATCACCATGAGACAGTACAAGCTGCTGTGAAAAAGATACATGCTCCAGCTGTACACATATACGCAGCATCTGTTGCTTAGATAAACCCAGTGAGCTGCAAAGCTTTAACACATCCGGCTTGCGCGTGTATAGCTCGGAAACCATCTCCTGAATAAGTGGCTTTGGTCCCCGTAACGGCATCCCAGCAAAACGATCCGTCGGCAAAGCATGCCACCATGCAACAAGTCCAACAGCTCGCAATAAAGTTTCGTCTGCGTGTAGATGATGTAACGAACCAAGGTCCTCAAAAACCATCCATTCTCCTCCGCCATCCGCACCTGCATCAGACCAGGCTAGCAATCGAGGATAGATCGGTGATAACGCAGGAAGCACATGCTCATACACCCATCTCTCACGCCCTTCCTGACCATCGTTGGTTAGCGGTTTAAATATATAACTTTCAGAGGATGACACGTAAAAACGTTCCACATGCCGGCCATTCGTACCTGTATATAAAACCTCACGATTCCGCACCAGCGTATCATTTAAGGTGCCGTCAACATTCACATATTGATGAAAAGGATTCATAGCCACCCAACTTTTTTGTATAAAATGTAATAGCACGATCATATCACAGTCCTCGTTCCGAACGAAGCCCAGATCATCTTGGGGTAACTCGCTGCACCCAAAAAGGGGCTTGCCAAGCAGATCACGCGACCTGTTGGCAGCCCCTTATCACATCCATACTCCTATCCTTATTCTATTCTATACCGATTAATATTGAGTATTGCCGGACTCGCTCGTATTACTGGATTTAAAGCCTTTGAACAATTGTTTCACATTGTGATAACGAGTGTTCGTAATTTTAGCTTTGCTGTTAGGACCATCCGATCTCAGGATCGAGTCCTTTACATTGGAAATATCCGAGTTATCCAAAGTCATATTCACTCTGAATGTAGAGCCCCCAAGTTGGCGAACCAGCTTTCCGATATCATCGGCTCTAAAGTTTTTAATGTTAATCGTGCCTTCGGCATTAATTTGGAATACTTTATCGTACGCATGGAACGCTCCACCGCCCGTAATGTTTACCGTGCCTGGTTCTTTAAGCGTCAAGGCATCTTCACCTACATCCTCCCACGTTACGTTGGAAATAGTTCCGTTGCCATATACATGCACACCATCCGCAGCAGGGGCAGCGATGGTCACATTTTTCAAAGTTGCATTATTTTCAAGCTTGAAAATAGGCTTTTGAGCCTCTTTCTGGCTTCCATCTCCCAAGGTATCGGGATCAGCCACTACAGTCTTGCCTTTACCATCGTATACTTCTCCAGCTTTAACAAGTATGGTCTTATGAACGACTTCTGGTGCTGCATGTGCAGAATAATTGCCGACAAATAACGCGATCAACATTCCTGATAAAGCGATACTGATTCCCTTTTTCAATACTTTAGCTGTGTTTGTTTTCATTTCAATTCATCCCTCTCGTAGATATTTTTTATTGTTCCAATTCTTCGTTGACTAGAACGCGTAGACCGTATCACCACCTTCGTACAATGAACCCATTGACCGATACATGTCTATAAAGCATTATTATACTATTTGCATATGTATACTTGGTTTTTGGTTCAAAGTAACTGTATTCTATAAATTCAGGTACACACAAATTGTAAATAGAGCGATTACATTTACAATTTGCATAATTCTATTATAATCCTACTTCCAGTAATTTCAATATATTTTTCGGCAAAATATATGCTTATTTTCAATTAAGTACACAATTTTGCCTTTTTTATACTTGTACAAAGTTGTTTTTCAGCAATTTACGCATTACAAGACTTGAATATCTAGTCTCGTTGACTTACTCTAGATCACTATAATGGTATTCACAAGCTCTTTTCCGTCCTATACCTTATTTTTGATGTGATCTATACTATTGAATGACACGTTTGATGAACGTATAATGTATTTAGTGCTTTGAAGCGTTACATCTCAACATTACTGGTGAGAAAAGAGTGGTTATCGTGCAAAACAATAGTGAGATTCCATTAAAAGAACAAAATATTGTGCTCATCGGCTTTATGGGTGTAGGTAAAACAACAATCGGTTCCCATCTAGCGCGCAAGCTGTATCGCGATTTCGTGGATATTGACCAGGAGATTGAACAAGAGTACAACATGCCAACAACCGAGATTTTCAAAACTTATGGAGAGAAACGTTTCCGTGAGATTGAAAAAGAGCATATTTTGAAGCTGTGCAGCAACACACGCCTTAAAATCATTTCCGTTGGCGGTGGTGCATTTTTACAGGAAGAGGTGAAGCAAGCTTGTTTGGCTTCATCGATTGTTTTCTTCTTGGATTTGAATTGGGATTCCTGGAAAGATCGGCTTAAGATGCTGATTGACACCCGCCCCAATCTACAAAACAAGACTTTAGGGGAAATTGAGGATCTTTTCCGTTCCAGACAGGACATTTACGCGGTGAATCACTCCAAGATCGATACGGATCAGTTGGATGCGGAAGAAGTCGCAGACTATATTATTCAAACGCTGAATCTAGGTTGGGAGTTATATGAACCTACTCGGGGATTGAATTAAGAGTTACACCAAAAAAGGAGGGCTCCAGCATGCTTACTGCATGGGGCCCTCCTTTTTTGGTTCACTACGGATATATTACTGACTGGCGAGTAATGCTATCCATCTTTTAAGAATGGCTATGCAGCACCGTCAATATCTCTCTCAGTTCAGTGACAGGAATCTGCCCCGGAGCGGAAGCTTTCTTAGCAGCACCAAAGGTCAGAGCCGAACCAAACAGTTCTCCGGTCAGGCGGCTCACGACACCTTTCCCCGCCATCGACATCGTAATAATCGGCCGATCTGCATGCTCTTCTGCCATGGTACGTGTGGCATCCAGCAAAGTAAGAACATCGGCTGTATTGGTCGGCATCACTGCTATCTTAGGCAGATCGCCTCCTAATTCCTGCGCCTTGCGTAACCGGGACACAATCTCCTCCTTCGACGGCGTCTTATGAAAATCATGATTAGATATAATCACATATACGTTATGCTTATGTGCTGCTTCTACCAGCGTCTTCACATCAGCTTCCTCATTAAAAAGCTCTACATCAATAAGTTCAACTTGTCCCGTTTCGGCTACTGTACGGTTCAATTCCACATAACTCGCCGTACTGATTTCCTTTTCTCCGCCTTCCCGAGCGCTACGGAACGTAAATACGAGCGGAACATTTGCTAAAATAGACCGAATTTCATGTAAGGCAGCTTTCACCTTTTCCAAATCCTCCACATGCTCGAAAAAATCGACTCTCCACTCCACGATATCCAGGTCGAGCGTACGCAAATAAGTGGCCTCTTCCTTCAACTGCTCCAACGTTTCTCCCACCATGGGCACACAAATTTTTGGCGCTCCTTCACCGATCAGAACATCTTTCACCTTTACGATTTTAGCCATCTCTATCTCACTCCCAAATTACAGTTTCAAGTCGAACATGTACAATAATTCATAGTATAACGCATTCTGAATAAGCATGCAGATGATTAGGTCCTGTCGTCATTTATTTGGTATCCAGTACGATTTTAGGGGACAATTTGCGACTTGCTGGAAAAACTAAACTGTACCGAAAATTAACAAACACCGCCAGTACGATCCCTAGCACATTCACAATAATAGCTAGCATAAAAACACTCGATATCTGAGAATGTTTCAAAAGAAAGCCTGTAAACACAGGAATGACCGTGTATGACAGCGAGGTTGCTGTATAAACAAACCCGGTAATCTGTCCTTTTCGTTGACTAAAAAATTCACTCATTACGGTTAACGTCAGCTGGAGTACACCCGATATTGAAAACCCAATGACACTCGCACAAATAATGGCCGCCGCCCCTGACTTGAAAAGAAGAAGCGCTCCAAAAGCCAACAAGGAAATACATGGATAAATAAGAATAATGTGAACAGGTTTAACCCATTTTCTTAACACAATTACCAATACAAACACGGAAATCAGCGAACCGACATTGTAATAAACTAATAATCTGAGAGACTCTGATTCGGTCATACCGATAAACTGTTGTCCAAAAGTAGGCAGCCATAATTGCACAATATAAAGCAAGGTAGGTCCCGTAAATCCGAGCAAGATAAGGCATAGCCCCTCCTGCCAAAACCGCGGCTTACTTCGGTCATTTGTCTCCAATTTTCCCGTTTGCTCAACGCTTGATACAGAAGTATCACCAACTGGCTTCTTGGGTGACTGAACCCGCATGTCTGGGAACTTCATCTTGAACAAGTAAATTGCATTTAAAGCAAATATGAGGGCTGGTAAAAAGAAAGAGAACCCGTAGAAAATGTCGTGATTCATAAAAAAGATAATCATTAACGGCAAAAATGCCGCCCCGACGGATATAAAACCTCTCACCAACACTGTAGCCGAACCAGAGGATTGGGGGAAAGCTTCGATCAGCGCTGGATAAGTACCTGAATCAAGAAAGGAATTCGCTACACCTGCCAGCACTGCCAGTATGATCGCCATCTCAAAGCTGGGACTCAGCGGTATACCGACCAAGAATACAGCCATCAGTAGCCCTGCTGCCACAATAAACGGCTTACGACCATAACGGTCGGAGAGCACCCCGGATATGTACAGCGTAAACAGCCTGCCAAATCCCATCGCAGAAACCAAGAGACTGATGCCCGCCTGATCTGTATGCAAATGCTCTGTTAAAAAAGACATGTGGGACGCTAGCATAATATTAAACATGCCGAACAAAAGATAGTTTACATAAAGGCCTGTCGCCACTGGAAAAGAAGAACGTTTCATCATGAATTCACCTGCTTTTGTAAGTAAGTCTTGTAGTATTAAAAATGTGAATCATTTCACATTACCTGTGTCGATGATGAAGTATAGAACACATTTTAAGATTTATCAAGTTTAAATATTGCGGGACCTCAGCCTAGACGCGCTGATGCGTTTTCAGATAGAACTCCTTGCCGTAACTTAGTGCAAAGTTCCGAAAGTCCACTACTGCCGGGGATAAATATCTATTTTTGATGCTGGCTAGGTAGATAAAACGCTCGTACTCTGGATTTACAATAGGCAATGTTTTGACGTTAAAATAATCTAACGATGAAATTCGAGGCATAACCCCAATTCCGTAATTGACAGACACCAGTCCTGCCATTGCTGTATCCTCTTCAATCTCGCAAATAATCTGTGGCGTAACACCCGCTTTGGCGAACAAATTTTCAATAATGGGCCGGACCCCACTCTTTTTGTTGAAGAAGATTACCGGATAATCGGCTGTATCCTTGAGATCAATTTGGTCTAGGGATGCCAGTGGATGATCAGGTGAAACAATGACAACCAGTTCCTGCTGAGCCAACGGAATAAACTCCACATCCGGTTCATTTTCCATGTGAGAGCAGAACGCCACATCATAATGTTCCTGCTTTAGCCCCTGGATAATATCGTTCGTATTCCCTTGGTGAAACGAAAAGGAGATATCTTTACGGGCATCCAGAGCCGAAAAGGCTTGAATAATCGCTGGAATGAAATGCGAGCCTAACGTGTAAATGAACGCCAAATCTATATTTCCATGGCTTGGACTCACTAACTCCCGTAAGTGGTGTTCTCCCTTTTCCAATTCATCCATCGCGTGCTCCACATACTTCAGGAAAAATCGTCCGTATTTGTTTAACCGAATATTTCTCCCCTGCTTCTCAAACAGATGAACTCCCAAATCTTTTTCTAATTCTGAAATCGCATGACTTAAACTGGGTTGTGTAATACATAGTCGCACAGCTGCCTGGGTAAAATGCTCCATCTCTGCAAGTACACGAAAATATTGTAAGTGCTTCAGGTTCATAATGATGTACTCTCCTTCTTTAATTCATATTTTAAATTATAGAACCAAACTATGAAAAACGATAAAAATATGCATTGGATTTATAATAACACTCCTTATATAATAATGACATAGAAAGAATGTGAATAATTTCACTTATCTGTAGGCGTAATGTAATACAGCTGACGATGCCTACCTAGGCCATTGATCTAAAATTTAAGTTGGGAGTTACACTTATGAAAAATCCTTATATCAGAATGGCAGCAGGGCTTTACATCAACTATTTTCTTCTGGGTATGATCAATGTTATTCTATCGTCGAATATGAGCTTCCTGACCGTTCAATTGAACACGGATAAAGCAGCCATCGGCTATCTGGTGTCCGCGATTGGGATCGGTAAGCTGCTCGCTCTCGGGGTAGCCGGAAAAATGTCAGACAAATACGGAAGAAAACCACTCATTGTTATTGCATCATTTGCTTATTTAATCTTCCTGATCGGCATTCCGCTTGCGCCTAACTATACGTTGGCATTCGTGTTTGCTATTATCGCAGGGCTTTGCAACTCTATGATGGATGCAGGAACGTATCCTGCATTAATTGAAGGCTTTGGAAAAAAAGCCGGGTCTGCAACGGTACTGGTCAAAGCATCCATCTCGATCGGTGCCATTGTGATTCCATTCATGATTGCTTTCTTTATTAATCACGACATGTTCTATGGTTATTCCTTCTTTATTCCAGCAGGGATTTATCTGCTGAACGGTATCTTCTTGTCGATAACAGCTTTCCCCAACCACAAAGCTGAGGAACAAAAGGCTTCAAGCGAGGCTGCCCAATCCACAGATACTTTCCGCAGCGAGCCTAAGTTTTGGCAAGAAGGTTTATCTCTAATTATTATCGGTTTTACTTCTACTGTATTGTTCATGATCGTGCAGCTATGGCTTCCTACCTTTGGACAAGAGGCCCTGGGCATGGACAAAGCCAGTGCCATTAAACTGTTGAGCTACTATAGTATAGGTTCATTGGTTTCCGTTATCTTGTTAGCTGTGGTACTTGGTAGATTCATTAAACCGATTACTGTCATGATTGTATATCCGCTTATTGCCCTGCTTTCTTTGCTGGCTTTAATTACATGGCACAATCCTGTCGCTACTTTGATCAGTTCATTCCTGATCGGCTTGTCTACCGCAGGCATATTCCAAATTGCCCTCACGGTTATGACGGAATTTTTCCGCAAGAACAAAGGCACTACGACTTCTTTCGTGAACATAGCAGCCAGTCTTTCGTTCATCCTGATGCCTTTGGCTACCGGGGGCATGTCCAAAAGTTTGGGAATTACATCGGTATTCATTCTGGATATTGCGATTGCTGTAATCAGTATTTTGCTGGCCGTGTTTGTTGCTTATCGATATAAAAAAGTGTTTCATTAAACCACACAGATTACTTGGAGGCTTATATTATGAAAAATGCTGGACGTATTGACGGAAGAACACAATTAATCGGACTGCTTGCTACACCAATCGGACACTCTTTATCCCCGGCTATGCATAATCTTGCGTTTGAAAAGCTGGGCCTGAATAACGCGTATATGGCCTTTGAAGTAGGAAACGAACAACTTGAAGAAGTGGTACGGGGGATGCGCGCTCTGAACATACGCGGTTATAACGTGTCCATGCCTAACAAAACAGCTATATTACAGTACCTTGACGAGCTGGACGACAGCGCTAAATTTACAGGTGCCGTCAACACCGTCGTAAACACAGATGGTATACTGAAAGGCTACAGTACAGATGGATCTGGTTATGTTCGCAACTTGCGTGAACACGGCATTGACCTGAAAGGTAAGAAAATGACACTTGTCGGCTCTGGCGGCGCAGCTACACCGATTGCTATTGAAGCGGCTCAAGCAGGTCTGGCTGAAATTTCAATCTTTGCCCGTAACGATCAGTTCTTTGCTCGTGCAGAAGAGAATGTCCGTATTATTAATGAAGATATGAAACACACCCAAGTCAAGGCGAATATCTATCCATTGGAAAATCAAGAACAGCTACGTGAAGAGATCCGCACAAGTCATATTCTCGCTAACGGTACAGGTGTTGGTATGAAACCGCTGGAAGGCAAAAGTGTGATTGAAGATGTGTCCATGCTTCGTTCCGACCTGATCGTAACCGATGTAGTGTACAGCCCAGCTAAATCCAAGCTGATGGAGCAAGCAGAATCCGTAGGTGCAACCGCCATTAATGGTCTGGGCATGATGCTGTGGCAGGGCGCATTGGCCTTCGAACTGTGGACAGGCCAAGAGATGCCAGTCGCTTATATTAAAGAACAGCTTTTTGCTGATCAGCTGTAGACATAGAGCTGCTAACAATTGCACTAAGCAATGAATTCCTTCTATTATATACTCATGCATGTACTCAAAAGACTATGCTCGGCGAATGAACACTTCTCCCGGGCATAGTCTTTTGATTAATCCTTATAAGGGTCAAATTCATTGGCCCCAGCCATGCATACCCCAATAGGCTTCAGTTCATGCATAACTTCCACGGTCTCGGAATGAGCATCCAGTACCTCGCGTAGTTTACGGTAGACGAACGGGCTTTCATCTGTACCGGCTCCGCGCAGCTCGACACCATACTTCCGAACGGCCTCCTTCATCTGTACGTCCGTGATTTGTCCACCACTCCGTGTACGGGTTTTCCAATTCATTTTACCGGCTGCCTGGGTACGACTCATAGTACGACCTGCGCCATGGACTGTACTATAGTAGGAATCCCGATTTTCTACCGTATCTCTTCCACGCACAATTACCGAAATATCGCCCATGCTTCCTCCAATAAAGCCCATCTGGCCAGGTGCCGAGGGAGTGGCGCCTTTGCGGACCACAATGGTGTCACGCCCATCATGCTGTTCTTTCCATGCGTAATTATGGTGATTATGCACAGTAAAGTCCGCTTCGGTTCCCATAATACCAAGCACTTGTTCTATCACATAGTCACGTCCCGCATACGCATAGCGTCCGGCAAGACGCATCGCACGATAGTACATGTCCCCCAACTCACTGTTCATATCCAGCAGCACAGGCGGTTGATCCATATGTTCTCCCGGCGCCTTTCCGAGAAACTCTCGTCCAGCGGCCAAGTTTAGAAACCCACTTGCTGTTTTGTGTCCAAAGCCCCGACTGCCGAAATGATTGGCAACCCAGACCCGCCCTGTCGCTTCCTCCACGAATACATCAACAAAATGATTGCCACTCCCTACTGTACCCAGCTGTTCTCTCGCCAAGGACCTCAGTTTGTCGTGTTCTTGTTTCCCTATCGCTGCATATACCGCCCAGTCCGGATCATCGAACAGCTCATGGTCTACCTGAATCGCATTCACACGGCCTACACCAAACGAAATATGACGTGCAATCTCATTCATCACGGCTGAAATACGCGGCATAATATCCGCTGCAAACAGCTTCGTTCTTACCGCCTTATTCCCGCAACCGATATCATACCCGACACCTGAAGGCGAAATTTGTCCGTCATACACCATCACACCGCCAATCGGCTGACTGTAGCCTTTATGATGATCTGCCATCAGCAGCGCCTGAATCACATTACCGTTTTCGGCACATGTACGTGCTTGAGATAATGCCCCTGGATCAGGTGCTCCCCATACTCGTACTCCATTGATTTCTTGATAAGCCATCGTCGTTTCATCCTCCTGTAAGTCACTCCATGATTACACTTGTAAAGTCGTTAATTGCATTATGTACGTTTTACCAGCTTCCGAACAGGACGTAAGTATTACAAGTACAATAGTAGATATCCCCTAAGAAAATGAAAAAGGATACCCATGCAGCCAACCAGACTGTAGGATATCCTTTTATAATCATTTAGAAACTATGAAATCAATTATACCAATCTTTTTTGATGATTCCGAATTGATCCACAATAAAAGGTTTGGCATCATTTTTGTTTTGATCAATTTCATACGTTACGGCTGTAAGTTTGTTTCCGTCTATGGTGATGCCAACAAAATTCTGTACCTGTCCTCGTGTAGGTCTACGATTGTCACTCGGATCTGGGCCATATACTGCCGCATGATTCTCTTCAGCTAGTTCAAAGAGATTATAGTACTTATCTCCAAGTTTTTCGCTTGGGTTCTTGTAGTAAACTTTGGGGCCAGCGGTTGCTGGGATGACATAGATACTTCCGTCTGGATTCACACTGTATTCAATTGTCTTTTCATTTAATGTATCTTTTACTTTTGTTGGCGTTGTTGCTTTACCCTCTTGATTGATTGGTTTCGTACGAGCGTAAATATGATCGTGCCCTTGCACAACAAAGTCGATATCCAGCTCAGCCATTAAAGGTGCAATCTGGTTACGAACTCCGTTACTATCTATGATGTCAGAGTCTGTTGCATGATTAGAGGTGGTATAGGGACCTTTATGAATGTTAACAATAATCCACTTTGCACCTGCCCTTTTGGCTGCCGCAGCATCTTTCTTTAACCATTCAACTTGATCTTCAGAAAAATTGGCATATTTCTCTGAGTCCTCATTGGAGTTCAGTACAATAAAGTGAGCATTGCTGTAATCAAAGGAGTAGTACGCTCCTGTTTTAGTAGCAGAACCAGCTGGTCCATTAATATTAAAGTGATCATAAAAAGCGTAGTTCTCATCCTCGTGATTACCTGCTGAAGGAACAATGGTTGTATTCAAAAGACTTTTTTGTGAATGTCCCAACAACCAGTCCCACTGCTCTTCTTTGGTACCGGTGTCTACGATATCTCCGTTGTGGACTACAAACTGAGCATTACCTACAGTTTGAAGTGCTTTTTCGAGCGTCTGTGAAGACAATATGGCTTCATCTTCGCTTTTTGCTTGTGTATCAGCTAGATCAATGAAGGTAAATTCACCGCTCTTAGGAGCCGTTTGAAACGTACCTGTTTCGCTCCATATCCCGCGCGCTGCATCACCCACACGATAATAATAAGCTGTGTCCGCTTGAAGACCTGTAGCTACGGCTTTATGGACAAGCTCTTCTGCAGAATTGGTCGATGGAGAGGAAGCGCCTACGAATGCGATAGCTTTCGTAAAATCAGCTTCTGAATCCGTTTTCTTTATTACTTGAACAGTGCTGTTCGTGAGAAGTTTTGAAGTATACCAGGTAAATCCTTTGGAGCCTTTAGTGTCTCCATAAAATGTAGCTGTAACTTTACTAATACCATGATCTGTATTCCCTGCTGACTCAGCATGGACAGGTAAGGCTGACATACCAGTAATCAAACCTAGCATAAGAGCAATAGACATAGATGTTGCTGACCATTTTTGAAACTTCTTAAACATGTATACACTCCTCTTTGCGGTTAAATATGTAAAAGTTATAATTATGATCATAACAATCAATTGTTAATACGTTGTTTTTGGAAATATAGTACTTTGTAAAAATGAGGTTATGAGTGACCTAGCGATTGAGGAGCAAGGATAGCAGCTTATAAGAAAATGAAAAAGGATATCCATGCAGCCAACCAGACTGTGGGATATCCTCTTCAACTATAACACTCATATTAGACGGCTCTGCTATGCCCTGTGTGGATTTGGCTTACTGTGCCACTGAATGCGTACGCTTAAAATCTTCTTTCACCGCAACCAGCAGTGTTTCATTTACCAGCAGCTCCAAGCCTGACAAGGCTAACGCTTTGGCTCCAGTCACTAAGGCTTCCTCCCCCTTCTCAGAGCCAGCCGCTTCCCTGAATTCCACCGTATGAGCGATGAGATCATCTGGACCGATCTTAATGTAAGCATGTGCAGTCGGGATAACATAGCTTACATTTCCCGCATCCGTCGAACCCAGTCCAGCACGAGGGCCACGATCCAGCTGTTCTCCCAGCGCTTCCAGTTCACGACCTACTACCTCGTCCAGCGTATCGTTCAGAATGAAATCACGCACTTCATTTTGAAAACGTTCGATTTTCACAGTGGCTCCTGTTGCCAAAGCAGCAGCATCTGCGATATGGCGAACTTTCGTGGAAACCTCCTCTGTGCGCTGCCAAGTACTTGCCCGAATGAAAAAGCGTGCCGACGCATAGTCCGGAATGATATTGGGCGCGTCTCCTCCATGCGTAATGATGCCATGAATACGCACATCGGTCGGCAGTTGCTGACGCAAAGCATTGATACCGCTGAACAACTGTAGCACCGCATCGAGCGCATTGATTCCCTGCTCTGGTGATCCTGCGGCATGAGCCGCTTTGCCGTAAAAATGAAAATCTAGCGGATCAACTGCCAGACTTGGTGAGGTCAGCCGGGTCACACCGGATGGATGAACCATCAGTGCAGCATCAATCCCTTCGAACAGCCCGTGCTTCACGAAGCTGCCTTTTGCACTACCATTAGGACCGCCTTCTTCCGCTGGTGTACCGAACACATACACCTCACCTCCCGTTTCGCTGATCACCTGCGCCAAGGCGATGGCTGCTGCCGTGCTTGCGGTTCCGATAATATTGTGGCCACAAGCATGGCCCAGACCGGGCAATGCATCATATTCAGCCAAGTATCCGATTTTCGGACCTGGTCTAGCAGAAGCCTTACGTGCAACAAATCCGGTTTCGTGTCCCGCTACATTACGAGTTACCTCAAACCCCGCTTGCTCCAAAATACCCGTCAGTGCCTGGGAAGCTTGAAATTCTTGATTGCCGATTTCGGGATTAGCATGAATAAACCGGCTCGTTTCCGTGTAAAGCTGACGAGACTCCTCAATTTTCTCAATAATCCGCTGTCTATGTGTATCGACCGTATTCGTTGTACTCATCGCAATCTCTCCTCGTTTCGAAAATAGATTAGTATGCTTCCAACCCTGCTTCTGTTCAACATTCTTATTTCTTTTGCGCTTTAACATCTGCTACCAGCTTATCCAATGTGGCCTGTAGCTCTTCGGCAGACTGGTCTACCACGACGTTAGCTCCTTTGGAATCCTGTTTTACCGCCTCGGCTACATCAGCATCATGGTACAAATCCACGATCGTTTTGTAAGTCGCATTATCCTTATCCTCCGCACGGGCAGCAAACACGTTCACATATGGCTTTGCTTCTTCGCTGCTTGCATCATCCTTGTAGATGGCTCCGTCCAGCTTGAGCCCAGCATCCGTAGCAACACCGCTGTTCACAGCTGAGGCGGCTACATCAGACAAGACGCGCGGCGTCTGCTGGGCAACAACTGGGACAATCTCCAGCTTTTTAGGATTACCTTCTATTTCATCCGTGGTTGGATACAGGCCCGCATCCTGCTTCAACTTAATCAGCCCTGCAGACTGGAGCAGTTTTAAAGCCCGTCCCTGATTGGAGGGATCATCCGGTATAGCAATTTTTGAGCCGTCAGGAATATCCGATACGTTTTTGAATTTTTCAGAGTACAGTGCCATCGGAGCGATAATCGTTGCACCAATAGGGACGATATTCACATCATTTTCTACATTAAACTGACTGAGAAAGGCCAAATGTTGAAAGGAATTCAAATCTACCTCTTTATTGGCGAGCGCCTTATTGGGTAATGTATAATCCGAGAAACTGATCAGCTCAATTTCAATATTTTTGGCCTCTGCTTTCTTCTTGAGCACATCCCAATACGTGTCCTCAGATCCTGAAACCCCGATTTTAACATGTACTTTTTCATTTGAATTTGAGCCCGAACCGTTAGCCGAGCAAGCAGATAGAACCGCTACACTAAGAATAGCTAGTAAACCCAAGCGAAATATTTTTTTCATTTTCATTTCCCCTTTAATCGTTATGTATAATACGCTGTTCCCATTAGCGCCGTAGAAATTTACGAGACAAGTAGTTCCCCGCATATTGGGCGACCTGTACAAAAAAAATCAGCAAAACAATCGTGACAATCATGACCGAGGTATCGAATCGTTGATAACCATAGGTCATTGCCAGATTCCCAAGGCCTCCTCCGCCCACCGTACCAGCCATGGCAGAGAAATCAATCAAGGCCACGGTAATAAACGTCAACCCAAGAATCAAAGGTCCCAGCGCTTCCCGAATCAACACACCCGTGATGATCTGAAATGGAGTCGCACCCAGTGCCTTGGCAGCTTCTATCATGCCCGGATCTATGGAGACCAGATTATTTTCCACAATTCTCGCTACAGCAAAGGCCGCTACAATAGTCATTGGGAAAATAGCCGCCGAGGTTCCAATCGTGGTTCCCATGATTAAACGCGTAAACGGGCTAATCGCCACTAAAAAAATGATAAACGGAATCGGGCGAATGATATTAATCAGCAAATTCAGAAACATAAACACAAATTTGTTTTCAAACAAGCTCCCTTTACGTGTCACATACAGTACTAAACCAATCATAAGCCCCAGAATACTGGAAAAAATCAGCGTGACAACAACCATCAAAAGCGTTTCCCCTGTAGCCTCCACTACCTTGAGCCAAAATGTATCCCAATTAACTCTCATGATCGACGACCTCCCTGACTTCCACCGTCGTTCGTAGTTCCTCCACGACCTTGTTAACTTCATCGTCTGCACCGATTAACTCGACAATTAAGCTTCCGAACAGCGCTCCCTGTAGCTCATTAATACTTCCATATACAATGTTGTAATCCAGATTATGCTTCCGTGTCGCTCTAGAAAGCACCGGTTCACTGGTCGCCCCACCCCGAAAAATAAGTCTGTACAATCGGCCAGCGTGATGCTCCCGAATCTTGCTCAGCAGTTTGGGTGAAAGCTGATCATTCAGTACAGAGCGAATAAAATTTTTCGTTGTCTTCGTCTGTGGATTGGCAAATACATCGAACACACTGCCCTGCTCAATCACCCTACCATTCTCCATCACCGCCACACGGTCACAAATACTGCGAATCACATTCATTTCATGGGTAATGAGCAAGATCGTAATCTGGTACTCTTCATTTACTTTTTTCAGCAGCCTCAATATATCTTCTGTCGTTTCCGGGTCGAGGGCCGAGGTCGCTTCATCACAGATGAGAATATCGGGCGAATTCGCCAGTGCTCTGGCAATGCCGACCCGTTGCTTTTGCCCGCCAGATAACTGCTCAGGATAGGAATCCGCTTTGTCCTCCAATCCAACAAATTGTAGCAGCTCCTTAACACGAGCATCTATCTGTGTCTTGGGCAGTTTAGCCAGTTTTAGAGGATAAGCCAGATTCCCATATACAGTACGAGAGTTAAACAAATTAAAGGTTTGGAATACCATCCCGATCCGTCTTCTTAAATTCCTTAGTTCCTTGGGTCGTATCTGAGTAACATCCTGATCATTAACGACAATTCGTCCCTCTGAGGGGCGTTCCAGTAAATTGACAAGCCGTAGCAGCGTACTTTTACCTGCACCGCTAAAACCAATCACGCCGAAAATTTCTCCTTTTTCAACCGATAACGAAACCTTTTCGAGAGCATTTACCTTACGATTGGGTAAGGTAAATATTTTGCTAACTTGTTCAAACTTTATCAAACTGCTTCCTCCTTACGTCTACAATGTATGTATTCCTCCATCCCATTTTAGTAATCCGGTGGATTTAATCGGATTTATACCCTAAAAAAACTCCCTAATCTTCGTTTGACCGAAAGTGGGATTATTTAACTGTATATTGCATTGTTAACACCTTAAGACAAGAAGGAGAATCTGTCAATAAAAAATGAATATAGCCTTCTGACTCCTGTCATCACAATTGCTTACACTTTTAGGGCTACAAAGCCAAATAAGGCTAACCGTATATTTGCAAAGTTTGCAAACCGGCAGCCCTTTGTGCATTGCAATCTCGATCATTCCACAGACTAATGTGCAGAAGTATTTTTCAAATCTGCTTCATAACGAAGGCCGAATTGTTGTCTTGCCTCCTCCATCACTTCAGCGACTGTAAGTGAACACTCCAAGGAGTTAATGGAACTGTTGCGTTCACCACTTTTGATCAAATCAATAAATTCCTGAATTTCATAATACATTGGCTCACGCGTCTGAGCTTTGGTTAGATCCTCAATTGTGCCGTCCCGATAATGAATTTTCACCTCATAGGGCTGGCTGATTTTGTCGATCACCATCGTTCCATTCTCACCCTGAATTTCAGCAGGCAGATAAGAATCTGTAATTTTGGAATACATGACGATAGCATCCATATCAGGATACTTCATCACGATACTGCCCTCGCCATCGACACCAGAGGATAAAAGTACACCAACCGCCCGAACCTCCTCAGGTTTGCCGAACAAAGTCACCATAGGATACAAACAATACACTCCAAGGTCCATCAAGGAACCATTGGAAAAGGCCGGATTAAACGCATTCAATACCTTACCTTGCTTAAAAGCATCAAAGCGTGAGGAGTATTGACAATAGCTTGCAAAATAACGCCGAACCCGGCCTATTTTATACATATGATCCTTTATTATTTTAAAGTTAGGCATCAGTGTGGATTTAACGGCCTCCATCAACAGAACATCGTTGTTGCGCGCGGCTTCGATCATGCTCTTCACCTCTGCTGCATTAGACGCAAAGGGTTTCTCACACAACACGTGCTTTCCGTGATTCATACATAAGATCGCCTGCTCCGCATGTAAGGAATTGGGGCTGGCAATATATACGGCATCGACCTGATCACTTGCGGCCATTTGCGCCAGGTCTGTAAAAACCTCCGGCTGGCTGTTATATTTGTCAGCAAAAGCTTTGCCCTTATCCTCTGTGCGTGAGTATACCGCCGTCAGGGAAAATTCGTCCGTCTCCATCGCAGCTTGAATAAACCTCTCTGTTATCCAGTTGGTTCCAACAATACCAAAACGCATCACAGTATCCCATCCTTCCCGTGAGTCATTACAATTCATATGTACCTATTCTCGCATTCCAGCCTAAACTTGTCCACTATACCGTTATTCATATCTCATGCCTCAACATGTTCATTCGACAAAAAAAGACTGTAGTCTATCAGCATAATTTATACTGATTGTACCACAGTCCCTGTCATTTATTTGGGGTTATATCTCTATTTTTTTGATATCACTTTTCCTACTTCCTCCAAAATGGCATCCATGGAAGCTGGGTCGTGTACATCATACTCATCAATGTTCAGGCGCAGTACAGGACAGGCATCAAATTCGTTGATCCAATTGGAATATCTGCGATGCATTTGCTCCCAATAAGAACGCTCGGTCTGGATCTCCATCTCGCGACCACGCTCCTCAATCCGACTCAGTATGGAAGGCAAGCTGCCTTCCAAATAGATCAACACATCAGGGTGCGGGAAAAACGGTGTCATCACCATCGCCTCAAACAGGCTAGTATACGTTTCATAATCGGTAGGGTTCATCGTTCCCTGATCGGCATGCATTTTCGCAAAAATGCCTGTGTCCTCATAAATAGAACGATCCTGTACAAAGCCTCCACCAGACAAGAAAATATTCTTTTGTTCCTTGAAGCGTTCTGCGAGAAAATAAATTTGCAAATGAAAGCTCCATCTTTCGAAATCGTGATAAAATTTCTCCAGATAGGGATTATGATCAACCTGCTCCAAAGAGGTTTTAAAACCAAGACGTCCGGCCAAAGCACCAGTCAGTGTGGATTTACCTACACCCACTGTGCCCGCTACCGTAATCAGGGCATTCGCAGGAATGTTGTAATTATTCACTATATAAGCTCCTTTACATCGGAAACGATTTGTTTAAATTGTGCCTGATTTTCTACAAAATCAATTTCATTCCCGTTCACGGTCAATATACGAGGGGAAGGGGACTGTTCAGCGAGAAACTGCATGCCTTTATCATAATCTATGATCAATTGCTCGAGATAGGCGGGGTCCATCTCCTGTTCAAAAGAGCGTGCACGCTTGCGAATTCTCCCCAGCAAGGTCTCCAAATCTGCTCTAATATAAATGATAATGTCCGGCTTAGGCATATCATCTGTGAGCAAATGATAGATTTGACGATATTTTTCGAGCTTCACACCCTTAAGCGTACGTTCAGCAAAAATTAAATTCTTGTAGATATGGTAATCAGAAATAACGGGCTGAGCTTTCTCGATATATTGCAGACCGGTATCCTCCAGTTGCTTGTACCGATTGCAGAGAAAGAACATTTCCAGCTGAAAACTCCACTCATCTATATTTTGATAAAATTTATCGAGAAATGGGTTCTCCTCGACAATCTCTTTGATCATCGGCAAATGTAGCTCGGTTGAAAGCATCGAAGCTAACGTCGTTTTACCTGCTCCGATCGGCCCTTCAACGGCTATAAATGGGGCTTGTTTCATGGGGTTCTGCTCCTCCTTGTACTCCAGTCCATCCTGTGGACAACTATCCTATTGTATCACAAGGTAGTACGCTAAAGGCATACCAAATCTATGGATAAAACAAAAAAAACAGAGCGCTACATTTTGCTTCATAGCGTCTCTGTTTCTCATTTAAACCAACCTTTTTCATTAAAACGGGTAATTGCCTCAATCCGGTTACTGACACCCAGCTTATCGAGAATGACTGAAATATAATTGCGCACCGTCCCTGTCGTTAAATACAGTTCACCAGCAATCTCTTTTGTGTTCTTTCCGTCAGCGATGAGCGCTAAAACGGTCTTTTCACGCTCTGTTAGCGGGTTGACTTCGGCATAAGCATCATCGACCAGTTCCGGGGCATAGATACGCCGACCTGCCATAATACTTCGAATGGAGGAAGCCAGCTCTTCACTCGGACTGTCCTTGAGCAAATAACCGTGTGTCCCCGCCTTGATCGCTCGTTCAAAATACCCGGGACGGGCAAACGTAGTTAAAATCAGCACCTTGCAGTTCAAGCCTTTGAGTTCCTCAGCCGCATCCAATCCGCTCTTGATCGGCATTTCGATGTCCATAATGCATATATCGGGCTGATGCAGCTTCACCAGCTCTAAAGCTTCTTCCCCGTTGCTTGCTTTTCCGACTACTTTCATGTCCTCTTCCAAGTCCAGCAGGGAGGCTAGAGCACCCAGCAGCATACGCTGGTCCTCCGCGATGACAATTCGAATCATGGCCCCACCTCCTCATTCGGCTTTTCAGTGATATTGGGCACTTTAATGACCAAGGTCGTTCCCTGATCTGAACGCAGCTCCATACATCCGTTCACGAATTCGAGCCTTTCTTTCATACCTTTCAGGCCGTTTCCACGAAAGGTTCCATTTTCTCTCGTAATACCGACTCCATTATCCTGAATCCGAAGGGTTAATTCCTTACGAGACGGCTCAATGGTGATGGAACAAGCGGTGGCTCCACTGTGCTTAACCACATTTGTCACTGCTTCCTTCATACACATACTAAGGACATTTTCATTCATTAATGATGTATGCTCCAGCTTCGGGTCGCCCTCTAGAGTCAATTCAATGTGAGCAGCCTTTAAAATCTGCCGAATACGTAGCAGTTCATCCTCTAGTCGCATACCGCGCATTTGAGTAACCATTTCCCGCACCTCTTTTAGTGCGCTTCTCGCCGTGAGACGAACATCGTTAATTTCAGCATGAGCCCGCTCCGGGTACTGATCCATCAGTTTGCCCGCCAAATCGCTCTTCAGCCCAATGAGTGACAGCTTCTGACCTAAGGTATCGTGCAGATCACGCGCAATTCTTTGCCGTTCCTCCAGCTTAATCAATTCCGATATTTTCTTATTGGCATCCTCCAATTGGACTTGGAGCCGATCGCTTTTGTTGCGATTAAAATTCGTAATCGGAAGGAGAATCACACCGATCAGATTGAGCAGGATAAAAGGAATCTGTTTAATAAAAACGGGATTCTGAGAAACAAAACCGTAATTGATCAATCCAATCGTAATAACCATTAAAATAATATACAGCGTCGTAAATGCAGCCTTACTTTTAATATTACCGATCAGATAGGCGATAAATATGGAAAAATACATATAGCTAAACAGCAGTGTCATGGTAATCGATATGGCAATTTGTACACTGGTCCAAAAGTATATGAGCCAGCCTTTCGAGACAAAAGCCAATACATAACATGCAAAAAACACCAAAATAATAGCAGTACCCAGAATAATATGACTTGTAGATGAAGAGCTAAAGTAGTAAAAGGGCAGGATATAAAAGACGACCCACACATAAGGGCTAAGTCCAGTATTTCTTTGAAAAATCTGATACCATTTTTGCATCCTGCCACCCTCTTCTACTTCACTTGACTTATATCTCTTATCATATCATACCAAGTTTTGTACAACGTTATTTTCTTTCTGTGCTTACAACAGGTGTAGGGATGGGTTTCGTGACTGCAACACGTTTGCTGAGGAGCGGCTTCACTTGTTTAAAGGTCAAAAAGGTTTTCGTATTTTCATCCCAAAGGCGGAACTTCAAAGATTGCAGACTGCTACTCACTGTGATCGTGGTTGCTTTTTGAAGTAACGGTGTCGCTTCATGTGCTTTTTCCAAATTATAATTTGGCACTTTGGGACTCAAGTGATGAACGTGGTGAAATCCGATATTCCCCGTAATCCATTGCAATACTTTAGGAAGCTTGTAGTAAGAACTACCTTCTACGGCTGCATTAATATAACTCCACTCTTCATCATGCTCAAAATACGAATCCTCAAATTGATGTTGTACATAGAACAACCAGATGCCCAACATACCGGATACAAAAAAGATAGGTGCCTGTACGAGAAGGAAGGCCTGCCATCCAATAGCCCAGCACAACAGTGCATACAATGCAACGATGGATATATTCGTCACATGAGTGTTCATTTTTTCCTTGCGTTTGGCTGTCTTGATATTAAAGCGATAGGAAATCAAAAAAGTATAGATCGGACCTAGTCCGAACATAACCCAAGGATTTCGATATATGCGATAGGCCAGCCGCGTCCAAGTGGAAGCCTCTGTGTACTCTTCTACCGTGAGCACCCACATGTCACCTGTGCCTCTTTTATCCAGATTACTGCTGGTTGCATGGTGGATCGCATGACTATTTTTCCATTGATGATAAGGACAGAGCGTAATAATACCTGTAATCGTTCCCACAATGTCGTTCAGCTTGCGGCTTTTGAAGAAGGATTGATGACCACAATCATGAAAAATAATAAACGTCCGTACCACAAACCCCGATGCAACAATGGCAATGGGAAGCGTCAGCCAGTACGAAACCGACAGGCTAAGATAAGCAGCATACCACAATAGGATCAGTGGACCCAAAGTATTGATGAGTTGCAGAACGCTGGATTTCGTGTTTATTTTCTCGTAGGGAGCCATATTTTTTTTCAATTGGGCTAATGGGAGTTGTGTCATACTCATTATGATCCTCCTTTAAAATGACGCCTATACCTTGATCCTGTTAGGCGTACATGTTGATCTAATCTCAGTATAAGGTGAAGACTGTAGACGCTGTAGTCATAAACGTCAGCTCGGGTATATGACATTTGTCATATAGACAAGTAACATAACCCGTTTTCCAAATGTTCGCGGGTTTCTTTTCTGAGGATTATTTGTTAAAATATAAGCTATAATAACGCTGTATGTGACTGGCGAAGTCAGTGGAATGAACCACGAGGGAGCATACAAAAAAAGCGTACCGTTCGCCTGGGAGAAGTATTTGCAGAGGATTCGTCTGTCTTGACGACCTTGTGCAAATACTTTTTTTCGTTTTACATGACCATGACACCCTGTTGATAAATCACGCGATAAATTCAGAGGAGGCTCGGACTATGGCTATTATCATGAAATCCAAAGAAGCAGCTGAGCAAGTGTATGCAACGATCCGTTCACAGGTAGAAGAAATGAAGCAGCAAGGACACCGTCCCCATCTGGCGACCCTATTGGTAGAAGGTGATCCGGCATCTGCCTACTATGCCCGGACCAAGCAAAAAATAGCGGAGAAGCTGGGCATCTCATTTCATCTCCATACTTTTGATCGTCATGTTAGCGAAACCGAGCTACTGCACCTGATCGGCAGTCTGAACGATGCATCCCATGTACATGGTATTATGCTGGAACTGCCGCTTCCCCAACATCTTTCCGCCTCCGTTATTAAACAATCCATCGCCCCCTACAAGGATATTGATGGGATTACACCTGATAACAAGCTGGCTACCGTAACAGGTGACGCCGGACTATATCCCGCAACACCTCAAGCCTGTATCGAGCTGCTCAAGCATTACGGTCACACATTGGCAGGCAAAAATGTCACTCTCGTGGGCATCGGACAGACAGTGGGACTTCCCCTTTTCCACATGTTGCAAAGAGAAAATGCCACCGTTACCGCCTGTCATGCAGGAACACGTGATATTGCAGAGCATCTGAGCCATGCAGACATTGCCTTCGTCGCAGTCGGATGCCCTGATGTGATTACACAGGATATGGTTCATCCCGGTCTGATTTTGGTAGATGCGGGAATTAATGAGACGCTAGAGGGAAAAATAGTGGGGGATGCCGCTTTAGACGTTGGGGAAAAGGTCCATGCCATTTCTCCGGTTCCCGGCGGTGTTGGCACCTTAACAACTGCGATTTTATACAAAAATCTGCTCAAAGCAATACATCTGCAACACTACTCCAGAGAGGTGGTCTATTCATGAGTGAACTGTCGTGGAATCATTCCATCGGGCATTTTCTAAAAGAGGCTGCAAGTGCAGCGCCTACCCCCGGTGGAGGAAGTGTATCCGCACTGGCTGCGGCACTAGGTGCGGCTATGACCTCCATGACCGCCAACCTTTCACAAGGAGAAAAATATGCGCATATCCATGAACAAATCACGGACGTCATTAACAGCATGGAAAGATTGTCTACACATTGTGAGGAACTAATGGTCGCAGACATCCAATCCTTTGAACAGTACATGACCGCGCTGCGTTTGCCCAAGGAAACGGACGAAGAAAAGCGCTATCGTACCCATTCCTTACAGACAGCGGTGATCGCTGCCATTGAGGTACCCATGCGCCTGCTGGAAGTATGCCGGGACGGATTGTCGCAAGCCTACAATATTGTGGAAATGTCCAATAAAAATGTGATTTCGGATCTTGGCATCGGCGCGATCCTGTTCGAAGCCGCCGCTCAATCTGCCCTGCTTACCGTCGACATTAACCTTGCTTCGCTGAAAGATTTGGATGTCAAATACTCCTATGAGACCAAGACAGCCGCACTCATCCGTGAAATCGGACAAATCAAAGAACAAACCTTGTTGATGGTGCGCAGTCGAATAGCGAATTAGTCTGCTCATAACCGTGTTTAACCTGTTCCAAAACATTTCTTCAAAAAAATAGCTGATTGGATACAAAAAGAAGATACTATCGAATTACGACGAATAGTAAATAAAAAACCAGTCCAAACATGATTCATGTTGGACTGGTTTTTATTGCTAGATACTGCGCGTATTATGCGATCTCTTATTCGTTTTGGTTGACGCTTATAAATCCATTCTGTTTTCCATCTATATATCCCCTACATGTCTGCTAATAAGTCAGGCAGAACTTTATAATTTCTAGCAAGCCAGTTCATTTCTTTAGCGAATCGGATAGGCACAGAATG
Organism: Paenibacillus sp. CH40; assembly: GCF_024213605.1. NCBI lineage: Bacteria > Bacillati > Bacillota > Bacilli > Caryophanales > Paenibacillaceae > Paenibacillus > Paenibacillus sp. CH40. The sequence continues at coordinate 111,879 of NZ_JANAVQ010000008.1, forward strand.
TTCGTCCATGTTGGCGTTGATCCACCAAACACTTTCCATATACCACAGCCATTGTAATGATCTTGTTAAACAGCCCTCTACCATCGTATGCTCTTCCCTGTACCCCGCCATAAATGCTGAAACAAGGGGAGGTTTTAACTGCTTATCCCAGGCAAAAGACATGACTGCTCGGGCAATATCCAACTGTGGATAGTCATAATCCAATCGGTCAAAATCCAGAATTGCACTGAGCTTATCATCGTTGAATAGAACATTGTCCGCCCAAAGGTCACGATGGGCCCAACCGGGTGGAGGTGCATCCATTATCTCGATAGGTATCATTTCTGTTGCTTTGCGCTGGGTTTCGATATCAGCCAAAAGCTTTTTTTTATCGGCTTCCTCCGCTTGTTTCCATACTGAATCCCAATGGGCTAGTCGTTCCTTACGGCTGGAAAGCACAAGTTTCGGGGTACTTTTGCTCCTGATTGTCCCGTCGTTTAACCAGTGGTGCATTTTTCCGGTTGCCTTGCCTAGTTCATATAATTGGTAAACATTAGCTTCTCCTGGTGAGACCAACGTCCCTGGGCAAAATTCCATCACTAGGAAGCGTTCTCTACGATCAGATTCCATAAAGACTTGCCCCTCATGATTAAATAACCGTGGACACGCCAGACCAAGCCCATGCAATCTTTCTTGTTGAGAAAACGCTCTCAAAAGATCATCAAAATTATAATCCTTATATCTTTGTTTATTATATTGTTTCAATAAAAAAGTCCCATTGTTCGTGGTGATTTTCCATTTTAGATTTAACCACCCTCGTTGGATGGGAACAGATTCAATTATATTTAAACCAAAAAATCGATGAAATGCTTCCATTAGGTCAGCCTGAATGATTTCATTTGTCGAGAATGTTTCCAATAGACTCACTCCTTGCTAATCTGCACATTACTATTCTCTTGAAAAAGATTAGAAAGATCACATATTGGTCTATTATACTTCGTATTGTCATTTTTTTGTTATTCAGTAATTCAACAAAAAAACACTTCACCCCGGTCAGCTGTCCGTGTAGTGAAGTGCTTATCCATGTGAATCTCACATCTATTGTTTAGCTTTATTCTCTTTTTCTCTTTCGACCAGCATATTTACGATCATATCAATTTGTCCGGTAATAGCGATTGGATCATAACGATAATACGTATCAAAATCGTTAAAGAACACTCTATTATTCTTCACCGCTGGAAGATTCCCCCACACAGCGGACGACTTTAGTTGTTTGAGCGCGTCACCCTTTTTCTCGGGGTCATACGTAGTCAGGAACATATAATCTGCGTCATACTGTGGCAACACCTCCATTGAAAGCTGCACCGTTTGTTCCTTGGAGTTCACTGTTTTCTTTGGCATGTTCAGTTTAAGCGCATTGTATACAGCTTGGCCGCCGCGACCCGCATTGTCACCAAAGATCCAAAGTGCGTGCTTGTCCGTCAGCTCATACAGACCGAAAGTTGCTTTTTCGTCAATCACACCTTTAAGACGTGCGCGACCTTCAGCGGCCTTTTTATCAAATGCAGCAATAAATTGCTCAGCCTTCTCCTTTTCCCCAGTGATATCGCCGAACAGCTTGACCGTATCATAGATATTAGTCGTCGTACCGTACGGAATGTACAGGGTAGGTGCGATTTTAGACAAAGCCTCATAATTCGTATCCTTCATAACCACGATCAGATCGGGTTTGAGTTCCAGCGTCTTTTCCAAATTGGTCGGATCACCCACCTCTTTGGTTCCTTTTTCCTTCAGCAAATCGGTCAGAAAAGGATTTTGAAACGCAGTCGGCTCCACACCCACCACGTTAGCACCCACGGACAGCAATTCTCCGCCGTAAAAATCCGTTACAATGCGCTGTGGCTTAGCAGGAATTTGAATATCCCCTTTAACCGTTTTAAAGCTTCTAGTCTCTCCAGTAGTAGCCGACTCTTGCTTATCTTCTGAAGATGAAACCGGACTACTTCCATTATTATTTCCGCCGCAAGCGCTGATGAATACAGACAATACAAGTAACATAGCTGTCATCATAAAATACGATTTTCTTTTCAACTGATTAGCCCCCTATATATTGTGGAGATGATCTCCAATGCGGATGATAATGATTATCAATATCGCAAGAAATATATCAAGCGTCGTCCTTGCTGTCAACTGAAAAACGAACTTTGCATCATTTCACTTTAAAAAACAAAAGACCTGCCAAAATGATGGCCAGGTCTTTTTTCGTGGAGCCGTCTCAAAAACCTACACATTGGGGCTAGGCTGCTGAAGACTGCTTTCTGATGATCGCTGTTTTGTTTTATATTCTTCTCCCCAATCCTTCATCAGGTTAATAATCGGGATCAGCGTTTTTCCAAATTCAGTTAGAGAGTATTCGACCTTAGGAGGAACCTGTTGGTAGACTTCACGGTGAACGACTCCGTCCTCTTCCAGCTCGCGCAATTGGAGTGTCAGCATACGCTGAGTAATTCCCGGACAGATCCGCCGAAAATCACTAAATCGCTTAGTCCCATACATAAGATGATATAGAATAATCCCTTTCCATTTGCCCCCAATCACGTCCAGCGTGAACTCAACTGGACACGCCTGATCATTTCCAGCGGTACATTCCCCAAAGCCGCCTTTCCGATTGCGCATAGGCTTTTCTCCTCCTTGGTATCATTTTATATACTACAGCACATTAATGTGCGTACTTCAAAAACGATCATGTATATTCTAATATTAAGCATGTCACTTGGTAAGCGTCAATTTTAATCACATCTATAAGGAGTGGAATAACGATGGAAACCTTAACTACTACTAAAGATCAAATCTTATCTGCATATGAGTTCAGACATGCAACGAAGGAATTTGATAGTCATAAGAAAATTAGCGATTCCGATTTTGATTTTATTCTTGAAACCGGTCGTTTATCTCCAAGCTCATTTGGCTTTGAACCTTGGAAATTTGTTGTCGTTCAGAGTAAAGCTATGCGTGAGAAGCTGCTGCCTTACTCTTGGGGGGCGCAAAAACAACTGCCAACAGCCAGCCATTTTGTACTCATCCTCTCTAGACTTCCTGAAGATATGGTAGCCTCCTCCGATTATATCAAGAGTATGATGGAGAACGTACAGCAATTACCCGCTGAAGTGATTCAAGGCAGAGAGAAAGTGTATGATGCCTTTCTAAAATCTGATTTTGGGCTGGAGGAAAATAAAAGAGCCTTGTTCGAGTGGGGCTGCCGACAAACCTACATCGCACTGGGCAACATGATGACTGCCGCAGCTCAAATCGGCATTGATTCCTGTCCTATCGAAGGTTTTAATAAACAGGAAATCGAACGCATCCTCTCCGAAGAAGGCATTATGGATGCCGAACATTTCGGTATTTCCTGTATGGTGGCATTTGGATACCGTCTGAACGAGCCGCGCGGCAAAACCCGGCGATCTGTAGATCAGGTTATTGAATGGGTGTAAAACCTTTACTCTAAAACAAAGAGGCGTCCCACAGCCATTTCCATGGCTAGGGGCGCCCCTTTTTCATAAAATCTCAAGTCTTATAAAAAATCTGTCATTCAAAATCCTTACTGATAGTTTACTTCTTCTGCAAAGTAAATCTCCTTCAAACGATCCTTTACGCGCTGAATTTCATCTGCTGTTAACGGAGCTGTAGGATGCAGCTTAAAGTTCCTTCCAGTGACATAGCTTACATCCGTGTTCTTATCCAGATTGTATGCCATCTTCGGAATTGGACTTCGGGTATAGTCAGTAAAGTCAATAATGGACCATGCCGCATCTCCATCCTCCTTGGATAAAATAATCCGCTGTGAGGCGTTTTCAGTCCACAAGTAACGCAGATTGGCTGGTGAATTATTGGAGTCCATAACTGCCTTAAAGCCTGAGCCTCTAAACATGAGCGAAAACTCCGTATGATCATTACTCAATCCAGCTACCGATTCATAAATCTGTTTCAGCCCGTCCACGCCCACAATCTCAACCTCACGGTCAACAGGGAAGTGATTCACAAAGTTCTCCCATATTTGAGACATGTTATGGTTTTTGGCAAGCCAGTTGACATCCAAAATAATGGACATGTAGTTTACTGTATTCAAACGTTGATACGGGTTATCTAAATACTGCTGCGCTATATACAGTTGTGGTGCCGCATCCGTTTCGGTCACATATGGATCGCCCGGATGGAGAGTCCAGCGTGAGGAATCTTTGGTATAACGTGATCCAATCGGATCAATCGTAATCGAGTTCATAAATACGATACCGCTATTATTTGTAAGTCCCTGTGCCGGAACAATCGGATTATCCTTATGGGACCAGTAAGGCATCAAAGGTGAACCCTCACCATACATGTTGTTCACATTATACTGTGTAGCCGACCATCCCATCGCTGAGGTGATCTTAAAATGTTCCTTAAGCCATTGGGCCTGCTCAGGATTCACCGTAAAGCCAGTCAATGATTTAGGCAGATACTTCCGATATTGGTCTGTATCCATGCTTTCAAACACCGAAGGTGATCCTAACGAACCAGATTGGTGCAGCTCATTGAGTGCATTATAACGATACATATACAACCACTCGTTCATCTGTGCTTCCCATTCAGGGAGACCAAACAGATTATTCGGATACCCATCCAAAATCCCGACTTCATCGCCATACTGATCCACATATTCCAAAACCTTTTTAAGCTGCGGACGATTTGATTCCACAAAAATAAATCTATTTTCCATGGCCCACGTCACTTTTACGTTGGGACCAAAGTGATCCATCAGCAATTGACGTGACTGCTCAATTTGCTCTATCGTGGTCGTACTGCCCGCATCTTTTCCCTGCAGCATCATGGAAATAGCAAAATATTGCTTTTTGCGTGCTCCTGGTACTACAGTTAACTCGGCATCGGATATGAAGTGAATTCCCTGAGAGGGTGATTCAACCTCAATCTTGAATGGAATGACAGAGTTCAATGCAGGTATCAGATGCAGATTGGCAATATGTCCATCCTCGTCAAATATCCCTCTGGAATCCTCAATCCGAAGCTTCAAGTCTGACGGCAATAGACCGGACGGTATGACCTCTCCCTTTGCATTTTGAAATACATAGGGCATGCTCCAGGCATTAGGGTCTAGAGTCGCCCCCTGTGAAATGGAGTACGTCGCCAAGTATACGGACCTGATTACACTCGGTTCCTCTACCGGAGGAGTCTTCCCTTTCACGATCAGCTTGGTCTGTGCTTTAAGCACCTGATGGGGTTTAGCAATGATGACTTCCATTTCTACAGGAATGTAATCATCAGCAGCAGGTATATTTTCGGAATGCGCAATTTTCCCATGTTCATCAAATACACCTAATGTATCACTAAATGTGTAAGTAACACTTGTGACGCTAACATCGGGAATGCTTACCAAGTGCCCTTTATTGTAGAGATCAAAGGACAGCTGATACGAAGGATACGTTTCTGGTTGATTTACCAACTCGGGCGCCTTGATTACGACCTCATCCACTAGAAAATCCGAAGAATGGTCCGGTGGTTCTGACGGAGTCACTGGTGGTTTGAGCCCAGGATCTGGTCGTACAACTGGCGGTTCCGGGTTCGGCTGTGTAGGTGTTACCGGAGATACCGGTGGATCGGGCCTTGGACTGTGGCTTTTAGGCTCTTCGATTTCCGGATTCGCACGCTGGTGACTAATTTCTGGCGCCAGGTCGACCACGATCTTCTTCGCATCCGGTGGACTGGCTGGCTGATTCGTCGTTGCAGTTCCATTTCCTAATGACTCCAGCAAACGCTTGGCACGTTCTCTTAGACCGTCGCCACCTAGCCATATCCGATATGCTACCAGTGTAGCATCCTGCCGTCTCACAGACTCTTTGGGATGGAAATAATGGTTCGTGTCCCCCTCGATCAGCTCCAAACGTTCCATCAGCCATACGCTTGTTTGTGCATAGGCTGATACATCAGACTGATCCACAAAACTGGATTTATCGGAAGCACGAGTATCTTCAGTAACACCGAAATACCTGGCATACCACACTGCCATATCCTGACGAGTCATATTGTGTTTTGCACCGAATAACTGATCACTAATTCCTTTGGTAATGTTCTCTGCTTGCAAGGTCTGCACATAGGGTAGAGCCCATGGTGACACATCACTAAAAGGAGCAACGCTTTTGTTAACCGAAGTTCGCTTTAACGTTTTAGCGAAAATACTCGCCCACTCCTGTCGCGAAATAAAATGTACAGGTCGAAAACTACCATCCTGATAACCCGTAACATACCCTTGAGCAGCCATGGCTTCAATTGCATCAGCTGCGTAGGAATGTTCAATATCGTTAAAGGTCCTGTTTGCAAAAACAGGCACAGTATGTATACAGAACAACCAAACAGCCAGTATAGCAGCGATGTACTGCCTAATTTGTTTTAACTTTTTTTCACATTTCATATTATTTTGGATTCTTGCACCTCCTTTACAATATAGCATCAGGTTACTTGCACCTGGACTTCTGTGTGAATTTTGAAAATTATTTCTTTTGTTTTCAAACGGATTTCATTTCAATTAACACCAAACTGTATATACTTGAATTATCGGAATAATATCCCTAGGATTGAATAAAGACAGCAAAAAAAGTAGTTTTAGATTACGGTTCCATCCGTAAAATTGTCATTATTTTAAAGGCATATATCCCGATCTTTTAAAATGGTTTTCATTGGGAATTAACATTTACAGCATTTTTTCAATATTTAATTTCCTAATGCAAGCATCACAATAAAAAAGATAACATCATGTATAAAGCACCCTACACAATGTTATCTCTTCTTTTGTTTTTATTGGCTATCTCCATCAGCTGTTGATTCTTTGTTGCCAGCACCCTTAAAAACATAATAATAACCTTCTGAAATCCCATCTTGCGGATAAGCTGTAGGATCTTCGCTGGTTACTTGACCTACAAGCTCCCGATTGTTAAACGTGTGAGGACCTTCTTCTATTAACGATTCAGCAGACATCCCACTGATAAGTCTTACGGTACTGGACCAGAATGTAACTAAATATATATCGTTAGCATTAAATTGAAAGCGTCCTTCACTGGGTGTCCCCTCATAAAACAGCTCAGACAAAGAAGCCGCTTCTGACCCTCTCATAAAAATTTGAATATCACTAGTTCCATTCCATCTATGAGGAATTCCGCCTCTAGGATTTATATACTCTACAACCTCAGGCTCTTGATCGCGAAGAAAATCAGTAACTGTAAATTTGTACACATCATCCGTTATACTCTCGGTTACAACTCCAGTTGTTTTCCCCGTTTTATAGCCGCTGAAATCTCCATACACATTTGGGGTTTGGCTTAAAGCTGCAAAAAACCTTTCCTGATCCATATATTCGACTCTTCCAGGTACTGTAGTCAATCTATATGTCTTGACCTCAGTGCCCTTGTACTTATCCCAAGTATATTCTGTAGCTGCATAAGATACTCCACCGTTCCAGCCCACAGATGCCACCAGGAGAATACCTATCATCAATAATAATGGCCATTTTTTCAACAACATACCCTCAACCTCTTTCTCCAAATACACTCAAATCATTATTAGCATTATAGCTTTTCAATAATTCTATTAACAGTTAAATATTAGAAAAATATAAATTCAAACATAAACACTTGGACATGAAACGTATGCGCATTCTCTCTTGTAGCTTAGTCTGCAGTATTGCTCACAGTAGCATCATATTGGCCTGTCTCGTATTGTCCAAATTGGTGGACTAATTAGCGCCACACACAGTCGGATGGTTCTTCGCTTATCCAGTACCATCTCGCCTCCAACTTATGTATTTATTTGAAGTCCCACGGTCTAACCTTTAAAATATATAATGTACTAGGCGTTATATAGGATGGGGGAACTTATCTATGTTCAAGAAAATGGATATATACCGAATCCTCACTTTAATATTTGCTGTAGTTGTTATGATCTCTTCCTTTTTATCACTCGCATACCCAGACACCTACGAGGACTTATACAAAGTCTCACAATTTTTTTTAGCGTTTATGTTTTTATTTTCGGGAATTACAGAGTTTAAGGCCAATCGTAAGAGTGTAGCAATAATAAACTTCTCAGTTTTCGTTCTCACTTTTTTTGTATCTATATTTACACTTGTAGTGCGAACAGGATAACCACACGGTTCTATACCTCAGTAACAACCCTTCCGTAACCCCTCCCTCGTCATATAAAAGAAAAGCCGAGCGAACTCAGGATCATCTGAATTGCGCTCGGCAAGTGTTACATATTTAGCAATCTTTTAGTTTTCCTCTAATTCTTCAATTCTCTGCCGCGTTCCTATGCCAAAGACAAAATATCCAATAATGACGATCGCCATAAATGTTGCTCCGACAATCAACGACAAGCGTGTGTCTGGATTAAACCACATTCCAACGATCACCAGCAACAAAAAGACAATAGTGATGTAATTACTGATCGGAAAAAAACGAGACTTAAAGGTGTGATCCTTCATTTCGTCCTTCCACTTTTTCCTGAATTTAAATTGACTGATGGCTAATGCAAACCACGGTACCATGCCTGGAAGAACACTGGCGCTGTAAATATACAGAAACAGTTTGGAATCAGGCATTAAATAGTTAAATAACACCCCTACCAGCAGCAAGGAGATGGTCGTTATTATACTATTTCTAGGGACGCCGCTTGGAGAAACTTTCCCAAAGAACTTAGGAGCTTGTCCGTTCTTAGCCAATGTATATAACATTCTGCCCGCACTGTAAATACCACTGTTACAACCAGACATCGCAGCTGTAAGTACAACAAAGTTAATGATACCCGCAGCAGCCACAATTCCTACCTTGGCAAAAGTCAGAACAAATGGGCTACCGATCTCGCCTATTTGGTTCCAAGGATAAATCGTAACAATGACAAAGATTGCACCCACGTAGAAAATCAAAATACGCCAAATGATGTTTTTAATGGCTTTTCGCAGTGTCATCTTCGGATTTTCAGCTTCACCTGCCGTAATACCCACCATCTCTATCCCTTGGTAAGCCGCTGTTACAATGCAGAGTGCAAATAGGAACCCTTTCAAACCACCTGCAAAGAAGCCTCCCTGGCTGTACAGATTGGATAGCCCTATCGGTTGTCCACCGTTACCGAGTCCAAAGAAGATCATCCCCGTACCAACTACTAGCATGAAGATAATGGCGACAATTTTAATCATCGCAAACCAAAACTCAAACTCTCCATAAAATTTCACAGCCGCCAAATTGGCCAATGCAATAATAATTACACCTGCCAAAGCCGGCAACCATTGCGGGATATCTGGGAACCAGTAGCCCACATATACCCCAATCGCAGTGACTTCTGCCATCCCTACGGTAACCCATAAAAACCAATAGCTCCAGGCGGTCAAGAAACCGGCTAAAGGGCTGATATATTTATGAGCAAATGTAGCGAATGAGCCTGTCACCGGTTCAAGAATCAGCATTTCCCCCATGATCCGCATGACAAAAAACATAATAATCCCCGCTAAGAGATATGCCAACAGCACTGAGGGACCTGCCCATTTTATCGTACTTGCCGACCCCATAAACAAACCGACGCCAATCGTACCTCCAAGCGCAATCAACTCAACGTGCCGTGGCTTTAGCCCTCTCGTTAATTGTTTCGATTCCAAAAGAACGCTCCCCTTCGTATATGTTCATCATCAAACGCTAATGATCCGGAAAACTGTCCCCAAACATTATTAATTTTTCAGACTGACGTGGTCGTGAGTGAACGACTACAAAGTAGTTCCACGATTCGTAAATATACAAGGAAACCACGTCCTATTTACCGTCCAAACCTTACTGTTTCTAAGACCGAGTCCGTAGCATTAGATGCATTGTATGACAAAAAACGCCTAAATACAACTGCTAATTAGCAGACATTTTTAGGCATGAAATGGAAAGGAAGGCTATTCATATTTTCTGAACAATGGTCAATTTAATGCAATGCATTAGAGTGCTAAACATACATATTTCTTCAATGATAAATATCACGATATTAAGCCTATTTGAAATCTGTATTCATACAGCGAAAAACATGAAATCCGAATGAAAGAGCAACATTTCAAACATTACCTTGTGATATAACTAGGCATGAATTCCAAACAAGGAGATGAAGATCAGGGTTTTGAACCACTTATTCAGTGATGAATATGTATTCATTTGAGATTTTTTATAAAATTTTTTTGATCCTTGGTAAACATATAGCCACGTCGTTCGTAGAACCTGTGAGCCTGTATCCTACTTGGATGAGATAACAGTTTGATCCCGGAAAATCCATGGGACTTCCCCCACTGTTCAAGACGCTCAATCAACATGCTACCTACACCTTGATTTCTATACTTTTCTTTAACAACAAATCCTAGTACATTTACCAAAGATTCAGAAAAAAGTAATTCATGTGGGCTTCCATGAATATATCCTAACACCTCGTTATTTTCTTCATAAACAAAGATCACATCTTTTGATTTTTTTATAATCATTTCAATCTTCTCTTTTACTTTTTCTTCAGGAAATAGATATAGATTGGGGTTAAAATCTTGGTTCAACAAATAAATATCATGATAATCAGAGACTCTAATTTCCCTAACATTTTTTTCTTTCACTTTTAAAATGCCTCCTTTTTTCACCATACGAGACTTTATGTTGAATCATTAATCCTCGCAATCATACCCGTTAAAACACTTCAGCATCTCGATGAACGCTTCAAGTTTAGAATCCTCCCATGTTGAAATACGTTGATAAAACTCTTTTTCTTTTTCTTTTAAAGCTTCCAAGGCTTTTTCACGACCATTGGCTGTCAGGGATATCAACACTCCCCGACGATCCTCAGGATGAGTTTCACTTTTTACATAATTCAAGTGTTTAAGCTGAGTAACAAGACGGCTGACAGAGCTTCGATCCATAGCGGTGGATTCCGCCAAAAATGTAGCGCTTGCCGGACCGTATGACAGGAGACAACGTACAATCAGAAAAGCTGCAGGTTGTAATGATGGATCGAAAAGTGCCGCAGTTTTTACATTGAGTGCATGCGACGCGCTTATAAGTGCATTAAGTTGTTCACCAAGATTCAGTTCTAATTGCTCTCTTGTAGAATCTGGATGTTGAGTTTTATTATCCATATGTCTCCACCTTATTTGAATGAGTTCGAATATATATTTGACATATATCAATCAAAATACATATACTTGATATATATCAAATATATTTTCAACTTTGGTAAGTGTCAAGCAGAAGATCTACAGTATAAAGCATCCACAACCGTAAAGCGTAGACATGAATATGGATGTAATTGGATCAAGAATTTGGAGGATGATCTATATGTCGACATACCCGATTATTGTAATCACTGGTGCTACTAACGGTCTTGGACAATGGGTAGCAATTGAATTAGCCAAACGTGGGGCACATCTAGTCTTAACAGCCAGAAATGAAAAACGTGCTGAAACGACTAAAAATATTTTAAAAGATCTGGCGCCCAATACAAAGGTGGACTTTTTTTTCGGAGACCTGTCTCTTATGAAAGATGTCAAACGTATGGGGGATGAAATTAAAGCTAATTATCCAAAGATTGATGTATTAGTGAACAATGCTGGATTACATGGATTTGAACAGCGAATAACCTCAGAGGGTTTGGCAGAAATGATAGCCGTAAACTATCTTGCCCCGTGGCTTTTAACGCATACACTACTCAATTCACTCATGGAATCCACAAATGCTAGGATCGTCAATGTGGCTTCTGAAGCATCACGCAACCATGGTGAATTAAAATTACCGGAGGATTTAACAGATACATCTGCATTTACCGCAAGAGGTTCATCTAAAATATACGGAAAGACCAAGCTTCTTAATATCATGTTTACAGAAGAACTTGGACGTCAACTGGATGGAACTGGAATCGTAGTTAATGCACTTAATCCAGGCTTTAACGTTACCGGCCTTGGTCGCGAGTTAGGGTTTTCTTCGATACTTGCAAAAATATTGAACGCTTTGCATATCGGAGACCCACGGAAAGGAGCGGACATCATTATTCGTTTAGCAACAGAATCCCAATATCAAGAAGTGACAGGCGGATATTTTAATGTTGGTACTGGTAAGCCGATTGTGCCGACATATCCTGGTGGGAATACCAAGATGCAACACCTACTTTGGAGCACAACTACCGAATTGTTACGGCAAAAAGGCGTTATGGAATGAAATAGAATCTAAAATCGAACAATCTAGCCTCCAACGAATGGTTCATTTTGTAAACTAAATCTCTCTTTTAACCGATAAATACATATGTTGGTTCTGTACTTAAATATCTCCTCCCATCTTTACATATTCAAGTACAAACGCGTATTTTTCCTAAAAGGGGGCTTTCTATGAACTATCTAGACGGGCATATACTTAGCCTCAAAGCTAAAATGGTGGATCAGAAGACAGCTAATAACGATAATGTGAAATCCATCCCAGCTCAAACTCAGAAATCGGAACAGGACGGTTCCATGTTTGAAGAAACAAAGCTACTTCATATTGAAAATGATTATCTCACGTTGGAGCCCACTACAATCCTACACGGAGAGATTGGTTTTTACATTCCCAAGGCCTTTACTCCTATGCCAATGGAGCAAGCTATAATCAAATATCCTTCAGAGCATCGTCCAAAGGTCATTTATACCTCATCTGATGGGACGATCAATATCACTTTTAATCCTACAGATACCGCTCTGGAAGCGGAAGAACTGCCCGATTTTGTAGAGCAAATGGCGGATATTCTACGGTCTGTACAACCGATTCGCAACTGGTTAGGTACCGAAATGGTCACCAACTGTTCTGGACTTTCAGTTGGACAGATTCGTTTTGTGGCGGCGGGGATCGACGGTAATCTATACAACCAAATGCTGCTCTTCATCCACAAAGGACGAGTTGTCATAGGTTCCTTTAGCTGTCTGGAGGCAGATCTTGAAGTCTGGTTACCTGTAGCAGAATACTGGGTTCAATCCCTTTCCGTCCTTCCACCCTCCGCCTATTCTACAAATGAGAAAGGAATGATTACACCATGAGTCTGGGATACGATCAAATTCAAATTCACCCTTATGAACAAATTGATCTAGAAGAGCTCACCTTAACGAAAAAAGTTAACGAGCATACTCGGCTTTATTTTACAGGTGTTATCCCCGAAGACTTGCAAGACAGTTACGTGGAAACGACAGAAAAAAATACCATCATTGAAGTCAGCCAACAAGATGAATCTGGAGCAAGCAAGCCGCTATTTAGTGGGATTGCCCTCTCGGTCGAGGTAAAAGTCGTGCGAGGTGTGTACTATCTGGAGGTGGAGGCTATTTCCCATACGTACCGGATGGACATAAAGCAGCGTACTCGTTCTTTTCAATATACGAAAATGACGATTCCTCAAATGCTGGAGCACATTGGTAAGGACTATGAAGGGCTGGATGTGATCGACGGGGCTACTGGCGGAGAAGCCATCGGACGGCTTGCCATTCAGTATCAGGAGACAGACTGGGCGTTTTTAAGACGCATAGCCTCCCGTTATCATACGAGTCTGATGCCTGTAGCTCGTTTTGACAGTCCCAAATTTTATTTTGGTATTGAGGACAGCCCTGCACAGGCGATACTGGATCATACCCGTTATACCGTGCGTAAGCAATTGCTTCCTTTTCGTTATTTTCAGGAGAATGAACAGACCAAACTCAGTGAACATGATTTTATTTTTTATGAGGTAGAAACGGATGAGGTACTCGACTTGGGCGCTCAGTTGAATTTTCAGGGGCATAACCTGTATGTGATGGAAGCCTACACCGCCATGAGCCAAGGACTGCTGCGGCATCAGTATGTATTGGGTTCTTACCAGGGATTTCGGCAAAAAAGCTACTACCAGGATAAGCTGGCAGGAGCCTCATTAAGCGGTATTGTGCTGGACGTACGTCAGGATCAAGTGCGCATTCATTTGGATTGTGATGAACAACAGGACACAAACCAAGCACACTGGTTCAACTATTCTACCGTGTACAGTGGCGGTGGTCATACCGGTTGGTACGTCATGCCAGAAAAAGGCGATTCAGTTTCCCTCTATTTCCCCGGTAGTCGGGAAGAAGACGGCGTAGCAGGTAGTGCCGTGAGACGGGCAGATCGCAAGAGTACGCATAACCATTTTTCCAATCCGCAAATGAAAATATGGCGTACCCCGCATGGCAAGGAAATTCGGCTAGGACCGGATGAACTGGTCGTTACAGGTAAGGACGGCGCCATTTATATCAAACTGGACGATAAAGAAGGCATTCATATTGCGAGCAGCAAACAGGTGAATATTACGGCGGGAGGCAATCTCAGCCTATCTGCGGGGAAGACAATGAGCCTGTCCGCAGGTAGTCAGCTCCGTATGGATTGTAATGGCAGTCATATCGAATTAAGTGGGTCGGCAGACATGAAAGGCAGCGAAGTGAAGTCAAATTAAGGATGATTAGAAATGGAAAAGCAAACAGATGTGTTAGATCAGCAACAAACAGCTCTTCATCAGGCTTGGTCTTTCATCCGCAAAGAATGGGCGTTGAAATGTAAATCAACACAAACACAAAGATTACAGCATATAGTAGAACATTTTCGCGCCTTTTGTGAGCTGGTTCGGCAAAAACAACTCACAGGTCGTAAAGGTCATATTGGTTACATCACCTACTCTATGCTGCGCACCACATGGCTTGAACAGAAGCCCGTTTATCTTGTTGAAGCTTCGGATGCCTTATGGATGCTTGATGCTGAGCCCGTTCAGTTGGAGTACGATGCAAGTTGGATTTTTCTCTATTGGACTCAATTACGTGAACAGCTTGGGGCTGAAACTTTGAAGCAACAAGTCTCCCTTTCCGAACTTGAATTGGAACAGATCATGCTGGAAGCAGCGGGATATCTTCATACGATGATCGTTAGTCTGGTTCGTCAGGCTATGAAGCAAGCAGTCGCCCTACCAGAGTTTGAGACGTTGGATCGTGAAGAAGCTTTTGAGATTCGCGTCGGAGAGTATATAGATCATAGTGTCTCCGTGTACCGGGAAGATCGAAGACCTATGGATGCAAACATAATAAAGTCTTGGCTGGAGGAAAAAGAAGAATCGGCCTACAGCTACCAAGCACTGTCTCAAGTTCAACTGTCGGATGGAGATTACAGTTCCTTGGATTTTCGCTATACAGTCTTTCGCCAGATCGGGATGCAACAAAGTCGATTGCATCACTGTATCCTCGTAGGCACGGTATGGCAAGAAGCTCAGCTAGATGGAACCGACTTTTCGCACAGCCTGCTTCACGGAGCCGATTTTAGTGGCTGTTCCCTGCAAGAGGCTGTACTGGACGAAGTTTTAAGCAATAGCGAATATGGATCGGATGCTTGGCTGGATTGGGAACCGTTAGGATTGGATGGAGTGGATTTTACAAGAGCTAATTTACAGGGAGCTAGTTTTCAACATGCACAGCTTCAAGGAGCTACTTTCCAAGATGCCGCGCTGCAAAGAGCTTTATTTAACGGCGCGGATCTAACAGGTGCCTGCTTTGTAGGAGCTGATGTTACTGACGCTTCGTTTATAGGTGCACGTTTAGTAAAAGCTAATTTTACAGGAGCAAAACTACACCGGGCAATCTTTACAGATGACCAACTAAGCCAAGCTATTGGCCTTGCTGCTGTAGAAACGCCACTGGCTACACAGATAACAGATGCAGTGAGTAAAGGGGGGTGGATGTCATGAGGTATTACAGACTCATGGTGGACGAGCGCGTAAAGCATCGGGTGGAGACTGCGCCCCTAGCTCCCTTGCAGGTGGAAGATATCCTTTCGGGTCATACCATTCAGACAGAGGACACACCCCTATTTTTAGCAGTACATACAGATCCACGAACCGTATATCCGGATTTTCTGGAGTTCCCTTTGCCGCTGGTTTCAGACTCCATGAAAGCCCTGTTGGAAAAATACATGCCAGAGCTGGAATGGAAGGCCGCTATACTTACCGATTTTCAGCAAGCCAGGCAGGATGTGTACTGGGTACTGCGTCCACCTGTAGTGGATTGTCTTTCCTCACAAACCGAGTGGTATCCCGACCATACCTTAAAGCAACTGGTACTTAAGTACGGGAAAATCGAACCGTCTATATTTCGGATTGCCGGCTTGTTGGAAGCACATGTCTATATCAATCTCGCGGTAGCGGAAAGTCTGCTGCGTCGTCCATTTACAGGTGTTCGTGTGCAAAAAGTGGAGATGGCCACAAAGGAGGAATAAGCCGTATGGAAGAAGCAAGTGTGCAGCCTGGAACAGGTGCGAAAAAAAGCTATGTCGTGGCAGGTGCGATTTTAAGCTGTAGTTACGGTACACAGCCTACGCGTTTGAAGCGCCCTTTTAGCCACGGGGTGTATGTTAAAAATAAGGCACAGATGAATATTGGAGATTATGTACCTGGGGTGAACATAAAATCTTTTGGGAATTGCTCCAGTCCGCTGAATCCGGCTGTGCAAGCCAGTGAGATGGTCGATATTTATGGGGTGAAAAAGGCCCCGTGTATTCCTGTCCTTACGATGCCTTGGTTGAACGGAAAAAGCGACATGCGCATCGAAGGCCAGCCTGCTCTTACGCAGAACTGTACGCATCAATGTCTTTATTGCGGACACATACAGATCGAAAATGACGGTCAGGAGCTGGATTAATCAGTTGCAACCTACCCCTATAAAAACAAAATGCGCTGGTGAGAGAATGGCCATCTTCTCCACCAACGCATGATATAGGTTATCTTCAAATCGTTCGCTCCACATCAGGTACCACAAAAGGTTCGGTAAGGACAGGTGGATTCCTCAGGCAATGTAGAGTAAATTTCCTGTTCGGTAGAGTAAGCATAAGGGTTCGAAAGAACTTCAAGAAGCTTCTCCATCACACGGTAGTCTTCTCGTTCCACCGCAGCTTCTAGTGCTTCTTCTACCCGATGGTTGCGCGGAATGATTGCAGGATTACTGCTGCGCATCAGCTGACGCGAGGAGGCTTGTGATTCCTGCTGTCTGCCCAGCCTCGCCTGCCACTGCTCGTGCCACTGGGTGAATTCCGCAGTGCTGAACAGAACCGTATCTTCCAGCTGGTTCAAAGTTAGGGCACGGAAGGTATTGGTGTAGTCGGCACGATGCTTCTGCATGATACTCAGAAGCTCCTCAATAAGAGATTCATCCTCCTGCTCTTCGTTAAAGATCCCTAGCTTCGCCCGCATTCCTGCAAGCCAATGATGGTGAAACATTTTTACAAAATCTGAAATTGCATCCTCAGCCAGTGTGACAGCCTGCTCCCTGTTGTCATGCAGCAGTGGCAAGAGCGTCTCAGCAAATCTCGCGAGATTCCACGCAGCAATATGCGGCTGATTGGCATAAGCATAGCGTCCCTGCCTGTCGATGGAACTGAACACCGTCTCAGGATCATAGGTATCCATGAAGGCGCAAGGACCATAATCAATGGTTTCTCCGCTAAGGGTCATATTGTCGGTGTTCATCACCCCATGAATAAAACCAACTAGCTGCCATTTGGCAATCAGCTCGGCTTGACGCTTAATCACTTCCTGAAGCAGTGAAAGGTAACGATTTTCGTCATTGGCAACTTCCGGGTAGTGTCTTTCCAAGGTATAATCAGCCAGAGCACGGAGATCTTGGGACGTGCCCCATGCTGAGACGTATTGAAAGGTGCCGACGCGAAGATGACTGCCAGCCACACGGGTCAGAATGGCTCCGGGCTGCTCGGTTTCCCGGATGATCGACTCACCCGTGGATACCACCGCCAAGCTGCGGGTGGTAGCAATATCCAGCGCATGCATCGCCTCACTGATGATGTATTCGCGAAGCATCGGACCAAGTGCCGCCCGGCCGTCACCACCACGGGAGTATGGCGTTCTGCCTGAGCCCTTGAGCTGAATATCAACCCGTTCACCCAAGGGAGTGATCTGTTCGCCAAGCAGCAGTGCACGCCCGTCTCCTAACATGTTAAAATGCCCGAATTGATGCCCTGCGTAAGCTTGAGCAAGAGGTGCGGCTCCATCTGGAACCTGGTTACCGGCCATCTCCGCTACGCCATCATTGCTTTGCAGCGCCGTACCGTTCAACCCCAGTGATGCTGCCAACGGATGATTAAGAATGATCAGCTTGGGTGAGCGGACAGGAGTCAGGTTGAGCTTTGTAAACAATGATTCCGGCAAACGAGAATAACTGTTGTCGAAGTTCCACCCTATTTGATCTGCTATTTCTTTTTTCTCCGTCATAGTGTCTCCTTTTCTGCTGCGGTATCTTAGGTTTTCCCATTTTAGTTTTTACTTCTGCCCATTTATTATCCAATTATGAAACATCGAACATGCTTTTTTATTATAATCGATTATCAAACATTAATTGTATTTGAATACCGAACGGGTCTTCAATAATACCGTAGGCTTGGCTAAACACATTATTTGATAAAGGCACAATAGTTTTCACTCGATCATCCGTAATCAAGCTATTATAAAAACGTTTAATTTCTTCTAAATCAGCACTTTGAATACATAATGAAGTATTATTCCCTACTGTATATTCTTCACTGGGATTCATTGTATCTTCTGCTATCATAACTTTTGTTTTTCCGATGGATAAGACAGAATGAGAAATATAATTTTTATTTTCATCAGTAAGCTGTATGGAGCTGTCACGTTGGGCCATGTCTTGATAGGTAACAAGAAACAATTCCTCTGCGTTGAAGTGTTTTTTGTAGAAATGTATAGCTTCCTTTGCCTTTCCGTTCATGGATAAGAAAATAGCTACTTCCAGTGTTGTACTCATGGTATCAATCTCCTTTTATATGTGTAGATATCTTATGAATTTGATCTATTCCCTTGAACTTATTATCATATAAAAAGGTATCAAAATATGACACCTTTATAAGGAGATTTAGATGAAGAAATCAGAAAGATTAAATGATATGATCAGATACTTAAACAGTCGAGAGTTTTTTAATTTAAATGACCTAATGGATAAATACCATATCTCAAAAAGTACAGCTCTACGTGATATTAGTTCATTGGAACAATTAGGTATGCCTATTTTTTCGGAACATGGCAGACATGGACGATATGGTATCTTAAAAAATAGATTGTTATCCCCCATTATTTTTACGATGGATGAAGTGTATGCTCTGTACTTTGCAATGTTGACGTTAGAAGCTTATCAATCCACCCCCTTTCACTTAAGTGTTAATCAACTCAATGAAAAGTTTGAACACTGTCTTTCTAAAATACAAATAAACCAGATTCATAAAATGAAAAAGGTTCTACAATTTGAAATATATCAGCATAATCATGTTAGTCGCTATTTAGATAAAATTTTAACAAGCATTCTTAATGAGAGTATCTGTAAAGTTAAATATGTTAAAAATAATCAGAACAAAAGTTACTATGTTCAATTTTTCAAAATTTCCGCTAAGTTTGGTCAATGGTATGCTACTGGAATAGAGTTACATACGAATAAATATAGAGTTTTCAGATGTGATCGAATCACCTTTGTAGAAGAAGAGGAGAACAATTCTCGCTTTTCTATAGATGAACTCCTTAGTCGTTCATTAGAAATGTATCAATCTGAAAAGAGCATTGACTTTGAAGTCGAGATTGTAGAACAAGCCAAGGATATTTTTTATAAAGAACATTATCCTTCTATGAAAATAGAAAATGGTGATAAGACAGTCATTAAGGGATTTTATAATCCTGGAGAAGAGGAGTTTATCGCTAATTATTTTATGAGATATGGTCATTATGTACGATCAGTGAAGCCAGAATCTTTAAAACAGATTATTAAAGATAGATTTGAGCACCTCTTAAACCACTATCAAAAATTATAAGATCATCGAAGGTTTGTTCAAAATTCTCTCTCCATTTTAGCAAGGAAAAGAAGGCTCACGCTCCTTTTCCATGCTAACTATGACATTTGAATTATGGCTTCCGTTTGGCGATAACAGCATAGGATACCGTTCTTGTGAATCCAGTTGGATTCCATGCAGTAAAGAACCATCTGTCTTCCGCCGCAGAATAGTTATCGAGAAGATACCCTTGCTGATTTCCAGAGAAAATCCATGAACCGCTAATCAGATTGTAGTCGTTACCGTTAATCGTAGTGCTTCTAAAGCTATTTGGCGGAATAGTGACCGGAGAGAAGGTGAAACGTGCAAATCCATCTCCAAGTTGAGTTACACGAATGGCTTTTTTAAGATTCATAATCACGTGACTTCTTTTTTTTAGCTTTCTTCCCAACTTTGCTTCCGCATTTTTAATTTTCATTAAGGTTGCCTTTCTCAAAGAAATCATCTCCTTAATTGTTCTACTTATAGTTAATGATGGAGTAGATACTTTTGAATGGACAAAATCCCCGGTAAATTGGCTTGATTTTCTGGAGATGCTAAAACAAAAAGCCCTTCCTTAAAATAAAGGAGGGCTTGATACCGCTACTTCTCATATTTTCCGTTCCTATACCGATTTTGTTAAGCCGATATGGGTGATCATCGTGTCATACGGATCTAATTCCATGGTTTGTTTGCCATATTCCGTTTCAATCGTCGTTCTTTGAAGTTGATCGCTATTGTTAATAACAACCAATATTTTACTTTCTGGATAATAAGCACACTCTGTATATAGGTTATCTGTAATGTACTTCGTTTCATGTAACTCATTGCCTGCAAACCGAATTATATTCAGCAGCAACCTTGTGTTTTCCCAGCTGAATTCGAAAGAAGGAAGGTAGATCCCCTTTCCTTTACCAAAGGCATGAGTAGACAATGCTATCATACCACTCGTTTCCTCCACTACCGCAGCTAACCCATCAGTAAGATAAATGCTGTTCTTTGGCTTTATACTGGTTCCTTCAGGCACCAAACCATGCTCATCCCTAACCTCATAAGTCCATTTTCCATGACCTACCCTGGAGCCTGTATCCTCATCCAGACCGAGAACATGTGCCATTCTGAAAAAGCCGTCGTGGCCTTCGACCGCAGAGGGCTGGTTGATGCCAATAAAGGTACCACCCTCATAAACCCATTTCGTCAGTAAGTCCACACACTTGTTGTCATTCCAGTGCTCCCCACCACTCCATGCTGAACCAGCAGAGCCGGCATTGATCACTACATCACAATCCTGTAGAATTTCCTGACTGATATCTTCAAAATCAATGAATTGCACTTCAATCGGCAATCCGGATAAAGCTTCATTGACATGAATCAAATCATGCATATACGTTTCATGGAAATGGCCGGACAATGTCCACGATCTCAATTTTCCCCAGCTATGCAGAATAGCTACCTTCGTCTTGATGTGATAGGGTTTGCCTTCATGGTGCAGTTCTTTAATTTCTCTGAACTCATTGGCAATCTTTTCGATGTAATCGCAAAAATCCGGGTAAGGCTCTACAAGGTGCAAATATCCGCCCAATCCAATCCGGTCAATAGGCTCCCGCAGCAAGGCGCGCCGGATATTAATCCAATACTTTTTGGCATCCAGCGTGGGGTTTCCCCCTTCCATAAAGGTAGGAAGCCCGCCTAAGCCAACTGGAAATAAGTAAGGATGCAGCCGAATCTCATGCGTATTCACTTTTACACCTGAACAAAGCCTCGCCTCATAACCTGAGAATACACATTTAATCAATCCGTCAAATCCAAACTCTTGAAAACGGTCATTGTAAGGCTCCATGCCAACCCAACTGTCATCATAGAAAACATAGGCCAGCTTGTCGTGCCTATGCACAATGTCAATTAATTTCTTGCCAAATTCGATTACAAAATCATTGATAAATGCCATCCAATCCAGCTTGCGCTGCTCAGCCGGGATATGACTGACGCGGTATTTCCCGCCATTCACAAAATCCTCGGCAGTCATCGAATACCCGTATTTCTTGGCAAACAGATCAAGCGCTCTTGAACTTACCGTAAAATCGTATGAACCCCAGTCAGAGAACAGATGGCGATTGCGCTCATTACTGCCCCAGATCCAGGCGAAATTATAAAATAAGGAGGTAAACCGAACAACCGTGGTTTCCTTATGATGGAGACACCAATCTTCCATCCAATCCAGCAGATATTTTTGCGTTTCTGCATAGATGGGATCAATCTGCATCAAATGCTCTTTGTCCCAATGATTCGTTGTGTGATTGTACATGGAAATCTCTTCCCAGATCCGGTAGGCCATAAAGCTTACCGTGTATTTATGCCAAGGAACAATTCCGGTAATGACCACATTTCCGGATTCCCTTTCATAATTCCACTGTTCTCTTGGAACTTCCTCTCCGGTCGTTCTGTCAAAAACCTGCCAATAATTAAACGCCTCTTTGGAATCATTAACTTTGAATTGATCAGCAAAAAAATCCTCCATCAGATAGATGGATACATAATCTTGTACAGCTACCTTCGGATTTGTAATTAAAAAACACTGCTGCAGCTTATCCAGATGGTGGGACGCCCACTCATTATGATCTCTGATGATACAGATTGTCGAATATATGCCGTACCCAGCGTTAATAATCTCATCGGACAATTGCGTGCCGTCACTATCACGGATGACATCGGCACCCCACCGTTCAGCTAATTTCAGGGTCAGCGCCTCATAACCGGATTCTCCCGGTAGTGTAAAGGCCCCCGTGGTTTGTTTGGACAACTTGGTTCCCTCCTAATTCAACATATCAGACAGAAAGGCCAATGCCAGGCCTTGACCCCAGCCCTGAATCCAGTCTTTTGGAATATTGCGATACCCATCCCGATCTTTCATAACCGCTGTGCCGCCCGACACACCTAGTACCCGTCCGTCCTCGCTAATATGGTTCAAGATGCCCTCCAATGCCTTTTGCACGTATTTGGTATGCAGCGGATTGCCATTATTGATCATGGCCGCCGCGATTCCGCAAGATGCAGACACTTCTTCGTAGGACTCCTCGTCATCCAGTACCGTCCGCCACAGGCCGTTCTCCGTTTGAACCCCCTTCAGTGCCGCCAGTTGATCCCGAAGCGAACACTCCACGTCCATGCACTGCGGATATAAATACCAGTCTTTCAAATGAATTTTAACTTGCGACATGGTATATGCTCCCCAAGCATTCGCTCTCCCCCAGAAAAATCCGGACATATGGTCCTGCTTGACATTATTGTAGCCATGGTACCAGAAACCGCTACTAGGGTCTTGCAGGTATTTGATATGCCAGTAATATTGGTTTAAGGCGTCCTGGATCATTTCCTCATCCTTTAATTTGGTTCCTACACGGAGCAGAAAAAATGCCGCCATAAACAACGTATCCGCCCATGCCTGTTCTGGAAAATCATTAGCAACGGATACCGTATGCTGCAAAACATTGTCTCCAAACCTGAGAGCATGGTTCCGAATATAATCCACCTTGCTCATCACAATATCCCAATATTTCTGGTCCCCTGTTTCTTCATACAATGTGATCAGCATATGGCCCATAGCACATGTGTTTACCGTCCAGTGCGGCAGACCCAGATCGATATATTCATCCGCCCACTGCTTAAGCATATTCAAATAGTCTTTATTTCCTGTTTTTGTATAGGCCGTGGATACACCATAATAAGCCACACCGCAAGGCCAGTCCCACGTCAAATCCATCGCCATTGTTTTTCTGACGACTTTGTCGATAACTTTTAATATCTCTTCCTTGTCACAAATCAATTGAAGCATCTTTATTCCCCTCTCCTAGCGCACACGCCCCCAAAGGCGCTTAAGAGCTGTTTGTCGCCGTTTTGAAAACGCTTTACTTACTCCATTGTACGCAGTAAAATAGTCTCCATCTAAGCATATTCGCAACAAAACTGCGCAATTCTAATCATTTATGTATATCTGCTGGTTAAAATCAAATTCATGGGGGTATTGAATATGCCCAGAAAAAAGAAGCCCGTTATAGAATATCGGCACTACAGCTTGCCTATAAATTTCCCTGTCTTGCTATTAAGCGGTGAGCGTTGGAAGATTTCAGATATTAAAAGTGAGCATCTCCATTTCCATAACCATTTGGAGATTGGTATATGCTATTCAGATAGCGGCATCATGGAGATCAAAGGAGAATCTGTACCCTTCAAAGCGGGCGATGTGACCTTCATCCCCAGGTATCTTCCTCATACCACGTATAGTTCGCCAAATACAGCCAGTCTTTGGTCTTATATCTTTTTTTCGCCAGAGGACCTCTTTCAACATTCATTTAAAAGTGCTTACAGCAACTTCGAGCCGAATTTGTGGGTGGTGAAGGGAATGAACTGTATATTGAATAAGGAGCAACATCCCAAGGTTTATACACTTGCGACTTCAATCGTAGAGGAATTAAAGCAGCAGAATCCTTACTATCAGGAAAGTGCCTACGGCTTATTGCTATCCCTTTACATAGAACTCCTTAGAATTCATTCCAGGAATGAACTGTTGGCAGATCAAGAAACAGAGCATAGCCTGAAAAGCGATTTTGTTATTTCTCCGGTTCTGGAGTACATCACGAAAAACTATATGAACCCCATTACCATGGATTTTTTGGCCGATCTGTGCCATTTAAGTACAACTCATTTCCGAAGAAAATTCCATGAAATTATGGGGACGTCGCCTCTCGATTTCCTAAACAGCACCCGAATCGAAGAGGCTTGCAAGCAGTTAAAAAGCACGGAGGATTCTATTCTTTCGATCTCCGAACAAGTCGGTTTTCACTCCATTTCCAGCTTCAACCGTTGCTTTTCCAGGCTTATGGGAAAGCCTCCCAAAGAATGGCGTAAAGGGGCGCAATCCGAAGCCCAATCCGCAAAAGCGTCTATACTGGAGTTTACGGGGTGGGTTTAGCATTACAGCAGAAATAAACTTGATAAAACGAACTCAATATTCTGGATATCAAACTAGCCATTTTCTGCTTTATATGATTAATCACATTTTGCAATGGATCTAGAAAAAGCATAGAATTCAAATCTTTTAACAACTCCATTCCAGCAAGCCCCGTTGTATAGCCATCTTCGACCTTGAAAATTAATTTATGTAATAGCCAAGTGCCTAAAAATAAACGTAATGATGAAATCGGTGAATCTCACAATATGACAACAGATGTTATATTATACTTTGGTTGAAGTTAAACAAAGGAGATGGAGATGCTTATGATGAATCAAGAACCAAATCAGCAATTAGGCGAGATTATTGAGCAGTTCATACATTCATTTATAGCAGAAAATAATAACATTCGATCTCAAAAAGTAATCAACATTGCAGATGAGGATACGATAGCTCATTTAAGGGGAATTGGTTTTCCGAAAAAAGGAAGACAGATACAAGAGGTCGTCGATGAAATGAGGAAAAACGTCTATCCTCACCAAACCTTCATGCAACACCCTCGCTTTTTCGCATTGGTTCCTGGTCCAATGTCTCTTTACTCGTGGTTAGGAGATATCATGACCAGCGCCTATAATACCCATGCCGGAAGCTGGATGCTGAGTTCGAGCGCAAGCCTTTTAGAGGGGGAAATGATCCGGTGGATGTGTGACCAAGCAGGATATCCCAATACTGCTGGAGGCTTATTTCTGTCGGGCGGATCGCTGTCGAATTTGACCGCTTTAGCAGCTGCACGCAATGCAAAGTTATCCGAGCAGGAATATGCCATTGGAACTTCTTATGTTTCAGATCAAACTCATTCATCGGTCGCCAAAGGGTTACGCATCCTCGGATTCCGCAGTGATCAAATCAGGAAGGTTCCAAGTGATACAAATTTTCGTATGGATGTTTCAGCCTTAGAAAAAAAAATAATGGATGATCAAGCGGCTGGGATGAAGCCTTTTGCAATCATTGCCACGGCAGGCACAACCAATACGGGAAGCATTGACCCATTAAACGAAATTGCTGACCTATGTGAAAAACATAATATTTGGTTACACGTGGATGGAGCTTACGGTGCGTCGATTTTGGCTTCTTCGAAATATAAGCCCCTTTTGAGCGGAATATCGCGTTCAGATAGCATTACCTGGGATGCACACAAATGGCTAATGCAGACCTATTCCTGTAGCGTGGTTTTAGCCAAAGATAAGCAGCAACTCAAAAACTGCTTCAGCACACGCCCAGAATATTTGAAAGATGCCGAGACTGATGAAGAACATATTAATTATTGGGATCTGGGCCCTGAATTAACGCGGCCTGCTCGAAGTTTGAAACTATGGGTGACACTACAAGCTTTAGGAACTAATGCTGTCGGTGAAGCCATAGAGCATGGAGTTCAACTCGCAGAATGGGCTGAAGATGAAATCAAAAAACATAATCATTGGGAAATTGTATCCCCCGCTAAGTTAGCGATTGTTAATTTTCGATATGCGCCAACTGGATTATCTGAGCAAGAATTAGATTCACTGAATAGAAGGATCTCCCAAGAAATGACGACAAACGGATACGCCTCTGTGCTTACAACACAACTTAATGGAAAAACGGTTCTCCGAATCTGTGCAATTCACCCAGACACTACGGAACATGAGATAAGGAATACAATTCAGCTTTTATCGAATATAGCAAGATCATTAAATGAGAAAAAAGTTTTTTTATGATGTTCAATTGTGAAAATGAAATGCTACACTTTCTGTAAATAAACAAAAATGCTCAGCATCACGAAAATAAGAGGGGCACACCGCCCCTCTTTGCTGTTTTCCCAGACATCCAAATTATTTGCCATTGTGTAATGCAGTAACAATGAACAGCACCCAACCCTAAAGCATTTTTTTGAATGCAGAAACATATTCAAGTCGCTCTTAAACCCTCGTACATCAATGCTTCTTATCTCGATATATGACTATCACGCACTCCACATGTGTCGAGTGTTCAGTGAGGACAACCCTAACACGACGTGCCCCCATTAATGAAAGTTATTTATTTTCATAATGTACTACGTCGTAGTTCATAAAAATACTGCACAATGGGATGCTTTAACTTCATCTTCTCGGTCATGTTTAATATTCGCTTTTTTCCTACTCGTCTGTCCACTAAAGCTAGAATATTCAATAAGATATCATTACTCTCTAAGCTGTCCTCTATAGAAGTAGTTAAAAACTTATTAGCTACAACATTAAAATTAGACTTGCTTAATGAGGCCTGTGCTGACAAAAGCTCCTTTGCATGTTCTGATATTTTTCTACCTCTTGCAATTACTTGTAGACGATCCTCCGGAACATTCCCATTAGTATCTTTTCTGACCGTTTCAATTTCTTCATTGCTGATAGGAATTTGGATATTGGGATCATTCTTGATTTCCAACTCCGTCTGATACCATTTGATTGGACTAGTGATATCATTCATATTGAGTATGTTCTTCTTATCTACAGTTATATAACAAATTCCAGATTTATCAGGTAAATAACGGTAACTGGTCGCTCGGTATTCGACCCTTCCGTCTAACGCAGGACAAAGGAAACTCTCCAGTTGTTGCTTCAATTTACTCCAAGACATATATCCTCCTATGTTTTCAATGCCTACTAACAGCCCGTCCCCCACCTTGGCAATTTAATTTCCACGTTCCTCTACCTCATCATGATCCTTGCTTCCAAACTCATCAAGCAATGTACGCACTTCACTTGTTGATTTGGCGTTCATTAAGCTGTTTCTGAGTTCACTTGCCCCTCGGAATCCACGGACATATATTTTGAAGAAGCGGGCGAGAGGGCTGAACGAACGTGGCTCCTGCGCTGAATAATGATCATGGAGATCTAGATGAAGCCGCAGCAGTTCAAGCAATTCCTCACTGCTGTGTTCCTTCGGCTCCTTCTCAAACGCAAATGGATTCTGGAAAATACCACGCCCAATCATAATGCCATCCACTCCATATTGCTCAGCGAGCTTCAAGCCGGTCTGACGGTCCGGAATATCTCCGTTAATGGTCAGCAGTGTATCTGGTGCCACCTCATCACGAAGTTTCTTAATCTCCGGAATCAGTTCCCAGTGAGCGTCTACTTTGCTCATTTCCTCTCTTGTCCGCAGATGAATGGACAAATTCACAATGTCTTGTTTCAAAATATGGGTCAACCAGTCGCGCCATTCGTCTACGGCAGTGAAACCGAGCCTTGTTTTTACACTGACGGGCAGTCCCCCGGCTTTGGCGGCCTGAATGATATCCGCAGCGATTTCGGGACGGCAGATCAGGCCGCTTCCCTTCCCATTCTCGGCTACATTCGCTACAGGACAACCCATATTAATATCGATGCCTTTGAAGCCTTCTTTCGCCATACCGATGCTCATTTCACGGAAATATTCCGGCTTATCTCCCCAGATATGCGCCACCATGGGCTGTTCATCCTCTGTAAAAGTCAAACGCCCGCGTACACTTTTGTTCCCCTCCGGGTGACAATAACTCTCTGTATTCGCAAACTCCGTAAAAAACACATCCGGTCTGGCTGCTTCACTTACGACATGGCGAAACACAACATCCGTCACATCTTCCATCGGTGCCAGTATAAAAAAAGGTCGTGGTAAATCACGCCAAAAATTATTCGTCATATCAAAAACTCCTCTATAAATACCAGGACAAATCTTTGGTCCCAAAATGGTAAAGCTAACCTGCTCATGTCCTTGCTTCTTCTTCACATATAACATGTTTAAGCAACGTAGTTCAAACGGCAGTATATGTTAAGCATAGACATCTAAATGAGTATATCATACTCAATAGAGGAGTATACTCCCCAAAAGACTCGCAAAAAAAGGAAGAGCGTCGCCCCTTCTTGCCATCTTCTATACCGTACTGCGCTGCAGTTCATAGAAATACTGCACGGCATAACTTCCCCCAGCCTACGCCATTCCCAAGCGAATGGCTTAAAAAAAGAGCCGAGGAATAATATCCTTGACCCTTTTCGTCAATTTCTACACATGAATATCCAACATTTTCAGCTGTTCATTGATTTTGGCTTCAAGTTCCGCGATTTCTTGTTTATCTTGCTCTAGTAGCTTATTTACTTCATCAAGGTCAATAACTTGCTCTTCTTCAAACGTATCCACGTAGCGAGGAATATTTAAGTTAAACTCGTTTTCTTTGATTTCTTCAAGTGATGCCACGCGAGCATATTTATCAACATCTACACGATTTCGGTACGTTTCGATAATCTTATTGATGTTTTTATCAGTAAGTTTGTTTTGAATTTTACCTTTTTCAAATTCATTGCTTGCATCGATAAACAAGATATCTTTTGTTTTACGATTTTTCTTGAATACTAAAATCGTAGTTGGGATGGATACGCCGTAAAACAAGTTGTCAGGTAAGCCTATAACGGTATCAAGATAGTTTTTCTCAATGATCGTTTGGTGAATCGCACCTTCTGCTGCACCACGGAACAAGACACCATGCTATTTTAGATTTATTAAATCTTTCCGCCTACTCCTTTAAACTTATCTACAAAGGCAGAGATTTTCTGAAAAACGCTCTGCTTTTTTGTTAAATACTGAGGATTAAGAGGACTCATTTTAGGAAGAATTTCATTAAGCTCCGTTCCATTTTCACTAGCATATTCTTTTTTCAATGAATTTAAAATATATCTTTTTGCGGCCTCTTCACTAAGGCTTTCAGTAGTAATCAATTCTTCTGCTTCACGTTTTTGCTCCTTTTGAGCAAATGAGAAGAAGGCATCAATAATACTTGCTTTATCTTGAATATTATCCAAGTCTGTTTGATTAATAAAATCGATGATCAAACTTTCTTTCGCACGGTTCCCTACACTCGAACGAATTAAACGACGTACCTCTTCAACCAACGATTCTTTATCTTTTATTTTTTTGTTATTTTCAAAAATAAGTTCAAGAATATAATCTAAATTGATCTCTTGTGATTTTAGAAGATCTACTTCAAAGACAACCTCATCCCAATCAATAGAGGAATTGTCTTTTTGTTTTCCGTTTTTCTCACGACGAAGCCAATCACGAATATCATTATAGGATGAACGATAATCTTGAATCGTTCTTTCTTCTGGTACATTAATTTCTTGCATGGCAGCTATATCTTCATCACCCATATAGTGAGTAGATTTAAAATTTTCCAAAGCCTCAGAGTCATTGAGATCTACTGTTTGTAAAGCTTTTAGACTTGAAAACTCATCATAATTCTGCAAAATATTTTCAACACGCAAATATTCACCAAAAAGCTTGGCAAACTCTTTTTTATCTTTTTCAGTAGAAATATCTTCAACATCAGGAAAACGTTCTTGCAGCTCTTTTACTACGTCTACATAACCACGCCGGGCTTCCCCCGTTGCGATATCAGTAAACCCTTCCATATACTCTTTGTAGCTTTTTTCCAGCACTACATTTTTAGTGTTTGTATCCCCGAAAAGAGTAATAGCATCTATAGTGGCTTGTTCTAAATCTCTAAACGTAATGATATTTCCAAAGGTTTTAGTTGCATCATAGATACGATTTGTTCTCGAAAAGGCTTGCATCAAACCATGATACCTGAGATTTTTATCAACAAATAAAGTATTTAATGTAGGAGCATCGAACCCGGTTAAAAACATGCCTACAACAATCAATAAATCGATCTCTTTGTCTTTTACTCGTTTAGCAAGGTCACGATAATAATTTTGAAATTCCTTACTTTCAACGCCGTAATTGGTTTTAAACATAGCATTATAGTCTTTAATCGCTGAACTTAAAAACTCTTTTGCACTGCTATCCATTGCTGAAGGTTCAAATGTTTCATCTACAATTTCACCTATAGCATTTTGTTCTTCATTTGCAGCAAAGGAGAAGATTGTCGCAATCTTAAGAGGTTTACTGCTTTCCTTTTGCAACTTATTTAACGATTCATAGTAGAGTTTGGCTGCGGCAACACTACTCACAGCAAACATCGCATTAAATCCTTTTCCATTCGGATTTACACGATGGGTTTTTATTTTAAAATTATGAAGAATGTATTGAGAAATTTCTTTAATCCGTTCAGGATGTAGTAATGCTTGTTTGTTTTCTGCGGCCGATAGTTTTTTCTCGTCCTGTTCTTGTTCAATCGTTTTGAACATGGGACGTACATCGTTATAATCCACTTTGAACTTTAAAACTTTCTCATCTCGAATGGCATCCGTAATAACATAAGAGTGCAGCTCTCGACCAAAGACAGAAGCCGTCGTTCCAGAACCCAAAGCGTTTTGCGGAAAGATAGGCGTGCCGGTAAATCCAAATTGATAGAACTTCTTAAATTTTTTATTGATATTTTTTTGAGCTTCACCGAATTGTGATCGGTGAGCCTCGTCAAAAATAAATACCACTTGCTTATGATATATAGGTAAGTCTGTTTCGCTCTTAATTAGATTATTCAGTTTTTGAATCGTCGTCACAATGATTTTGTTATCTTCTTTTTCAATGTTACGCTTCAATCCAGCGGTATTTTCTGAACCGTTAACACTATCAGGAGAAAAACGCTGATACTCTTTGATCGTCTGAAAATCCAGGTCTTTGCGATCTACAACAAAAAATACTTTATCTATAAAATCCAGTTCAGTAGCCAAACGAGCTGCTTTAAAACTTGTAAGCGTCTTCCCTGAACCCGTTGTATGCCAAATATATCCGCCACTTTCAGTGGTTCTCCAATTTTTGGCTAAGTGTGAACTTTTAATTTTCCATAAAATTCTTTCTGTAGCCGCAATTTGATAAGGACGCATAATCAGTAGATTATCGCTTACATCAAAAACAGAATATTTCAGCAGTATACTCAATAAAGTATTTTTTTGAAAAAAGGTAGCGGTGAAATCTTTTAAATCTTTAATCAGGGTATTATCGGATCTCGCCCAATTCATCGTAAAATCAAAACTGTTTTTACCGCGTTTGGTCGTATTAGCAAAATAGCGGGTATCCGTCCCATTGGAAATTACGAAAATCTGTAAATATTTAAACAGAGAGTTTTCCGAATTAAAGCTCTCCTTACTATATCGATGAACCTGATTAAAAGCCTCACGTATAGCGATTCCGCGCTTTTTAAGCTCTATTTGTACCAAAGGCAAGCCATTGACTAAAATAGTTACATCATATCTATTGGCTTGTGTTCCTTTTTGTTCAAATTGGGAAATGACCTGCACTTTATTATTGGTGATATTCTTTTTGTCCACTAAATGAATATTTTGGATACGCCCGTCATCGAAAACAAAGTCGTAAATATAGTCGTTATGAATTTTACGGGTTTTATCGATATGGTTGTCGCTGGGTTTATCTAAAAACTGCTCGCAAAATCTTATCCATTCCGCTTCTGAAAATTGTACATTATTAAGTTCTTGTAGCTGCACTTGGATATTAGCAAGCATTTTTTCAGGAGTATTTAAGTTTGGGAGATATTTATAACCTTGATTGTCCAAATCTTGAATCAGTTCTCGTTCCAAATCAGCTTCTGTCTGATAATCAGCTCCTTGCTGATCGATCTTCGTATATTTATCTAGAACGATGAAGTTGTTTGATTCTACAATGGGTTTGAAATCGCTCATTCATTTCCCCCCTTAATTAATTTTTTAAACCTATATATCTCTTTAATTTCACTAATAAGATGCCTTAAAACATTCTTGTCATCATTTGTTAGCTCAACAATTTCTTCACCTGAATGCTTTGAATGACTGGATAAGTTTAGAATCCTTTTTTCATATGCAGTACGACTTCCTTCAACAGGTAATAACAAATCTCCCCAATCAGAATAACCTAAAAAAGTGGACATTTTCTCTAAAACATTTCGAAGAAAGTTAAAATGATATTTATATATTTGATTAGATTCAATAGCTTTATCGATTTCATTTATTAGAAAAAGATGATAAGAAAACGGCGAATCATTAGGCTGAGATATTAGTTCATAAGTGCCCTCTTCTTTCTTTTCTAACCTGTGCTTTTTAAAGTGTTTATTGTTGTTGTAACCTGTTTTTTTGTTAGAATTGTTAAATTCATTACAGAGTACATTATAAAAAAGAGGATTATGTGTAGTTATAATAAATTTAAGGTCTGATTCACTGTGTTTTATTAATTGTGCTAAATTTACTGCTAATTCAATCAAGTGGTTATCATCTAATGAACTTACAGGGTCATCTATAAATACATACTCCAGCTGATCAAACTGATTTGTTTCTCTATCACTTGGTTCGGCTACGTTTAATACAGCAATAACTTGTTTAAGTAGAGAATAAAAAACACACCATACAAAGTTACTCTCTTCACCTTTTGAAATTTTAATGTTATTTGAATGCTCTTCATTACCACGCTCATATGAAAAAGTTATTTCTGTAAAAGCTCCTACTGTTACATCTTTTCCATCCTTATCTGTAATAATATATTCTTCATTAAAACGTGGAGTTAATTTTTCGTCTGCATAATTTTGAAAATTTTCAATAATATTCCTGTCTTGTCCTTGCTCTTCAAATATCCATTTTGTAAAAGAATTCGGATAGATTTTCAGTTTTGGTTCAGTATCATTTTCTAGATCATTATCCCAATAAAATAAATCTTCCGTAAAGGCATTATAGTAAAGGAATTTTTTACCAAATGCCTCTAGTTCCTCAAACTCGGCCCCCCCCTCTACTTTCGGTGCAAATAACAATTTGAATTCCCGTGAAAGCCTTGTTTTACCCGTTCCATTAAAAGCATAAATCAGTTGAATTTTTTTAGTATTACCTTTTAATTGCTGTGCAATTTCAGTTAATGAAGCACCCATATTACTCCTCTACCTCCTCTTTTGGAAAGCTAAGAAGCATATTACGGTAATATTCGTATTGTTTCTGACGCAACTCTATTTCATGAGGCAAACCCTCAGTAATTGATGATGTCAAGGCATCGAATTTGTCTAAAATAGACACAATGCGTTGTTGCTCGGAAAGTGATGGAACAGGGATTTTTATTTTCTCAATTACTTCTCTTTTTTCTATATTAGTAATAGCTCCACCTGTACTACTAACTATTAGATTTGTAAAGCATTCAAGATAGTGTTTTATATACTTTATACTAACCTTTGATAAATCAAGTCTAAGTATTAATAACGCTTGGTTTATAACACCGATTTTATCTTGTTGTTTAATTATTGATATTTTACCAATAGTTCCTGAGCAACTTATTATTATATCGTTCGGTTGGACTGTAAATCTTTTCAAACTTTTTGCTCTATCATTATCAATAAAATATCTAAAATCTCGTTTATCATATATCGCATGCTGTTGCTCGTAAACAGGAACTCCTTCTGTAACAAAAAATTCTTTTTTCAACGCTGAACCAAATGGCCCACGAATATATCCTTTTGGTTTTAACACTTCCCCCAATGTCTTCCACTCAACTTCACCCTCTTCAAAAGTCAACAACTTATCACGGTAATAGATATATTGCTTTTTACGAGCTGTAAGCTCTGCTGTAAGCTCTGCTGTAAGCTCTGCTATACGCTCTGTGAAGCCGTCCAAAATACGGACTATTTCCTCTTGTACTTTAAGGGGTGGGATGGAGATTGGGTAATTTTTAACGATTTGTGCATTAATGTTCGTTTGTGAGCCAGAACCAAGTGATTTTATGTGATCATACTTGCTTGTAAGATAATGAAAAACATAGCGATAATCTGCGACTTTATCATCAAGTTGAATATTGGCACAAGCCTGGTTTGTAGCCAAAGGAATCTTATTAATACCTACTTTGCCAACTGTTGCCCCATACATTGCAATAATAACACAGTTTGCGGGAATCAATTTTGCACTGGAATTTTTCAAACCATAATCCGTAATTTTTACCCCAGTATCCCAAATTTCACAAAAATCAACTTCTTGAGTACGTAGCCAAGGAATCTCACCATTATAATATTCAGAAACACCCGTGCGGGGGGTTCCACCTGATGAAATCTTGACAGCCACCTCCCCCAACGTCTTCCACTCAACCTCAACCCCATCAAGCAATTTATCCATAAAATTCGGCTTAATCATGATTCGATCACCTCAATAATGTCATCAATTTCAGCACGTAGTTGGTCTATCTTTGCTACAGTCGTTTTTATTTGTGCATTCAGCTCATTTATATCAATGACTTCCCTAGTGTCTCTTGCTTTCACATAGGAGCTCACAGATAGATTGTAATCATTTTGAACGATTGCATCATAATCAACGGATTTTGCAACATAGTCAATATCTTCTTTACTGTCAAACAATTTTATAATTTGCTCAATATGTTCATCTGTAAGTATGTTATTATTGGTTTCTTTTTTATAGAAATCTACTCCACTTGCATCAATAAATTGAGTTTTATTATCGGTTTTATGCTTAGAAAGAACCAAGATATTAACCGCTATTGAAGTCCCGTAAAAAAGGTTAGGTGCTAATGAAATAACCGTTTCAACAAAGTTATTATCAATCAGATACTTTCTAATTTTTTGCTCTGCACCACCACGGTAAAAAATACCAGGAAAACAAACGATAGCAGCACGACCTTTACTTGAAAGGTAACTAAGCGTATGAAGTACAAAGGCAAAATCGGCTTTAGATTTTGGGGCTAATACGCCTGCAGGAGCAAATCTTTCATCATTAATAAGCGTAGGGTCATCACTACCAATCCAATTTACGGAATAAGGTGGATTAGATACAATGGCATCAAAAGGCTTTTCGTCACCAAAGTGAGGATCTAAAAGCGTATTTCCTAAAGCAATATTAAACTTATCGTAGTTTATATTGTGTAAAAACATATTCATACGTGCAAGGTTATAAGTTGTATGGTTAATCTCCTGTCCATAAAAACCATCTTCAATAATATGAGCATCAAACTGTTTTTTTGCTTGTAATAATAGTGAACCAGAACCAGCTGCCGGGTCATAAATTTTATTAATAGTTGCTTGCTTGTGTATCGCTAGTTGCGCAATAAGTTTAGACACAGACTGCGGTGTAAAGAACTCTCCTCCGGATTTACCCGCATTGGCAGCATAATTAGAGATCAAATACTCATAAGCATCTCCAAAAAGGTCGATATGATTGTCTTCAAATTTACCAAAATTAAGCCCTTCAACGCCTTTAATGACAGCAGCCAGACGACTATTTTTCTCTTTCACCGTATTCCCTAATCTATTGCTTGTCGTATCGAAATCAGCAAATAATCCTTTAATATCTAATTCGGAAGGATAACCGTTTGCCGAACTTTCTATAGAAGAAAATATAGTAGCTAAATCTGTATTCAAACTTTCATTTGTGTTGGCAGTTTTTGCAATATTAGCAAACAGCTGACTAGGATATATGAAATAACCTTTTGTTTTGATTGCATCCTCTTTAATTTCTTCAGTTATAATACTATCGTCAAGTTCTGCATAATTGATGCTTTCGTCGCCACCTTCAATATAACTAGAAAAATTCTCACTAATAAAACGATAAAAAAGAGTTCCCAAAACATATTGCTTAAAATCCCATCCGTCTACAGATCCACGAACATCATTGGCTATTTTCCAGATTTGAGATTGTAATCCTGCACGTTGTACTGCACTTGACATTTGTATACCTCCGATTTTTATAATGAGCACTCGCGAAACTCCGAAAGTCCAAGTTTGCTCTGTTTTTTCTGCTTTTCTTGACGCTTATCTTAATATTTTCTTCTTGTACATCTATTATCTCTTAGGTTCCCTAATTAGAATAGAGAATTCCATTCGAATTTATTATACCAAATGAAGCGAGATGTCTTCGGCCGTTCGATTGTGGGCTGCTAATGAGAGCCGTTGTGTACAGCTGCCATGGATCTGCGAAATGCTCCAAAAAACCTTGGACGCGGGATGCTACGTCCTACTGAATACGAGGCAGAACGCTTAGAAATTCGAATTGACAATAGCCCTGAATTCTTGAGCGGATGGAACGACTTGCAAAGAATAAGGGTGCAATACGAACAAATCCTACTAGCGACGACAAATTTGAATGCGTAATTCGAGTCGTTTCACAGCATTTTGGAGTACAACCTATTTCGCCGACGCGAGTATTCGTCATTGGATGACTAAATAAAGTTTTACAACCAACATGCATGCACGGCAAATTAAAACGAATAGCCCCTTATGCTTTAGCGAGTGGTTCATGACTTTACCTGAGTGCAAGGCATTTTAATGAAAAGCGTAAGTTAGAGCAAAACTGCCAACGCACGAGTTTAAGCGTAAAAGTCTTCAGTATTAAAGGCTAGCCGGTTGTACTTTCTTTTTTATTCAGCCGAGTGCAAAGCTCTTATAGAATTACCAGATATATGCGAATCCCTAATCTTGCTCATAAGTTCAATTTTTACTTATCAAAATACTAATCCAAGAAAAAAATAAGAATACAAAATTATACGCGTCCCCAATCCGTCCCCAACTCACCGATTCCCTTACTCCAACCCCCGCCGCTCCAACAAAGCCACAGCCTCCACATGAACCGTATGCGGAAACATATCTACGGGTTGCACTTCCACTGTACTATACCCGCCATCCTCTAATATCCTTAAATCCCGCGCCAGTGTGCTTGGATTACAGGATACATACACCACGCGTTCTGGCCTCATCTCCAGAATGGTGTCGAGCAGGCGTGGATCACAGCCCTTACGGGGCGGATCGACGACGATAACGTCGGCGGTGATGCCTTGCTCTTTCCATGCAGGAATGACGTCCTCGGACGCGCCTACCTCAAATTTCACATTGCGCATTTCGTTCAACAGCGCATTACTTCGTGCATCATCGATGGCTTCTTTGACGATCTCCACCCCGTACACCTGGTCCGCATGCTGAGCGAGGAACAAAGAGATCGTGCCGATGCCACAATACGCATCAATAACCGTTTCTTTGCCTGTGAGTCCAGCATATTCGACGGTTTTGCTATACAGCACTTCCGTTTGTACGGGATTCACCTGGTAAAAGGATCGCGCGGAAATCGCAAACTGTACGTTTCCAATGTAGTCGTAGATCACGTCACGACCCCACAGTACACGAGTCTCGTCGCCAAAAATAACGTTCGTTCGCTTCGTGTTCACATTCTGGCATATGCTTGCCACGTGTGGGATATGCTCACGGATACTGCCGATCCACGCATCTGCATGCGGAATATCTCGCCCATTCGTGACGAGGACCAGCATCATTTCACCTGTGCGAAAAGCGGTCTTCACAACGACATGGCGCAACAGCCCGCGTCCAGTTTCTTCATTATATGCGCTGATGCCCAGCATTCGGCCAATCTCTTTGACACGTGCGACAACTTCGTCGTTGCGCTCGTCCTGAATGAGACAGGTGTTCATATCCACAATTCGATGGCTACCACGTGCGTAGAAACCGCCCACAAGCCCGCCCTCGGTGACACCAATCGGCACCTGGGCCTTGTTGCGGTACCGCCACGGCTCACTCATACCGAGTGTAGGATGCACGACTACACCTTGTACACGCGACATGCGGTCTGCATTTCCATCCGCAGAGTCAGCCAAAACCTGTGCAGTATGCTCACTGGGCTCTGTAGCCACACTCAGCTTCCCGATACGCTCCAGCACATCCACCACGTGCTGCCGCTTCCAGCTAAGTTGCGCTTCGTAGCTCATATGCTGGATCTGGCAGCCACCGCATTGATCGTAGATGGCGCACGGAGCTGCGATCCGGTCAGGGCTAGCCTGCGCGATATCTAGCAGCTTGGCATACCCATACTGCTTTTTCGTTTTCAGCACCTTTACTCGAACCTTTTCACCCGGTAACGCACCTGGAACGAACAGCGTAAAACCCTCGACACGTCCTACGCCCTCACCATCGTGGTTCATGCCGATGATGTCAATCACGGCCTCATCATTCTTTTGCACAGGCAGATCGCTACGCTCTACACTAGACCGGTTACGATTGGAAGCTTCCTGACTTCGTCCACCGTTGGAAGAACGGCGAGTATCTCGTCCATTTTCCCTTTTCTTCTGAGCCACTTCATTCATATTTCCATTTTTATGTTTGATTTCGGCTTGAAGCAGCCCATTTCCAGCTCTAACTTGAGACTGCTCTGGTTCTCTCTCTCTTGTCGCCTTCATAGTCTTTTTGTGCTGATTTCCTTGAACAGGAGTTGCTGTTGCTGCATTCCGGCGGCTTTTTCCACGTCCGCTACGGTTATTCGTCATGATTGTCACTTCTTTCTGATCTTCTTTTTATGCGATATTTTCTTTCGGACGTCTAATTTGAACGGTTATCTAAACATACAAATATCAACTCGAAAATGCCGTTACTCCCCACGGAGAACGGCAAAAACCAATATGTTCACAAAAACAACTACCTACTCTTCATTCCATATACTATATTGCGGTTTCGCCCGGAAACAGAAGAATTCCCTACTTATTTCTCACCGGAAAACATTCAAATGATGAGGTAAATTCCGGAAAGTCGCTGGCAAAGTGCCCCCCAGTTCGCCATCCAGATTAAGCTGGACATAGCCGGGTGAGGTCACTTCCATGTAATCTGTTTTGAAATAAACAATCTTCTTGTCCTGCAAATGCTCACCACGCAGCGCAAGTGTTACCAATCGGATCATTTCCGCCAGATTGCATTTCCGTACAGCGATGACGTCGAGCAGTCCATCATCTATTGTCGCCCCAGGAGCAAGCTTTTCAAACCCGCCCACCGAATTCGTATTCGCAATCAGGAAGAGCATAAACTCGTCGTGAATCACTTCCTGACCCGATGCCTTGATGATCAGCTCCTGTGGAGCAAGGCTGACCATCTTCTCCATACCTTTAAAATAATATGCCAACTGGCCAATCATCGTTTTTAGCTTGCTCGGAACTTCATACGTAAGCTCGGTTAAAGTCCCCCCGCCTGCAATGTTGATAAAGTAGCGGTCGTTCGCTTTTCCGATATCCAGCGGCTTCGGATTTTGACGAATAACGAGGTCGCAATAATCCTCCCAGTGCTTGGGGATGCCCAGTGCTCTGGCGAAATCATTCGTCGTCCCCAGAGGAAACACACCTAGGGGCGGGCGGTTTTCTCTTTCAGCCATCCCATTAATGACCTCATACAATGTACCGTCGCCACCAGCGGCGATAATCATGTCATATCCACGCTCAATGGCCTCTATTGCGGCACGCGTTGCGTCCCCTTCACCCGTAGTTGCATGGCAAGAGGCTTCAATACCCCCTTCATCCAGGCGCTGCAAAACATCCGCAAGACGACGCTTCATTTCCTCACGCCCAGAGGTCGGATTATAGATTAATCTAGCTCTTTTCATTCCGTTACGCCACCCGTATATTTAATGATATTTATATTCACATAGCAGTTCATCACATTCAGTCTGTACAAAATATCATCATACTGGAAAAAGACCTCTTTTACAATAAAAGAAGCCAGACTTTGCCCAAATAAGGAAATTTAAGGCTAAGATGACGCTATAGCCGAACCAGACTACCTATGACTTGACCTTGCTTGCTTCTGCACACTTTGCAATAATTCACGAATTTGTCTATCCATCCAGCTTGTGAGCAAAGGATGCGGTAATAAAGGGTCTCCTGAATAACGGTATTCGAGTCCCTGCAAGCGTTTGGGAATCATACGACTTGTAAAATATCCCGAACTCAAAAATAGCGGTGCCACAATAACATCATGACCCCGCTCCTGATTCCAATACGCTGCCTTGTCGTACACACTCTCGGGATTTAGCAAAGCGTGGTCCGTGATGATACCGCTAACGCTTTGCACCGTACGGGCCAACGAAGAAATCCCCTGCTCCCAGCGCTGAAAAAAGCCGTTGTGCACACTGCCGTGACCTACGAGTAAAATAACCTCTCTCGCAGGGTCGGCTGATAGCGGGCGAACCTTGTCCCACACCATGCGGGCAACATCTTCTCCGTCATCCAGCGGGCTGCCAAAATGCACTTGCGCCTTCAGTCGAAACGGCTCCAAATCTGTTTCTTTTTCCGGCGCATCTTTGACACCCAGCGCATAGCTAATCTCATCTACATGCGTACTGCCTGATGACACAAACAAAGGTATAACCAATATATCTGTTACACCCAAAGCTTCCAAACGGTCAATACCATTTTGAATCAATCTTCCTTTAACCGTTTCCAAAAATGAAACCTCTATCGGCATTTCTTCCGACAAATGAAGCTTCGCAACTGCCTGATCCACCTGTTCCACCCAATATGGCTCCCTAGAGCCATGGCTGATTACCAGTATCCCAGGGCTCCGCATTAGCGTCCCAGACGTTCCAGAGTCATTTTGTACCCGTCATTACCATAGTTCAGACAACGTTTAACACGTGAAATGGTAGCTGTGCTGGCCCCCGTCTCTGCTTCAATCTGATTATATGTGCTGCCTTTGCCTAGCATACGGGCAACCTCTAGACGTTGGGAGAGGGATTGAATTTCATTAATCGTGCACAGATCATCAAAAAATACATAGCACTCTTCCAAATTTTTAAGAGTTAAAATAGCTTCGAACAATTGATCAATACTTTTATCATTAAGCTTTTTAAGCTGCATGGATTATCATCTCCCAAGGTTACGATCTCTCCTCATTGTACCCGAGGAATAGTCGGTTTTTCAAGCATTAACGGTTTCACGCATTACAGAACAACATTACATGACCATAGAAACGTACCGTACGAATGCCCAAATCCGCTTTTATACCTGATTTCGGGACACGCGCCTAAACCCACTGTGCGTTTGTAACATACAGTAGAGTATCAACCTGCAAAGGAATGTGATCTCATGCCTGGACACTACTATCATCGGAGGCCGCTACAGCGTTCCCTTTCCGATCCGTATAGTTCATCTCCTTATCCCGGACTCGATCCATACAACGAGGTTCCGCAAGCCGGTTCTTCCGGGCTGGTTCCTTACGAGGCGCCAGCGAGTATTACGGATTCTGCCGTGGTCACACCAGACCCGGTTCCAGCCAAAGGAGGACTACTTGGGGGTCTTGGCAACCTCGGTAATCTCAACGAAATCAAAGGCTTCATTGACCGTATGGGTGGCATTGATGGAATTGTTGCTACGGTCGGCAAGGTGCAGAAGGTTATGTCTAGTGTGCAGCAATTTGCTCCAATGGCGAAGCTGATTATGGGCTCGCTCCCAGCATTCGGCAAATCCGCGAACAAAAATTCTGCCACAGATATCACCGAGGAATTGGATGAATACACACCACCACGCCCACGCCGGAAAAAGACGCAGCGCAAAAGCACCACTACCCCGCGCAGACGTCCGCGCAAGCGCAAAAGAAAGTAGATTATACTATTTGAACCAGCCTCGGCGCATAAACCAGACCACCATTGCAACACTCAACAAAAACATGAAGAACAGTACGCCAAAATATCCATATTTCCAGTCCAACTCGGGCATATTCGAAAAATTCATACCATAAATTCCTGCAATCAGCGTCAAGGGCATAAAGACGGTCGTAATTACGGTCAGCGTCTTCATAATTGAATTCATGCGATTGGAATTGAGCGATATATAACTGTCCCTCAGGTCGGCTGTCATCTCGCGGTCGGCCTCCAGCATGTCTGTCAGCTTTAATAAATGATCATATATATCGGTAAAATAAGCCATATGATCTCCTTGGCCCTGCACATGCTGCGAATTCAAAACTCGGTACATCAGATCACGCATGGGTACGATGGTACGGCGTAGCTTGAGCAGCCTGCCACGCAGGTCAAACACCTGCTTCATTAATTCCTCTACGGATTCGCGACCGCCCAAGCCCTCCAGCTCGGCCAATTCATCCTCAATCATAAAAAGGCTCGGAAAATAGTTATCTACCAGCTTGTCCATCACCGTGTAGGCTGCAGACAACGGCCCTCGCGACCATATTTTACGTTCATTCGCATGCTGGACAATCCGCTCCCAGGCTTGATCCAGCTCCTCTAACTCATGATGGTGATATGTAACCAAAAAACGACTGCTAATAAACATATCCACTTCTTCCGCAGCTAACGTATCTACATCAAGCGCATGCACGACCAGAAACTGCACATCCTCGTAATAATCCAATTTGGGACGTTGCAGAACATGCATACAATCCTCCACAGCCAATGGGTGAAAATGAAAATAACTCGTCAGCAGCTCCGTCTCTCGATCTGTAGGCTCGCTAAAATCTACCCACATCCATATGTAATCCTCCATGACGATCTGATCCAATGGTTTTCCCACTGTTACCTGATGATCATGACCTATAGTCAATGTACGTATCACCGTACGTCCCCCTCGCTTACACTTCCGTCTGTTATGTTATTTATATTTTATATAAGCCAATT
Source organism: Paenibacillus sp. CH40 (assembly GCF_024213605.1). Classification (NCBI taxonomy): domain Bacteria; kingdom Bacillati; phylum Bacillota; class Bacilli; order Caryophanales; family Paenibacillaceae; genus Paenibacillus; species Paenibacillus sp. CH40. Next base: position 155,096 of record NZ_JANAVQ010000008.1, read on the forward strand.
AACATTATACAAATCTCAAGTCCTGTATTCCTTTTAATAAAGAAAAGGATATCTCCGGGCCAACATGCCTCCCAAGATATCCTTATAAAATAATCAATTCATTATAAATTAAATCTTTTTTACAAATCCTGTGCTTGTCGCTTCATATCCTAATCGGCGATAAAAATGATGAGCATCCTGTCGCTCACTTCGATTACCACTGTTCAAAGCAATGGCAACCAACCCGTTCTCTTTACTCCAAGCTTCCGCTTCCTCATTTAACGCCTTCCCGATGCCTTTATTACGATGTTTTGAATCCATCACAAAAACGACGATACGCGCGTAATCTTCATTTCTTTCATAAAAGATGTCAGCATGTAGTCCAACCATCCCAACGACTTCCCCTTCATCTTCAGCCACCAGAGTATGGTAGTTAGGGTCAGAAGCGATACGATCATATCTCATCTTCATATCTTCTACAGTCGTAGGATAACCAAGCTCCTCCATTAGATAAGCCAAAGCCGGAATATCCTCATGATGAGCAGTCCTTATCTTCAAAAGCAAGCCCTCCACTTATGAAAATAAACATCAAAAATGAAAATCACTCGCGCCCTCTTCCCCTGCACCCACTCATTCAAAAGTGAGGCAGGCTCTTTGCACGAAAAGGGACTACTCAGCGAGCAGTAGCGTAGCGGTCCATTTGAATCTGTAGAAGCGGCAGCGTTCGCCTTTGCCTCTGAATTTTCACCTTATAAGGTCCTATACAATCCAAAAATTCAGGGGCAACAGCGATCGAAAGATCAAATGGAACGCGGAGCGGTCTCACACTACGTCCTCACCTGCACTCACGGCAAACCTTGCCCACTTACAATACTTTTTCTAAGAAACTAATGGTCCGCTCGTTTTTCGGATTACCAAATACCTCTTGTGGCGTTCCTTCTTCTACGATGTAACCACCGTCCATAAACACAACACGGTCGCTTACTTCGCGTGCAAAACCCATCTCATGCGTTACGATCATCATCGTCATGCCTTCACGCGCTAGATCTTTCATTACGCCCAGCACTTCGCCTACCATTTCAGGATCGAGCGCCGAGGTCGGCTCGTCGAACAGCATAATGTCTGGATTCATTGCCAGCGCACGTGCAATCGCCACACGCTGCTTCTGACCGCCGGAAAGCTGTCCTGGCAGTGCATCTGCCTTATCGGCCAAACCTACACGATCCAGCAGCTTCATAGCCGTTTCCCGGGCCTCTGCCTTGGACTGTTTCCCCAGTTCAGTCGGCGCGAACATAATGTTCTTGAGCACGGTCATATGCGGAAACAGATTAAAGTGTTGAAATACCATACCTATATTTTCACGGACTTTGTTAATGTCCACGTTTTTGTCACTCAAGTTGTAGTCATCGACAATGACCTCACCCGCGGTAATTTCTTCAAGCATGTTCATACAACGCAAAAACGTACTTTTCCCCGAACCAGAGGGGCCAATGACACATACAACCTCGCCTTCACGTACTTGCATGTCGATGCCCTTTAGCACTTGATTACTACCATAGCTTTTTTTCAGGTTTTTAACGATAATTTTACCCACGGCGAACTCTCCCTTCAAGACGGTTGGAAATTTTGGTCAGGACTGTAATGACGATAAGATACATCACCGCTACTACCAGCCAAATATCAAAGGATTGGAATGTCCGCGCAATAATGATCTTACCCGATTGGGTCAACTCGACCAGACCGATAACAGACAAAATGGACGTATCCTTCAACGTAATAACCAACTGATTGATAAACGACGGGATCATGATTTTCACAGCTTGTGGCAAAATGATTTTAAGCATAGCCGTCCGATAGGGTAGACCAAGCGAACGAGCTGCTTCCATTTGTCCCGGATCAATGGACTGAATACCACCACGGATAATCTCAGTTACATACGCACCCGCATTCAGGGATAACGTCAGTACAGCCGCAACAAAAAGCGGCATTTTGAAATCCAGTGCCTGTGGAATACCAAAGTAAATAAAGAAAGCAAGCACGATCAGCGGAATACCGCGGAATATATCGACGAATACAGTTGCAATACCACGGAACACCTTGTTATGGCTTACTTTCATAAAGCCAAACACCAACCCTAGGATAAAGGCTACGAGTAAAGATACAAGTGTGTACAGCAACGTATTTCCCATGCCCTTAATCAGCGAAGGCAGCGAAGCGGAAATCAGTCCCCAGCGGCTGGTCTCTACAGGCGCCACACCTTTGCCCGATTCGCCAAGGTATTTAGCCAAAATTTTATCGTATTCCCCGCTATTGCGCAGATTAACAAGCCCTGCATTAAATTTCTCCAGCAACTCCTGGTTCTTGCCTTGGTTAACAGCAAACCCGTAAGAAGCACCTTTTTCCTTATCTGTTACCAGCTTAAGGCCGTTATTTTGGTTTACACCGTATGCCAGTACCGGATAGTCATCAAAGCAGGCAACCGAATTACCTGTTTTAACTTCATCATACATTTGAGAAGAATCGTCGAACGGTACTGTAGTAAAGCCGTATTTGGCCTTAATCGATTCTGCGAATGTGTAACCTTCCGTTCCTGTTTTGACAGCGACACGCTGTCCTTTCAAGTCCTCATAGCGTTTAACCGTATCATTATCCTTGCGGACCGCCATGACGACGCCTGAATCAAAATAAGGCTCGGAAAAATCAAATTTCCGCTTACGTTCATCGGTAATACTCATCCCGGCAATGACACCATCCACTTGATTCGTTTCAAGGGCCTGCACTGCCGCGTTAAAGCCAAGAGGCTTAATCGTATATTCAAAATTCTGATCCTTGGCAATAGCTGCCAGCAAATCCATGTCGATTCCGACAAATTTACCATCTACATCTTCAAACTCAAAAGGCGCGAACGTTGTATCCGTGCCGATATCATACTTTGTTTTATTTTCTGCATGTGCCACTACACTGAAATTACCGGACAGGGCAACCACAAAAAACAAACAAATCATGAGTGCTATTAGTTTTCTAGATTTTTGCATAATTTCCTCCAGTCAGTTGAACGGTTCAAAGTTTTCTGTTTATTCTACAGGAGTTATTAAAAATTGACTACTTTGATGTCAGGTATTTTTGAAAAACATTTCATGGAACTATCTGGAGGTGTAAACTTTGAAAAAGCCGTTTTGCCCCAGAATGCCAATAAGCCCCTGCCGCAAAAAGCGGACGGAAGCTTATTGTGTATTCTATAGTGTGTACCTATTTTTCAAGAAATACTAATGAACTAGAAAAGAATTTTGAAAATCAATCCAGATAATAGCGCAGCAATCGGTATCGTTATAACCCAAGTAATAATAATTCGACCGGCCAGCGACCAACGCACAGCGGAAAAACGCTTCGCAGAACCCACACCCAAAATAGCCGAAGTAATGGCATGAGTGGTACTTACGGGCAAATGAAGCAATGTAGCTGTGAAAATAACAGAGGCTCCCGAAATGTCGGCTGCGAATCCGTTAATTGGCTCGATTTTAAAAATCTTGGTTCCCATCGTCTTGATGATTTTCCAGCCCCCGATAGACGTCCCCAGCGCCATGGCTGTTGCGGCTGAAATTTTCACCCACATGGGTACTTCCAAATGGTCCTGATACCCCGCCGAAACGAGTGCGAATGTAATAATCCCCATCGCCTTTTGAGCATCATTCGTACCATGCGTGAACGACTGAAGCGCTGCCGTAATGACCTGCATTGTACGAAACCCTTTGTTTACCGTATGCGGACTACGACGAGCGAAGATGTATTTTAAAATTATCATCACGATGTAACCGACAACAAAAGCAATCAACGGGGAGAAAATAAGTCCTTCGACAATCCCGATGAAGCCGCTCCAGTTTAATTTATCCGATCCCGCACCTACATACACCGCTCCAGCCAATGCACCAATTAGTGCATGAGAAGAGGATGAAGGAATACCGAACCACCAGGTTAAGAGGTTCCAGATAATCGCAGCGATCAGCGTCGCAATGACGATATCAATTCCATTCGTAAGCTTGGTTGGATCAGCGACACTTCCACCAATCGTCTTCGCAACGCCTGTAAACAATATTGCCCCGAGAAAGTTCATGACCGCAGCCATAATAATCGCACGTCGCGGGGTCAATGCACGGGTCGATACCGAAGTTGCAATCGCGTTCGCCGTATCATGAAAACCATTAATAAAATCAAATGCCAGAGCAAGAAAAATAACAATACCCAATACCAGTAAACTTGTATCCATGTAAAAGGACTCCCTTACGAGTTACGCATAATGATGGATTCCAGCATATTTGCAACATCCTCGCATGAATCCGTTGTCGTTTCAAGGCGTTCGTACAATTCTTTGCGTTTAATCAGTTCAATAGGGTCGGTTACAGTTGCAAACAGGTTTTTGATGCAAATACGCAATAATTCATCCCCCTGATTTTCCAAATCATTCAGGCGAATAGTGTATTCACGAATGGCCAGCAATTTTTTCTGTGAAAGCAAATGTACAGCTTTCTGAATTTCGTAAGCTGATTGACGCAGAATATCAGCGAACTGCACAATATACTCGTCCGGCTCCGTAATGTTGTACATATAAAAACGGGAAGCCGTCGCTTCAAGACCGTCCAACACATCATCCATGGTTGTTGTCAGTTCCATGATGTCGTCGCGTTCCAACGGCGTAATGAAGGTCTTGTTCAGCTCAGTAATAATCGTGTGTGTGTAATCATCACACTTATTTTCATACTTCTTCATTTCATTTGTAAACAAAGTCACATCCTGAAGATTTGAAGTATGTTGGGCAAAATAATCGGCTGCTTGCACGATCGTATCTGCCATATTTTCCAACGTCTCGAAGAATATATCCTTTTTCTTCAATCTCATAACGATTACCCCTTTACGAAAATATCCGCAACCTGTTTCGACTGCAATAGACAACCTTTGCTATCTTATCACACTCATCAATGTTTTTGTAATGTTTGTAAAAGCAAATTTCATGACATAGGTATACAGTGCCCGACATGGAAGGTCATTATCCGACAATTTTTTCCTAAAAAGGTGTATTTCGTTTTCTAATTTGCTGCTATGGTTACATGTTCCTTTAGTGAAGTATCTGCTGGTACCACATGTATATAGGATGTACCTGGCGTTAACGGGATTTCAACCCCATTTTTCATAAAACGAATCGCATCGCCTGGTGTATGCTGCCACTCAGCCTGTATTAACTGTCCTTGTTGAAACACCATGGCCTCTCCACTGCCGTCCAGCTCAACACTTAATCTGCCCACATCATCCAACGTTCGATGTCTAGCGCTCATTACAATAACATTGGCTGCTGAGAGCTGTTGGTTATTATTTTGATCCACATGTGACTTTTCGTTCACAAAACGCTTATATTGTTGATTCGCTGGATCATAGGTATAAGATACCCGATAGCTTTTAAGCAAAAACCGAATTTGCAAAGATGCTGCTGTCTCGTCCACCATAACTGGGGTTTCACCGGATTTAAGGTAAGAATATACTGGAACGTCCGTATGCTTGGCATACCCTTTACTATCGCTTCCTTTGCGCAGTCTGTTCATGTCTGTGTATAAATTATGTGGAGGACGACGATCTTTGCTTCGCCAGAAGTAAGCCCCTCCATTTGAAATCTCATCCAGATGTTCCTTCCGCTGCTGCTGTAAAATCGCATAGGCATCTGTGCTTCCCCCTGCGTGTATAGGCAACGCACCATAGGTTTCGCCCAGCTCAATCAAATACGGTCGAATGCTACGGACCGGTCCGATCTTTACATCTCCACCATGACTTTGGAAAAAAGCGACCAGACGGGTAATCCCGCCTTCTGCAAGAACTTCATATACCATGTCTGCCTGGCTAAGTCCTGCCTGTGGACGTGCAGCCGGAGCATTGTTAATCATGACAGCGAGCGGCCGCTCCAAAACAGGCTGCTCCACCGGAAGACCGGTAAGCGGAGCTGTAAATGCCGGAATAGACTGCTCCTTCGGCGGTTCAAGTGCCTCCTTCTCTGTTACTTGCTTGGTCGGTTGGGGAACGGAATCAGATTCACCCGTATTGGACATAGCAGTACAAGACATCAGCGTCATGCATAACAGAGCTGAGGCCATCACACGCAACCAATGATTTCGTTGGGAAATGGGCCCGGACAAGTTCATCCCTCCACTTAGTTATTTTTCTCATTATAAGCTTTATTTCCTGTTTTTGTCTTGATTGAAGCGTAACCACTCTATAGAATACTTATCTAAAGACATTAAAATTTAAAAAATATTCAGACTTTGTGATTTTTATCACAAATAACTGTAACTGAACCTACTACAATAAAGGTGTAGCAAAGATGATCATCCCCAACAAAATGAAATACAACCAACATTATAGATTAAGAAAGAGGAGTGGTTTGAATGTTTAACAGCTGGTTACGTGAAAACAAAGTCGCAATGTGGTTGCTGACTGTAGTACGGGTTTATCTAGGTTATGAATGGATGACCCACGGACTTGAAAAGCTGACAGGTGGATTCGATGCAGGCGGATTTATCTCGGGGGCCATTGCTAAAACAGGTGGAGACCATCCCGCTGTACAAGGCTGGTGGGGATCGTTCCTGGAAGCCTTTGCCCTGCCGAATGTAGGTTTGTTCAACGTCCTGATCCCATTGGGTGAGTTCTTGGTCGGGGTTGGCCTGCTTCTCGGTACATTGACTACACTGGCTGCTTTGATGGCTATGGTTATGAACTTCTCGTTCCTGTTCTCGGGTACAGTAAGCACCAATGCAATCTACCTGCTGTTTGAAATCTTCCTTGTAGTTGCTGGTGCAAATGCCGGAAGAATTGGCTTTGACCGTTGGGTACTGCCCTTCCTGCGTGGACTGTTTCGTAAAAATAAAGATACCTTTCCAGCGGACCCTAGTCGAAAAATAGCTTAAACTGGCTAAAAAAGAACGTGCCTTCTAATTAATCGAAGACGCAAAATACACAAAAGAACTTCCATTCCCACACACCATGTGGATTCGGAAGTTCTTTTTTTACATTTACGTATCACTTTCTTGACCAAAAGCCCAACAATTGAGACTTAACGAGCCAAGGACATACGATTGAAAAAGCTTACGAGCGGAGCGCTCATGATCCGCAGCCCCCATCGCATAAAACAAAGGTGAAAAATGCTCTATTCCATAAAAAGGTACCGCCTGTTTGGCATATGGAGCCTTCTTGTCATATTGGAATAGGTGACGCAAATTCCAGTCTTGAAGCTGCTGTGCAATCCAGTCATCATATTGAACGGCCCAATCGGCTGGCTCACTCGTCTGCTTGAGTGTCCGCAAGTTGTGGACCAATCCACCGCTACCGATAATCAAAATCCCTTGTTCTCGCAACGGCGCCAGCATCCGCCCAATCTCGTATTGCTCCTGGGGAGCGCGCCGAGAATCAATGGATAAGGGTACGACCGGTATGTCTGCATCAGGATATATATGCCGCAAAACCACCCATGCTCCATGATCCAGTCCTCGGTTCCGAACCGGCTGGTGGAACAGGTTATGCTGACTGAACAGATGCTCTATCTCCTCATACAGCTTTGGATCGCCTGGTGCAGGGTAATCGATTGAGTACATTTCTTCGGGAAAGCCATAGAAATCGTGCAACGCTGCATGCTGATCATCCGCGCCAATACATTGATCGGGGCTATCCCAATGCGCGGAAAAAATGACAATTCCTTTGGGTCGGGGCAGGCTCGCGCCCAGCTTTGCAAGAAAGCTGGTATATGCGTTATTTTCTACAGCCAGTGTCGGTGAACCATGCGCAACAAAAATTGAGGGTAATGTCATCGCTGCCAACCTCCACACGCCAGTATAGTGTTACTCTTCCATTTTACTCCGGCGGAGGCGCAATTTCCAATACAATCCGTTACACACTGAAATCAGATCATCCAGTGCTGCCAATCCCGTTGAATATTTTCCTGTTCATCCAGCCATTCAAGTGTTCGATCAATCAGCCGTTGCCGCTCTTTACCTGACGAGAAAGTGTGATCTCCCTGGAAAATAATCTCTTTATCACAGCGTCCCTCTGGACGCATCCAGAATATCTTTTGAAACAGAAATGCATAATCCACAGGAATAATATCATCCGAGGTGCCATGAACAACGAGCACATCTCCGTTAAATTTAACGGCCTCCTGGAACGGCTGAAATTGAGCTAACGACTCAAAATAAGCAGGCGTAAACTTATAGCCCAAATAGTCGGCATGACCGGTTTTAACAGACTCATCGTACACGCTTCGCTCCGTAATTTTGACGATGTCGTTGAACGGATAGCCCACTGCGGACCAAAGAACCAGATTTTGTACTCTCTTGTCCCGTACGGCTGTGAGAAGGGCAACTGCGCCCCCCAGACTGTGACCGATCAGCGTCACCTTGGTCGGGTCAATGTCCGCGCAATTGACGGCGTAATCCAACACGGTACGTGTCTGATTAATCATTGATTCTAACCCCTGCTTGCCATATTCCCCCGTGCTTTCCCCACAACCGGCAAAATCAAAGCGCAGGACAAAGTAACCCCCTTCGGCCAGTTCACGCGCAGTCTTGACGAATAATCGATCTACTCCGATACGATTGCCTACAAAACCGTGACATATAACAACGAGAGGAACCCTTCTCTGACGATCTCCCTCATTTGTACGGTTTGGATAATGAATTGTTGCGGCCAGCTCTTCATGTTCAAAGCGAATTCCAATTTGCCGTTCCATCCTGATTCCCCCTGTTTCAAGCTTCACTACACATTTATGAATTCAAACTCATATCGTAACGTGGAATATCCATCCAGGATATTCATTCACTTTAATTCCGATAAGTTTAATAAGTTTTATAGTAAAGTCAGTCTATCATCGCCCTGCTTCCTTGTCAACCTGTCAGTTCACATCGTTAAAAAAGTAAACAAATAGCGCTCCCCGATGCGATTCCGGAGAACGCTATACTACATTTATTAGAGTGAATCCACTACATTAAAGTAGACATTCGTTATTCGTAGCTGTTCCTAAACATTTGGTGGGTCTCCGTTCGTCCCTCCCACTCCAGCTTACAAGAGGCGCCGTTATGTTCATCCTCATGCCACAGGCTGCGGTAGTTCTGTGCACCTAGTTCACCCGCAAATTCTGTATCCTCAGCCACTTCGATCTCGTCCAGTACACGGTACGTTGGAGATGATCCCTGAACGCTCCGGTGACTCACATTTGTAGACGAGGCCACCCCGCTATTCCCGTTCGAAGCGTTTGCCAGTCGTTTTTGGACTGAATAATCTGCCTGGTTCTCCAGTTTCATGATGCCACACCCTCTTAACGTTTATATTCAGGTTGCTCTATGTGCTCACCCTGTATCCAGTTTGAGGAGAATGCAGCGGTAATATACATTTTATAGATAAAGTCTTTTGCCATCCGACGCTTCCTCACGTATACTGTCTTTGTTACGAAATGGCGGTTCCATCAGCCCGGGATACGCTCATAAAGCAGGAGGAAGAAATGAATAAAGCAAAAAATTACACGCTTATTGCATGGATTGCCTTATCTATGTTTTTCTTGACACAGGCAATTATCGGATGGTTTGTCACCTTTACAGGTGGGGATATCAAACCCTTTGAAAAAATCAGCCTATCCACCCTTATCATCATCGCTGCAGGAGCCATTCTACTCGTTGAAGCTCTGATGAATTTTATGGACCGTCCCGAAGAAGGCGAGGAGACACAACAGCCAGACCATGCCCCTGCAAAGCCCCAGATGAATCTTAAATCCATCTTGATGTATGTTGTGTTAGTTGTCGTGATTCTTGTCGCCGGACTGGCGCTACGCAGTGTACTGCCAGTATTCAGAATCTCACCTTGGGCGAATTTAATTCTCGCCGCCATTGGATTTATTGGACTCAAACCAATTTTTCTGCGTAAAAAACGTTCATAGCCCGCAATTCCCATTATATGGAGCTGCCTCATTTTGGATCGCAGCAGCTCCTTTTCATTTCGATCAGGCAACCGACTTACAGCTGGGGTGTGCGCCAAAAAGCCGTATTCCTGGCCTGCAAGAAGCGGCACGGGGGAATACGGCTTGATATACTTTAGAACTTATTTGGAAAATAGTTGTTCTGCATTATCCAGAGCAATTTTATGTCCCATCGCGGAATAGTCCAGCCAAGGTTGTCCATCCAACATGTAGACATGCCCTTGCTTCACCGCCTTGAGACCTTGCCATACTGTATTTCCTTCCAGCTGCTTGTATACCTTTTGGGCATCCGCGCCTTTACTAATGATAACAAGGATCGCATCAGCATCATAATCCGGTAAAACCTCTTGGGAAACAACCTGATAAGCCTTGTTGATCTTTTCTACACCTTTGGCTGGCTTCAAGCCCAAGTCCTGATACAACAGCGGCCCTACCGGACGCTTCATCCCCATAACACGGACCTCTTTCGCCGTCACACGTACAGCCATAACCGTTCCGTCCCCAATTTTTGAATGAATCAGCTTTTCGACTCGTTCCTTCTGTGTATCATAATCTTTTAGAAATGCGTCTGCCTGTGCTTCATGTTTGACCATAACGGCTATTTTTTTTAATTGATCCTTCCATGTGCCTTCATCCAGATCAAAAACTTCGGTTGGCGCAATTTTTTCAAATTTGGCCACATCGGTTCCCGAATATTTTTTATCCAAGAAAATATGATCAGGTTGAAGCTCCAGTACCGCTTCCATATCCGGGTCTGTGACAACACCTAGCTTACGGGTATTTTGAAGACGATCTTTTACATGGGGCAGAAAATCCTTCACATCTCCGCCAATGACCGAACCAGCCGGAGTAATGCCCAATGCCAGCAGGTTGTTCGTCAAATGAATAGACATCGAAGCAATACGCGAATCCGCACTAATGGTTGTCTGCGCACTGCCAGCCGCTTTCGTATCGGTAGCCTGTTTGTCGGCTGCTTGTCCGCAAGCGGACAGCATGATCATGCATACAACAAGAGTTGTGACTACCCATGAACGTTTAAAACCTGAACCCTCAAATTTGTGCTTTCTCATGATTACTCTCTCCTATGCCACAGAAACTCTACATTATAATGATCAATATAGAAGGCTTCTACTTAGTTATTAATTTCAGCGGGTTGTATCATTTACACCATATGATTTCATATGTACCTAATTCCTTCTGTCATTTTGTTCGGGACAGCAGGAATAAAAAATACGGAGCTCCTACCACAGCAACCACCACACCTGCGGGAATCGCATTCGGCTGAAACACCGAACGCCCAATCGTGTCTGCGGTGACCAGAATGACGACCCCGACCAAACAAGCTACTGGCAGCAAATGCTGGTACATCGGCCCAACCAGACGGCGAGCCAGATGAGGTGCAATCAGCCCAATAAAACCGATGCCTCCGGCCATGGATACGCTGGCACTGGATAGAGCCACGGCTGCGCCCAGCAGTAATAGGCGCTGGCGCTTCACACTTGTGCCGATTCCAGCTGCGGTCTCGTCGCCCAACGACAGGTTGTTCAGACTACGCGTCTGCGACAGAACGTAGGGTAAAACAATGACTATCCAAGGCAGCAAAGCCGCTGCATGTATCCAGTCCCGGCCCCAAACGCTGCCAGCCAACCAACGTGCAGTAAATGCGTACGTATCCTCATCCAACCGCAACGACCAATACAGCGTTATGGCGCTAAGACCCGAGGCTACACCGATGCCGGACAAAATCAGACGCACGGGCACGATTCCTCTGCTGCGGCTATAGGACAACAAAACAATCAGCACGGCCGCAATGACACCTCCTGCAAAGGTAAACAAGGGGATCAGAACGGCGGCTGATCCGTCCAGATCGCGAAAAAAGCTAATGAACATTACCAGCCCCAACGCAGCCCCTGCGTGAAGTCCCAGAACTCCGGGATCAGCGAGTGCGTTCCGTGACAAGCCTTGCATGACCGCCCCGGCTGCACCTAGTCCCGCTCCAGCCAGCACCGTTACAGCAATACGAGGCAGACGATACTCGAACAGAACGATATGATCACGTCCACTGCCACCGCCAAACAACGTATCCAGCACGCGTAGCGGTGGAATACGAATCGTTCCGGTATTCAAACCCAAAACAAGGACGGCAAAGCTGATCCCCGCCAATACCAAACAAACGAGCCAAGCCTTTGTCGTCCTTGTATCCCCGGTCCCTAAAGAGCGTCTCACTATAAATCCCTCCTTTCCTTACGGGCGAGAAAGAGGAAAAAGGGTACTCCGATAAAAGACACCATAATTCCGATTGCTAGCTCCTCTGGTGGATTTGCCATTCTCGCTCCCAAATCTGCTAGCACCAGTAGCACGGCTCCCAATAACGCAGACAGCGGCACGATCTGGCGATAATCCACACCGATTAGCTTGCGAGCGATATGTGGGATAACCAAACCTACAAAGCCGATGGCTCCGGCAGCCGATACAGAGAGTCCAGCCAGTACTACTACAGTCAGCAGACCCAAAAGCCGGATACGCCTGAGATTCAACCCAAGGTTTAACGCCACCTCATCGCCCATCGAAATCAGCGAAATGGAACGTGCCAGCCCCATAGACCAGGCGATCACCATAAGTAAAATCGGTGCAAGAATCTCAAGCTGCGACCATTTAATCCCGGCTACACCACCCGCATACCAGAAGGCTAAATCCTGACTTAGATCAAAATAAATCGCAATCCCCGAAGTCATGGAACCTAACAAGGCAGCCGTCACAGCTCCAGACACCGTCAATCTCATAGGTGTCAATCCTCCCGGTGCAGATGCTCCCAGACCAAATACTAGTAAGGTACTCATCAGCGCCCCCAGGAACGACAATACAATTAACGTCCCATAAGGTAGATTGGGGAAAAAGGCAAAACTCACAGCAACTACAAACATCGCTCCTGCGTTAATGCCCAGCACACCTGTATCTCCCAGCGGGTTGCGTGTAATACCCTGAATCAGAGAGCCTGCCACCGCCAGCGCAGCTCCAATAATAGCTGCACCCAGTACACGCGGTAATCTCAGCTCGTGAATGATCTGATGTGTCATTAGCGAACGATCATAGTGAAATACTGCCGACCACACGGTGCTTACGGTCAAGTCCTTGGCTCCAAAAGAAATGGCGGCGAATATGGCCAAAGCCAACAATACAGCCGAAGCTGTGAACAACAACGCCTGCCGAATCCTACCCGCTCGAAGAACTGGAGGTGCTATTATGACTACTTTAGGAACTTCCCTCTCTGTCAGATCTGTATGTTTGTCCATGCTGTCTTTAGACTGCATTTGGTGAGGTCACTCCCTCCGTACCTGAAAATCATCACATCTTTCATAACGATAATGATAATTATTATCAACTTGATACATAATAGCATGTTTTTATGACATTGCAAGCCAAAAACTGTTCCCCCTGAGGAGGAACAGTTTTTAGATATATCTATGTGAGATCGCTACACGGATGACTCCAAGTAACTCTCCGTTTAGTACGTAGGCCAGCCTGCCGAATCCCATTTCAAATCACTAATCAGAAGCTTTGGATTTCCACCGTCAGTGGCATCATAGGCATGACGTGCAATCACACTGTTGTTATAGACAGATTGTCCACCCGGTCCCTTCCAACGGTCATTCCCCGCATCCAGTATCGTTCCACCGCCATCCATCAAGCTTTTTCCGCTCTTGTCCACATACGGTCCGGTAATACTAGTAGAGCGACCGTAAATAATCTTATAATTACTGTCTACGCCTTTGCAGCAGTTATCAATGGAAGCAAATAGATAATAATAGCCGTCGCGGTATGTAACATGTGGCGCTTCCAAACCACCAGCCGTACGCTTGGCGATAGAATAGATCTGGCCCGTAGGCTTCATCGTATTTTTGTCCAGTCGAGTCACTTTCAAGCCTGAATTCCATGAACCAAAGGAAAGCCACGGGTTACCTGAAGCGTCAATGACGAGATTCGGGTCAATGGCATTGTAATCGTTAGCATCCGTCGTACGCAGCACTAGTCCATCATCTCTCCAGCTCCCCGCGCCAATACTCGTTGCGGAGGCTAGTCCGATAGCCGAGGTCCGGGCACCAAAAGTAGAAATGGAATAGTACAGCCATACCCGTCCATTATACTTTTGAGCATCCGGTGCCCATACATCGTTAGGCTTTTGCTTAGGTACATACGATTTCCACCATGATGGCGGCGACAGGAATATTTGCGGCAATCTGTAAAAATTGCGTCCGTCGTCCGATCTTTGAACCTGTATCCCCTGCCCTGTGGAGAAAATATACCATGCGTTGCCTTCCTTCGTAATAGACGGATCATGCACTGCCACATCGCCAGTTAACGCCCAATGCTCTGCAGATGCAGATGGCATCACTGACAGCATTAAAGCAGCCGAGGTTACAGCAGCAAACGCCGTTCGGGTCAATTTACTCTGTACTGATTTTTTCCATGCTTTCAACATTCTTTCGCACCTCCGAATGAGTATCTTATAATGAAATTCAGGTGACACACCTATTACATTAGTGTTTATACTTATGAAGTTACCCATATATTAACCTATCATATTCACTTTTGTAAACGCTTTATTTTAAATAAAAAGAAATTTATAAACTATGTATTATACATAAAAAGGAGCCCGTAGGCTCCTTTTCAAATTAACATATTAAATAGATTTTCGTTTTTGTTCAGTTCCGTATATTTAAGCCCCTTGCGGTTCATTCGTTCAATTAAAGGAAGATAGTCTTCCTTGTGGAACAGCTCAATGCCGACAAGAGCTGGTCCATTTTCCTTATCATTCTTTTTCGTATATTCAAACCTAGTAATATCGTCGTCCGGTCCAAGCACATCCTGTAGAAACTCACGCAGTGCCCCGGCTCTTTGCGGGAAATTCACCATAAAATAATGCTTCAGTCCTTCGTAAATTAGGGACCGTTCCTTAATCTCCTGCATACGATCTATATCGTTGTTACCACCGCTGACGATACAGACAACCGTTTTGCCTTGAATTTGCTCGCGATACAGATCAAGTGCTGCCACAGGCAGTGAACCCGCAGGCTCCACAACAATCGCATTTTCATTATACAACTCCAGAATCGCGGTACATGCTTTGCCTTCCGGTACCTTCACAATATCGTCCAAGGTGTGTTTACAAATATCGTATGTCAGCTGACCCACACGCTTCACCGCAGCTCCGTCAACAAACTTGTCTATTTGATCCAGTGTAACGACCTTGCGCAAACGCATCGCTTCCGTCATCGACGCCGCGCCGAGGGGCTCCACGCCAATTACCTTGGTGGACGGACTCACGGTTTTAACATACGTACCTACGCCTGCCGCCAAACCGCCGCCGCCAATCGTTACGAACACATAGTCCATAGGTGTATCTAGGCTCTCCATCACTTCCATCGCAATCGTACCATTGCCCGCAATAATTTTCGGCTGATCGAACGGATGGATGAAGGTCATTGCCTGCTCGCTGCACACCTTCATGGCCTCATCATAAGCATCGTCAAACGTGTCTCCGGTCAGAATGACCTCTACACTGTTACCGCCAAAGCGACGAACCTGCTTCACCTTCTGATTAGGCGTTGTACTCGGCATAAATATTTTACCGTGGATACCAAGTGCATTACATGAAAAAGCCACACCTTGCGCATGATTCCCCGCACTCGCACACACGATGCCTTTTTCCATTTGCTCAGGGGTCAAGCTGCGGATCATGTTGTAAGCTCCACGGATTTTAAAGGACCGCACGACTTGGAGATCCTCTCTTTTCAGATACACATTACAGTTATATTTGGCCGATAGGACGGCATCCCTCTGTAAAGGTGTACGTACAATCACCTCACGCAGCATATGATGCGCTCGTACAATATCCTCCATGCCAACGGCTGACGCCATGGCCGGGTCAGTTTTCTGGGTTTCTGTTGGTTCCATAGGTTCTCCACGCTCCGCCTGAATATTTCTGTATTTGAAATCTTTCAAATATCATACCACGTTTACCCATAGCTTGTGCAGATGATAGTCATGAAAATGAGAATGAAAATCAATCGAATCTAAAAAAAAGGCAGACCGGGACAATGCCCGATCAGCCTTTTCTGACGTTGCACATTTCTTGTACTCCATTGCTCTATTTAATACCTTTCCGATTATCCTTTTACTCCGCCTGCCGTCATCCCTTCAATAAAATAACGCTGGAAGAACAGGAACACGACGAGAATCGGTAAAATAGCCAAAACGGACCCCGCGATCAGCACATCATAATTGTTGCCATATGGCGTCAGCAGACTGGACAGTCCAATTGGCAGTGTCAGCATGTCGTTGGTACGCAATACAATCATCGGCCAGAGGAAGTTATTCCAACTGTTCATCGCCTGCAAAATAGCCATTGCTGCAAATGCAGGCGCCATCAGAGGCATCATAATCCGTACGAAAATGCCATATTCTGAACAGCCGTCAACCCGCGCAGCATCCATGAAGTCCTTGGGAACACCACTCAAATATTGACGGAAGAAAAAGATCGGGATCGGCGCGACGACGAATGGTAGAATTACACCCCATACCGTATTGATCAGCTTCATGCCGATCATTAGCTTGTAGAGCGGCAGCATGATAATTTCTACCGGGATCATCATCACGACCAGCACCAGTGTGAAAATCACATTTTTCAATCTAAAACGGTACATCTCCAGACCATAGCCTACCATCGCGGACAATATCAGACATAACACCGTAAACAAGACGGTAATGACAATACTGTTCCAATACCATTGAAAATAATCCGTCGTCCCCTGAAAGATGAACGCATAGTTTTTCAGGGACATGATGTCCCACTCCAGCTTAAGATTCAATCCGTAGCGCAATAGCTCCGTCGATGGCTTGAACGAGGCAAGCGTCACAGCAAATAGCGGAAACAGGGCAAACCCGGCAAATAGAATAAACAGGACAACGAGCAATGCGGATAACGAGCCTTTTTGTTTCTGAGCCATCGCTTAATCCTCCTTCCGGAACATGCCGAAAAATTTGAGCTGGATCAGGTTCAGCACTAGTGTAAATACGAGCAATACAATGCCCACCGCAGCTCCGAAGCCCATACTGTTCTGCTCTAGACCTTGGCGATAGAGATAGCCAACAATTGTTAAACCAATATCGTTCGGGGAGTTATTTCCGTTCCACAACATGTAGCTCTCCGTGAACATGGACAACCCCGCATAAATGCTAATCGTAAATACGTAGATCGTTACTGGTTTCAGCATAGGAATCGTAATCCGCCAAAATGAATCAAAACGACTGGCTCCATCAATCTGCGCAGCCTCATACAACTCAGGAGGAATGTTCTGGAGTCCCGACATGTAGTACAACATATTTACGCCCAACCATCTCCACAAGGCCAGCACAATCAACGCTAAAAAGCCGGTGTTCGCATTCATTAGCCATTTGTAAGGCTCCAGACCGAATACCCCCAACAGGGAGTTCATCAGCGAACCATCCAACTCCCCGAACATGAGGCGGAAGATCGTTCCTGCTACCACCACCGAGGTTAGTGCAGGTATAAACATCACGGAGCGAAACAACCCTCTGCCCGGCATTTTAGGCGAATTCAGCAATACTGCCAATACCAGCGGCAGAGGAATCAGCACGACTAGTGTAAGCAGCGTATACAGGACGCTATTCAATATCGCCTTTCCAAACGTAGGATTGATTAAGTCCTTATAATTTTCCAGTCCAACATAAGTTGTTATCCCTGGCAGGACTTCCTGAAAGCTCATAATGACCGTCGAGATGACTGGATAGGCAAAAAATAGCGCAAAGGACAGTAAAAATGGAAGGACAAACACATACGGTGCCGTACGGCTAGAATGAATAAAGCGACTCCATCGGCTTCTGGTCGGACGCTGAGGTTGTGGCGGCTGACCTGTCGGTACATTAGCGTTCGTATGAACGGGCGTTGCCATGAATCTCACTCCCTTTCCTGTTGGGGTCTATCTCAGTTCATCTGCCAGCTCATGTAGCACCGTGGCTGGATCTTCGCCATTCTGTAGTGTCCGATAAAGTATTTTATTGCGCACAGCACTGGCAATATCAGGTGTTTTCGGTCCGATATGCACTGCATTGATTTCATCTTTGACTTCGATGAGCGTGTCAAAAATATTCGTTCCGAAATACTCCGTAAATTTATTCTTGGCTTTGGCTTCCGGCATGGTCCACACTTCACTGCGGATGGGATCAAAACCAAGCTGCTTCCAGATCTCCACATTCCCTTGCTTGGATAGCTTGGCAAAAGCTAGAAAGCGCATCGCCAGATCCTGGTGCTCTGATTGGTTCGTGACTACTGTTCCGGTTCCGCCCATACCCGCTGAGCGAAAACCGCCTTTTTCCCACGCTGGCATGGGTCTGATGATAATTTTGCCTTTTAGGTCAGGCATGTAATCCGTAAAACGTCCCATATACCACATCGGCATCCATACCGAAGCGGCCCCACCTTTGTTCATAAATCCGTAGTATTCCTCCATGTGATGCCCGCCGCCCGGTGCGGGAATAGCGATTTTGTCTTTTATCATCTGTTGAAGAAACTCGAGTGTTTTAATATTGGTTTCGTTATCCAACGTCAACTCGCCCTTGTCATCCAGAAAATCTGAATTTTGCTGGGAGATCATCGGCCAATAGCTCCACAGGTCATTCGTTTCTAAGGTCGCCATTGGCTTGCCTGTTTTCGCCAGTACTTGCTTGCCTGCAGCAGCATAGTCTGCCCAGGTGACGATGGAATCCGGGTTTACCCCCGCTTGATCCATTATCTCTTTATTGTAATACATCACTTCGGCCCCAACGTGGAAGTCAATGCCGTAGTACTTACCGTCTTTGCCGTAAATCTGTACTCTGGAAGGCACAATGTTATTGATCTCGGGGTCAATCACCGGATTGAGCGGGACCAGCTGCGGTATTCCTTTGAGGAAATTACCGATCTTGTTCACCTCGATATCCGCGATATCCGGCGCTCCCACCCCCGATTGCAGCGCAATCGACAGCTTGCTGTGATGGTTATCATAGGGGAATGTATTCGCTTTCAAATTAATCAGTTCATCAGGGTGCTGTTGGTTCCATTGGTCAGCCATTTGCAGAAAAAACTTCTCATGCAGTTCATTGAACGTCCATAATACAAGTTCTGTTCCCGGCCCATCCTTTTCATCGGTCTTGAAAGAACAGCCTTGCAGCAGTCCAGCCATCAAAACCACCGCCATAAGCATCAAAGCCATGCTTTTTCTTCGCAGCAGCATATCCTTCCCCCTTCGCATGATGAAATCCTAATTCATAAATGATTGCGCTTTCTTTTATTATTTAACATCAATACAAATTAGTTTACAACAACATTATTTATAAAATATTTATTTTCAATGCAGATTAGCGTCCCCCTTGCATTATAGGGGGAAAATGAATTGTATGAGGCTATGATGATTTTTGCATAAAAAAACGACCCAATTCCAATTGAAACTCGGAATTAGGTCGCGCTTTTTAAATTATTCTTGCGAATGTGCTGCTTCGTCCTTTACTTCTTCCCGAAATGATCTAATACTTTCTTTACGACGATTATTTTTTTCTTCGATCTGCTTACGCTCCTCGTTGCTGATTTCAGAGGAAAATTCGTTTAGATATCCTTCAGCTTCATGCAGGTTCTGCTGTGTGTTCTGAATACTTTGTTGCAAATGTTCAACATTGTCGGCTCGATTATCTGGTTTTGCCATTCGTTTGTCGCCTCCTAATAATGGGGTCGCTCAGTAGAGCGCTAATCCGTAGCTTGATCGCTATCGAATGATTTTATGCATTCTTGTAGCAATTAATAAAATAGAGTAACTTAGATTACATTATTCAGTTATATTGAAGTTGGAAAAAAGAAAAGGGAGCAACCTGTTATATGGAAACGAGTAAGCTAGACCCGCTAGAAGATATTCCAAAGGGACGATTAGCTACTCTTCTTGAAGTGCTGGGGGTGTCTACAAAGTTAGGTCTAACCTCCTTTGGAGGGCCGGTTGCACATCTAGGGTACTTTCATAATGAGTACATACGCCGTCGAAAGTGGATAGATGAACAAAGTTACGCCGATCTTGTAGCGCTCTGCCAGTTCCTCCCCGGTCCGGCCAGCAGTCAGGTTGGCATTGGAATTGGAGTTGTAAGAGCAGGATTACTTGGCGGATTGTTAGCCTGGATTGGTTTTACACTGCCGTCGCTCCTTCTGTTGGTTGCGTTTGCTTTCCTGCTTCAAGGATACGATATAGCGAGTGCGGGGTGGATTCATGGACTGAAGATCGTAGCAGTAGCGATTGTGGCCCATGCTATTCTGGGGATGGGACACAAGTTGACGCCTGATCGGGATAGAGCAACAATCGCCGTGATTGCCGCCGTGATTACATTGTCCTGGCATACAGCTTACAGCCAAATTCTCATCATTGTTGCTGCCGGTATCGTTGGCTTATGGCTCTATCGAAAGAAAAAGGCAGAGATTACGTCTAATCTTCAAATTGCGGTTAGTCGTACTTTTGCGGTCTGTTCCTTGGTTCTATTTTGTGCACTGCTTGTGGCACTTCCGCTTGTCACACCCTCGGAGGAAGTGGGATGGTTAACGCTGTTTGATAGCTTTTATCGTTCAGGCTCTCTGGTATTTGGCGGGGGGCACGTCGTACTGCCGCTTCTGGAACGAGAAGTTGTTCCAACAGGATGGGTTAGCCAAGAGGATTTCTTGGCAGGTTACGGAGCTACGCAAGCAGTGCCAGGGCCGTTGTTCACATTTGCAGGTTACCTTGGAGCTATCGCTGGGGGAGTACCAGGAGCAGTGGTTGCCACTCTCGCCATTTTCTTACCGGCATTTCTTCTTGTTGTCGGTGCACTCCCGTTTTGGAATGGATTAAGAAACAACCCGAAAATCCAAGGAGCTTTAGTGGGGATTAATGCAGCCGTGGTTGGTATTTTGATGGCTGCGCTGTATGATCCACTTTGGACTACCGCCATCTTGAAACCGATGGATTTTGCCCTGGCGATCATTTTGTTTATGATGCTGGTCTTTTGGAAGCTTCCGCCTTGGGTGGTTGTTCTTGCGGGCGCAGCGGGAGGAATATTACTGGGGTAAGTGTAAGCCCAATAGGAGACATGGCGGGCAAAAGCATCCGGGTCAATAGATCCGACCTTCTATGTGCGAGTGAAAAAGCCGACTGCTTGAAAGCAATCGGCTCTCTGTAGAGAAACCTTAGCCAGGTCACTCGCCCTATTCCTCACATTTTTAAATTTAGTGCTTATACCTGCTCTCCACTCGGGTTAAAATGCTCCCCAAACCAACGTCCTGCGGCTTCGGCCTCAGTACGGGTCAATTGATGACCATTGCGTTCCCAATACGCATTCACCTGCGCACCAGCACCTTCCAGTAAAGCTTGCAGCTCACGGGATTCCGTGACCGGAACGATCGGGTCATTTTCACCGGAAGACAGAAATACAGGGATACCGTTTAAATCAGGCAAATTCAGCCCACGCAGCGGCACCATCGCATGATGCAGAATAGCTCCACGCAGCGCTTTTGCATCGTGAAAGAGCATACTGGCCGCTATGTTTGCTCCATTGGAATAGCCAAGAGCCACAACGTTGTTACGGTCAAAATCGTATTGCTCCGCAGCTGAATCCACGAATTCGCTCAGCTCCTTGGTACGGAATACAAGATCCTCAATATCGAACACGCCTTCTGCCAAACGGCGAAAGAAACGTGGCATCCCATTTTCCAGCACATTTCCTCTTACGCCTAACACAGACGCTCCCGGTGCTACCATCTCAGCCAATGGAATCAGATCCTGTTCGTTCCCGCCAGTACCATGCAACAGCAAAATAACCGGGGCTTGCGGATGAGTTCCTTTACGAAATACGTGTTTCATATCTATTCTCTCCTTTAAATTAACTTTAAATTAAGAATCTTATTTTTGTATAAATTGATTATAGCCCATTTCACTGCTTTATACAAACATAATTGACCTCGTTAATTTTTTCTAAAATGATGTCTTGTTCCATTGACATGTAGTATAGCTGTATTTTACTATGGTGTTAGATATTTAGAATATTATCTAAATATCTAAAGGAGGAAATGTATTTTGAACGATGCCTTCAAAGCTTTGGCTGATCCGACCCGGCGTACAATCTTGCAGCTTTTAAAGGAAAAAAGCATGAGCGCAGGCGAAGTAGCTGAACATTTTCAAATTAGCAAACCCAGCATCTCCCACCATCTCAATATCCTGAAGCAGGCTGGGCTGGTGCTGGATGAACGACAGGGGCAAAACATTATCTACACCCTGCATACAACGGTTGTGGCGGATGTGATCGGTTGGATGTTCAGTATCGCCCACTCCGATACCCCTGCGAAAAAAAATAGGAACCATATTAAGGATGGGGAGGAATCTGAATGAAATTTCGAACACCTTGGAGCTTGACGGATGTTTTGACAACTTTGATTGCCTTATCACCCGCCATAGGCGCTATACTGCTGTACGACCGACTTCCCAATGTTCTAGCCTCGCATATTAACTTTAACAATACAGCAGACGGGTATACGAGCAAAAGTGGTTCTATTATCATGCTCGTGTTGTTGGGCCTAGTCCCGCTGGTCATTCGATTGGCTCGCCACATGGACCCCAACAGAGCTAATTATGAGAAATTTTCAAAAGCCTATGAAGTTACGCGTATAGGTACTTCCCTGATCCTCGCTATAGCTGGTTGGGGAATGCTGCTGTATAACCTGAACATACGACTGCAAATGAATACTATAATTTTGGGGATAATAGGCCTGCTGCTGATGGTGATGGGTAATTTTCTGACTCAGGTACAGCCGAACTATACCTTCGGTATCCGCACGCCGTGGACTCTGTCTAACCCCGAGGTGTGGCGTAAAACGCACCGTTTCGGCGGACCTATGATGATGCTCGGTGGTGCTTCGGGTTTGGTAGCGGCATGGGTCGGTGGAGTGGCCGGGACGGTCATTTTTCTCACCGGGCTGGGTATATCCGTCGTCACCCCCATCCTCTACTCCTTCCTCCTGCATCGCAAATTAAATCAACAGTAGGATACAGGACGTGGTAACTCTGTCCAAACGGACAAAAGCGTATGAGATGATCCCAATGCATAAATAAAAAAAGAACCTCCCATCCACGATTAACGTAGAATAGGAGGTTCTTTGTACATTTAATCTTTAATATTAGAACAGCAGCTTATCGGGATGCGTGCCTACACGCTCATCCAGATGAAGACCATTGATTCGTTCAATATCCTCAGCCGTCAATTCAAAGTCGAATAAATCAGCATTTTCGCGAATACGATGCGGGGTTACAGATTTGGGAATCGTCACAATCCCCCGATCCAGATGCCAACGCAAAATAACCTGCGAAGAGGTTTTACCGTATTTGGCAGCAATCTCAACGATGTCCGCTTGCTCGGTTAATTTCCCCTTCATCAGTGGACTCCACGATTCAAGCTGAATCTGGTGCTCCCGGCAGTATTGATGCAGTTCTTGTTGAGTCAGACGAGGGTGAAGCTCCACTTGGTTGATGACAGGAACCATGTTGCTGTCTTTGAGGAGGTCTTCGAGATGGTGAACTTGGAAGTTACTAACTCCGATAGCGCGTACGCTTCCTTCTTCATACAGTCGTTCGAATGCCTTCCAGGTTTCCTTGTACTTATCCTTGCCAGGCCAATGAATGAGATACAGATCAATAATATCCAGACCCAGCCGCTTACGGCTTTCCTCAAAGGCGCGCAGTGTTGAATCGTAGCCCTGATCCTGATTCCATAGCTTGGTGGTTACAAACAGATTTTCTCTAGACGTCCCACTATCACGAATGGCTTGTCCAACCAGTTCCTCGTTACCGTAGATCGCCGCTGTATCAATGTGACGGTAACCGACCTCAATAGCTGTTTTGACCGCTTCGTAGACCTCATTGCCTTCCGCCTTGTAAGTACCAAAACCGAGCCAAGGCATCTGAACTCCGTTATTCAGTACAGTTGTATCCGCAATGTTCCCCATGTCTATTCCTCCTGTTCCTGATTATGAAGTATCCAACGGGATGATTACAGTTTAGTTGCATCCTGAAAAGCATTCACTTGAAGCGGAGCAGCCAACAATTCTTTAGCCGCGGCAACAAATGCCTGGAAATGGGCAGAATTATTATGGAAATCTACAGCAGCAGCATCTTTCCACTCTTCAACCATCGTAAATGCGTTGGGATCATTCAGATCCTGCATTAACGTGTAGCGTACATTGCCTTCTTCAGCTTGGGATGCGCTGATCAGCCCTTCGGTTTGTTGCAAAAAAGCCTCTCTTTTTTCAGGTAAAACTTTCATATCGGCATGAATAATAATCATTTTATGTTCCTCCTCGTATTATGTAACTATTTCTATTATAGACCATTCTTTCGAAAGAATAAAAGTGCGGGCGTTTCTGTAATACAGTAAAATAGATCGTATGGGGGAGAAGATCAGCAGATCCGTTCCTCCTATATTTTGTTTAACGGCGGTGAAGGCATGTGCGTTTTCAGACAAAACTAATGGTATTTATATCCCTTTTAGTACTGGTAGTTACCGGGCTGTTGGGATTATCCTTTCGATATATGATTACCTCCGCTCTATATGATGAAATCGGAGAAAGGGCGCTCACCGTCGCCAATACCCTCGCCGTAGATGCGCAGGTCAGAGACGCTCTGGAGCAGACTGAGACGACGCAATTGCGTTCGCGTATCAACGAGGTCATAAAACCTGTCCAAGCCAGCAGCGGCGCTGATTTTATTACTATTGCTGATCGTCATCTCATCCGGCAGTGGCATGTAAACCCGGAGCGCATCGGCACGCCTATGATTGACCCCATGAATGATAAGGTACTGCAAGGGCAGTCCTTTATCACTGAATCGACGGGCTCTCTCGGACCGTCAATACGCGCCAAAACAGCCGTTTATGATACGCAAGGTAAGGCCATCGGGCTCGTCTCTGTAGGTTTTTTAATGACAGATGTGCAGCAAAATATTCGTACATACACATATGCATGGCTCTGGTTTATGGTGGGCGCGCTGATGATCGGCATATTGGGAAGCCTGGTTATAGCGCAACGGGTACGCCGCGCACTGCATGGACTGGAGCCAGTGGAGATCGGACGGCTGTACCAGGAAAAGCAAGCTATTATTGAGTCCATCGGCGAAGGGATTATCGCGGTTAATAGTAACGGACAAATCACACTTGCCAATCCACAGGCAGCTCGCTTGATCGGACTCCCGCCGGAAACCTCTATCTACGGATGCGACCTTCGTCACTTGACAGGTGTTCCGGATGTACTGATTGATATGCTTGTTGCCGATTACACAGTAGAGCATTCAACGATGGGGCCAGATCAGGGACAGGACATATGGAATAAGGAAATTGAGGTCCAGCAGCGAATTGTAGTCGTCAGCCGTGTGCCGATCCAGGATCGTTCCGGTCGCATCATGGGCACGGTTGCCAGTCTGCGTGACAAGACCGAACTGCTCCACATGACACAACAGTTGACAGAGGTCAAAGATTACGCGGAAGTACTGCGATCACAAACACACGAATACGCCAATCGGCTGTATCTCATATCCGGCCTGATTCAGTTGGAGTGTTATGACGAAGCGGTGGACTTTATCACCCAGGAATCTGAGGAATATCGTGTACACAGGCCGATTGCCACAGCTCTCCTGCCCGATTCAATTATCGCCAGCCTACTGATCGGTAAGAAGAAACAGGCGCTGGAAAAAGGGGTTTTACTCCATTCTGATATTAAAGGAGCATTCTCAACCCAGTCCCCTACGTTGGAGTGGTCCTTTCTCGCTTCCATAGCCGGAAACCTGCTGGACAATGCCATGGAAGCTGTTGCGATGTCCTCCATCTCTGACGGACAGGTCTGGTTTCGGCTTGAAGAAACGACTGAAGCCATCATCGTCGAAGTTGCGGATAACGGATCGGGAATTTCGGACGATATCCAAGAAAAGTTGTTTGTCAGAGGAGCTTCGACCAAAGCAAAAGCAGGACATGGATATGGCCTTGCTCTCGTGCTGGAGTACACTGAACGAATGGGCGGCTCTATAGAAGTGCACAAACGTCCTGGTGGAGGAAGTATTT
Organism: Paenibacillus sp. CH40; assembly: GCF_024213605.1. NCBI lineage: Bacteria > Bacillati > Bacillota > Bacilli > Caryophanales > Paenibacillaceae > Paenibacillus > Paenibacillus sp. CH40. Next base: position 181,236 of record NZ_JANAVQ010000008.1, read on the forward strand.
TTGAGGTATACATTCCTTTACATAGAACAGATACGAGTAATGATGCAAAAGGAGGTTATGCCCATGAATGAGCGGGTTTTATCGGACATTGAGGTTCTTATTATTGAAGACGATCCGCGAATTGCGGAGATTAACCGCCGATTTATTGAAAAGGTGGACGGGTTCACCGTATGTGCAATCGCGACGAACGAATTTGAGGCAAAACTTCAACTGGACGTGCTCCGTCCTCCTCTAGTCGTGCTGGATGTTTATTTTCCTGATACGGATGGTCTAACCCTGCTATCGTTCATCAAGCAACACTATCCGGGTACAGATGTTATTATGCTGACTGCCGCCAAAGAAGCTGAAACAGTGGTACAAGCCGTTCGAGCAGGCGTGTTTGATTTTATCGTAAAGCCGCTTATATTCGAGAGATTGCGTGCGACCTTGGAGGAATATGCCCGGTTTCGGCGACAAATCACAACATGGCAAGAGGAACAATCCACAGTCGAGCAATCTGAAATTGACAGTTTGCTTCAAAGCGCGGGCACCGGTCGGATGGCGGGGAACGGAGTCGGAGAACTATGGGCCAAAGGCATCGATAAAGTAACTTGCGACAAAGTGCTAGATCTCCTGAATCGACGGGGTGAGGTGACTACAGGTACAGTGGGAATCGAGCTGGGTATGAGCCGTTCTACAGCCAGAAGGTATCTGGAGTATTTAGTGGAAAGTGGCGACGCGCACCACGATCAGGTGTACGGAACCGTCGGCAGACCGGAGCGTATCTATCGCCGACAGCGGAGGGATGCATAAACCATCCAACTCTGATGTCCTGGTACTTCCCCCTCCTCCTATTCATAATTTTATTGAATTTAATTCACTTAATCGATCAAAACGGTTTAAATAACCACATTATTTACGTCCTCCTTCCCGATTGCTAGAATGATCAACAGTTAGTTGATTGATAATGATTATCAGTTTCTCTGATAATCATACTGGAACGGGGGATAACATATGGCAACACCGAAACAACCACTGCGCACAGGTATGCTGCTTGCAGCGGTCCTGGCACTACTGACGGTCATTATGGCGGGATGTGGAAGCCAGTCACAAGATAACAGCGCAGTAGCACCTCAAGCAACAGGCGACACTCGAATCATTAAACATGAGATGGGAGAAACCAAAGTTACAGGTACACCCAAAAGAATCGTAACCCTGGAATTCTCTTTTGTCGATGCCACAACCCAACTGGGCGTAACTCCTGTCGGTATAGCTCAGGAAAATGACGATGATATTGATGGGCTGCTCGGCAAGAAAATCGACTTCACACCAGTAGGCACACGCAAACAGCCAAACCTGGAAACGATCAGCTCCTTGAAGCCGGATTTGATTATTGCTGATCTGAATCGTCATAAAAGCATATACAAAGAACTTAGTGAGATTGCTCCGACCATTGTTCTAAAGAGCCGCAATTCCTCCTATGAACAAAACTTGGCATCCTTCGGTGTCATCGCCGATGCGTTGGGTGAGAAGGAAAAAGGCGAGCAAATTCTCGCTACGCATAAAGCTACAATGGAAAAGTTGAAAGAAGGCATCAAAGCTGGTGAGCCACGCAGCGTATTGCTAGGGGTATTCCGTTCTGATTCACTATCGGCTCACGGCGCTTCATCCTTTGATGGACAACTACTGGAGCAAGCGGGTATCCACAATGCCCTTCAAAATACAAGCGAGCCTACCGTCAAGCTGACGCTGGAGCAAATTTCACAAGCGGATCCTGATGTGATCTTTTTGGTGGAAGCCGATGAGAAGCTGATTGCGGAATGGAAGCAAAACCCGCTTTGGCAAAACATTACGGCCGTCAAAAAAGGGGAAGTTTACGAAGTAAACCGGGCACTGTGGACCCGGTACCGTGGACTCGGCTCAGCCGAAAAAATACTGGAGCAAGCCATTTCGCTTCTGTATCCCGCGCAAAGTAAAGGAGACGGCTCCCGTTGATCGGACAAGCCTCACGCGACCGGCTGAATAAGCCGGTCTTCTTTGCACTTATCGCTGCGTTGCTGGCTGGATTGCTGCTTAGCGTGGCGATTGGCCCAGTCAGGATGGACATCCCCACCATGCTGACTGCGCTGTTCACTGAGCATCCGTCTAAGGATCAGCTCATTGTCTTGACGGTACGCCTACCGCGTGCCGTTATTGGCCTAATCGTCGGGGCCGGGCTTGCCGTGGCTGGAGCCCTGATGCAGGCCATCACACGCAACCCGCTGGCTTCGCCGCAGGTATTCGGGGTCAGCTCAGGCGCTTCGCTGGCTGTCGTGCTGTCCATCGTGCTGCTGCCGAATATCGGATCGTCCGGCAGCATTTATTTTGCTTTTGCCGGGGCCATCGCAGGCGGCTCCTTCGTATACGCGCTGGCCGGAACGGCGGGCATGACGCCGGTCAAGCTGGCCCTTGCCGGGATGGCCGTGCATCTGTTGCTGGCCTCCATCACCCAAGGACTGCTCGTGTTCAACGAGCAAATATCTGATGTGCTGTATTGGCTCGCCGGAGCCATCGACGGGTCCACTTGGGCCGACACGCGTCTGGTGCTACCATGGTTCGCCGTGGGTATGATTCTTGCGCTGGCGCTGGCCCCCTCGCTATCTGTGCTGAGCCTCGGGACGGAGGTCGCACAGGGATTGGGACAAAACGTACGTCTTGTCCGTCTACTGGCCTCGGCCTCAGTGATTATGCTGGCAGGCTCTGCCATAGCGGTAGCCGGGTCCATCGGCTTTGTGGGCCTGATGGTACCGAATATCATCAAGATGTTTACAGGCGACAATTACAAACGGGTCATTCCCCTGTCTGCAATCTGCGGAGCTCTGCTGCTGACATATGCAGACATGCTTGGACGATTTATTGCATTTCCTTATGAATCACCCGTTGGCATTGTAACCGCGCTGGTGGGTGCGCCCTTCTTTTTATATCTGGCGCATAAGAACGGGAGGGCTTCACGATGAAAAAACTGTGGATTTTACTCGCGCTCATGCTGGGTGTTGCTTTTATAGCTATAGGCGTGGGCAGCACCTACATTACGCCCTCTGAGCTGATCAAGGCTCTGACAGACCGGAGTGCCTCTTCCTGGTTCATCGTTCATCATTATCGGCTGCCACGCGGTCTGCTGGCCATCATGGCCGGAGCTGGGCTGGCAGTAGCCGGTGTTCTGCTGCAAGGCATGATCCGCAACCCGCTAGCCTCGCCAGATGTGGTAGGTGTATCCAAGGGGGCCGGCTTTGCGGCGGTTCTCGTCATCGTGCTGCTTCCCTCATCCCCAGTGGCACTGCTGCCTGTAGCCGCCTTTGTCGGGGCTGGGCTAGCTGCACTGTTGCTCGTACAGCTTTCGATGAAGGGAGGCATGCGTCCCAATATGCTAGCCTTGACCGGACTGGCGGTGGGCGCTATTTTTCAGGCTGCGACCGATTATATACTGGTCAAGTATCCACTCGAAGCCAGCGACACGCTCACTTGGCTAGCTGGAAGTCTGTGGGGCAAAGGCTGGGACGAAGTGTATGGGCTACTGCCGTGGTTAATCGTGTTGCTGCCTCTCGCCTATACACTACAGCGCAAGCTGGACATTATGAGCCTAGATGAGGAAAGCTCCGCTGGGCTGGGACTTAGCGTGAAGCGTGTGCGTACAGGACTGCTAGCCGTGTCAGTCGCCTTGGCTGCCTCCTGTGTCGCTGCCATCGGCTCCATCGGATTTATTGGACTGCTGGCACCGCATCTGGCACGGCGGTTATTTGGCAATCGCCACCGCTATCTATTGCCCGGTTCGGCGATGATCGGCGCCCTGATTCTCGTCCTTGCTGACGCGCTGGGACGAGGTCTGAAGCCGCCGCTCGAAATTCCCGCTGGCATCGTGACAGCCGTCATTGGCGCGCCATATTTTCTGTATCTATTGCTGCGGGAACGCAAACAAAAAGACAGCGGATAGGATGAGGATAAGAAATTGCGCAGCGCAGCTAAACGCAGTACTATACCCTAGCGTTTAGCAGCGCTACCTGTACACCGATACGCCGATTAACTTCTTTTCTAAACGATTCATCATGCAGTAGCCTCTTTTTAAAATCATTTATCATTTCGGGAAAGCTGGCATTTGTGCTTGGGTCCAAATCGTTAAAAAAGACAGCTAGCTCTGTCGTATGCCCTTCCTTATCTGTCGCATACATGGCCAGTGTCAAAACATAAGCCGTGGAGCCACCTTTTTGCCCAGTATGTTTCAGAGATTGCTGGTTTTCAGGAAGAACCATAAATGGTTCCTCCAACACCTCGGACAATAACTTTTGCTCAGCTTTTGTGAACCCTTGACGGCGATTGAGCTTACTCATTAAAGAGGCATAATCGGCTGTCGTTGAAGCTATAAAGCGATCCGTATTGATACGATCATAATCCTGATCATACCAAGTCGTAATATCTGCGTTTCTCTTGTAAGAACCACTCACGTCACGGCGCAGCTTGTTATGAATCACGCGGGCATATCGGCGAAATTCCGTATCAGACATCGCCTGAATGGCTTCTTTAACAGAAATATTATTCTTTGTATTATTCCAATTCTCACCTTGTCTCTCCTTCATCCATTCGTAGGGAATCAAAATGGAGGATACAAACGGATAAATGGGATCATGATTTTGCAGCCCCATTTTGGCTCTCGTCCGATTGATCGCATCCACCCCCAGTTTGTCCATTAAATACTCCGCATTGGCGTTGGAACTGAATTGAATCATCCCCTTGGCGACGTCTCGTACAGATACAGTTTCATTCTGTATCCGCCCTTTAGCCTCCATATTCTGTAGCCACGCCGTATGAGCACCCCCATCCAAACCCGGCAAATAAAACCTTTCCAGCGAAATCAGCTTCACTCTCCCGTCCGGGTTAATCTTCCCCACCATCGCTTGCTTGGCATATTCGATCGCAATGATTGTTTTGACGGTGCTCGCCAAAGGCATCATCCGATTTTCTTCTTGGCCTGCCAGCTTTTTTCCATCTCTCAGAATCGTAATCGAAACTTTTTCTGCATTCGCTTCCACAAAATGAAGTAAACGGCGGGCAGCATCCTGTTCCTTCGTTTCTTCCTTAACGTCAGCTGCAATCGCAGATGTGGGCCGGACGGTATTCGGGGGATTAGCCACTTGATTCTGCATGAAAGATAGTAAGCCTGCCGCTACACCCATAACGATGAGTACTGTAGCCAAACTAGTTGCTACCACGATAAGGCGCTTTCGTTTCACTATTACCTCCCCCCGTATGCACTTCACACACAGGTTTATTTTCCCATTTTTATATTTCAATTTCTATTTTAAACGAAAACACAGTACAAAAAGTTTCATTACGTGTCATATTTTCAAATAACATAAAAAAGAGAGCCTCCTGTATATAACACAGGCTGACTCTCTTTCACTATCCTTTAACACTTATGCTGGATAGGGTACTTCGGTTCCATTCAATATGAGGTGCATCCGAATTTCCGCTTTTAAGGAGTCGGATACCGCACAATATTTTTCCTTCCCCATCTGAATCGCTTTCCATACGCGGTAATCTGGAATATCTCCATCTACGTGGAATGTCAGATCAATCGCTGTAAAGCCTGTCGGCATTTCTTCCTTGCGCGTACCTTCTGCGTCAATATCAATGCGAGTAATGTCCGACAAGAAACGATCCAAAATCATTGTGATATCGATACCCATACATCCTGCCAGACCTGCCAACAGCAGTTCCATGGGTGTCATCCCTTTACCATCACCGCCATAAGCCGCCGTAGCATCCATCCCTACAGAATAACCGGATGGTCCCTCCGAAGTAAACGCGCGTTTGCCGTGCCAAGTTGTAGATACTTTCATGTTCAAAGTCCTTCTTTCCATCTTAATAATCTATGATTTATCCTCGATCTTACTTTAAAATTCACTGATTTGGCGTAAAAATTTCTGTGTTCTCTCATGCTGGGGAGTGTCAAAAAACGCCTGTGGCGCTGCCTCCTCCAAAATGATACCATCTGCCATAAATACGACCTTGTCCGCCACCTCGCGAGCAAATTTCATCTCATGAGTAACGACGACCATCGTCATTCCGTCTTGAGCCAGCTCTCGCATAACACCCAGCACTTCCCCTACCAGCTCGGGATCAAGCGCCGATGTCGGCTCGTCGAACAGCATAATCGCTGGGTCCATCGCCAGCGCACGCGCAATGGCTACTCGTTGCTGTTGTCCACCGGACAGACGTGAAGGATGTACATCCTGCTTGTCCGATAACCCCACCCGCTCCAACAACCGTTGTCCGATGGACATAGCCTTGTCGCGCGGCATTTTTTTTACTGTCAGCAGTCCTTCAATGACATTGCCGATTGCGGTTTTGTGCGGATACAGATTGAATTGCTGGAACACCATCCCTGTCTGTTTGCGAATCTCACGAATGGCTGCTTGGCGGACACGAACGGGAGCCGTAGCATCGACCTCAACCCCATTCACCTCAAACTTGCCGGAAGACAGCTCTTCCAGACCGTTCAGGCAGCGCAGCAAGGTACTTTTACCTGAACCGCTCGGGCCGAGTAATACGACGATTTCACGAGCGGCAACCTGAAAATCAATGCTTTTCAGAACCTCTACCTGTCCGAATCGTTTACCTAATCCGTTAGTTGTTATCATCATCTATCATCTCCACCTTAATAAGCTCGAGCCAGACGCTTTTCCACCCGCTCCAGTATAGCGGAGAATCCAATGCTCATAATCCAGTACATCAGGCCAATTTCGAGCAGAAACGGCATGTAAAGCAAATACTGCGCCTGTAAAAGCTGTGCCTGCCGCATCAATTCACTGACCCCGATAACCGACACCAGAGACGTTTCCTTAAGCATACCTACAAATGTATTCCCCATCGGTGCAATTGCGATCCGTACCGCCTGAGGAAGAATAATACGCCACATCGTTTGACCGGGCGACATTCCCGTTGCATAAGCTGCCTCGGTCTGTCCCTGGGGTACGGCTAAAATAGCTCCACGGAACGTCTCCGATAAGTACGCCCCTGTATTAATGCTAAGTGCCAGACAAGCAGCTGTCAGCGATCCGAATGATATTCCATAATCATCCAGTCCATAATAAATGACCGCAATCTGCACCAAAACCGGCGTCCCCCGAATGATCGATACATACATGCGCGCCAGCCATCGAACAGGTCGATTCCCCTTCAACCGGGCCACAGCAACAATCAAACCAATGATTAGGCCAAAAAACATAGAGACAATCGTAATATATAGCGTATAATAAGCACCCTTTAATAAAAAAGGGACGTTCTCCCACATTAATTCAAGCATTGGTTATATTCCCTTCTTTCAGACGAGTGGCCCCATGTCAGCATGAAAGCCAAGACTGGAGCCAGACGCCTCTAACAGGCTTACGTTATTCTTTTGGCTCCTCGCCAAACCATTTTTTGAAAATTGTTTTGTAAGTGCCGTCTTCCTTCATTTCCTTCAAAGCCTTGTTCAAGGCTTCTTTGAGCTCAGGAGTTTTCTGGTTAATGGCTACACCCGCTTGATCCGATTTAATCGGCTCGCCTACGGCTTTAATTTGGAACCCGTTTTTATCGATAATAGGCTTGAGAGCATACAGATTGTTGATTGTTGCGTCAATACGACCAGAGTTTAGATCCTTTAAGGAAGTAATGACATCATCATACGTTTTAATCTCAAAATCGCCTACCTTCGGCAGTACTTCATTCCGCAGATAAGATTCATCATTCGTTCCCAAGCCGACACCAATGGTTTTGCCTTTAAAGTCCTCCAGCTTGGTAATATCATTTGTTTTGCTGTTTACGATAATGTTTACATTGTTTGTGATATAAGGCTCTGTGAAGTCAATAGCCTTCTTACGATCCTCTGTAATCGTCACCTGACTAATCACTGCATCGAATTTTTTCTTTTGCAAACTTGGAACCAGTCCCGAGAATTCTTGTGCCGTGAACTCTGGTTTCACTCCAATCCGCTTCGCCAATTCTTTGGCGATATCCACATCAAATCCGTCCAATTCCTTGTTATCGTTCAAGAAATTGTACGGCGGATAGGTGCCCATCATGCCTACCTTAATTACACCAGCCTTCTTGATTGCTTCGAGCTGGTTACTCGCTGCCACATTACTGCTACCCGCTCCATTGCTAGTATTAGAAGCTTCTGGCTTAGTACCGCAAGCGCTTAGCACAAGGCTGAACAATGCCACAGCCATGAGTGTAGTTACCAAGAACCCTTTTTTACGTGTTTTCATGTATCCTTCTCTCCTGTCTGGATGTAAATGATTGAGTTCATATATGTGATTTGGCTATATTATTTGTTGCCAACTACCCATTCATGCGATGTTGACCCTCTAGCTTTGACCTAATAGTCCATAAAACTCAAAATTAGCCGCCTCTGCTGCCAATCTTTTAGCAGTTATCTGCGTGATGTGGTCATATGTTCCCTCTGAACCGAATAGCCAGCGTGTAATGACACCTTCGATCATACTCATGAGTAGTGCCGCCCTTAATTCGACATCCAATTCAGCAGGCAACATGTTCAGCTCGATCGCTCTTTCCATATTGCGCCGGAATGCCAGCTCCATCGCGGCCCTTGTCTCTCGGATACTCTGGCGCACCGGTTCATCGACACCACTACCGATCAGCAGCAAACCCATCAGATAGCGGTTCTCCAATGCAAAATCAAATAACCGAACAAACAGCGCCTCCGATGCCTTAACCATATCAGCCAGCGTTCCCGCATCACGGCGATATCCCTGTCCAATCGCTGACAGTAGTTGTTCACGACCGGTAGCGATAATCTCCAGCGCCAGTGCCTCTTTGCTTTTAAAATGCCAATAAAACGTGCCTTGGGCTACTCCCGCCTCTACCACGATATCTGAAATCTTCGTTTGATGGTAACCCTGCTCGGCGAACCGCTTCAATGCAATGTGAAGAAGCTGTGTTCTGCGGTCTGTTTCTTCCCCCGCGTGCTCAGCAGGTTGGTCATTTGAGACGGTCTCGGACTGCTTCGCCTTTCGTGGCTGCATGGGTTCCCTCCTCCCGATTGATCAGTCAGTCAGTTTTGTATTTTTAATCCTATAGGATAAGTATACTTTTGTCAAAGAAAAAAGTGTCAGAAGAAAATAAACTTTTGCTGCTCCAAGCGGCTTTTGAATTTTAAAAACTGACAGATCCCATAAAATAAGTATTAGACTGGCGCCAACAAAAAAGACAGCGGCAGTCTTAGACTACTGCTGTTTTATTAAACTAACGTTCTCCTTTAGCGTAATCAGCCAAATGCTACGAAGCGTGAATTGGTGTTATGCCAAGGCACCTTTCGAGCGTATTTCCAAAATTCATATATCCTCTCCTTAAAAGGTTACTATCACTTTTCCTTCGGAGTGGCCAGTAGAAACTTTATTTAATGCCATGTTAATGTCATCAAAATTATAAACTGAATCTATAGCGGGCTTAATATCTTCATCCTCAACTAGTTTCGTCAGTTTTTGTAATTGCCTGCCATTAGCGGACACGAATAAGAAGCGATATTCTTTATTCTGTTTAACTGCTAATCGATCTAAACGAGCACCTACTAAACCAAACAATAGCCTTTTCCATATTGGAAAGTTATTTTCAGCAGCAAAGCGGTAATTGGGTAAAGCCTTCAATGATACCAATTTCCCTTGGGGTTTGAGAATAGCAAGTTCCGTTTTAATTTCTTTTGCTCCCAATGTATCGATAACATAATCGATATTAGATAGCAAATCAAAATAATTTTCCTCTTTATAGTTAATGAATTGATCAGCGCCGATGGACAGTGTTCGTGATCTCCCTCTTTCACTGCCGCTCGTAATCACATATAACCCCATCGATTTGGCAATCGGGATAGCCATCGTACCAAAGCCGCCGGTTCCTCCAGAAATAAATAGTTTTTTATCGGGTTGAACATGAAGTACATCATGCAAGGCTTGATATGCAGTCAAAGCCGTGAGGGGTACCGCGGCGGCCTCAATAAAAGAAAGATTTTTAGGCATAACGGAAATCGCACCCTCATGGACTGCCGCATACTCAGCAAAAGCTCCGATTTTATTTATTGGCAGCCTCGTATAAACGGGATCTCCAACCTTGAATTTCACAACATCTTTTCCAACAGCCTCAATAACGCCGGATAGTTCGTTTCCTAAAGTTAAAGGGAAGTCATAATCGGCAATCATGCGAATACTACCATTTAAAATAAGAATGTCTAAGGGATTTACACCTGCAGCTTTTACTTTGATAAGAACCTCATGGTTATTGATTTCCGGTATTTTTATATTGTTTATCTCTAATTGGATTTGTTTTGAATATTTTTGCATTTGCGCAGCTTTCAATTCTTCATATTCTCCTTTTCTCATTTATCTTAATTCCACATTCGTTTATTGGAAAAATTGATGGCGTACTTTAACTTGTACGCCATCATAAAGCAATATCCATGTTATTCTTTACTGATGTTGAGATTGAAGTTCTTTCATCGTAGGATAATCTGTGTAACCCTCGCTTCCGTTACCAGAGTACAACGTTTTACGATCTGCTTCATTCAAAGGAAAGCCTTCTTTAAGACGTTCAACTAAGTCCGGATTAGCTAATGACCATACCCCGACTGGTGCCATATCAGCAAGGCCATTATCAATATCTACACTAAGATCTTCTAGAGCCCGTCCAGCTCTATTGACTAATAATGGATTTGGCCAGATGTTGCGAATTTCACGGAGCAGTGTTTCGTTCCCTAAATGCATAACATGGAGGTAAGCTAGATCATATTGAGCAAATTCTTTTACAAGGTGAAGATAAACTTCAAGACCGTGTTCGCCCTCATCAATTCCGTTAAGAGGTGTTCCCGGCGAAATACGGAAGCCTGTTCGTTCTGCTCCAATTTCTTCAACGATTGCTTTCGTTACTTCAATTGCAAAGCGAGCACGGTTCTCTATCGATCCACCGTATTTATCCGATCGTATATTAGAATTCTCCCCAATAAATTGATTAATCAGATAACCATTTGCTCCATGAATTTCAACGCCGTCGGCTCCTGCTTTAATAGCTGCCGCTGCTGCTTTCCGGAAGTCTGCAATTGTCGTCTGGATATTTTCTTCACTTAACTCTCTTGGAACGGGTATTTCCTGCATCCCTTTAGCCGTAAACATTTCTACACCGGGTGCGATCGCAGATGGTGCAACGGGTTGACGATGATGTGGTGTATTGTCGGGGTGCGAAACACGACCGACATGCATTAATTGGATAAATATAAATCTACCTTCTTCATGTACCGCATCCGTAACCTTTTTCCAACCTTCAATATGCTTTTCCGTATAGATGCCCGGTGACCTTAAGTAACCTTGACCATCATCAGAAGGTTGTGTGCCTTCAGTAATAATTAAACCCATCGATGCTCTTTGAGCATAATAATGGGAAGTTAGCTCTCCCGGCGTACCATCCTCTTGTGCTCTACTACGTGTCATTGGTGCCATCGCTAACCGATGGGGTAATTCCAGGTTGCCAATTTTCGTTTTGCTCCACAGTTTTTCCATTTTAAAACCCCCTCTTTGAATTGAGTTTATTAACTCCAATGTCTTTCGATTATCGCTCCACTTTAGCCTGTGCGGATCTGACCGCATTCGTCATGAGCTTGCGAGGCAGCAACCGCGGCAAGAACGCCATGAACTTGTTGCGCCCCCCTGTTATGATTAAAGTCTTGCCCCGCAAGAATTCGCGATATCCTATGTCAGCCACCTGCCCAACCTCCATGACGCCGCTTCTAAACAGCTTTGAGGTGGCTAGCCCAGCACGATCGACAAAGCCAGTCGCTGTCGCTCCCGGACAGAGTGCGGACACAGTCACGCCTGTGCCGCGCAGCTCATTCTCCAAAGCCTCAGTGAACGATAGTACGTACGCTTTTGTCGCATAGTAAACTGCCATCAGTGGTCCAGGAAAAAAAGCCACCAACGAAGCCACATTCAGCACGCCCCCTTGCTGCCTTTTGACCATATCCGGTAAAAACACCTTAGTCATTACAGTCAGAGCCTTGATATTAATGTCGATCATATTCATCTCTTGCTCCAACTGTGTCTCCAAGAATTCCCCGTACAAGCCGAAGCCCGCATTATTAACAAGAAAGTCGACGGTGATCCCTTTTTCTTTAAGCTCCCTGTAGATTTCCTCTGCCACGCCAGGTAATGCAACATCTTTGGCGATGTATGTCGTTTGGACACGGTACTTTTTCCGATATTCCCTCGCGAGATCCACGAGCTTGTCCTCGCTGCGTGCGACCAGCACCAAATCGTATCCGTCTTTGGCGAAACGATCCGCCAGCTCTTTTCCAATTCCGCCCGACGCTCCGGTAATTAGTACAGTTTTGCTCATCATTTAAGCTGTGGGTAAATAGCAGCTACACCGCCAGCGAGAGCACGCTGGAGTTGACGGCTCGGTTCATCAGCAAGAATTTCAAAGCTATCGGACTCTATTCCATCAATTGCAATTTTTGCAATATCAGCAGGGTTGGACTTCGGAGCTTCAACGCCTGACGTCATGTCTGTATCCATAAAGCCCACATGCAAGCCAGCTACTCTCACATTTTGAGGATACAGATTTAAGCGCAACTCGTTCGTCATTGCCCACGCAGCCGCCTTTGCAGCCGAATAAGCGCCTTCACTCCCGCCACTACTGAACCATGATAATGCGGAAAGGATATTCAGTATGGATCCCCCACCATTATTAATAAGAATAGGTGCGAAATTGCGAATCATGGATAATGTGCCAAAGAAGTGCGTATTAAATTCCAACTGTATTTGATCGAGATCACCGTCAAGCAAAGTAGCTCCTGTAGCCGAGCCTGCATTGTTGATCAGAAGCGTAACATCTTGAGCGGCCATAGCAGCTGCCGCTACCTCTTGAGGGTTCGTAATATCAAGCTTTACAGGAATTGCACCGGGAATGTCAATGGACTGCGGATTTCTTGCTCCGGCATACACCTTAGCCCCTCTGGATAGAAGTTCAAGGGCAAGATGGCGACCAAAACCTCGGTTCGCGCCAGTGACAAATGCAACTTGTTGAGAAATATTCATTTTCATGTGCTCCTTTTATTGTATTTTGTTTATGAAATTGTTTTCTTGAAGCTATTTGGTCTGCGTTTTGATACGTAGTAATTACGGTAAGCGAGTTTTACTCGATACTTGTTTTCTAACGAGAACGTTCATTCCCAATGTCGCAAAAAAAACTACTTGCCTTATCCTGTTGTTTTTGTGTGTTGTGTTGTTTGTTGTTTTAACTGCGCTGATAAACTTCATTGTAAACTATGCTTTAGAGCTTCTTTCGGCGTTTTTAGAATGTTCATTCTAAATTAGGCATAAGATAACTCGATCGCAAAGAGCATGGATTAGCAGAAGGGACACTTCACATCTGAACTGACTACCACAACTACCCTTATTCTTCCAGGAGCTTCATCGAAATATGAGTAATACGGTGAAGCTTTTCTCTGGAAGCCGAGGTTCTTGCCATTACCCTTAACCCAATCCATACATTATGCAGGTATTCCGCCAATTCCTCAGCATTGTATGTGGAGGTGAATTCACCTTCACGCTGTCCCCAAAGAATAATCTCCTTGAGCAATTGCTCTGCTGTCGTGAATGCTTTCGTGGACTTGTTGTCCACCTCGACGTCACGCGCCGCCAATTCTACGGCCGAATTCACCATTAAGCAGCCGGCTGGCGAGTCCTCATCCCCGTCGATCATGAAACCAAAAATAAACTGTAATGCCTCCGATGCGGTCTTGGATCCTTTAACCCCTCCTGCAAGCGCGGCGATGATTTTGTCGTCAAACCGATCCATCGCTTTCAGGAACAGACTATGCTTATCTCCAAAAGTATCATACAAGCTTCTTCGATGAATACCCATATGCTCAACCAACTCGGTCATGGACGTTTTCTCGTACCCCTGCTCCCAAAAGAGCCGCATCGCCTTATCCAAGACTTCTTTCTCTTCAAACTCCTTGCTTCTCGCCATTCCCATCTCCCTCCCTCAATTAATATAACATATTGAGAACGATCAGTAAAGAATCGTTATGCTCTTTTTGAATGACATAATATTTCCATCGAGTTGGTTATCCTACAATTCTACATATTGTAACTCCCCTGCCCGTTAGCTTAAACAAGTACCAGCAGTCTAATGTAGTGCTTATGAAAAGTAAATAAGCCCATAACCGTATTTGGAAGCAAATTAATTTTCCAATTTATAAGGGTATGGGCTCTCTTTGATCCTAAATAAGGCAGTGTAGGTTCTTATCACTTATAAAATATCATCGTCTGCTAAGCTATCGTACCCGTCGTTCAATGCCAATCCCATTCCGAGTAATGGTGATTATTAGGCTCTGTTAGAGCCTCGCGAACGTGATGTAATCGATTTGGACAGGCTCTGCCGATTCGATCCGAAGCGCCCGGTTGATCTGTCCCCGGTGATATTGCCCATGTAAGAGGACCTGCGACAGGATGTCCCGGACGGACGTTCGGAACGGAACCCCGCTCTGGTTCGCATAGTCGATCATCTCGTCCAACTCGGATTCCTCGAGCCTTTCGATATAGACGCGATATTGCTCGGCGTTTTCTTCGAATATCGTCCGGATCGCCGTCAGGTCTTCTGCTTCCTCCCACAACGAATATTTCGCGCTGCCCTTGCCCTGCAATCGGGACAGCCAGACTCGTTCCGCGACCGCGACGTGCCGAACCAGCTTCAGAAGGTCCTTGTTCTTCGTCTCACTCTCCTCGAGCGCGTCCAAGATGCGTCCGTCCGCCCAGTACAGGTGGTCCATCATGCACTTGATCGTCTTCATTTCGGTTTCCCCCTCTTCGTCTCATCGATTACTTGAACCTACTATTAACCGTTAGTTTAATCATTTGAATGAACTAAAACAACCTTTTTAGGGGGAATTCCTTGTTGCTGTAATCTAAGCACTAAGAAAACGCTTTATTTTCTCAGTCTACAACTTTATTTCCTTTGAACAAAAAGAGAACCTCCACAGAGGCTCTCTTTTTCCTTTATATCGCTGCTACAGCAATGCTTTTGTCGCAATGTCCGTACGGTTTTGTTTACCTTCAAAGGTAATACGATCCGCCTGTTCGTAAGCTTTGTTCCGTGCCCCGGCAATATCACGTCCCAAGCCGACCACACCTAATACACGTCCGCCGTTCGTTACCCACTCACCCTGTTCGTTGATGCCCGTTCCAGCATGGAACACGATAGCTTCGTCTACCTGTTCCAATCCGTGGATAAGTACACCTTTGGCGTAAGCTCCAGGATAACCTCCAGATGCCAGCACCAAACATACCGCCGCTTCATCCTTCCACTCGATCTCCACCTGATCCAGCGTGCCATTTACAGCAGCAAGAAAAATATCGAGCAGATCGGATTTTAAACGAGGCAGAACCACTTGAGTTTCCGGATCACCGAAACGTGCATTAAACTCAATAGTCTTTGGCTTGCCGTCCGGCGAAATCATCAATCCGGCAAATAATACACCTCGGAACGGGCGCCCTTCAGCAACCATAGCCTTGGCCGTCGGCTTGATGATCGTCTCAATTGCTTCCTCAATAATAGAATTGGCTATGTGAGGCAACGGAGAATACGTACCCATGCCACCTGTATTCGGCCCTTTGTCACCATCAAAAATGGGCTTGTGGTCTTGGGCCGCGGCCATCGGACGAACCGTTTCACCGTCGACAAAGGAGAGAATCGACATTTCCTGACCAGCCAGAAACTCCTCGATCACGACCTGTGCCCCGGCTTCACCAAACACCTTGGTCACCATAATGTCAGAGAGAGCCTTTTCCGCTTCCTCCATCGAGTAAGCGACCGTTACCCCTTTACCTGCCGCGAGTCCGTCTGCCTTAATGACAACCGGAATCGGTTGTTCCTTCAAGTATGCATGTGCTTCCTCATAAGTATAAAACTTGCGATAGGTTGCTGTCGGAATATGATATTTATGGAGCAAATCCTTCATGAAGATTTTGCTACCTTCAATTTCCGCTGCATTTTTACGCGGTCCGAATACTGGAATGCCTTTCGCTTCAAAAGCATCCACAATACCATCTGCCAGCGGATCATCGGGACCAACCACGACAAGTCCTACCTTTTTGGATTCCGCCAGCTCTGTCAGCGCGTCAAAGTCATTCACCGGAATCGGCACGCACTCCGCTAACTGTCCGATACCAGCATTGCCTGGTGCGCAATAGATTTGCCCAGCCTTGGGGCTTTTCTTCAGCGCCCATACAATTGCATGTTCGCGGCCGCCCCCTCCAACAACCAAAATATCCATTCAGGTGATTCCTCCGCTCCCATTAAGATTGTTCAGGTGAAAATGCTGCTGCATCCTCAACTCATGCAAGTTAGTGCTTGAAATGACGTACGCCCGTAAAGACCATGGCAATGCCGTATTCGTTAGCAACCTTGATGGACTCTTCGTCTTTAATGGAGCCACCCGGTTGAATGACTGCTGTGATGCCTGCTTTAGCTGCCAACTCCAACGTATCGCCCATCGGGAAAAATGCATCGGATGCCAGTACGGCACCTTTTGCTTTGTCACCGGCCTGCTCGATAGCAATCTTGGCCGCACCGACACGGTTCATTTGTCCTGCGCCTACGCCAATGGTCATATTATCTGCCGCCAGTACGATGGCGTTGGATTTCACATGCTTAACCACTTTCCAGCTAAACAAAAGCTGTTTCAGTTCTTCCTCGGATGGTGCCCGCTCCGTTACAACTGTAAGTGCATCCGAGTCTACAGCGTGAATGTCATTTTGCTGAACTACCATACCGCCTTCAATGGAAGTCACGACGAAACGGCTCTCTGCCTGTTCAGACCGGGAAAGCTCACCCAGATCAAGCAAACGAATATTTTTCTTTTTCGTTAAAATCTCCAATGCTTCTTTCGTAAAGCCCGGTGCCAGTACAATTTCCAAAAAGATCTCACTCAGTTTATTCGCTGTATCACCATCAATAATCCGGTTAGCCGCTACGATGCCACCGAAAATCGAGGTTGGATCAGCTGCATACGCCTTGCTGTACGCTTCATAAATACTTCCGCCAATTCCCACACCACAAGGATTCATATGCTTAACTGCTACTACGGTAGGTTCGCTGAATTCTTTGACGATTTGCAAAGCGGCATTAGCATCATTGATGTTATTGTAAGACAGCTCTTTGCCGTGAAGTTGTTTCGCAGTTGTCAGCGTACCCTTTGCCGCCAATGGCTCACGGTAAAATGCCGCCTGCTGATGTGGATTTTCGCCATAACGCAAATCCTGAATTTTTTCATAGGTTACAGTGTAACGCTCAGGCAACGGCTCGCCTGTCACATTCGACAAATAATCGGATATCAAAGCGTCGTATGCAGCCGTATGACGGAAAACCTTTGCTGCCAAGCGCTTGCGGGTATTCAGCTCGGTATCGCCATCCTTACGGATTTCCTCCAACACTGTGCTATAATCATCAGCATCGACTACCACACTTACAAAAGCATGATTTTTTGCCGCAGAACGAAGCATCGTTGGACCGCCGATGTCGATATTTTCAATCGCGTCCTCATAAGTTACACCGGGTTTGGCGATCGTTTCCGCAAAAGGATACAGATTCACAACGACCAGATCAATATAACCCAATCCAAGTTCTTTCATCTGACGCTGATGCTCTTCATTATCCCGAACAGCCAGCAAGCCGCTGTGTACTGCAGGGTGGAGTGTTTTAACACGTCCATCCATAATTTCAGGAAAACCCGTTACCTCTGAAATGCCGATGACGGGAATGCCCTCCTTCGACAATAAGCTGCTCGTTCCCCCTGTCGAAACGATCTCCACACCCAATTTGGACAACTCGCGGCAAAATTCCACGATCCCCCGCTTATCCGATACGCTGACGAGCGCTCTTTTAATACTCACCCTGTCTCCTCCTTTAGCTCTTTCAGAATTTTGCAAAATTCTCTTTTATCATTTTATTTCCCGAGAAATATCGGAAAATGCCTGTACAGCATCCTTGATATGACAAATTACAATCATTCTTAGAGAAGTGAAATCACTTTGCGACCATTTAATTGGATTTTACCTTGGGCCAATTTGCCAACTACCTCTGGATATAGCTGACGTTCCACGGATTGAATGGCTGCGGATAAGGATTCCGCTGTATCATGGTCGTCAACTTCCACGACACGCTGGGCAATAATGGCTCCCGTGTCCATGCCCCCGTCCACAAAATGAACGGTGACGCCACTTACCTTGACCCCATAGGTCAATGCCTGTCCAACAGCATCTTTCCCTGGAAATGCCGGAAGTAGTGACGGATGAATATTAATAATTTTTCCTGCGTAGGCATCGACCATGACGCTGGATAGCAAACGCATGTAGCCAGCTAACACGATGAGATCAATCGATTTCTGCTCCAGTAAAGCCACCAATTCACGCTCATAGTCTTCTCGAGAAGGATATTCCTTGGGTCGAAAAGTATGGCACGCAATTCCAGCTTTCTGTGCTCTAGCTACGGCAGGAGCCGCAGGCTTGTCACAGATGAGCAATTCTACCGAGGCGCCGCCCAGTTCTCCTCGCGCAGCCGCATCCACCAATGACTGAAAATTCGTCCCTTCGCCTGATGCAAAAACAGCAATCCGGTACTCGTTCATTACACCTCTGCTCCCGTAAAGGTCACGATAGAACTGCCTTCCGTTACTTTTCCGATCACATATGCGGCTTCGCCCTGTTCCTTCAGAACTTCCAGTGCAGTCTGTGCATGCTCTTCGCCTACAACGATAACCATCCCAATTCCCATATTAAAGGTTGTGAACATGTCTTTGTTGGAGATTGCGCCTTTTTCCTGCATGAGCTGGAAGATTGGCAAAATCGGCCAAGTGCCGTATTCTATATCCACATTGACGTGATCCGGTAACACTCTAGGGATATTTTCAATAAAACCGCCACCTGTGATATGCGCCATGCCTTTTACTTTTACCTTGTCCAGCAATGCCAAAACGGATTTCACGTAAATTTTCGTCGGCTCCAGCAGTACATCGCCCAGTTTGCCGTTCAAGCCTTCGATTTCATCATGCAAATCATAGCCCTGCTGTTCCAATAACAGCTTGCGC
Source organism: Paenibacillus sp. CH40 (assembly GCF_024213605.1). Classification (NCBI taxonomy): domain Bacteria; kingdom Bacillati; phylum Bacillota; class Bacilli; order Caryophanales; family Paenibacillaceae; genus Paenibacillus; species Paenibacillus sp. CH40. The sequence continues at coordinate 200,377 of NZ_JANAVQ010000008.1, forward strand.
ACCAGTGAGAAGCCGTTACTGTGAACTCCACTGGAGGCCAGACCGATCACTGTATCTCCGGGAGCAATGGAGCTACCGTTGATAATTTTGCTTTTATCTACAATCCCTACCGTGAATCCGGCAATATCATATTCACCCTCGCTATACATCCCTGGCATTTCTGCGGTTTCACCGCCGACCAGCGCACAGCCCGATTGATGGCATCCCTCTGCGATTCCAGCGACTATAGCTTCAATTTTCTCGGGCACAACCTTGTCACAAGCGAGGTAATCCAGAAAAAAGAGTGGCTCCGCTCCCCCGACGACAATGTCGTTTACACACATCGCAACCGCGTCAATACCAATGGTGTCATGACGATCCATTGCGAAAGCAAGCTTCAGCTTCGTGCCGACACCATCGGTACCGGAAACGAGTACAGGCTCCTCGTACTTATCCTTATTCAGGCCGAACAATGCACCGAATCCGCCCAAGTCCGTCAGCACTTCGGGACGGAAGGTACGTTTAACGTGCTTTTTCATCCGTTCTACTGCTTCATTACCGGCAGCGATATCTACCCCTGCGTTTTTGTATGCTTCTGACATTCATGAACACTCCTTCAAATGATTGACCCTCCTAAGTCCTCCCTAATAGGGAGGATTCCATGGGGCTACTCCCCCTGGACCCCTCAAGAATCGGTCAGATGTGTAGGGTTGGGTGCTGCTTGGTGGTTGGTTCGTGCTGTGAGTCGCGTGTTGTCCTTTGTGAATTGCGGGTCATTCCCGCAATTCACAAAGACACGCTTTGGTGCGTGGCCGCCTTCACGGCGGCGGGCACGTCCCGGGTGTTTGCTTCGCAAAGGCGGGGACGTGCCAGGCAAAGAAGTGAACGGCGCCTACGAGCGGCTCACTTCTTTGCCCTTTGAGGCAGGCAGCTTCGCCTTGCCTGCTGTTGAGCTTCGCTGGCTCAACCTTATAAGAGCAGGGTGACTTTTTATGAGTCACCGCTCCGTTAAAAACTCATGGCATGAAATAATTATGCCATGAGTTTTTAACGACCTTACCTATCCTCTTCCCCATAGGGAACAGAAGAGAGACAGGTACTGCTGCAAAATGGTGTACATCTGAGGAACGGAGCGGGTGGAAGGATTCTGGAGAAGCGAAGCGTTCGCCTTTGCCGCTGGATTCCAACCCTCTAAGGGGTTATTCCAATCCAGGAATCCAGCGGCAACAGCGATCGGAAGAACCTTCCACACGCGGAGGTGGCCCGCTCAGAACCGCTTCACCTGCGCCATGCACCACCTGTATCTCTTTTGTTCCCGTTTCTTCAACAACTACATCCGAACTTTTCTTCACCTTTGAAATCTACCTGAGTCGGGTAATCATTATCAAAACAGGCTAGGCACAAGCCGCCTTTGTAATCCTGTTCGTTATATCCACCTACAGCGGCAATCAAACCTTCGGCGCTCATAAAGTAGAGCGAGTCAGCGTTAATTTCCTCACGAATTTCCTCGACGGTTTTGGATGAAGCAATCAGCTCCCGGCGATCCGGCGTGTCAATACCGTAGAAGCACGGGTTTTTGAAAGGCGGTGAGGTAATACGTACATGTACCTCCAACGCGCCCGCATCACGCAGCATATTCACAATTCGACGGGACGTAGTACCCCGTACGATAGAATCGTCGATCATAATGACACGTTTACCTTCAACAACACGTCGTACAGCGCTCAGCTTCATTTTCACACCCTGCTCGCGTAGCTCCTGACTCGGCTGAATGAAGGTACGTCCAGTGTATTTATTTTTAATCATACCCAGCTCATAAGGAATACCTGTCTGCTCAGCATAACCAATCGCAGCCGAAATACTGGAATCTGGCACTCCTGTCACCAAATCCGCATCGACAAAAGCTTCCAGCGCCATCTGGCTACCCATTCTTTTGCGCGCAGCATGAAGATTGGAACCATTCAAATCACTGTCAGGACGGGCAAAATAAATATATTCCATCGCGCACAGTGCTTTACGATGCTTACCTTCACTGTAACGATCTTCGTGCAGACCATTTTTGTCCAATACCAACAGTTCACCCGGCTCGATATCGCGCAATAGCTCTGCTCCAATCGTTTCCAAAGCACAGGTTTCAGAAGCAAACAAATATGCATCACCTAATCTGCCCATCGTCAACGGACGCAAGCCATTGGGATCAGAAGCGACCAGCAGTTTATCGTTGGTCATAATCAGAAAGGCAAATCCGCCGACAATCCGCTTCAATGCATCTTTCGCGGCCTCCACTAAATCCTTGGATGATCGTGCGATCAAATGCGCCACTACTTCTGTATCGCTGGTCGTTTGAAAAATAGACCCGCCCTGCTCCAGCTCATGCCGGATTTGCAAAGCATTCACAATATTCCCGTTCGTAGCTACCGCTAGATCGCCATCACGATACTTGAACACCAAAGGCTGTGCATTCGTTAGCTTACTGTCTCCACTTGTCGAGTAGCGCACATGTCCTATGGCAATATCGCCTGTCAGCGAAGCCATCAAATCTTTATTGAATACTTCTTTTACAAGCCCCATTCCACGATGATAATGGAACTCGTCGCCACTGCTCACACAGATGCCTGCACTTTCCTCCCCGCGATGCTGGAGTGCATGCAATCCGTAATATGCTAGGGAAGCGGCATCGGAGTGCCTATATACTCCAAACACGCCGCATTCCTCTTTTAATTTATCAAACAGCCCCTCTTTACCAGAGCCTTCATTATAATAATCTCCAGTCCACAACGTCCGTGCTGTTATTTCATCAGACATGGAATGACATCCTCCCAGATTTGCTTCAAACTGGCGACTGCCTCATTCAAAGCGGGTTGTCCGTTCACCTCAACTGTCAATTGTGATCCTTCAACTTTTCCTAATACAGTAACGGGCACTTCCAAACTACGCAGATGTGCTTCCAGAGCAGACGCTTTATCCGGCGATGCAGATAACAAAATACGGGATTGGCTTTCGCTAAACAAAGCATGGTCAGGACGCAAAGTCGTTTCTACGTTGACCTGTGCTCCCAATCCGCTGCTAATCCCAGATTCCGCAAGCGCTACAGCCAATCCGCCCTCTGCTAAATCATGCGCAGATTGTACCAATCCGGCCTGAATCGCTCCCAGTACCGCAGTCAGCAGTCTTTTCTCTACGTTCAAATCCAGCTCAGGAGGGCGTCCCTCGGATACACCGTGTACGACAGCTTGGAACTCACTGCCTCCCAGCTCGGCCTTCGTTTCCCCCACCAGAAAAATCACATCGCCTTCAGCTTTGAAGCCTTGTGTCGTAATATGATCTGTATCATGTACCAAACCTACCATACCGACAACAGGCGTCGGATAGATGGAGCCTTTAGCATTTTCATTGTACAAGCTGACATTGCCCCCGATGACAGGTGTATCCAGTACACGGCAAGCTTCTGCCATACCATCCACGGCTTTTTCCATTTGCCAAAAAATGTCCGGCTTTTCAGGGTTACCGAAGTTCAGGTTATCCGTAATTGCCAACGGCTCGCCGCCGGAGCATACAATGTTACGCGCTGCTTCGCTGACTGCAATCCGTCCGCCTACCTCTGGATCAAGGTATACATAACGTCCGTTACAATCTGTCGTCATGGCGAGTCCCTTACGAGTTCCGCGCACAGTCACAACAGCTGCATCCGATCCCGGACGAACGGCTGTACTCGTGCGTACCATGTAGTCATACTGCTCATATACCCATTTCTTACTGGCTACACTTGGTGATGACAGCACCTTTTTCAACGCACCGTTCAAATCCGTCACTTCTGCATAACGAAGTGTGTCAATAGCAGCATTTTGCTCATAATAAGCAGGGACTTCGGAAGGCTTGTCATAAATCGGACACTCGTCAACCAGCGCCGTCACTGGCATATCTCCGACCACTTCATTGTGATGGAACAAACGCAAACGACCGTCATCCGTCACTTTACCGACCTTTGCACAAATAACACCCCAGCGCTCGAAAATTTCCAGTGCCTGTGCTTCATCCTTAGGCTCTACTACGAACAGCATCCGTTCCTGTGATTCAGACAGCATCATTTCATAAGGTGTCATGCCCTCTTCACGCTGCGGTACCTGATCCAGATACAGCTCCAGACCGTTGCCAGCCTTACTCGCCATCTCCGCGCTGGAGCAGGTAAGTCCCGCGGCACCCATATCCTGAATACCCAGCACAATACCGCTGTCGATCAATTCCAGACATGATTCCATAACCAGCTTCTCCATAAAAGGATCGCCTACTTGAACCGCAGTCCGGTTCGCTTCAGATTCCTCTGTCAGCTCAACCGATGCGAATGTCGCTCCATGAATCCCATCACGACCTGTCGGCGGGCCCACATAGAACACCGGGTTACCGACCCCTTTAGCCACACCACGCTGGATTTTATCATGGTCAATCAGTCCGACACACATTGCATTGACGAGCGGATTGCCTTCGTAACTTTCATCAAATACGACCTCGCCGCCTACAGTCGGAATACCGATACAGTTCCCGTATCCCGCAATACCGGATACCACATGCTCAAACAAATATTTCACACGGTCGCTCTCCAGCTTGCCAAAACGCAGAGAGTTTAACACCGCAACTGGTCTTGCACCCATGGAGAAAATATCACGGATGATACCGCCTACCCCAGTCGCTGCCCCTTGAAAAGGCTCCACAGCCGACGGATGGTTATGGCTTTCGATTTTAAATACAACCGCTTGGTTGTCACCGATATCTACAATGCCTGCGCCCTCGCCCGGTCCCATTAAAACTCGCGGACCGCTCGTTGGAAAACGACGCAGCAGCGGCTTGGAGTTTTTGTAAGCACAATGCTCTGACCACATGACACTGAACACGCCTATCTCCGTATAATTGGGCTGACGTCCCATGAATTCACAGATCAACGCATATTCACTGTCCGATACACCCATCTGCTGATACAGTTTATGTTCGGCAACCTGCTCTGCCGTCGGTTCCTTAGCGGACACTTGCTGCGCCATGTCGATCCCTCCAAGCGTTCAAAGTAGATGTAAACATACGTTTGCCATCATCCGTCCCGAGCAATGCGTCCACCGCGCGTTCCGGGTGGGGCATCATGCCCAGCACATTACCTTGCTCATTACAAATCCCTGCAATATCCGTCATGGAACCATTAGGATTATCTTTATACTTAAATACAATCTGATTGTTCGCCTGCAAACGAGCCAGCGTCTCATCATCACAGTAATAGTTGCCTTCGCCGTGGGCGATCGGAACAATGATCTCTTCACCAGCAGCATAGTCCCTTGTAAAAGGTGTTTGGTTATTCGCAACCTGCAACACCGTATCCCGGCATAGGAATTTCATCGACAGATTGCGGCGTAAAGCCCCTGGCAACAACCCGGCTTCGGTCAGAATTTGAAATCCGTTGCAAATCCCTAAAATATATTTTCCCTCGGCAGCCGCTTTGGCAACTTCCTTCATCACCGGAGCAAACCGGGAAATCGCACCGCAACGCAGGTAATCCCCGTAGGAGAAGCCTCCTGGAACAAGAATACAATCATAAGGCGACAAATCCGTCGCAGTATGCCAAACATAATCGACAGGTTCACCGACCGTGTCCTCTACCGCCTTATAGCAGTCAATATCACAGTTGGAGCCCGGAAAAACCAGAACTGCAAATTTCATGGAATCAGCCCTCCAGTTCGTAGCGGTAGTCTTCAATGACCGTGTTGGCCAACAGCTTTTCGCACATCTCAATGATGCGCTTTTCAGCACTCTCGCGGTCTGTTGTATCCAGATTCAATTCCATATACTTACCAATTCTGACGCTGTCCACTTCTCCGAAACCCATAGAATGTAGTGCGCCTTGCACCGCAACCCCCTGCGGGTCCAAAACGCTTTGCTTAATCGTGACATAGACTGTTGCTTTCATCATGTTCCTTCAGTTCCTCCTCCGAATGAGTGAATCCTATTGGTTGAATTATGATTACTATTTACTGTGCCGTCAGACGCCGCCAAATATCCGTATATCTTGCAGTTGTTTCTTCTACGACCTCAGCAGGCAATGGATCGGGCTTGCTATTCTTGTCCCAACCGGATGATGCCAAATAGCTTCGTACCGGCTCCTTGTCCATGCTGTCAATCTCAACATCCAGCTCATACTTTTCCTGCGCCCAAAAACGGGATGAATCTGGAGTGAAAATTTCGTCAATCAAAATCACCTTACCGTTAACAAGACCAAACTCAAACTTGCAATCGGCTAAAATAATCCCCCGCTTCTCGCAGAAAGCACGTGCAAATTCGTACAACGCCAAGCTCTTTTCCTCAAGCTCACCTGTTAGTTCAACCCCGACCAGTTCTTTCATTTGGTGAAGGGAAATGTCCTCGTCGTGTCCAACATCATTTTTTGCAGCCGGTGTAAATAATGGCTTGGGAAAGCGCTCGTTTTTACGCAGCCCCTCTGGCAATGGAATGCCGTTCACCTCACCGTTCTGCTCATACTGACGCCAGCCGCCTCCAGTAATATATCCGCGCACCACACACTCAATGTCGATGCGTTCAGCCTTCAGCGTGACCATGATCCGGTCCTTCAGCAACTCTTTATTCTGTTCGTCGATCACATGCCCGAGCTTGTTCACATCAGTGTGCACGACATGGTTTTCCAACAAGTCTTTCGTCTGCTCAAACCAGAAAGCGCTGAGCTTATTCAGCACATTCCCCTTTTCGGGCACGGGTGGCTCTAACACATAATCAAAAGCCGAAATTCGGTCTGTCACCACAATCAGAAAATGCTCTCCGAGATCATACAGTTCACGCACCTTGCCTTTATACAAGAGCGGCGCATGGATCAGACCTTCGGCAGTAGACAATGACATTTCATTACACCTCTTCCAAAAGAGTATTCCCCCTCCTAAATCCTCCCCTCGGGGAGGACCCCCAGGGTTGCTGCCCTCGGGACTCCCGCAAGGGTTGGCTGGTGAGCGGGATGGGGGCGTTTATTACGTGGCTAGAGTGATGTGAGCGCGTTCCGCTGGATGAAGGCTTGTTCGCACAAGCTTTCATCCAAAAACGCTTTTACGTTGGTACAAAACAACGTTTTTACGCGCATGTCGCCGCAATACCATTCGGCCCGTGGCCGTAGCACGGCATGCCGTGCAGCGAGCATTGGGCTTTGCCCTGTTGTGCGCATGTGCTACGCTGCGCACGGATACGGTGGCTCAAGGCTTCGCTTCTTGAGCCTGCGCGTTCTCGGGAGGGCAGCGGGCTGTTTGCTGCGCAAATTCGGCAGCCCTCACGAGAACGTGGCCTGCGATAGAAAGCAGTGGAACACGCTTTTCCATCGCCTTTGGGAAGGTGCGGCATCTTATGTGCCGCACCTTCCCTAGTTCTGCTCCCTCACGAAGGTTGGTGCTGGGTGCAGCGGAGCGGACGGAATCGTTCTGGAGAAGCGTCAGCGCTTGCCTTTGCCTCTGGATTCCAACCAATATCTGGTCTTATACAATCACAGGAATCCAGGGGCAACAGCAATCGAAAGAATGATCCGTTGGCGCAGCGGCCTCACCACGCAGCAACCTTCCCTCCTACTCCCCTAATCCCAGCTTTTTGAAGATCGTATCCACGTTCTTCAGATGCCAGGCTGGGTTGAACGCATCCTCGATTTCCTCTGCGCTGAGCACGGCAGTAATTTCCGGGGTCGCCTCGACGATTTCGCGGAATTGGCGTTGCTCTTCCCACGCCTGCATAGCACGCGGCTGCACGGTATCGTAGGCTTTTTCACGACTAAAGCCTTTGTCGATCAGCTTCGTCATAATACGACCGGAGAACGGTACGCCGTACGTACGGGCCATATTGCGCTTCATATTTTCAGGGAAGACCGTCAGATTTTTTACGATATTGCCAAAACGGTTCAGCATGTAGTTCAACAGCATTGTTGCATCCGGCAGAATAATACGTTCTACGGAAGAATGCGAAATGTCGCGTTCATGCCACAGGGTTACGTTCTCATACGCCGATACCATATGCCCACGAATCACGCGTGCCAGGCCAGAGATGTTTTCACTGCCGATCGGATTGCGTTTATGCGGCATCGCAGAAGAACCTTTTTGACCTTTGGCAAAAGCTTCTTCCACCTCACGGAACTCACTCTTTTGCAAAGCACGGACTTCTGTAGCAAATTTGTCCAACGATGTGGCGATCAACGCTAATGTTGCCATGTATTCGGCATGACGGTCGCGCTGAAGCGTCTGTGTAGAAATGGGTGCAGGCTTGGTGCCCAGCTTGCGGCATACAAATTCTTCTACAGCCGGGTCAATGTTGGCATATGTCCCAACTGCACCGGACATTTTACCGTATTGTACTTGGTCAGCCGCAAAACGAAAGCGTTCCAGATTGCGCTTCATTTCCTCGTACCACAATCCCATTTTCAGTCCAAACGTTGTTGGCTCAGCATGCACTCCGTGTGTACGTCCCATCATCGGTGTATGTTTGTAAGCCAATGCCTTTTCCTTCAAAATTTCAATAAAATTCAAGATATCGCGCTCCAGGATTTCATTCGCCTGCTTTAACAGGTAGCCTAGTGCCGTATCAACTACATCTGTGGAGGTCAAGCCATAATGTACCCATTTGCGCTCGTCTCCAAGACTTTCGGATACCGTGCGGGTAAATGCAATGACATCATGTCTTGTCTCCTGCTCAATTTCATAGATCCGTTCAATATCAAAACTTGCATTCTTACGCAGAGCCACAGTATCCTCTTTTGGGATAACCCCTAATTCCGCCCAAGCTTCACATGCACACAGCTCTACTTCCAGCCACGCTTTAAATTTATTTTCTTCCGTCCAAATCGCTCTCATTTCCGGTCTGCTATAGCGTTCGATCATGACTATTTATTCCCCCAAATATTGGTTTGTTCAATCCATTCCAGCGCTTGTTCCGCATCCTGGCACAATAGATTAATATGTCCCATCTTTCGGCCTGGCTTGGCTTCACTTTTTCCATACAAATGCAGCTTGGGTACAACATCCAATCTTTCAGCTTCAACATCCGCTTGCGCAAACCGTCGAACCACATCCTCCAAATGCTCACCTAGCACATTGACCATCACGACGGAAGTCAGCAGCTTCGTGCTGCCCAAGGGTAAACCGCAAATCGCACGTATGTGCTGCTCGAATTGCGACGTCGCGCACCCCTCCATCGTGTAATGACCAGAGTTATGCGGTCGTGGTGCTAACTCATTAACGTACAATTGTCCGTCTTCGGTGACAAACATCTCCACAGCGAGCAGTCCCACCGCACCCAGCGACTCTGCCACAGCCAGCGCCAACTTGCGTGCTTCCTCCTGAACAGGTTCTGGCACACGTGCAGGCACAACCGACGTGTGCAAAATATTGTTCACGTGAATGTTTTCGGCAGGTGGAAAGGCTTTGGCTTCACCGTTCGTGCTGCGAGCTACAATCACCGAGATTTCGCAGCGAAAATGGATGAACTGTTCCAATACCAGTTCCGCACCGCCTCCTGCCAGTTGTTCGTAGGCAGCCGTGGCTTGCTCCGGTTGGCGAATGACCACTTGTCCCTTGCCATCATAACCACCGACTGCTGTCTTGAGCACACACGGTACACCCAGTTCAGCTACCGCTTGAACCATATCCGCAGAACTACTGATTTCACGATACGGAGCGACAGGGACACCAGCAGCTTCAATAGAACGCTTTTCTCTCAGACGATGCTGTGTTGTGTACAAAAGACTGCTGCCTTGCGGCACGCTGGATTCCTGTTCCAAAAGTGCAGCCACACCTGCGTCCACATTTTCAAACTCATACGTGATCACATCGCACCGCTCAGCCAGTTCTCTGGCCGCATGCTCATCATCATAGGCAGCGCGGATTTGTTCCGACACCTGTCCACAGGGGCTATCCGGTGCAGGGTCCAGTGTCACAAAGCGATATCCTAGATTGGTTCCGGCCAGTACAAGCATTCTTCCTAATTGCCCGCCTCCTAAAAGTCCAATCGTTGTACCAGGAGGTCGGATACGGCCTGCGGGTTCACTTGTCTCATTCATAGCGAGTCACTGCCTTCCAGCACCTCATCACGAATACGGTCGCGTCTCGCCAAAACCCGCTGGCTTATCTTTTCGTCAAAAGCGCCTAATATTTGTGCTGCCAGCAGCCCTGCATTTGTAGCGCCTGCCTTACCAATTGCCACAGTGGCAACCGGAATACCACCCGGCATCTGCACAATGGAGAGCAGGGAGTCCAGACCGTTCAGAGCCTTCGACTGAACAGGCACACCAATGACCGGCAATGCTGTCTTCGCAGCCACCATTCCTGGCAGATGCGCAGCCCCACCCGCTCCAGCAATAATGACCTTTAGTCCACGCCCAGCGGCCTCTTCTGCAAAACGAAACATTAAATCCGGTGTACGATGGGCTGAAACTACTTTTTTCTCATATCCGATTTCAAGCTCGTCCAGCACAGCACATGCATGCTGCATGGTGTCCCAGTCTGATGTGCTGCCCATAATGACAGCGACCTGCACTGACATGTCCTTCACTCCCTGTTTATCAATAAGCGCCAAAAATCCGGCACTCGAAAATAACGTTATTTTCAAGACACCGGACTACGAAAAAACAAACGACAGAGCCTCTTAAAGGCATGCCAAAAGCAAGCCTCTTCCACCGCATCCAATGCGGCTTCAGCCGTATGTCTCCCGTAGTCCGGAAATTTAAGGTTTCCAGGTAGAAACTTCCGGGCCATATCCCCGGCATTATACGAGTTAGCATTGTTCCTATTCCATCCCAATCGATATTCTTTACAAGTATGATCGTGGTTTGTTTCGGCTCAAACATGTGTACCTTATTAAATTGCACCTTAAGTTCATTTTTTATCGACAATACACTTCCTAGTTTAACAATTCCCTACACCTTATGTCAACTTGAAAACGAACATTAGAATAATCATACAATAGAATGTTCGTGTTTAGTGAAATCAGTACCCTTATATACCCACAGGTCAGGACTATTGTATTACATTTAGCTATCGCTCCCCTCCCCTGATAACAGCGAGCGCAACGCATCCCACTGAAAAAAATAAAAGTCGGCACTCCCTATACAGGCAGTAAACCGACTTTTACTTTTTTATTCAGTTATTTTACGACCAGCACAGGAATGCGCGCATGCTGCACCACATTGTGACTCACGCTACCTAATACAAATTCACGAATACCGCCCAAGCCGCGGCTGCCGATCACAATCGCATCGAAGCCATTCTCATTGGCATAATCCAAAATGACTTCGGCTGGAGAACCTTGAATCAGTTCCACCTTGGCATCTACACCCTGCTCAGCAAGTCGTTTTTTAACTTCATCCGTAGTTTGTTCGGCCAAATCGTAATATTCTTTATTTATTGAAGCCGGAATTGGAGCCAAACCTTCGCCCATAAAGATCCGAGGAAAATCGAATGCCGTTACCACCTCAAGCTTCGAGGAGGGTGATGCCTTGACCAATTCAGCCGCCTTTAACAAAGCCTTGTTGGATGCATCCGAACCGTCATAAGCAAGCAATACTTTTGAAAATATCATAATATGCACCTCTTCCTCATTCAGTTTATTGATTCAAAACCTGAAATATGTATTCCTGTGGTTGTTCATTCCATGTCACCGGATGGCTGGAATAGTCTTCTCACTCATCATTAAACTTCCCTATGAGAACCTAAACTCCTCCCCTTTACCGTAAAAAATACCCATACAGCAATGCGTTCATGAATAGCAACGCAGGAATACCTAATCTGAAGCTCATATGCCGTGTTTTATGGCGTTTACGGTACATGGCAATTAGAACGCCTAATGCTCCCCCGATCAGGGCCAGGAAAAACAACGTCCGCTCAGGTACACGATCACGATGTTTACGTGCTCTCTTTTTATCCTCCGACATTACCAGATAGCCTACTGCATTGATAAACAGCAGCCATACCAACAAGCCTGTCTGCAATGTCTCTCCTCCTTTACACCGTACCAAGTTCAGGTATTAGGCCTTATATAGCGATCTCCCCCTCATTATAACCCCACCCCTTTTACAGAAACAACGCCTCTTCTGACTTGGATAGCGCTTTTGCGGAAATAGTAAGGTGGCATAAGGGCGATCCCCGAGTGCATCTATTTCGTCTTAAAGGAGGAACTGCGATGGAAAGCACCCATGAATACGTTGAAAAGCTGCGAGAAAATGCAAAAAAGGCAGAACGCAACCGTAAACGAGGAAAAGGAACTCCCAGCGCCAGCTTGCCAACAAAACAGCATTCCAACAATCCTTGATCAACGAATCTGCATTAAGCTGTATAGCCGCGTTATTAACCTAAAGTATCAACTTAACCTTGCAGCCTTTTATGTGAATTGATTACAGGGTAAAATCTGTTGTTTAGCTTCCACAATAACAGCAAGCAGACTCCTTATGAGATATCTGCTTGTTGTTTTGTTTTGCACATGTCTTTTTTGAAATCGATTACATTATAATAAATAAGTTCTAAAGTCATATTTCCTAACATAAGTGTTGACTAAAAGCAATTTTACACCCTATAATTCGTGATATTAACGTAATTCGACAAAATATTTGTCAGTTAATCTATCATTTATATTTGAGGTTTAAGATTGGAGAGGAGCTTTATATGACTAACATGAAAAAAATGACGATGATTCCCCTGTTGGCTAGCTTTATTCTCGGTAGTACCTTATGGAGTGGTGGATTTACCGCCAACGCTGCGGCTGCGGCAGCAGCTACAACCAGCACAACTGCACCTACTTCTACCACTACAACGTCGGACAAATCCGAAAATCCTCAAACCAATCATTTACCCAATATTAAAATACTTGCCACAGGAGGGACCATCGCAGGATCATCTTCCGTCAATACGGATACAACCGGCTACAAAGCAGGCGCGTTGGGTGTGGAAACTCTGATCAATGCCGTTCCTGAGATGAAAAGTATTGCAAATGTCAGTGGTGAGCAAGTTGTTAATGTAGGTAGCCCCGACGTTAATAATGAGATCCTCTTAAAACTTGCCAAACGCACCAATGAACTGCTTGCCAGAGACGATGTAGATGGCATTGTCATTACACATGGTACAGATACATTAGAAGAAACAGCTTATTTCCTCAATCTTGTTATCAAAAGCGATAAGCCAGTAGTTGTCGTTGGCTCTATGCGTCCAGCTACTGCCATCAGTGCTGATGGTCCCTTCAACCTTTATAATGCAGTGAAAGTCGCCGGGGCTTCGGCCTCTAAAGGTCAGGGTGTACTCGTCCTGTTGAACGACCGTATCGGTGCAGCAAGATACATCACCAAAACGAACACAACAGCAGTCGATACGTTCAAGTCTGTGGAGCAGGGATACCTTGGAGCTGTTGTGGGCGATCAAGTGTACTACTACAACAAATCCACACACAAGCATACGACTTCTTCTGTATTCGACATCTCTAACCTGACTCAACTGCCACAAGTAGATATTTTATACGAATATCAAAACAATGGTCGCTATCTGTATGATGCAGCCGTAGCAGCTGGTGCCAAGGGTATTGTCGTAGCTGGTTCCGGTAATGGTTCCTTGTCCAAGACCTCCTCAGAAGGCGCAGAGGCCGCAGGTAAAAAAGGAGTGATCATTGCCCGCTCCAGCCGCGTGGGAAGTGGAGTGGTGTCCCCGTCAACAAAAGACGCGGCATCGAACTTTGTATCGACCGATTCGCTTAATCCGCAAAAAGCACGGATTTTGCTCATGCTTGCTTTGACCCAAACACACGATGTTAACCAAATTCAATCCTTTTTCAATGAATACTAAAAGTAGTCATCCAAATCAAATAAATCAACATTCTATTATGAAAAAGAAGCAGCGATTACGGTTGACCACCGTAACTGCTGCTTTCTTTTTTTGCGAGACAGGTCTAGCATTAGTAACTACTTCATCTGATATCCAATCGTCTTGGTTCTATACAGTAATTCGTTGTCCCTCCCACGCAGCATCAAGACTGCTGTTTGGGAATCCCATTCAAGCTTGGAGGATATTTCGCTTGCTTCTCTGGATGAGCAGCAATTTCCTCCTCCAGTATGCTTGATTTATTTTGCTGATTATTGATTTTAAGCGGTTTATGTTTGGGCATAAATACTCACCTCCTCGGCTTACCATGCCAAGGAGTGATCTTTTTTATACCGACGTATACCTGCTGATTATGTTGACTGTAGCACTTTTGGTCATCCGTTATTTGCCCTGCTTTTGTTCCATCGCTGCTTTAAGCAAATCACCCAAACTGGAGCCAAAAGATTCCTGCTTTTCAAATTGTCTTACTAGCTTTTGCTGTTCCCGTTTGTTTACCCGTTGCTTGTCCTTATCCAACGTCTCGGTAATGCCACAGGGCAGGCATCTTACATACAATCCTGCTTTGCCCTCTTTCATTTCCATTTTCTTATGACACTGCGGGCAACGTCGATTGGACAAACGTTTTTCCCCTGAACGACGGTAACCGCAATCCGCACTTGGACATACAAGGAACTTGCCTTTCTTGCCCTTCTTCTCCAATAGCTTTGTACCACAATCTGGACAATGACTATTCGTCACATTATGGGGCTTGTACTCCGCATTGCTATTTTTCACAGTGGAAACTAGCTCTTTTGCCATAGCACGAATAGAATTCAAAAACGGTTCCGGTTGTCCTTGACCACGAGCAATCCGTTCCAGCTCCGCTTCCCAACGTGCCGTCAATTCGGGCGTTCGAAGCTGTGGAGCCGCCAGTTCAATCAGTTGCTTACCTTTCCCAGTTGGATGCATCACGTTCCCCTGACGCTCAATCGTATCCGAGCTGACAAGCTTCTCAATCAGATCGGCACGGGTAGCAGGAGTACCCAGTCCATGTTTTTCCATCTGAGCGAGCAGGGCAGCTTCTGTATACCGCTTCGGCGGCATCGTTCGCCCAGCTCGTACAAGACAACGCTGTAACCGGACAGAATCTCCTTTTTGCAGCTCAGGTAAAATAACGCCTCGTCCATTGTTTTCCCGATCCTCTGCTTCTTCATCATCCATATCATAATGGTTCGCGTCATATACAGCACGCCATCCGCTATCTTTTACCGTTGTACCTTTTACCTGAAACGTCTCCTGCTCCACCGTTACTGATACGGCTACAGCATCATAACGTGCAGGTGGATAGAATAGACTGATAAAACGTCGTGCAATCAGATCATACAGCTTACGTTCCTCAGGGCTCAACTGATTAAGCAATAATGTCTGCTCAGTAGGAATAATCGCATGATGATCCGTGACTTTACTGTCATCCACAATTCGCTTTGTGATTGGTAGGTTGTTACGCAATAGCGGACGTGCCAAGGAAGCATACGGACCTACTGCTACACTACTGAGTCTTTCCTTAAGTGTATCCACCATATCGGATGTCAGATAACGGCTGTCTGTACGTGGATAGGTCACCAGCTTATGCTGCTCATACAGACGCTGAAGCAGATTAGAAGTCTGTTTAGCCGAAAAGCCATAGCGTTGGTTAGCATCTCTTTGCAGCTCCGTTAAATCATACGCCAGCGGGTGAGGCTCGTTCTTTTCGCTCTTTTTAACACTCGCAACTGTGCCTTTGGCCCCCTCAAGTCTGCGGCGCAAAGCCTCTGCTTGAGTGCGGTCAAACATGCGTGAATCCCCGCTTTCTGCCCGCCAAGTTGCCTGAAAATCGCCAAATTCCGCCGTCAGAGTATCATATTCCTGAGAACGGAATTCGGTAATTTCCTTCTCACGCTCCATAATCATCCCCAGCGTTGGTGTCTGCACTCTTCCAGCCGAAAGTTGGGCGTTATAACGACAAGTCAATGCGCGAGTTACATTGAGACCAATCATCCAGTCTGCTTCAGCTCTACAGCGAGCCGATTCATATAAACGATCAAACTGCTGACCAGGCAATAGCTTTGCGAAACCTGCCTTAATCGCCTTGTCCGTCTGCGAGGAGATCCATAAGCGCCGGAAGGGCTTTTTCCAGTTTGCCATTTGGATGATCCAGCGTGCCAACAATTCTCCTTCGCGGGCAGCATCGGTTGCCACGATAAGCTCTCCAATGTCCTGCCGCTTCATGAGCTGCTGCACAGCTTTGAACTGATGATTACTTTCGCGAAGCACCTTTAACTTTGAACTCTTCGGAAGAATAGGCAAGTCCTCCAAATTCCAGGTCGCATACTTAGAATCGTAATCCTCTGGCTCTGCTAAGCCAACCAAATGTCCCAGTGCCCACGTCACCACGTACTGGGGTCCTTCTATATAACTTTTATGCTTCTCGCGGCTACCCATCACACGTGCAATCTCTCTGGCCACGGACGGTTTTTCTGCCAATACCAATACCTTCATGTTACGCTCCTTTCTCTCATAGTGTTAATTATAGCATCCTGCCAACTTACGATAAATTCTAATGCCAGCAGCTCTTATTAACATGATCGTACATACTAGTGCTATTGCTTCTCCATGGGTTAGGTAACTTACAAATCAGGCACACTCCATTTTAATAGCAGACCCGCATAGGTGAGGCCTCCCCCGAATCCATATAACAACACATGTTGTCCATACCGTAAACGTCCATCATCCAAACCACACTGCAAAGCCAACGGGATGGATGCCGCCGATGTATTACCATACAATTCTACACTTGTCAGCGTTTTTTCCAAAGGTACTGTACTTCTTTCACATATGGACTCGATCATTCTCAAATTAGCACTATGAGGTACAAACCAATCAAGATCCGCCTTCTTCATATTAGCCTTATCCAATAATCGTTCGATTCCCGTTGGAACAGAGCGAACAGCCCATTTATAAACCTCACGTCCATTTTGAGCAATAAATCCATGGTCTTGCAGCTTCTCTCCATCCAAATGATCAGATAATCCCACACGGTAAAGATGTGCTCCCCCTTGCCCATAGGTACCTATATCTGAAGTTAAAAATGATCCTTCATCCTCGTCATATTCAACAAGTGCAACTCCTGCACCATCTCCAAAAAGTATGCACGTCGTCCGATCCGTATAATCTGTAATTTTGGACAACGTTTCGGCTCCCACTACCAGCACCTTACGATGCAGACCACTCGTAATAAGGCCATTTGCCAAATGAAGTCCATAGGAAAAACCTGCACATGCTGCACTAACATCTATTGACCCTGTGTTTGGAATATCAAAATGAGCCTGAATACGTGAAGCCGTGCTTGGAAAATAGTAATCAGGTGTACTCGTCGCTACAATGATCATCTCAACATCGTTTATATTTACGTCATACAGGTTAATCATACGAGTAATAGCTTGTATACATAAATCAGATACATATTGATCTTCAGCCGCAATGCGTCTTTCATGCATACCCGTTCTCTGTACAATCCACTCGTTACTCGTATCCACAAGCTTCTCCAAGTCAGCGTTCGTCAAAATCCGTTCAGGTACATAAGTGCTAAAGGCCGTAAGCTTAGCTTTTGAATTCAACAATCTGATCACTCTCCTTTGTAATCCTTATTCATATTATAACACCAGATACTAATACCTGGTACTAAATTATTTTAAAACCGTCTTCTTATTTATTAGTTAATATCCACTTATCC
This sequence comes from Paenibacillus sp. CH40, assembly GCF_024213605.1. Lineage (NCBI taxonomy): Bacteria > Bacillati > Bacillota > Bacilli > Caryophanales > Paenibacillaceae > Paenibacillus > Paenibacillus sp. CH40. Next base: position 217,978 of record NZ_JANAVQ010000008.1, read on the forward strand.
AGTTGAACTTATAACAAACTCACTTTAAATAAAATCCCAGTGCCTTATAACGTAAAAAAGAGACCAAGATCTTCAGAAGATCTTGGTCTCTTTTACTTTTTGCTTGGCGACGTCCTACTCTCCCAGGACCCTGCGGTCCAAGTACCATCGGCGCTGGAGGGCTTAACGGTCGTGTTCGGGATGGGTACGTGTGGAACCCCTCCGCTATCGCCACCAAACATGAACTTACATCGTAAATTCTTTTTCAGGAATCAGCATCGCCAAATGCTGTGTGTTCGCTTGTTTTATATAAGTCACTTGAGCTTATACAATACAAAACTTACACCCTGAAAACTGGATCCGAAACTCATTTGCGTTTTATTTTAGGATAAGCCCTCGACCGATTAGTATTGGTCAGCTCCATGCATTACTGCACTTCCACCCCCAACCTATCTACCTCGTCGTCTTCAAGGGGTCTTACATACTGGGAAATCTCATCTTGAGGGGGGCTTCACGCTTAGATGCTTTCAGCGCTTATCCCTTCCGTACATAGCTACCCAGC
>NZ_JANAVQ010000009.1:0-205407 GCF_024213605.1 Paenibacillus sp. CH40
CTTGCATGTATTAGGCACGCCGCCAGCGTTCGTCCTGAGCCAGGATCAAACTCTCCATTAAAGACCAACCGAAGTTGATTTATAGAAAGAGCGATAAGCTCATGTTGAAACTGACGAGATAAAATATCTCTTGTTTGATTTTGCAAGCAAAATCATTTTACTCACTCGTTGTTCAGTTTTCAAAGATCAAACATTTCTCTTTCGCCGCGTTTTTCAGCAGCTATAAGATCATATCATGTCCGTTTCAAAAATGCAAGGGTTATTTTTTTCTTTTTTTGAAGATCATTTCACCCAAGCTTTTCGCTTTTGAAACTGCTGTTTTGTTGTCAGCTCAAATAATATATCATAAACCCCAGCAACTTAGCAAGCACTTTTTTTGTTTTTTTATTTTAGAATAAATCCACTCATCTTTCAGCTCATTTAAAATCAGTCGAGGGGCTAGTTGCCCCTTCATTAGCTGATGACTTCCTCTGGCTCAAATACCTCTGCAGGCCAGTGCAGTTCCACACCTTGGCGAAGAAGAACATTTTGAAAACATCCAAGATGCTCTGCTGATCGGCTCACTTCAATGGGATATACTTCGTTGGAGACACAGTAAGCCGCTAGGCTTCCCGCTGATTCTCCTATATTCCATTCTGTAGGATGCAATCGATAGCAGCCATTGGCTATTTGGGTCATCCCTATATTTTTGCAGGCAGGAAGTAAATTGCGCACCCTCACCGGAATAAGTGAGCCCAATGGAATTTCATAGGGATAGTTAGGGATGTAGAATGTTCGCTGAGATACCGTAGTTGGATGAAGATCCAAATGATAGCTACCTACACCTACACTGTCTGTATATCGCTTAGGGCCCTCTTCTCCCCGAAGCTCACGACTTACATCAAACTCAGATATCATATAATTGGCCTGAATTCGGCGTGACTCGCGAATATAAGCCGTTTTAGCCAGACCGTCAGAAGTGCCGAGAATATCACCCCGTGGTCGAATTCCCGGATAGCCGAACCCTCCATCTAACCGGGGCGCTTCGGTTTGAAGCCAATATATTAATGAACGAGTCAACTCACGCGCTCCTTCTCGATGTTTTGCCTGCTCTTGAGCGGTAACACCGATCAATGGCCCTAGGTAATAATCATTTTGCGCCCAGTTTAAAAGAGTTACCTCACCATCATTTAGCGGTTTGCTCCATATCGAGGGATCTACAATACGACGATAATCCCATAAGGATACAATGCCCTGATCGTTAGGAAACAATGTGAACTGTTTTAGTTTACTGGTATCATCCGCGTCAGTAGCAAACCAGCTCAAAATCGGAAAACGGGAAAAGGACGGAATATAATTTCTCCAGAAATCATATTGTTGCGGCCGCTCTATAATGAAGCTTTCCTGGGGAATATAGTCTACGGCAGCCACATGTGTGATAGATTGCATATCAAAAGGGTTAGCACACTCCAGTGCGTGAGGTTCACCCGTAGCAGCCCGCGACTCCGCTCCACTCGTATGCTCCACGCCCGCCATCGGAAGGAGATCACCACACTCTGTCGCATCCAGATAAAACGTTCCGTGCAGCACTCTAAATCCACACTTATGATCAGCGCTATTCGAGGTACGGACAGTTACAGAAGTAATACAGTCCCCATCCGTCTGAACGGCAATAGGCACGGTGTGATAGTATACATGAACGCGCCCCGTATTCAAATAAGGAGCGAGCATATCTTCAAGCACCCGCAGAGCTACCCGTGGTTCATGGGCCAGACGGCTTACCCAACCGTTCCCAGGATTGAGAATGGGATTATTTCGAGCTTCTTCGGTTAACGGATAGTTCTGACGGTAATAGTCACGTACACGATTACGGAACTCACGGTATGTTGCTGTGCAACCAAATTGTTCGATCCATCGATGCTCATCTGGAGGAACAGCCTGTGAAGTTAACTGCCCCCCTAACCAGTCCGTCTCCTCTGTCACGATGACTCTCATGCCAGCCTTCGCCGCCGCAAGAGCTGCCGATGTCCCCCCCAGACCTCCGCCAATCACAACAATGTCGGTATCAAGCCGTTTTTGCGTCATGGTTCGTTCCCCTTTCATTCTTGTACTAGGACTCGGTCATTTCGAAGGCAAGCCGTGCAGCGCCGATGATTCCAGCGCGATTGCCCAACAATGCCCGACTTACTTCCGTTTGAACTCCAAATTGGTGCAGATGCTTTTCCAGCATGGGCCACCAGACCTCTCCCGTGTCCGCTACTCCTCCGCCTACAATGATCCCCTCAGGATCAAGAGTCACCGAGATGTTAGCTAGAAGGACAGCTAAATCTGCGGTGTAATCATCCAGCACCTGGATTGCCTCCTGGTTACCGTGAACGGCCTCTTTCACAATCTCGTTTCCCGAGCGGTACAATTTACCGACGTGTTCCCTACCTCGACGTAACAGGGCGCTCCCCGATACATATTGCTCGGCGCACCCTTTTTTTCCGCAATTACAGGGGTGTCCTCCGGGGTATAGAATACTGTGCCCCCAATCACCGCCGCTCCAATGAGCCCCTCTGCACAAGAGGCCATTTTCCATATATGCACCTCCGACACCTGTTCCCAACGTGAGCATCACCAAGCGTCGCTTGCCTTTCCCCGCTCCCTGCCACGCTTCTCCAAGTAAAGCGGCGTTCGCATCATTATCAGCAACCGCTCGTAAAGCCAGTTTTTCTTTAGCCCACGTTACTAAGGATGTACCTTGCCAGCCAGGTAGGTTATCTGTGGCATACACAACTACGCCGCTCTCCACATTCACTCTGCCAGCAGTAGCAATGCCTAGAGCGCCTATATCTATATAGGCACCGATGCTGGTATCCCCAAAAGAACGCAACAGTCCGAGCACAGATTCTGACACCTGCGACAACACCCATTCACGTCCCCGGGAAGCGTCCGTATCCAGCCGGATTTCATCAAGCACCGATCCGTCCTGTGCCACTATGGCGGCCTTCACAGATGTGCCCCCAATGTCGATTCCAATGACTCTGTTCACAGCAGCTGCCACCACACCAACCTCCTTGTTGCCCTACATAAAAGCTTACTAACTCTTTGTACAAACCTTCTATATAATAGCAATACTTGAAATAACCATTCATAAGCACCACAAACACAAGTCATTGAACTGTCGGAGCACAAGTTTTCAATTCACAACTGAAAAATCTCAATAGCTTCGTTCAATAACGGCCCTCGCTGTTTTTTCCTTCATCTGTTTGGTGTGATTCGTATGCTTGCGAGCAAGCCCTTCGCAGATGAGGTCAATCACGAATAGTTGTGAGATTTTAGCGCCGATTGAACCACCTTCTATTGGAGCTTCCTTGCCTGCGGTCAGCAACACGATATCCGCAATGGAGGTAATGGGTGATTTCGCATAATTTGTAATTGCGATAACCGTTGCACCGTTTTGCTTGGCTTTATGCAGCATATCGTTCGTATCCAGCGTACTTCCTGATACACTAATGCCGATAGCCACATCACCCGGGTTCATGGACACCGCCATCATCGACTGAATATGTCCGTCTGCCACAGCCTCGGCGCGACGCCCGATCCGTAAGAAACGGTTTTTAGCATCCTGCGCAGAAATTCCCGAAGCGCCCACACCGAAAAATTGAACATAGCTCGCTTGATCGAGACACGCAATCGCACGACCAAGCTCTGAATGGTCCAGCAGCCCCATACTGGAGTGCAAAATATCGAGCATGTTGTGATACACCGTACGCGTAATATCTTGTTCGTCATCTGGGTCGATGTTCTCCTCGCCCATATCAGTTTTACGATAATTCTGGTTTTGCGCTAGGGACAGTCGGAAATCCTGATAACCTTTGAAACCAATCTTCCGGCAAAAGCGCATGACGGTCGTTTCGCCTGTACCTGCAAAATCCGCCAGCTCTGTCACGGAGAAATATATGATGTCTGCGGGATGCTCCAGTACGCACAAGGCGACTTTCTGCTCCGATTTCGTTAATGAAGGATAATATGTGTTAATTCGGTCGTTCATCTCCATAGATGCATTTCACTGCCTTCCTTGCGGCATCGGCAAACCGCTGCGTAATCAATTGGGGTCTGGTAATCGCCGAGCCTACGACCACTGCATGTGCTCCCATTCGGAATGCTTCCTCAACCTGCGCCGGATCATAGATTTTGCCCTCTGCAATTAAAGGAACGGGAACCAGTTCTGACGCTCTCCGAACCAGCTCCAGATCAGGACCCTCAATCCGAGTAGAGTACGGCGTATACCCGGATAACGTGGTGGATACGCAGTCTGCGCCAAGAGAGGCCGCATGAAGCGCCTCCTCCAGTGTCGAAATGTCTGCCATGGAAGTAACTCCCTGCTCATGGGCATAATCTATGAGCCTCTTCAGCTTGCATCTCGCTGGGCGCGGTCGTAATGTGGCATCCAGCGCAATGATATCCGCGCCTGCCTCTACCAGTTCCTCCATTTCACGAAGGGTAGGCGTAATGTAAATATCAGAATCATCATAATCCCGCTTAATCAAGCCAATGACTGGTAGAGAAATCGCCTGTTTAATCGCACGTACATCCGATGCGCCATTGGCGCGAATCGCTACAGCTCCACCCTGCTGTGCGGCAAGCGCCATTTTGACCATAGAATCTGCTCCATGCAACGGTTCGCCTGGCAGCGCCTGACAGGATACGATCAGTCCGTGCTGAACTTTGGATAACACACCTTCCATTCCCATAGGAATCACCCTCTCTTCTCGGCATGATGCCGTACGGTTAATCCGACTTCAAAGGTGCGGTTCCACGGCATGTAGCAATCTGTAATTTCCACGCGGCCTTCCGGCCCGTTCACATATTCATTGAGCGCCTGCTCCAGCCGTCCGTGAATAACCGCAGCCACCGAGCCTCTCGGTCCATCGAGCATAAACTTGGTAAAACCCATCTGCTCCACAATCCCGTTATTCATAGCCGTACGTACCACAGCGCAATAACAGGCATCCTCGGCGTAGCGCAGCGACAGAAAATCCAAATGTTCCTCCGTAGAGCCATAGTGGGTATACAGCATAGACTGGGCAATGACGGTGCCCAGCGTGTTAGAACTGGTATTCCAGCCTGCATAACCCGCCAGCTTAAAAAGCACTCCTTTTTGCTTCAATAGTCTAATTAGCTTGAGATCTGCTCCATTGGCGTAGCCCACATCAGCAATTGCAACATTTTGACCTGCATATTGCAGCATATAATAACCGTACTCAACCAGCTCTACTACATTCCGATGTACATCATATCCGGTCATTGCACGCTGCTGGGATGAAGCTTCTGCCATCGTGTCACCGGGTGTGTTAGCCAACAAAATCAAATCAGCCTCCATTGCCGTGGAAGCTATTAGCCCACCTGCCGCCATAATCTGATATTTTAAGGTTTCGTAAAAATAGCGATCTTCAAAAAGCGGAACTACGAATGCCCCCTGCAAAGCAGACAATCGAGGATACACCAGTGGGACTACATTATTCATCTTGTTAACCCAACGAGCCAGCAACGTACAACCCACTTCATCTGCCCCTGGGTACATGTATACATTCAAATCCAGCTCAAGCTCAGAAATACGACTTCTTAGCCGCTGCTGATCCTTGGCGGTATAGCCGTAGGGAGCCGAATCATCCTGTGGGATGATCATAAAATCAATGATACCTTCTGCTACGAGATCCAGTGCAACCTCATTGGCCTCCAAATTCACATGGCGACGTCCCAAATAATCATCCAGTATTTCCATTGGTAAACGCTCGCTGATATCAGCTAATTCGAGCAACTCTTCTGAGGTAGCGATCCCCAGCTCCTGACGATGCTCAATGAAGCCCTTTCGGAATATCTCACGGCCCCAATCGGCATAGTAATCCGGTTCTTCATCAGCCAAAGAGTATTGCGGACAACGCATAATCAGTTGAAATGCATACAGAGTCAGTTGCGGATATAATTGCTTTAGCCTGCGAAGCCGATTCACTCTATCTCTGACCTGCTCGCTCGACATACCGTGTAGTCGAGAAGGTACGATTCCTCCGTACAGCAACGTATCCATCGCAACAATGGCTCCATCAGCAGTCGCTGCGCGTTCTTCGAGCCATGCCCATAGTCTGGTCGTATCGCCAGGGGTTTTCTTTTGTCCCATCCATTCCAATGGGGGCCGCTCCATTTCCAAGTCTGTGCCTTGTGCCAGTAAATAAGGAAATTGATAATTACAGGGCCGCTCATCCAGCGGTATAAAAAGTAATCGGGTGTTTGACTTCACCGTACATTCCACCTCTCCTGAAAATTACCGTTATCCTAACGGCAAATGATTATTTTCAGGGCAGCTATGCTGCCTTGGTTTCTTAATCCATCGCAAACACTCACAAGATCAGCCGATATTTGCCTTGTTCGTCCTGATCGACATAACCCCACTGCGCGGCAGCACGGATTGCTGGATTGCTACCCAGCCGAACCTTCGCTTCTAAGCAAGCAGTGATACCGCGTCGCAGTTCTCCTGCGATTTCGTCCGTCAGAGGCGACGGCTCTTGCCCGTCAACTGCTTCGCTCGACGTGCTGCTCTCCCCCGACTGTGCATCGTCCTGTCGCTCGCTGCTGAGCGCAGCTTGACGCAACACCTGCCACAGGCCCGCGTCCAGCTCGGCACGTTCCAGCCACGGCGCGGCCTGGGACACGAACCCTGCGGCTAGATCATCGGCAGGCACGTTCCGTAGGACGCTCACCGCCTGAAGCAGCCGCTCAAAGTACATATCCAGCGCAGGGATATCGCGCATTTTCAAAGCAAGGTCCACGTCCTCATACGTGTTGCCGCCTAATCGGCTGTTCCTGTTTTGACGACAGAAAAACATCAGTTCATCCGCACGCTCTCCCGCTAACTCCCGCGCAGCCCATTCCCAAGATAGCTCAGGCATATACCGTTCACTGTTCCACATGTAGTGGGACATCGTGATGAGCGTCACTTTGGAGCATTCCCACTGATTCATCGGGTTGGCCACCATACCGGTATGTCCGCAGTCCGGTAGCCCGGAATACCGTCCGCGCAGCGGATCAAGGAATAACCGATCATGGTCACAATCATTCACCGGGATGTTATCCCACAGCCACAGCTCATGCCCAAAGTATGCATGATTATCAGCGGCGTGCTCGCGGCTAATCTGTGGAGCAAAAACAAAGTACCCCGTCCAGAACACCTTAATCTCCGGATGCAGCCGCTCACGGAAATCCTTTTTGTATTCGGTATCCCAATATGACCAATATTCCGAAGGACAGACCGTCAGCGTAAATTCAGGCAGTCGTTCAGCCAGCCATGCATGCACCTTGTTCGTCAAAAAGACATGAGCGTGACCCGAGCGGCCCAGCAAATGTCGATTTTCCCCTTTGAGTACATAGTCAATGTCATCCATTAATACAGAAAAATGACGTACGCCAATCGCAATCACGGCCGCCAGCTTTTCCGTCAATTTGAGGAAATCTTCATCGCTGCCAAAGCTCAGGTCGTTCCCTGGGCTGATACAATAATGAAAATCAACCTCATGCCGTTCGCAGGCTTCCTTTAATTCGCGAATCTGGTCAAACGTATCCTCAGGGTACGGTTCTCTCCATAGCTCACGATGATATGGATCATCCTTGGGGGCATACATGAACGTGTTCATCCGGTGCGTAGCCATAAAACGGACGGCATCCAGCCGATCCGCGAAACTCCACGGTTTCCCATAGAAGCCTTCAATAATTCCTCGGACCGGAAAGGAAGGCTCATCCCGAATAGACATCACCGGCAGAGTACATCGCTCCTGTTCCACCTGAAGCAGGAGATGCAGGGCATCCATGCCGTATTTGAGCCCTCTTTTATTAGAAGCGTGGATTTCAATCCGCCCGTCCTTCTGAATGTCCAACCGATATCCGTCTGCAGCAAGCGTTCCGTCATATTCGAGCATCAACTGTACGCTTCCCCGTGTTTCAGTCCGTACACCCGGCCCTGGAGGTACAATGAGCTTGATCGGTCCCTCAGGGTCCAGCACACCTTCATACTCCTGATTCATTGCAAAGCGAGAGGACAGTTCACAGATCAGTCGCGGTTCGGAGATAACCAGCCTTTCCCCGCTGTCAAACACATCACGAAAATAATATTGTATCTCCTGCCGCGATAGCCCTACACCTGAATGAGGCCCCATTCCTTGGGACAATTTCATCGCAATCGTCTCCTTCCCTTCACAGGCTCTTCGTAGCCGTAACTACTGGCTTATCCTTTTACCGCTCCCGCCAGACCTTCCATATAGTAGCGCTGTGTAAACAGGAACAATATAATGATCGGCAGTACCGAAATCATTGTGCCTGCAGCAATCCAGCCGAAGTTATAGGCAAATTGACCGTTGAGATACGTGAGCGCAGCTGCCAGCGGATATAGCTCCGTATCGTTCAAAATAACGATAGGCCACAGAAAGCTGTTCCAGAACGACATCGCCTCCAATAGAGAGATTACAGCCAGCGCTGGCTTGACCAGCGGAAGCACCAGCTGCCACCAAATTCGGAACTCCGAAGCGCCGTCCATTTTACCGGAATCACGCACATCGGTAGGGATATGAATAAACGTCTGTCGCATTAGAAAAATGTTGAAAACGGAGACTGCCCCAGGCAACACCACACCCAAATAGGTATTGCCTAGATGAAGCCCCTGAATGGTCAGATAATGCACAATAAATGCGGTGTAGGAAGGAATAATCATCGTGGCAATCAGCAGCGTAAACACCAGATTTTTACCCTTAAAACGAAATACAGCCAAGGGATATCCTGTCAGACTGGCGAGCACCACATTGAGCACAACGCCCAACACCGTAATGATGACCGTATTCAGCATATACTTTGGAAAATTCATGAACTGCCACACCTGAACGTAGTTGTCGAAATCAATAAAGGTCGGAAAAATAGCGGGTGGCGTTGAAAAAATGTTGCGGCCTGGCATGAGGGATACGCTGAGCAGCCATAGGAACGGTCCCATTAAAAAGAGGGCGAGTAGCACTAGAAGCACGTATATGACCGTCATTCTCAGTATTCGAGCAAGACTGCGCATGATGCGGCTGCTTTCCTTTTTAGGAAGAGATGAGCGTAGCATTTTGTCATCCTTTAGATTCATCAATAGGGATTGACACCGCCTTTCCTATTGAATCGGAATACGATAATACTAAGTACGGCAATCATTGCACCGACAATTAAGCCAAGCGCGGAAGCATATCCAAAATTAAACTGCTCCATGCCCTTTTGAAAAATATACAAGCTGGATGTCAACGTGGCCGTTCCCGGCCCACCCTTGGTTAGTACATATACTTCATCAAATACGCGAATAGCTGACATGAGCGATATAAGGGTACAGAACAGAACGTAGGGTCTCAGCAGCGGAAGAGTAATATGGACAATCAGACGCCATCGGCTTGCTCCGTCGACTCTAGCGGCTTCGTACAGATCTTGGGGAATATTTTGTAATCCAGCCAGATAGAGCATCATATAATACCCGAGTCCCTTCCACATTGTGATGAACATTAGTACATACAAAGCCAAGTTGCTGTCCGATAACCAGTGTATGTCTTTGCTAATCAAGCCGACCTGCATGAGCAAGTAGTTCACTATGCTGTTTTTGCCCAACAGCCAGCTCCAAATTAAGGCTACCGCTACCATCGAAGTCACAACAGGGATGTAGTAGGTCGTACGAAATATTTTAATTCCCGGGATACGGCTATTCACAAGCACAGCCATCAGGATGGAGAAAATTTGAAGAAAGGGGACAATGAGCACGTACAACAATGAGTTCCAAATCGAAATAAGAAAGTTACGGTCCTTAAACGCCGCTTCAAAATTATCCAAGCCGACAAAATGGGTGTCTGATATGACAGAGTAGTCCGTCAATGCCAGCGGAATGCTGTAAATAATAGGCCAAAATACAAAGACGGCAAGCAATAACAGTCCCGGCGTCATAAAGGCCCAGGCCGTAAAGGACTCCGACCTCAACCATTTGATCATGCTGCATCACCACCTGATTTTGATAAATGAACAGGGGAGTATTCACTTACTCCCCTGTCAAACCTATCGCTTTAAAATATCGTTCACTTCCTGCTCCAAAGCAGTAAGCGTCTGCTTCGTATCCGTGCCATTCAATACCATATTTTGTAAAGCTCGCGCGATGGCACTATTCACATCTTTGGCATTAGGCACACCGACCATATAATCTGTCGCCTTATCCAAGCTTTGCGCGGATACTACCTTGGCTTGTGCTTCTAATGATTTGTCAGACTGAGTAAAATATGGATCTTTAATGGAGTCTTTCGTGGAAGGTAGTGTATTCGCCGCTTTAGAAAAAGCTGTTTGACTCTCTGCGTTTGTCAAGAAAACAGCAAATTTCACTGCTTCGTCCACATGTGCAGACTTAGCAGGTACGACCAGGTCCATGGAGTTGGAGAGCCGCACATCGGCTTTGCCGGTTGGGACAGGGACAGCAATTGTGTTCTTATAAACATCCGGCGCTGCCGTTTTGATAAAATTGATGAACGTCGGGCCTGCCAGCTCGAAAGCAACCTGCTCGCCGGCATAATATTTCACTTGCTGTGAGAATTCAGCGTCTTCCTTGAGTACAATGCCATCTTCCATCTGTTTCTTTAGATTATCAATCATAGTGACTGCTTCTGGTGTGTTGAACGCCGCTGCTGTCTTTTCTTTATTTAGGATAGGAATGCCGTCTACAGCGAAAAGCTTGGATACAAGCTGCTGAGCATAGCCTGCCTTGCCAATTTTTCTATTAATCTGACGGCCCCATTCAGACAATTCCTCCCGGGTTTTGGGCGGATGAGCAGGGTCCAATCCGGCAGCTTTGACCAGCTTTGTATTCATGTAAAGCACTTCTGTACCGGTATACCAGGGTAGCGCATAAGCTTTACCGTTAATAACTGTAGAATTATAAATACCCTCGAAATAAGCAGCCTTTTCATCGGGCGACAAATGCTCATTCATATCAACAACAGCACCCTTGGAGCCCATTTGGCTAGCAAATTCTGTATTGAGGTTGACTACATCTGGACTGCTGTTGCTAGCGATACTTGTCAACAGCTTGTTGGTTACTGCGTCATAAGGGTAATCCTTCCAGTCAATTTTGACATTGGGGTTCTTCTGCTCATAATCGGCAATCACCCGATTGAAATACGGGGTAAATGTAGGTTGTAGTGCAATGGTCCAAAATTGCAGTGTTACTTTCCCTCCGTCAACCTTTTCCGACTTTGATCCTCCACCACCGCAGCTGCTCAGCAGTACAACCAGCGCTAGCATAGATACAAGCAACCGTAACCTGCCTTTCGCTTTCTTTGTCACATGGTGACCCCCTTGTTCTTAGTTGATTAAGGCAAATTATAGCAGAAATACCGCTAAAGAAGGAACGTTTTTTCAATAAAATAAATTTAGAAGGAATAATTTTTCTTTTATTGGATACAAAAAAGGCGTCTCTTCAGCAGAGACGCCTTTTCCCTAAATCAACCCGCAAAGGGTTCACAGCTATTAATAGTATGGGGCCATGAAAACGTACACCAGTACCCCGGTCAAGCTCACATATAGCCAAATCGGCATCGTCCAGCGTGCAATCTTACGATGTTTTGCTACCTGCATCGTCCATCCCCATACAACCGTGAACAGGGCCAGCGGTACAATAATCGCAGCCAGTATGCTATGCGAAATCAACAGCGTAAAGTAAATTGGCCGAAGGATACCCACCCCACCATATTTTGCAGTTTCCGGAGAAATGTAGTGAAAGGTCAGATAGGAAAATAAAAATAAAACGGTACTGGCGAAGGCCAGCAAAACAAAGGTTTTATGAAGCTTAATGTTCTTTTTGAAAATAGCAACCAGTGCAGCCACCAGAAAAATAAATGTGAAGCTGTTAAAAATCGCATTCAGCCTTGGGAAAATAGTGAGATCAAAACTCACACTACCCTGGTATCCGATCGGCGAAAAGAACAGCAGCAAAATAATCACGTTGGCTATAATGGAAACGGTGATAATCAAGGCTGTAAAATTACGATTGCTCGTTGGAACGTACTGCTTGTCCTCACTCGCTTTATTCATCATGAGCGTCTCCTTCGTTAAATTCAGGTTTTCGTTACTGTTGTAGTCATAACCATAATATATTATATAGAACTGATGGACAGCCTGTGAAGTGACAACAGTATGAACAATTTCATAGCCATCTGTCAGAAAATATGATTCAACATTTGAGAATAGCCCTTTACTTCCCTATATCAACGGTAGAATGCATTGATTTTACAAGCTTTATGCACACAAAAAACACCGGGAAGGTCTGATTACCCGCTCCGGTGTTGTATCGGTTATGCAATTAAGCAGCCTTGATGATCCATATTCATTGCTGCCATACGTCACTGTATTCCTGATGGCGCTTGAATAGAGCAAGCGCGTACGAGCAAGCAGGAATAACCTTTTTATGCTCATTCCTTGCCATATCAACCACTCGGTCGATAAGCTCCTTGCCGATTTTTTGACCCCGTAACTGCTCGGATACAAATGTATGGTCAATGACCAACGAGTGGTCATCTATGGATTTATAGCCTACTTCTGCAACTACCTGCCCATCATCCACCATGACTACTGCATGGTCCTCCTCGCGAATTTGTCTCATGAAACCAATCTCCTTTCTGACTGAAGAACATCCCGTTACAACTCCATGCTAACGAATTACGAATTACTGCAATCACTTCATGCCGGCGCAAGATATCCTTATCATTCCCCTATTTAGGAATCAGCGAAACATCACATACATAAAATAAGATCTATCGTCGACACTATATTTATTCCAATGAAGGCAAGGGAGGTGCTGCGTTGCGTACGGAATTAAAACCTGTCATCCCGTTTGAACCGGAACTGAGCGAAAAAGTACCTGTAGATGCAACAGGCCTTTGGCGTTACGAAATAAAATGGGACGGTACGAGAATTTTGACGTATCACGACCAGGGCAGCACGCGTCTGTTCAACCGCAAACAGCACGAACGAACGCTTTTATACCCGGAGCTTGCTCTCTTCCCCTCCTACTGTAAGGCTGATTCGGTCATATTGGACGGGGAAATGATCGCACTCGGTGCCGACGGTAAGCCATCGTTCCATGAAATTATGCGAAGGGATCTGATTCGTCGAACGGATCGAATTCAGTCAGCCTATGAAGCTGTACCCGCTACTTACATGTTGTTTGATATTGTTTATCTGAACGGGGAGTGGGTTCATCTTAAACCGTTACAGGAAAGGCTTGAACTGCTGCATCAGATCATCATACCGAATGAACGGATTCAACTGGCTCCCGCTCATCCTGATGGACAAGCTCTATTTCAGGTCATGTGCAACCAAAGAATGGAAGGCATTGTGTGTAAAAAGCTGGATAGTCCGTACACATTGGGCGGAAAAGACGGACGATGGGTCAAAGTCAAAAATTATGGCGATATCATTGCCGTTATCGGTGGCTATACCCTAAACGGAGGCCTTATCAACGCTGTGTTGCTGGGCCAATATGATAAACAAGGAATGCTGCGCTATATCGGACATGTGGGTACGGGTAAGCTGACTCGGGAAGATTGGCGTCAGCTTACCGAGCGCCTGCTGCCACATACCATATCGGAGCGACCTTTTAGCAATAAACCGGATCGGCATCAAGATGCATTTTGGGTGCAACCCATGTACACCGCCAAGGTTCAATATAGTGAGTGGCGATGGCAAGAAGGACGTACCCTGCGCCAGCCCTCCATACAAGCCTTTGTGAATCAGGGCCTCGATCAGTGTATCGGCCCCTGGATATAACGTTTTGCAGATATATTTTTAAAAAATGCGGAACAAAGTTTGTATAAATCATTGCAACCAGTGGTTAATTAAATTACAGTTAACTAATTAACTACATCGAGGTGGATCGCATGTTCTTTTTTTTGGACTCCGAAATTCGTCAACTGGCCTATAATCTCTTTCCAGGTGGCAATAAACCGATTGGTGTTTTGGTAGATTTATTTTCCATAACGTATGAAATACGCAAAAATATGGAAAAACGTTCACGTGAATTTGGTCTCTCCTACGGGCAATATATCGCGCTTTGTGTACTTTCAGCGCAAAGAGATGAAATGTCATCTCCTTCTGCTTTGGCTGATAAGATGGGTGTAAGCCGGGCAGCAATCAGTTCTATGGTTATTTCTCTCGAACAAGAGGGATTCATTAATAAATATGACGATCCCAATGACAAGCGGGGAGTGTTCGTGTCCCTGAACGATAAAGGAAGAAGTAAAATTCAACAGATGGATCCCTTTTTCCTAGGGCTGGCTTCACGTCTGATGTCAGACTTTAGTGAGTCGGAAATCTGTCAGTTCCAAACCTATTTGTCACGCGTACGTTCTGCGTTTGAAGATGTTAAAGGTTCGCGTCTAACCGACTCCAGAGAGGAGAGAGAAAAATGGTGCGAAGACTGAGACAAAAACTGTTCGTCAAACTTGCTCGCATATCGGCTGGCAGAATGGTAGCTGCGTCCGATTTCAAACCTTCGCATTCTCCCAAAGTACATCGGAAAGAAAGGATCATCCCCACCTCTATTGGTGACTCCAGGGTGATTGTATATGAACCTTCTCACCGGTCTGCTGATCCACTCCCTGTATTCGTTAATTTCCATGGCAGCGGTTTTGTAATGGGTAGCGCCGAGATGGATGATCCCTGGTGCCCGGTCATTGCTGAACGTGCGAATTGCGTCGTCGTTAATGTCGATTATCGCTTGGCCCCAGAACATAAATTCCCTATCCCGCTACAGGAAAGCTATGAGGTGACCCAATGGTTGTACAAGCATCCTGATGTGCTTAACGTAGATCCTCAACGCATTGCGGTCGGGGGACACAGTGCGGGTGGCAATCTAGCGGCAGCGCTGTGTCTTATGGCCCGGGAGCGCAAGGAATTTCCGATTGTATATCAGGTACTGGATTACCCACCACTGGATATTGCTACAGATCCCAAATTGAAACCCCAATTCGAGAAGGGGATCCCGCCACGAGTAGCAAAGATCTTTAATGAAAGTTATCTGAACTCACCAGATGAGGCGCGAAATCCGTTGGTTTCCCCCATTTTTGCAGAATCACTACATAATCTCCCTCCTGCTCTGATCATAACCGCGGAGTTGGACTCCTTGGCTGACGAAGCCGAGTTGTATGCCAAACGGCTGATTGAAGCAGATGTCCCCGTGAAGTATAAAAAATACATGGGTGCCGCACATGCCTTTACTCATAGCGGCGATCTCGCTGTGGCTGAAAACGCCTGGCGCCTGATGAGCGATCAGTTGAAATTGGCATTTGAATTCCGCATCGAAGATGTCCTGGCAGAACTGAAGAAATAAAAATAAGCCTCCTGCTTCCACTGCCATTATGCAGTCGGGTTCAGGAGGCTTATTATTTATCATTACAAGCTATTAAAAGCGTCAGTCAATACAGGCACAATTTGCGATTTGCGCGATACAACGCCTTTTAGAACAGCCTTATTGTCGTCCAACTGTACATTATAGGCTTTCTCAACCGCTTGTGCTTGGCTTCCCAGAGCAATACCAATGGAATCACTGTTCACAATGTCTGTTACAACGAACAGGAACAGATCGAGATTTTTGGCCTCGATGGTTTGGGATAATGCAGCTTCTAGGTCAGCTTGACGCGATAGCACATCGTTGACGTCTACTGCGTTCACTTGAGCAATTTCCACTTTGCGACCATTCATCTGAAATTCTTTGGCATCCAGACTTACTAACTGTTCAATGGTATGACCACTCAAATCAGCTCCCGCTTTAAGCAAGTCAAAACCGTAACGATCTGCATCTACACCAGCAATTTCAGCCAGTTCACGAGCAGCAGCTACGTCTTGATCCGTGCAGGTTGGGGATTTAAACAACAGGGAATCGGAAATAATCGCGGACAACATTAGACCTGCGATCTCTTTCGGAATCGCTATACCATTTTCCTTGTAGAGCTTGTTCAAAATGGTGGCTGTGCAACCCACCGGCTCAGCGCGGAAGTATAACGGCTGGCTTGTTTCAAAGTTAGCGATCCGGTGATGGTCGATGACTTCAGTCACACGTACCTTGTCAATATCAGCGGCGCTTTGCTGGCGTTCATTATGATCGACCAGAATGACGTTGTCCGTTTCAGCAGCAACCTGCTCAACCAGACGTGGCGCGCTCACTTTGAAATAATCCAGTGCATACTGCGTTTCCCCGTTCACCTCGCCCAGACGAACCGGCTCTACGTCCGCGCCCAGTTTGGTTTTTAAGTCTGCATAAGCAATAGCTGAGCAAATGGTATCCGTATCCGGATTTTTATGCCCGAAAATCAACGTTTTTGCCAACATAATCGACTCCTTTGCCTTAGGCATTTTACATGATTGTGAAACCTCAACAATTCCAATGCAGATTATATCATTAAATCTCGCATTCTCCCATTCCCCTTTGATTGTTTTCAAAAATAATCTAGTAAATTCATAACATTTCCATGGAATCTACATGTAATGTTACCCTTATTTTTTCTAAAAATATAAAAAACATATAGTAATATATCCCACCAATATGGTAAGATATGCCTCAAAACTGGCAAGTTAGTCACCAGTGGTCAATTCTATTATTTTAGATATTAAGGGAGGCGTGAGAACAACGGCAGTGGCTTCAAATCCTAGTATGTAGACATATCATATTTTGATTGAAAAGAGGGAAATCTTTGAAAAAGCCTATCATTTTGAAAAAAATACCTGTCGTATCACTCGCTCTTGCCTTGACGGTAAGCTTGTCTCTGCCGTCTGTCAGTTCTGCTGCTACCGCAGATCTACAACTCAACTCATTTTTGGAAGCTCAGCAAGCATTGACTATTGAGGCGGCTCCGGCCTTCATTTCGCCAGAGCTAAGCACAGACTCTTCCCGCCAGATCAGAGTCATCGTACAGCTTGATGGTGAGCCCTTAGCCGTGGACAAATATGCGGCACGTTCAGGCGTCCAAGCTTTCACAGCTCAATCTGAGCAAAAAGCGGAATCCGCGATTGCCACCGAGCAAACTACGTTCGTGGACCAAGCCGCTGAGCATGGTATTTCTCTCCAGGTGAATTACCAGTACAACACGGTGCTTAACGGCTTGGAGGTCACATTGCCGGCCAATAAGATTCCAGAACTGGCTAAACTGCCAGGCGTAAAATCCATTCATGAAAACAAAACGTATTATTCCATCCCCGTACAGGACCCGCCAACACTTACAGCCAGTGAAGCCACTTATGATAACGCACCGCTGGACCAGATTGGTGTTCCTGAAGCCTGGGCCAAAGGATTGAATGGCGAGGGAATCAAGGTGGGGGTTATTGATACCGGTATCGATTATGAGCATCCGGATTTGAAAGAAGCCTATAAAGGCGGATATGACTCTTTTGAACAGGACAACGACCCTTACGAGGAACCGTTCCTTGAAAAAGAGAATGACCCATACGGCACAGGTTTTAGCGGAACGACACATGGTACTCACGTCTCCGGCACGATTGCCGGTAAAGCCGCAAATAAATCCTCAGATATTGTACAAAAGGGTATTGCCTATAAATCGGACTTATACGTGTATAAAGTGCTTGGACGCAATACCAAGACGGGTCGTTCCTCCGGTTCCTCCGCACAGGTCATTGATGGCATTGAACGCGCTGTCAAAGATGGTATGAACGTCATTAACCTGTCGCTGGGCTCGGATTCCGAAAAGGACCCGAACTCCCCAGATTCCATTGCTATTAATAATGCTGTACTTTCCGGCGTAGTCGCGGTCATAGCGAATGGTAATGCGGCACAGGAAGGCCCCTATTTTTATTCCATGGGTTCTCCCGCAACATCACAGCTGGCGATTTCCGTCGGTGCAGCTACTTCGCCGAGCAAAAGCTTCTCAGGTACAGCTTCGGTCACCCGTGACACCTATTGGGAGGCTAACGGTGAATTGAAAAAGACCGTAACTGATGATGCTTATGCACATTATGATTTTAATTTGATGGGCTGGGAGACAGGCAGAGAAGACTTTGCCTCCATTTTGGGAACTGCCCCTTATGAGCTGGTATATGCGAATCTGGGACAACCTGATGATTTTGAAGAGAAAGACGTAGCAGGAAAAATCGTCCTCGTTTCACGCGGCAACTTGGCATTCGTGGATAAAATCGCAAATGCGAAGAAAAACGGTGCGAAGGCTGTTATCGTTTTTAATGGGAATACGAAAGCGGGCGACATCACCAAAGCTGATTTAGGTGAAAGTATTTCAGGTCGCGATGACTACGTTAATTCCAATTTGGGTGACAGCTTTGACTTTATTCCCACCTTTGACATGAAAGGTAAGGAAGGCCGTGCACTGGCTAAACAAATCGTAGACAACGCTGGAGAAAAGTTCTCAGTTTCCTTTGGAGCAGACTATATTCGCACAGATAATGCAGGTAATACCATGGCCGATTTCAGCTCCCGCGGACCGAACGGAGATGAACTGCTCAGTATCAAACCGGACGTGAGCGCACCAGGTGTTGGCATTTTATCAACCTACCCTGCTTTCGCCAAGTTTTATCCAGATGCATCTTATGAGCAGGCTTACAAACGTAGCAACGGTACAAGTATGGCGTCTCCACATGTGGCTGGACTTGCTGTGCTGCTGAAGCAGCAGCATCCGAACTGGACACCGTTTGATATCCGCGCTGCGCTCGCCAACACTTCGATTACACTCTTTGATGAGGATAAAATTCAATATGATGTGTATTCCCAAGGTGCAGGCCTTGTAAACATCGCTAATGCGATTCAGACTCCCGCCCTGCTGGAAACTGTTGAAAAGATCACGATTCTCGACAAGAACTTTAATCGGCAGGAGGTTGTGAATTACAATCCTTCCGCCAGCTTCGGGGTGTTACGACCTGGTAGTGATGCGAAGCAGATTCAGCTTCAACTCAAAAACCTGTCGGCTAACACTGTGCAATATGAAGCCAGCACCGTTTTACATGATAATGTAACTTCTGATCCAACTCAACCGATTGCTACACCTGACGTGAGCAACATTGCCGTTCAGTTGCAAGGTGTGGGCGCGAATGGAGCAATCTCGGCAGAACCGGGTAAATCGCAACCGTTCTTCCTGTCTGTACAACCAAATTCGGGTGCAGCCACAGGTGTATATGAAGGGGAAGTTATTCTGAAAAGCGCCGGACTGCCAACACTTCATCTGCCGTTCGTCGTTCATGTAGGCAAAGAAAATCCTACAACTGGCTTCGGCTTGCAGGACTTGAGTGTCACCAACCCGATTATTTATCCGAGTCGTACAGGTGCTCAACGTTCAACAGATTTGGCATTCCGCCTGACCACAGATAAAACCAACCAGATCGCGCTTTATGTATACGGCGTAGATGATAAATTAATTGGTCTTATTGACGGCATTACGACTTCCAAAGAACAGGGAGCCAACGCTCGTCTCAAACAAGGCGCATATTCCTTCAAGGATATTGACGGAAGTTACGTCGAATTAGATGACAAGGGAAAACCTGTTCTGGATGCTAATGGTCAGCCCGTGATTCAGCATTTGAAGGACGGCGTATACAAGCTGGAAGTCAGTTCTCCAGAACTGAATAAAGACGGCGAAGTCGTACGCAATGCCGACGGTCCTAAACTCTTCACCGCCACTAAAGCTATTCGCGTGGATAATAGCGCCGCATCTAGCGGTAGTGGTGGAGGCGGAGGTGGTGGAGGTGGCGGCAGAAGCAATACTACACCTTCTACTACAACGAACACATCCACTCCTGTCCCTACATCTGCACCTTCACTTCAAAGCGTTGTAAAACAAGGACAGGCTGTTAAAACTATCACTACAGCCGTTGCATTGAACAATAATGTACAGTCGCTGACAGTAACCGATGCAGATTTGCAGGCTGCCGTGACAGCAGCAGGTTCCAGCCCGACAGCTATTGTACTGTCGGCTACTAGCCAAGCAGGCCAAACGACGAAGGCATCGCTCACTTCCACACAACTGGTAACGCTGGGCAAGGCTGCAGCAGGAAGCAGCTTGATTGTAAGCAATACAGGTTCTTCTCTGGCTTTGCCAGTATCCGCTCTGAAAAATGTTCCTGCTGGTGCAGGCATTGAAGTGGTAATCAGCAGCCAGACAGAGGCGAGTAACACTTTTACAAGTAAGCTGAAAGGCTCCAATGTGATCGGCACCCCGGTAGGGTTTGAAGCTAACGTTGTTACTGGTGGCAAGAGTGAATCGCTCAAAGTTGCTCCAGAACAGTTCATAAGCAGATCCTTTACCGTACCTGGTCAAATTGATTCCAATACAGCTGGTGTACTTTATACGGCAAACGGAAATGTCTATCCCGTTCCATCCGTCTTCACCAAGCAGGCTGATGGATCTACCGTCGTCAAGGTAAGCCGTCCGGGCTTCTCGACGTATGCAGCGGCGACACGTCCCGTTAGCTTTGAAGATATTTCATCGTCGTATGCCCAATCCGAAATTCAATCGTTGGCGAACAAGTTGCTGATCAACGGCACGACCGACACGACTTTCTCACCGAAGAAGAGCGTGACGCGTGCAGAATTTGCAGCCCTGGTAACTCGGGCACTCGGCCTGACACCGGGTACTGCTGCACCATTCAGTGATATCCCGGCAGGTAGCTGGTACTCCGGCGATGTAGCAGCCGCTTATGAAGCTGGATTGATTACGGGCCGCAGCAGCGACAAGTTTGATCCGAACGCTAATATCAGTCGTCAAGAAATTGCTGTCGTGCTGGGTAAAGCTGTAGATCTGCTTCAAATCAAAGCAACAGCCGATGGCCCTGCACGTACACCGTACCATGATGCTTCATCCTTTGCAGGCTATGCCAAGGACAGTATTGAAAAAGTAAGTGCAGCAGGTATCATCAACGGAGAAGCGATTAAAGGCTCTTCCTACTTCCAGCCGAATGCACCTACAACCCGTGAGGCATCTGCCAAGGTGCTGCACGTGCTTTTACAAAAAGCTTCGCTGATTAACTAACAATAGAAAAGCCTCCCGAGCCGTGTTATAACCAAAGCTGCGGTTCGGGGGGCTATTTTTATGTTACGCCATAATCTTAAATACTATACTGTTCCCGCTAAAGGTAGCGTTACTTTGAATACACTTCCCGTTCCCGGTGTGCTTTCAGCCGTAATGTTCCCGCCGTGTGCCTCCACGATAGACTGTGTAATGGCCAGACCAAGGCCCGCCCCACCTGAGCTACGTGTACGCGATTCATCTCCACGATAAAAACGCTCAAATATCCGCTCCAGCTGTTCTTTACTCATGCCTGGTCCGTTATCACGAATTTGGATATCCACCAACTTCTTACCTGCAGATAGGTTTACCTGGATCACACCTCTTTCCATATCAGTATGCTGAACAGCATTATGAAACAGGTTGAGCACTACCTGCTTGATTTTATCCCCCTCTGCCAACACCCGTATACCTGCCGTCATATCAAAAACTACCTTACGTGTACCTGCCAGCATAAGGAGCTGCGGTTTCATTTCCAACAGCAACGCATCTAGTGACATGTCCTCCAGTTTCAACTCCGGTGTTCGGTCCAGCTTAGCCAACAATAGTAAATCAGAGACCAGTTTATTCATCCGCTTGGATTCACCGTACATACTTTCTAGTGCCGATTGAAGCTGCTTCGGATTAGATGCTGCTCCACGAAGCAGCACTTCCAAGAAACCGTGAATAGATGTGAGCGGGGTGCGCAGTTCATGGGAAGCATCCGCAATAAATCGTCTCATCTGCATCTGCAATTCCCGTTCGGCAGCAAACGAATGCTCCAACCGTTCCAGCATCCCGTTAAATGAAACTGCCAAACGATCCACCTCATACTGCCCCTGCTCTGCGTCAAAGCGCTCGGCCAGATTGCCCGCATCAATACGT
This sequence comes from Paenibacillus sp. CH40, assembly GCF_024213605.1. Classification (NCBI taxonomy): domain Bacteria; kingdom Bacillati; phylum Bacillota; class Bacilli; order Caryophanales; family Paenibacillaceae; genus Paenibacillus; species Paenibacillus sp. CH40. The sequence goes on from NZ_JANAVQ010000009.1 coordinate 21,945, forward strand.
TTGACTGCCTCGACCATCCTGGAGAGGGGGACCAACGTGCGTCGCAGCACAGGAAGCATAAGCGCCAACCCAATCGCAAGCGCAATCAGTGATAATAAAATAAAGGTGCGGAGCTGGTTTATCAACTGCTCTTGCATAGAATTCGTGGATACGCCCATTTGAAGTAAACCGGACGAACGGTCAGGTGGACCGAGCGGACGGAATACAACCAGTTGCTCTTTCCCCTGAGCATCCGTGATTAATTGATAGCCGTGACGTATACGTTTGCTCTGCTGCATCGCATGATATTGCTCAGTGGTGAGACGTGGCGGCTTAAGCCCGTTTTCGTTGGACAAGCTCTGGAAGGTGCCATCTATATCTATAGAAGCGAGCGACATATCCGGCCAGAACAAAAACGGCCCCGGTCGATTATTCCTCCGATTGGTTTGTTCTCGGGGAGCGGTTACCCCACTCTGCTCCTGTGAATCCTTAATCAATAAATCGGCAGGAATTGAATTCAGCTGCGTATCCATAGCTTCTGCTCGACTGCGATACAGAAAATCTTTCATCAGAAAATATTGTAGAAAACCAATTAATACGAGCAGTAAAGCCAAAATGAGTAACGTTCTGGCTAAAAGCTGGGATCGGAGAGAACGGAGCGCATATTTTCTCCGACTTTTCCCGCCCGCCTTCATAGCAGATCCACCCGGTATCCCACACCGCGCAGCGTACGAATGACCCGGTGCTCCTTGTCTTTGAGTTTTTCACGTAAGGAGCGGATGTACACTTCAACAATATTATCCTCGCCCCCAAAATCGTACCCCCATACCCTGTCCAGTATACGACTTTTACTCAGCACAATCCCGTGGTTTAGCACCAGAAACTTCAATAGTTCATATTCGGTAGGCGACAGCTCCAGCACCTGACTCTGATAACGAATTTCCTTCCGTCGATCATCCACTTGAAAGGGTCCGTGGACCACTTCGCCCAGCAGATCGGGGAACTGATTGCGCAAGCGCGCTTCAATGCGAGCCAGCAACTCATTAAAACTGAAGGGCTTCACAACATAATCATCCGCGCCGATTTTCAAACCCTTTACCCGATCGTCTACATCATCCTTGGCGGTCAGCATAATGACAGCGATGTTATCCTCCGTCTCCTTGAGACTTTGGCACACCTCAAAACCGTTCATTTCCGGCATCATCACATCCAGCACCGCTACATGCGGACGAAACTCTCTTGCCAAATCGAGCGCTTCACTCCCGTTCTCGGCGGTTCTGACTTCATATCCTTCATTAATCAGTCCAAGCTCTAAAAATTGCAAAATATGAGGCTCATCATCTGCCAGCATAATTTTAACTCCGTGTATTGGATTCATTATTAATCTTCCCTTTCATGTTGCCGCATTTTTCTCATAAAAAAGTCGGTTCATTTTTCACCTGTATCTAATATACCTGAATCCTGTCGCAAAAAAAGCACCTCTGCTCAGCTTTCAGCTAACGTTCAGGGAGCGCTCAGAACCCATTAAGGTACGTATGGCATGATAATAGCAAGCCGGTAGTTCACCGGGCCAAGATCAGAAGCGACTGGTCATTCCTCAGTCCTGAAGATAGCGGCTAGAACAACGGAATAAATACAAAGAATTTTCACAGGGAGTGGAATGAACATGATTAAGAAATGGTTTAAGACCAGGGCGGACATCCCTCTGATCATCATTATGCTGATATCCGCATTTTTGAACGGATACAACATCTGGCAAGACAAATATGTAAACACCTACTATACGACGGCCGTAGCAAGCATGCTACAGAGCTTTCACAACTTCTTTTTCGCCTCACTTGATTCTGCCGGATCGGTAACGGTAGACAAACCGCCTGTGGTGTTCTGGATTCAGACACTGAGCGCCTATATATTTGGGCTTCACGGATGGAGCGTTATCTTGCCACAGGCGCTAGCTCAGGTCGGATCGGTCTTGCTCGTTTACTTGCTCGTCAAACCGAGCTTCGGTACGATGGCCGCACGATTGGCCGCCTTCGCCATGGCAACGACACCGATAGCCGTAGCGGTTAGCCGCACGAATAACATCGACGCTATGTTGGTCTTCACACTGTTGCTCGCAACATGGCTATTGTTCAGAGGCATTAGAAATAGCAAAACCCGGCTGATCCTTGCTGCTTTCGCAGTCGTAGGCATCGCCTTTAACGAAAAAATGTTGCAAGCCTATATGATCGTTCCCGCACTGGGTTTGTTCTATCTGCTGGCTTCCAAGTTTAACTGGAAGCGAAAAGCAGTAACACTGGTAGGGTCAGCAGTCGTTCTCCTGATCGTATCGCTCTCCTGGGCAGTCGTGGTGGACTCCACCCCAGCAGACAAACGCCCTTATATGGGAAGTAGTGGTACCAATTCTGTACTGAATTTGGCCTTTGGTTATAACGGCCTGTCCCGTCTGACAGGAGATCAGGGTACAGGTGGCAATCGTGGCGGTGAACGCACAGATCGGGACAATATCGCTACAACGAATAGCGGCAATACGAGCACGGATCAGGCTCAGACGACTACATCATCGGACAGTACTACCACTACGGGTGACTCTGGTGCCAACAACATGGCAGCAGGCGGATTCGGTGCAGGTGGTCAAATGCCACCGGGTGGATTTGGCGGCAACGGACAAAGTGGTCCTGGAGATGGGCAAGGTGGCCAGGGTGGACCAGGCGGTGGACCAGGAGGAAATTCCGGTGGTGGCATGTTCGGCACTGGCGAAAAAGGACCTTTGCGGTTGTTCCAATCTTCCCTGTCAGGCCAAGCCAGCTGGCTGCTTCCATTCGCATTGATTGCTTCCATCGGTCTGCTTGCAAGCATTCGACGTCGTAATATCACACAAAAGCACAAAGAGGTCATCTTCTGGCTGGCCTGGTTGATTCCCGTAGCTGCATTTTTCAGCGTAGCAGGATTCTTTCATCATTATTACCTGATTATGCTCGCACCACCAATTGCAGCGCTCTTTGGAGCAGGATTCGTAGAATTGTGGAACCAGTATCGTGAGCGTTCCAAATGGCTCTCCTGGCTGTTACCCGCCGCAGTATTGGCAACCTCGGTATTTAGCTGGTTTGTTTTGCAAAATTACAACGATACCATTGGTAGCGGCTGGTCCATCGCGGTATTGATCCTAGGGATCATCGGCACGGTGTTGCTGGTAATAGCACGAATGAAATCTGAGAAGTTCACAAGATTCGCCATCATTGCAAGTGTACTCGCTATGTTTATCGGTCCTGCATACTGGGCATTGACACCGATCGTCTACGGGGGGAACAGCATGATTCCACAAGCCGGACCGACTCAATTTGGCGGCGGTGGTGGCGGAATGCCGGGTGGCAATGATCGCACTAGAGGCCAGAGCGCTAATGGACAACAAGCCGAAGGAACTCAAACGAATAACCAGACTAATAATGTAGAGAATTCCAGTCCTGATGGAAATACTTCAAGCACACAAACAAGTACAGACACGGAACAAAAATCTTCTACCCGTTCCAGAGGAATGGGGGGACCAAACGGTAGCCAAAGTTTAGATCAAAAAACGTTGAGCTATTTGCAAAAAAACAACACAGGTGAAACCTACCTTTTCGCAGCAAGTAATTATTCAACGGCTGCTCCTTACCTGGTCGAGGCCGGACAAAAAGTAATTATTATGAACGGTTTTGTATCTTCCGATCCAGTCTATACCGTCGATAAAATCAAGGCGCTGGTCGAAAGCGGCCAAGTGAAGTACTTCATGATTTCTGGTGGAGGCGGCGGACCGGACGGCGGTAACTCTGAAGTCACTGCATGGATCAAAGAACACGGCAAAGTGATCCCTACAGATGAATGGAAAACAACAACAGGCGAAACAAGTACAGACGTTAAAGCAACCGAGAGCGGAAGCGATACCACAAACAGCAATGCAAACGCCCAGGATGGTCAAGGTGGCCCTGGCGGAGACGAACGTGGTGGAAGCGGTACTTTATACGAAATCACATTATAAATGAGGAGGAACTACGAATGAGTGAACCTATCCGTTATTCCATAGTTATTCCGATGTACAACGAGGAAGCCGTTATTACGGAAACCTACCGGAGGCTGAAACAAGTCATGGGCTCAATGGGTGAGCCCTACGAGCTGATCTTCGTAAATGATGGAAGTTCGGACCGCAGCGTCCAATTGATCAAGGAATTCAGTCTCAGAGATGACACCATTGTATTGATTGATTTCTCTCGCAATTTTGGTCATCAGCTAGCGATTACCGCCGGTATGGATTATGCGGTGGGAGAGGCGGTCGTCGTCATTGACGCCGACCTCCAGGACCCGCCGGAACTGATTGTTGAGATGGCTAACAAGTGGAAGGAAGGCTATGAGGTGGTCTACGCCAAACGGCTCAAACGCAATGGCGAAACTCGCTTCAAGAAATGGTCTGCCAGCCTCTTCTATCGTGTACTTAAAGCATCAACGGATATTAATATCCCGGTCGATACCGGAGATTTCCGCTTAATGGATCGCAAGGTTATAGATGAATTGAAACGGCTGCCGGAAAATAACCGATTCGTTCGTGGACTGGTCAGCTGGATCGGGTTCAAACAAACTGCTGTAGAATATGAGCGCGACGAGCGGCTCGCAGGCGAAACCAAGTATCCGTTGAAACGAATGATCAAGCTCAGTCTGGACGGGATCACATCCTTTTCGATTAAACCGCTTAAGCTGGCAGGGTATATCGGTGCACTTCTATCCATGTCCGGCTTCCTGTATCTGATGTACGTATTGTTTCTCAACTTTTTCACCGATTCCTATGTGATGAAGGGCTGGTCGTCTATGATTAGCATCAGCCTGATCTTTGACGGGGTGATCCTGATCATTCTCGGTATTATGGGTGAATATGTTGGACGGATTTATGACGAAACCAAAGCACGCCCGCTTTACATTGTCCGTGAGCATCTGGGTGGACAATACGAAAACGGTCCGACACATGCTATGAAAGCCCCTGAACCCCGTGAATCCCTGTACATGCAAGGAGCTCGTGAAAGTCTGATTTCGGTAGGACGCACAGTGCGCGGCAACAGTGCGGTATATACCGGACCCAAATCCGGTCATGGAGCCTAAACCATGAAAAGTCGCATCGCCCAACTGCTTCCTATGATCCGATTTGGTATCGTAGGTCTGGTGAATACGGGTGTTGATTATATCATTTTTATGCTGCTGGCTTGGGTCGGAGTGCCGGTCATTGTGGCGCAGACCATTTCGTACAGCTGCGGCACAGCCAACAGTTATATTTTGAACAGCAAATGGACATTCAACAAACAACTATCAAACGACACTAATAAGCGTCAATTACCTAAATTTATCGTCATCAACCTGATCGTTTTGGGGATAACCTCCTTATTACTGCAAGTGCTTCACACTGGAACCGAGCTGCCACTTGCTTTAAGCAAGCTGATCGCGACCGCAGCCGGAATGATCATCAATTATATCGGGAGCCGATACTGGGTATTCAGTTCCCCATCCCGAAAGGAAAGTGAGTTTCTATGAGAAAAATTACAAAAGCTGTTATTCCAGCCGCCGGGTTAGGAACCCGTTTTCTACCAGCTACGAAAGCTTTACCGAAAGAGATGCTTCCAATCGTAGACAAGCCAGCTATTCAATATATCGTAGAAGAAGCCATCAAGTCCGGAATTGAGAGCATCATTATCGTAACGGGGCGTAATAAAAAAGCCATCGAGGATCATTTTGACAAGTCTGTGGAGTTGGAGCAGGTACTGGAGAGCAAAGGTAAATATGATCTCCTACGTGAAGTTCAAAGCATCGGGGGTAAAGCAGTCATTCACTATATCCGTCAAAAAGAACCCCTCGGCCTGGGACATGCGGTCAGCTGCGCTCGTCAGTTCATTGGCGATGAGCCCTTCGCCGTGTTGCTGGGCGATGATATTATGAATTCCTCCACCCCGGCGATTCGTCAAATGATGGATGTTTACGAAGCGACTGGCAAGCAAGTGGTCGGCGTGCGCACAGTGGAAGAACAGGATGTAAGTAAATACGGCATTATTGACTCCACTCACCAGAACGGTCTCATTCATGAAGTCGGTGGACTTGTTGAAAAACCATCTCCGGCAGAGGCCCCCTCGCGGCAGGCAGTCATTGGTAGGTATGTGTTGGAGCCTTCCATTTTCTCTATATTGGAAAACCTGTCCACTGGAGCGGGCGGTGAATACCAATTGACAGATGCCCTTCATCAAGTAGCATTGCAGAACCAACTGCTCGCATTAGAGCTGGAAGGCACACGTTATGATATTGGAGATAAAGCTGGATATCTGGAAGCCGTGCTCCACATGGGTATGCAACGCGAAGATTTGCGTCCGATGCTTGACTCCATGATGCGCGAGTGGGCACTTGCTTCAATGATAAAATAGGGGAATTTCCTCCCTCCGAAATCCGACGGGTGCTGTGAAATCACGAGAGTAGATGGATGAACATGTAAACTTGTACAATATAAGAGTACAGCAGCATTTGAATCTACACGGCCGCCCAGTCGAAACTAAGGAGGAAAAGGACCTATGATCCCTGAGGGAAATCTGCAAAGTAATGTGGATCGTTTCAACGGTTTTGCCGACAACTACGATCAGCACCGCCCGGAAGCGCCGTCACTCGTCGTGGAAATCATCAGCCGCTATCTGGAGCGAAATGTAGAGCTAGTTGCCGATATTGGCTGCGGTACAGGACTTTCAACTTTCATATGGGAAAACGCCGCTCGGCAAATCGTCGGTATCGAGCCTAACCCGGACATGAGAGGAAAAGCACAGCACAAGCTGGAAACAGCAGGAACGACAATGGCAGAAACCATTTCCTTCAAAAGCGGATTCTCCAACAACCTGCCCTTTGAAGACGGAACTGTAGACGTCATTACCTGCTCTCAATCCTTTCACTGGATGGACCCCGAGGGCACGCTCAGGAAGCGGGCAGGGTCTTGGCTCAGGGCGGCGTGTTCGCAGCCTTTGACTGTGACTGGCCTCCGGTGCTGCAGTGGCAGATAGAGCAAGCTTATACAGAGCTTATCACCAAAGCGGATACCCTTTTGGAACAGGAAGCCCCAGTAGAGCAACAAGCTCATAAATGGAGCAAGGATCAGCATTTAGCTAATCTGCACCGCAGCGGACAATTCCGATATACCCGGGAGATTGTCTTTCACAACCGTGAGCAGTGTGACGCAGCTCGCTATACAGGGCTCGCTCTCAGCCAAGGGGGTATTCAAAGTCTCTTCAAACTTGGCAATCGAGCGCTTGACGACGATATAGCCCGCTTCGTGAAGCTGGTAGAGAATCATTTTCAGGGCAGAACACTAGATATCCTGTTCAGCTATCGCATGCGGCTCGGCATCAAGTAGAAAGGAATCAAGGTCATCGTGGATGATACGCTCTTCGGCTTAAGGCAAAAAAAGACTCTCCCTCGCCTCGTAAAAACGAGTACGTATAGGAGAGTCTTTTTCACTTCAATAAATAGTCACAGTCATATCCTTGCAAACCTTAGTCACAGTTCCGATGTGTCTTCGACTTAGGAAGAGCGAACAGCCAATAAGTGCGCCAACCGATCAGGGTAGTCCGTGATGATGCCGTTCACCCCGGCCTCCAGCAGACGCTTCATTTCTTCTGGCTCATTCACCGTCCATGGGTGGTAGACGACGCCTAATGCCAAAGCCTCTGATACAGCTTCTGGTGTAACAACTTGTTTGTAGGCATGAAGTGCTGTAACCCCGAATTGGGTGGCATACTCCGATGGACGAACCATAATTTCGATATACAGCGCCCCCGTCTTGATTTCAGGAGCAAGCTGCGCACAGAGCGCCAGCGATTCGTGATTGAAGCTGGATATGATTACCCGCTGTTCCAACCCAAAACGCTTCACGGCAGCAATGACCTCTTCCTCCATTCCCGGATAGAGATAAATGCTATTTTTCAACTCTAAATTAATAATTGTATTCGAGGACTGGGCTAGTTCCAGTAGCTCATCCAGCATCGGGACCCGCTCACCTCGGAATTTCTCATCAAACCAACCGCCCGCATCCAGTTTATTTAATTCTTCCAGCGTAATATCCCTTACATCCAGTGAGCAACCTGTCGTACGCTCCAGCGACTCATCGTGAATTAGCACCAGATGCCCATCTTGGGTGCGCTGCACATCCGTTTCTATACCTGTTGCTCCCAGTTCCAAGGCGTGGCGGAATGCCGCCATCGTATTCTCGGGACATACACCTGAAGCTCCGCGGTGTGCGAAATTAATCACCTTTTCGGTTACAGTCACAACATAACCCCTCCTGTCATTTCACAGGAACATTATACCTGCTCATTGTTTGGGCTGTATAAAATATTCGTCACAGCTACCACTTCTTCTATGCCGTTTGAACAATTTTCCCGATCCAATCGGAATAAAACGTATTCCCGTTCCGTCGATCAAAATCAGCCGCCGCTGACTCTGCCAGTGGCCTAAAATACGCAATGATTTCTGCCAATGTGCGATCCTCTCTAGCCCATTCCAAGGAAGCCGGCAACCGGATCAACCGTTTTTCTCCCGAAGTATCCAACTTTTGCAGTAGACTCACCATCGTCGCGTAAAAATACATCTGCTCCAGCCCGCTCTCATAGTCCAGCGCCATATGTAGATGACGCTCTACCACTTCGATTCCTTGAATCGGATCGGCAATCGCCAAATATTCGATATGCTCCGCTATCGTTTTCAGGAAGTCGCGGTCATCCCGAATTAGGCGATAGCCTTTGCGATGATTGTCCTTTGCCTGATCAACCTCGCCTTGACGATAAAGCGGCAACAGCACCTGCGAAAGCGTCACATGCGGTACTTCTGCACATTTCATGCGACCCGACAAAATCGGTTTTGCCACGGCAAGCGCCTGCTCGTCTTCTCCGGTCAAATAATAGAACCGCACCATCTGGCTCTGCTCGCAGGCCTCACAATCACTCATACTGTCCCGCTCGACCAAGCGGAAGGTATCCAGATATCGCCGTGCTTCATCCAGTTCACCCATGTCCATCGCGATGCGGAACTTATAATAGTAATATGGACGCTCATTATACCCATATTCGGCATAACGTCTGCGCATATCTTCCGCCAGATCTTCTATTTGAGTCTTCGATATATTGGAAAAGCTGCACACCTTCCCGAGTATCCATTTGTAATTCCACAACAGCTCATCTGCGTCGTATTCCTCTGGATTTTGATCAAATTGGCCGAGCTGCCACGAAAAAGCAATCAGCGACTTCAATGGATATCCGTTAAAAATAGCGCAGTCCACAATCTCTCCCCGGATTTCATAAGCAAGTTCCTTCAACCCGGATGTGTCTGCCAAGCGGACAGCTTCTTCCAGAATCGCCAGCTTTGCTGCACCCCCGGGCAAATCCTGCGCCTGTTCCATCAATTCATATATCGTATCTTCCATTTGGCTCCCCCTATAATTACGCAATTACGCATTTTGTCCGTTCCCTAATCCCCAATTGATAAAATGCAGCACACTCCGATTCATCAGTCCCAACTCACTGCGGTTCATCGGGTAGTGCCCCATCATAAGCGCATTCACATACATCATTTCTGTAGCTGCCGTGACCATCTGCGTATCGGTAGCTTCAAGAATCCGCGCCACCACCGGGTTGTTCAGATTAAAGTATAAGGTGGAATAGCCCGAATTTTGCTGGACTCCTGCTTTCAGACTATCAAGCACATTGGAAAAAAGTGAGGTTGTCTCCTCAACCGTGTTTTCCATGGAGCGCAAGGTCAGGGCATCCTGAGAAATGGTATACAACACTGGCAAACTCGCAGGCTCAAAACGCTTCAACTCAGCGCGGCAACGCATCGGCTGCAAAGCTGCATCCATGACACGTAGCACACCGTAATAACTCTCGCGCTCTTCCTGCGTTAGCCCGGTAAATGAAAGGGATACTTCCTCAGGGCTAAGACGCTCTGTTTGCAGGTTCGGGTCAATCCAATGCAGCCTTTCCAAAATGTCTGAATCATAAATATAGCCGCCATTGATCACCAACATGGATTGCGCCGCCGCCACATGCGTAATCTGACGATACTCATCTACTGTCGATGTGTAATGCAGTGGACGTCCGTCCGCCTCTCGGATCAGTTCTTTCAGCTCACGCCGTCCAAATGTACTTTCGAAGGAAAACCAACGGTACATTATTCGCAAAAATTCATCATCCTCCACGGCGAGCGCCTTCATGGACAGCTCATGCAAACGAATCCAGTGCTGCAAGCGGTCTGGCTCATACTGCGCCATGCGTAGCAGTTCTTCCCGAATACAGGTTCCCAGTTCAGAACGAACATCGTCAAGCTGCTCATTTTCATAAAAATACTCACGTGATGCCGTTGGTTGCAATTCATCTGTCCAAATCAGGCTTTTAATGAAGAATGCCCATTCCGGCAAAACATTTTCCGCCTTGTCCGACACCAGCATATGCTTCAGGTACACCCGATGCAGCCGCTTGCTGTTCAGATTAACACTGCGAGGCAAAATGAACGCAATCCCGCCTGTTCTGCCCGATGCCGTCCGCAACGGTATAAAATCACTGAAGCGCTCGCCCATCAGGCGATAGCCTAAATCCAGTACCTCACTACGGCGACTCCGTAATTGCTCTGGGTCCTGCATCCAGCTCGTCGACGGAAGATTGACGCGCTTGGTCCCCCCATCTACAGACAGCATGACCGGATACGGCAGCAACGCCCCATAATAGAATAAAGACTCCTCTACATGCGCTGGCTCATAATAAAACTCACTTCCCGGCTTGCAGCGCAAATAAATTTGCGTCCCTACAGGCAGCTCTGTTTCCAATCGACGAATCGTATACGTCCCATCCGGCTTCCCTCTCCATTCCATGGAGATGCCTTCCTTCACCGAGCGGGTCAGCACTACAATTTCATCGCTCACCATAAAGCAGGATAGCAACCCAATCCCAAAGCGTCCGATAAACGAAGTCTCAGAAGCCAGCAAATCGGCTCCCTTCTTGGAAGACTGACCGATGATCGACAAAAAACGGTGAATGTCTTCTTCTGACAATCCAATGCCGTTATCCTGAATCATCAATACCTGATGCTCCCCGGAACCAGATAACTCCACGATGACTTTACCTTCATAGTCGTTACTCTCAGAAGCTGTATCTTCAAGGGCCTTGTCTTCTTGTAATACATTACTTTCAGCAGCAACCTTCCGCAGCTCCTTGCGAGCCGTGATCGCATCTGTTGCATTTTGCAGAACCTCACGTATAAACACTCGTGGACTGCTATATAAATGATTGGCCAAAATATCAATCATACCGCCCAAGTTCACTTGAAAACGATATTCGTCTGTTTGACTCATACAGATCATTCCTTTCTCGAAATACTACAACCACCATTTGGATTTAAATAGACTGTCTTTTAAAGTATAACGTGGATTTAAGTCCGATTGCACACCCTGCATTTCAGATATCAATACGTTGACAACGATATAATAGGGTCTTTTTTCACCTGGGAAGTCTGGCACTGGGTCTAATTAACTTCATAAAAATGTACGGAGTACGAGCACTTAGTGAATAAAGGTCATCTTTGTCTAGTTAAATTTAGTAATAAATATAATATTTATTTAAAATCCACCTTTCTCTTAGAAACCTATATCTATGGAGGGACAAATGGCTCATTTTACGCAAAAAGCCCGCATTGCCGCTCTTGTAATACTCTTACAAGAGAGAATGCGAGCTTATTTAGATACAGTCGAAGCTGTACCTTTTACAGAAGAAAATTAATGAGACTTAGCGAGACGGATAACGTTCCACGATGCTTTGCCCAAATGAGCTTTTACAATTCCGTCTTCAAGCTTAGCATTGCCGCCGTTGTGAGGCGTAACTTTTTCACCAGCTGGACTGTTGGTCGCTTTAAGATCATCATGCTCCAATACAGTATGCTCGACAATGCGGTAGCCTTCAAAACTGCGTACATCTACTGTCAGCTCCAGCGATTCAGACAAATGACGGTTCACTGCAAAGACAGTCAGTGCATCTCCCTCTTCATCATAAACTACAGCGCTATCCAGATAAGGAATGTCTGTGAAGTCCTTGGAATCGTATTTTTCCGAATCCACGACAGGCATCAGCGATATCCCACGACCATAACGGGAGGCATGCAAATACGGATAGAAAATCGTTTGTTTCCACGCCTTTCCGTTATTCTCGGTCATGATCGGCGCAATAACGTTAACCAGTTGGGCGAGGCAAGCCATTTTCACACGATCCGCATGGCGCAAGAACGTAATCAACATACTGCCTACCAACAATGCATCCTCAAAGTTATAGATGTCCTCAAGCTGCGGTGGTGCCACAGACCACGGATCAATTTTTTTGTCCGCATCATTGGAGTGGTACCATACGTTCCATTCGTCAAAGCTGAGCATCATTTTTTTCTTGCTGCGTTTCTTTGCTTTGATATAGTCACAAGTCGAAATGACTGTATGAATAAAATGATCCATATCCATAGAGCGTGCCAGGTAATTAGCCGTATCATTGTCATGATTGCCGTAGTATTGGTGCAAGGAAATATAGTCCGCTACCTCATAGGTATGATCCAGTGTGGTTGCTTCCCATTCCGGGAACGTCGGCATTGTGGAGCTGGAGCTGCCACAGGATACAAGCTCAATGTCAGGATCAATCAGCTTCATGGCTTTTGCAGATTCAACAGCCAGACGGCCATATTCTTCTGCTGTCTTGTGACCAATCTGCCATGGGCCATCCATCTCGTTACCAAGACACCAGGTTTTAATCTTATGTGGTTGCTCTACACCGTGACTACGACGTAGATCACTCCAGTAGGAGCCACCTGTGTGGTTGCAATATTCCACCAGATTACGCGCAGCATCAATTCCGCGCGTACCCAGATTAACTGCCATCATGACTTCGGAACCTACATCCTTGGCCCACTTGAAAAATTCATTCGTACCCACTTCATTCGGCTCGACCGTTCTCCACGCCAGCTCCAGTTGTCTAGGTCTGGACGCAACAGGGCCGACACCGTCCTCCCAATTGTAACCGGATACAAAATTGCCTCCCGGATAGCGTATAATGGGAACATCAAGCTGTTTTACCAACTCTTTAACATCATTTCGGAAACCGCTTTCATCACTAGTTGAATGAGTAGGCTCGTAAATGCCACCATATACGGCACGCCCGAGATGCTCTACAAAAGAGCCATAAATGCGTTTATCGACTTCAGCAATACGAAAAGATTTGTCTACAATCATCTTTGCTTTTACAGCTGCTGCCACCTAAACCATCCTCTCTGAATGCGAAAATAAAATCCGTTGTACCACCAAGACTAAGAAGCCGTTTTATTTACGGTTTTAATATAACACACCATATTTATTATAGTCAACATAATTATTAAATACTTAATATAAGTATTAACGTTTATGATAAACGATAATCAATTGGTTACGTACTGCAAAATATTTCGTTTTATAAACAAACTTATTGAGTGAATAACTCTTTGCTAAATAGTATTAGTTATCCTGCTGCTCATATTTCCATTAGAGTAAACGGCGTAGTCTCGTTGGTATAGAACCAAGAAACTACGCCGTTACTATGTTCAGCCTATAGTTCGTCACTACACTATTACTTAATCCCCGAAATCGTATAGTTCTCAATAATATACTTTTGGAAAACAATGAAGATAATCATGATCGGAACGACCATGAAGGTTGAGCCTGCCATTTGCAGGGCAAATTGACTTTCGTTCTGCCCCTTGAGCAGTGACAGTCCGACGGACAAGGTGTACAGCTTCTCATCGTTCGCAATAATGAGCGGCCACAAGAAGCTATTCCATCCGCCGATAAAGGTTAAAATGGCCTGTACTGCTAGAATTGGTGTCGAGATAGGCAATACAATTTGTAGAAAAGTACGGAACTCCCCTGCTCCATCGAGACGTGTCGCCTCTAGCAGTTCTTCCGGGATATCGGACATGAACTGCCGGAACAGGAAGATCGCGAACGCACCTACCAATCCAGGCAGGACAATCCCTAGCATGGAATTGGTCAATCCCATCTGGTTCAGGATCAAATAGACGGGGATCATCGTCACTTGACCTGGAATCATCATCGTTGCCAATACCAGATAAAACAAAAACCCTTTACCTTTAAATTGGAATTTGGCAAAGCCATAACCCGCCATAGCATTCAGGAATAATCCGAAGAAGGAAGCTAAAACAATGATCAGCGTATTCGTCAGATAGGTTCCAAAAGCCATGCTATCGAATAGTAATTTAAAATTATCCAGTGTAAAATGCTGCGGCCAGATGGTCGGAGGAATTTTGGTTACCTCCCCCTCTGTCTTAAAGGAGGATAAAATCATCCACGCAAAAGGCAGCACCATCAACAGACCTCCCACGGTCAGGAGAATCGCCACGAACCATTGAAATGTTTTTTCACCACTGCGCGTATTGGCGCGGGCTTGCTGAACAGCTGTTTTCACGTTCATCACCTCTCTCTATCAGGACTCCGCTTTATTTTGCAAACGGAACTGAATCAGCGTCACCGCGATGATCGCGAAGAACAGAATGAACGATCCCGCCGCGGCATACCCGAATTTACTAAATTGGAATCCGTTATTGTAAATGAACAGGGATGCCGTCAGCGTGCCGTCGAGCGGTTTCCCTTTGGTCATGACAAACGGTTCCTCGAAAAATTGCAACCAGCCGATCATCGTCGTGATGGACACGAAGAAAATAGCGTAACGAAGCTGCGGAAGCGTAATATATCGAATTTGCTGCCATGTATTGGCACCGTCAAGCTGAGCCGCTTCATAATAAGAACCCGGAATCCCTTTAATAGCCGCAATAAAAATAATCATGTTTAAGCCGATGCCCCGCCAAACTGCCAACACAATCAACGAAACTTTCGCTACTGTTGGATCAGTCAGCCATGGGACGGGACCTAAATTCATCAAACCAAGTACATAATTAAATAATCCAAGCGTCGGATTATACAGGTAGCTCCAAACGACTGCGACCGCAACCACATTCGTTACGGACGGTAGATAGAACACAACTCGGAATACTTTGAAAGCACGTGACTTACCCATGTTAATTAGAATCGCGATGCTAAGCGAAAATATCAGCACCAACGGAACACCGATGATGACGAAGAACAGGGTATTACCAAGGGACTTTATAAAGGAAGGGTCCATTAGTACGTTTGTATAATTTTCCAGACCTATAAAGCGAATACTATCATAATTAACGAGTCCTGACAGATCCATATCCGTGAAGCTGATTACGAGCGCCAGTAGAATCGGCAACAGCGAAAACAGCGTCAACAGGATGATGGAGGGACCGATAAACAAGTATGGCGCAAGCTTCTGCGAGCTTCCTTTCATGCCTTCACTCCCTTTGACAATGGCGGATATGGATCATTATTTTTTCATAATACTTGCAGCCTGCTGATTAAAGTCATCCATTTCCTTCTGTACGTCCGCTTGACCACGGTAAACACGCTCAAAGCTCTTGATGAATTGTTGAGAAACCTCTTCCCATGCTGCCAGTTGCGGCAATGCTGCGGAATGGTCCAGCTGTTTACGAATCGTTTGAAGCATCGGATCACTCTTAAGCTTGGCATCTTCCCACGATTTAGTAGCCGCAGGCAAGTTGCTGGACAGTTCCATCCATTTTAGCTGCGTTTCTGGTTTGCTCATGTAAGCCATGAATTTGGCCGACTCCTCTGGGTGCTTGCTGAATTGCATAATTGAAAGGTTCGCTCCACCCAAAACGGACAGGTTGTTTACTTTGCCAGGAAGCTCCGCTATATTCCATTTACCTTCCAGTTCTGGTGCCTTGCTCTTGATTTCTTTAATCATAAAAGGACCACTGATAAACATTGGAACGATACCATCACCTTGTAAACCTTGAACAGAGTCAATTCCAATATCCACTGCGTTAGAGCCGTTTTGGAAAAAAGTATTCAAATACTTCACAGCATCTACAAACGGTGGTTGGTTGAACAACGGATTGCCCTGCTCGTCAACCAGTTTGGAACCGTTCTGGAGAGCAAACATAAAGCCCATAGACTGCTCCTTTGCACTAAAGGAGATACCATATTTGCCTTTGCCCCGAGCCGCCAGCTTTTGGGCAGCATCGGAAAGCTCTTCCCACGTTTTAGGTGCTTCATTATATCCGACTTGTTTCAGTAGGTCGGAACGATAGAACAAAACTCTCGTTTCAGTGTACCAAGGCACACCGACCGGTTTCCCTTCAAATTTTGTCGTACCTACAGCACCCTCGAAGAAATTCTTCGATTCCAGTTCAGGATACTTGCTGATATAAGGGGTAATATCCGTCAATGCACCCGCAGACGCAAGTTCGGGAACCCATGATGTACCTAACTGAACCACGTCCGGACCGGATTTTGAAGCAACTGCTGTCAGCAGCTTATCGTGAGCGTTATCCCAAGGCAACGCCTGTACATCAACGTGAATATCTGGATTTTCTTTCTCAAAATCTTTTACAATTTCAGGCAGCAGTTTCCCTTCTGCTCCCATGCCCCACATGGTGATGGTCGTCTTGCCGTTCGCATCTTTACCGGACGAATCATCCTTGGACGAACAACCTACCAGCGCGCCCCCCAGTAATAAGGTGCTTGCCAAAATGATCCCCAACGTTCTTTTCATCATACGAATTCCTCCCGAGATGATCGGTTTACCGATCATGCAATATGATAACGGATTCAAATACGAGGATTTTGCGAAAATACAATTAGCGACTTCCAATGAACAATATATAGAACGAAATGGTCTCGTTCATCTATATATTGCATTTTGGAGCGACTGGAATCGAATCTTGCAAAATCCTGATGCATGTAAATACATAGCGATTAAAGCATACCGCTATAACACTTATGTTCAAAGCACAAGGACCATACCCGTCAATAGAAACGTTTCGATAGTCATTATAGAACAAATTGAAACCGTATTCAATAGAAATATTATTTTTTATTCGCACAGAATCCCGACTTTTTTTAGTTTATATCATCTTTATTACGTTATTTAGCCTATGAAAACCCCCTGAATTGGATTTGACTCTCCATTTGAAAGCGTATATAATCCAACTGAGTTCAACAATAGAAACGTTTCGATTAATAATACGACAGAATATTATGCTTCTATACTAGCTATTAGCCTGTTCAGCACTTTTTTGAATCAATTTTATCCAAAAAATCTCATGAATCTGAAAAAAAAGAGCTGTCCACCAACAATACAGCTTATGGAGGATTATGATGGAACAACACCTGAATTCCTATTTAGAAAACATGACGCTTGAAGAAAAAGTCGATCAACTGCTACAGCTTGTGGGTGCCTTCTTTGAAGAAGCGGGAACAGATAGCCAAATTACCGGCCCTATGGCTTCTCTCGGCATTACAGAGAAAAATGTCCATAACGTCGGTTCCGTACTTGGCATCGCAGGGGCTAAAGAAGCGATTCGTGTTCAGCAGGCTCATTTGAGCAAAAACCGTCTGGGTATTCCGCTTTTAATTATGGCAGATATTGTACACGGCTTCAAAACGATTTTCCCTATCCCGCTGGCCATTGGTTGCTCATGGGATATGCAACTTGCAGAAGAGAGCGCTACCATTGCAGCCCGCGAGGCAGCTGTATCCGGTGTTCACGTCACATTCGCTCCTATGGTCGATCTGGTGCGTGACCCGCGCTGGGGCCGTGTGATGGAATCTACAGGGGAAGACCCTTACCTCAACAGCGAATTTGCTCGTGCGTTTGTGCGCGGGTTTCAGGGTAAAGATCTGACGAACGATATCGACCGGGTGGCCGCATGCGTGAAGCATTTTGCCGCATATGGAGCTGGCGAAGGCGGACGGGATTACAACACTGTAGATGTATCCGCATGGCAGCTGCGAGAGTATTATCTCCCCTCCTACAAAGCTGCTTTAGATGAAGGCTGCGAAATGGTGATGACGTCCTTCAATACCGTAGAAGGCGTAGCCGCAACGGGCAATAAGCGCCTGATGCGTGATTTGCTTCGTGATGAATGGGGCTTTGATGGTGTACTCATCTCGGATTGGGCCGCCATCAAGGAGCTTATCCCTCACGGCATTGCCGAGGATGAGCGCGAGGCAGCGATGAAAGCACTGCTGGCTGGCGTAGATATTGAAATGATGACCTCCTGCTATAACGGGCATCTGCCTGAGCTGGTTCGCAGCGGACAACTGGATGAAGCGCTCATTAATGAAGCAGTGATGCGTATATTGAAGCTCAAGCAAAAGCTGGGCTTGTTCGAAAATCCGCTACGCGGCGCAGACCCTGAGCGTGAACGTGAAGTTGTGTTCTGCGACGCTCATCGTGCGGTTGCCAAAGAACTAGCCATTAAATCATGCGTGCTGCTCAAAAATGATTCCGTTCTTCCATTGAATCGCAATCAACCTATTGCGTTGATCGGACCTTTTGTAGAGAGCGGTGATATCCTAGGCTCTTGGTCGTGGAGTGGTTCGCAAGAGGAAGCTATTCGCGTTGTTGACGGGTTCCAATCGAAAATATCCTCCTCGCTGCTCACGGTAGCGGCAGGATGCTCTGTAGACAACATAACAGAGGAGCAATATGCAGAAGCTCTGCATGCTGCTAGTCAAACAGAGGTCATCGTATTAGCGCTTGGCGAGCGCTCGGATATGAGTGGTGAAGCAGGCAGCCGTTCGGATATTCGTCTGCCACAGGCCCAATTGGAGTTGGTGAAGCGCCTGAAGACACTGAATAAGCCAATGGTAGCCGTACTGTTTAATGGTCGTCCATTGGATCTGCACGGCGTCATTGAAGAAGCAGACGCTGTACTGGAAGCCTGGTTCCCTGGTGGCGAAGGCGGCGCGGCGATTGCCGATTTGTTGTACGGTGATGCCGAACCTACGGGTCGCCTGACCATGTCATTCCCGCAATCGGTCGGACAGGTGCCCGTGTACTACAATCATTTTAATACAGGACGCCCGCAGCTAGACCCGAATACAAAAGAACGCTACGTATCTCAATATCTAGACGTACCGAACGAACCTTTATTCCCGTTCGGCTACGGCCTGAGCTACACCGAAGTAGCCTATGACAGCGTACAGCTGTCCGGTGATACCCTTATTCCCGGTCAAGAACTGACCGTTAGAGTCCAGGTAACGAACACAGGAACACGTCCAGTCGAGGAGACCGTTCAGTTCTATGTCCGTGATATCAGCGGTGATACGGTTCGTCCGATGAAAGAACTGAAAGATTTCTGCAAAGTCCTGCTTGCCCCAGGCGAAAGCCGGGAAGTGGAATTTACAGTGACCGAGCCTCAGCTGCGCTATCATCATGCAGATTTGAGCTTTGACAGTGACAGCGGTGAATTTGCCGTCTTTACAGGACCTAACAGCCGAGATACTACAGAAGGCCGTTTTCGGTTAGTAAAAGAAACAGGAAAGTGAGGCGTTCCCTTTGATAAATACAAGTCTAGATCAAAATATTTTGCTGCGGGCCGGAGACCTGTCTTTTACCTTCTTAAGCAGTGGTGATGTGTATAAGATCGCCCACGGCTCAACGATGATCAACCAACTGTTGACCAATTCAGTCGACGGTTCCTTGAACAATCTGTACTTGAGATTGTACCGTCCGTCCGGTGTAAGTATCACTCCCCTGCTTGGGGTTCGCTCACCGGGAGTAATCCGACAAACGGATCAGCAGATTATTTGGGAAGGTTTCACCGCTGGTGTAGGCTATCAGGTGACCTTCACGCTAAGCCGCCTGGGAGTATGGTTCTGGGATGTAACCCTACAGGGCGATGACGTGGAAGCAGATGTCGTGTATGGTCAGGATATCGGCATTGCCGATACCGCTGCTGTGCGCAGTAATGAAGCTTATTTGTCTCAATATATTGACCACACCGTCTACCATGATGAACAAAGAGGCTACACCGTTTGCTCCCGTCAAAACCAGCCTCAAAGTCAGGCGTTCCCATACATTCAACAAGGCTCGTTAACCCGCACTGTTGGTTACTCGACTGACGGATTTCAGTTCTTTGGACTTTCGTACAAAGAAACGAATGAGCCGGAAGCACTCCGTCGCGATTCGCTCGCCGATGAAGTGTACCAATACGAATTCGCCTATACCGCGTTGCAATCTGAGCGGGTGAAACTGGCTGGGGAAGCTCGCTTTACTTTTTACGGTCTGTTCCAGCCCAATCATCCAGCCGCAGTGACAAAGCTGGAGTATCAGGAACTGGTGACAAAAGCACGTGACGAAGTAGCTGCCATTCTAGTGGACGCTTCCGAGACCATCATACCGGTACGCGCGGCAAGTGATCTTCAGGCAGGGCGTGTGGCTCCAGCTCAAACCATCGGTGAGCCGCTGC
The DNA here is from genome assembly GCF_024213605.1 of Paenibacillus sp. CH40. Lineage (NCBI taxonomy): Bacteria > Bacillati > Bacillota > Bacilli > Caryophanales > Paenibacillaceae > Paenibacillus > Paenibacillus sp. CH40. The sequence continues at coordinate 42,339 of NZ_JANAVQ010000009.1, forward strand.
GTACACTGGACTTGACCGATGCCGAAGTGGATCAACTTTTCCCCAAACGGCAGGAGGAAGAACGGGATGGCGATGAACTACTTTCCTTTTTCACGGACAGCTATGAGCATGTCGTACTCAAATCCAAAGAGCTTCGTGTAGAGCGTCCCCATGGGCACATTTTAATGGGTGGGCATTACTCAGGAGGTAAGGAAGAAACCATTACAACCACCTCCTATATGTACGGGGTGTTCAATTCCCAACTCGTAATCGGCAATACAAATTTCAACAAAATGATTACCAACGCGCGTAATGCGCTTAATATTCCCAAGACATCCGGTCAACGTATTTATGTCGGAATCCAAGGGAAATACCGCCTGCTTACGATGCCTTCCCTGTTCGAGATTGGCTTCAATTATGTGCGCTGGTATTACAAAACGGCTGACGATACATTCATTATTACAAACCATACGAATGTCGATAGCCCAGAAGTACGGCTTCACATGCGTGCGGCGAGTGGCAAAACCTATCCGTTCCTCATCACTCAGCAAATGTCTATGCATGTGAACGAATATGAGCTCCCGTTTCATATGGAACGTGAAGGTGACGCCCTACTCTTCCGGGCAGACTCCGCCTCTCTGAGCGCCGAAGCCTATCCAGACCTGCTGTACCGAATGCACATAGAGGGCGCTCCATTACAGCATGTGAGCGACGCTCACGCATTGCTACAGGGGAAAGCTTCTCCTGATGCGTCTCTGGTTGTGCTGGAGCTGGGTGACAGCAGCGAATGGACCTGCACCGTGCAGGGTTGGCTGAATGGGCTTTCAGCTGGGCAAGAATCAGCGCACAAAGAGCGTCACGCTTCCTTTGAAGATGAGCGCGAGCGCTATCGGGCATATTTTGCCGAGCTTATGAACGGTTTCCATCTGACTCTGGGTCAACACGAAACGAGCGAGCTATTCCGTGTGAACGCAGTGGCTTGGTGGTACACCCATAATATGCTCGTTCACTACTCTGTGCCTCACGGTCTGGAGCAATACGGTGGTGCAGCCTGGGGAACACGTGATGTGTGTCAGGGACCTGTGGAATATTTCTCAACTATGCAAAAGTTCGATGAGGTTCGTTCCATTCTGCTGACTGTTTTCAGCCATCAGTACGAGGACAGCGGAAACTGGCCGCAATGGTTTATGTTTGACAACTATACTCACGTGCAGCAAGAAGAAAGCCATGGGGATATTATCGTCTGGCCGCTCAAGGTACTGGGCGACTATTTGACCGCTACCCGTGATTACAGTATTCTGGAAGAAAATGTGCCTTACACCCATCGGCATACTTTCGATTATACCAAGCAGACCGCGACTCTCATGGAACATGCCCTGAAGGAAATCGAATATATTCGGGAGAATTTCCTGCATGATACGTATTTGTCGGCCTATGGCGACGGCGATTGGGATGATACCCTCCAACCAGCCAATGCTCAGCTGAAGCAATACATGGCGAGCAGCTGGACGGTTGCACTCACCTACCAAGTTATTAGTAACTTTGCTGCTGCTTTGGAGCAGGCCCCCGCGGGTGTAGTAAGTGAAGCCGACAAGATCGCACAAGATCTACATCAGATGGCCAATGGCATCCGTAAAGACTTTAACCGCTACATGCTGGAGAGCGGAATTATTCCGGGCTTCGTGTATATGGAAGAGCCCGGCCTACCTAAGCTGATGCTCCATCCGTCTGACACCGAGACAGGAATCCATTATCGGCTGCTGCCAATGACACGCAGCATGATCAGCCAGCTGCTCACGCCTGAGCAAGCATTGGCTCATGAGCAACTCATCCGTGAGCAGTTCCTCTGCCCGGATGGCGTGCGTCTGATGAACCGCCCTGCACAGTATGATGGCGGTGTGAGCTCGCACTTCAAGCGTGCAGAGCAAGCGGCCAACTTCGGACGTGAGGTCGGGCTGCAATATGTGCATGCCCATATCCGCTTTGCGGAAGCGATGGCCAAGTTGGGACGCAAGGACGACGCTTGGCACAGCTTGAAGCTCATCAATCCGGTTGGCATCCGTGCGTCCGTGCCGAATGCCGAATGGCGCCAAAGCAACGCCTATTTCAGTAGCTCGGACGGTAAATTTAATACCCGCTATGAAGCACAGGAACGGTTTGGTGAACTACGTGAAGGAGCCGTACCCGTCAAAGGTGGCTGGAGAATCTATTCCAGCGGTCCAGGAATCTATATGAATCAGCTCATATCGAACGTCCTTGGTGTTCGTCAGTCGGGCGAAGATCTGATCCTAGACCCCGTGCTGCCGGATCATCTCGATGGATTGGAATTTGAATTTTCCTTTGCAGGAAAACCAATTACCTTCGTCTACCGCATGCTGCAAGAGCATACTGGCGGTGAGCAAGGCCGTACAGTATTGAACGGAACACCACTGGAAAGCGTGCCAGCCGATGATAATCGCTACCGCTCCGGGGCCTTGCGCATCAAACGCGAGATTTTCGAGCAAGCCTTGGCAGAACATGACGGTGTACACCGTCTGGAGATTATTTTATAAAGCGTTTTTAATGCTAAATCTGGTATAGGCAACAAAGGGATGGCGATCTTGCGGGATCGCCCTTTGCTGCTTATGTGTAGGACTACGACATTTGGAATAGATATGTGGTTAATAATGAATATACAATAGCAATTATAAGATGGACGACAAGGAGGTGACGATGTGGTCAGCATTAAAGATATCGCCAAACAGGCGGGCGTTTCCATATCTACCGTTTCATATGCCTTGAATGGTAGCGATAAGGTAACAGAAGAAACTTGCGCACGTATTTTAGCCATTGCCAAAGAGCTTAACTATGTGCCCAATGCCGCCGCACGTAATCTCAAGAAAAGGCAGACCAAAATTATTGGCGTTTTCCTGACTGATTTCCGTGGAGACGTTTATGGAGATTTACTGTATGGCATCAAGGAAATTTTGAACCGCAAGGGCTATGATCTCATCGTATGCAGCGGTAAGCAGTCTCACCGAATGTTGCCGGAACGCATGATCGACGGCGCCATTGTGCTGGATCAGACGTTTGATAGTCAGGAGCTACTGAACTACGCCGAGCGAGGACATAAAATTGTCGTGTTGGACCGTGAACTGAATCATCCTAACATTAACCAGGTGCTGCTGGATAACAAAGCGGGCGCCGCTCTCGCAATCGAACATTTATTGGAATTGGGACACCGTAAGCTATATGTGGTTACCGGACCAGAAGGTTCTTACGATTCATGGCAACGGATGCAGGCGGTCAAGCAGACCATTGAGCGTAGCGGCGTGGCTGAAATGATCGAAATTGACGGCGATTTTGAGAAATCGGGCGGTGAACAGGCGGCTGAGATCATTTTGCAGCAACAAGTTAGCCCGGATTCGGAATCTGTAGCCGTATTTTGTCTCAATGATGAAATGGCAGTGGGCTTTTACAATCGAATGGCTCAGTCAGAGCTGACGATTGGCAAGGATATTCATATCGTCGGCTTTGATAATATCGAGCTGGCGCAATATATTCAGCCCCGTCTGACAACGATTGACTATTCCAAGCGTAAATGGGGCGCTGTAGCTGCCGAACAAGTTCTCAAAATCATTGCTGGGGAAGACGTGGAGCATGAACGTTTATACGTTACGCTTGTCCAAAGAGAATCGGCAGGCGCAGCATTCATCACCCAAGATCAACAGAATCTGTGATGAACAACGCAGAAGTAACCTGCTCGCCAGCCTCCTCAAAAAAAAAGAACTTCCACAGGCCCAAAACACGGGGTGGAAGTTCTTTTGGTTATACTTATTTAACCTAACAAATCCTCAATTGAATTCGACAACGACCGTAAGGGATTACCAATCGTTTGCCCCGTCTGCAGCTCCACCTGTAACGCAGCATCAACCATAGACAACTGTGCTACAGCCAGCCCTCTGCTTGAATCAGCCTCCCTTAGCTCATACAGCGAACGAACCAGCAATTCCTTATACTCGTCTTCACGTCCCTGCATAATCAGTTCAAAAGCGTCCTCCACCACCTTAACCTCTATCCAAGAAGAGATATCCGGTTTGCCTAACAGAGCAGCCGTATGATAAAGACGCTTCATCGTTCCCTCTACAGTAGCCGGATTCGTGAATACCAAGGTCCGTGGCAGCAAATCATCGCATATCTCATGAAAAAAGGGCTCATCCAGCGCAATTACTGGTGTAGACAGGGTCAATTGAGCTTTTTCTGCCAAAACAATATAATTCGTGCACGTTATCAAAATAACGTCTATATCGCTTTGAGCAATCCATCTTAGTTGCTCTTCTACCTTGCGACTGGCATCGTCCGCAGAAAAATGCGGGTCTGACGAGATCCGGCGCATAAGCCCAGGGTCCACAAAATGTATCAGCTCCACCTCATAAGAAGCAAAAGCTCGTTCCACATAGGCTATGTTCGAGTGATGTGCATGCAGGCAGCCCACACGTTGCTTCAAGCCTTCCATCGTCCAACCTCCTGTTATAAGTTTGCATCATTTTAACAGGAACAGGACGATTAGGAAAGCGTGCCAATCACGCCATACCACAAACGCACTTTCTTAAAACTTGCCGTTTGTATTTTTCCACTCTGTTTTAGCTGGAACCTCCTGAACTACGTCCCAATGTTCCGCTACCTTGCCGTTCTCTACCCGGAACAGATCATAGACAGCGGCTGAAGTTCCCTTAGACGATGTCAATTCACTCACAACCAGCACAAAGTTGCCTTCTCCAATGACCATGTGAACCTGATCATATCCAAAGGGAGAACCCTGGCTTCCCGCTGCGGAAAATGCTTGTTTCAAATTGGATACACCGTCACCAAAAAGAGGATTATGCTGAATGTAATGGTCACCGTTATAGTAGCTTTCCAATGCAGCACGATTTTTGCCAACCAGGACATCATCCACAAACTTGCGGATCAGTGTTTTGTTCGTCTCAGTTTGGTTGAGATCCGTGATCTGTGTTGTTCCATCAATCATGGTGTGTCCGCTTGGATTGGCTGGAGCCGAGTCCTGCATATTGTCCCAATGCTCAACAATTTTACCATTGCTATCGAAGCGGAAAATATCAAAAACAATGCTCGTTTTCCCTGCAATGGACTCTTTATAATGAACTGCTACATAATTACCATCCTGAATTACACGTTGGATTTCAACCTGTACATTGGCTCCCTTCGACTGGCTAATCCCTTGCAGCAACGTATCTCTTCCGCTAGCAAAGCTCAGATTGTGCTGAATGTACTGATCCTTGCTGATCCAAGTCTCGGCCGCTTTCGTGTCTCCGGTTTCAAAGCTTTTCACGATTTCAATGACCTTATCCTTATTGCTCACCCCGATTTGTACCGTTTGGCTGGCCGGGTCCCAAATCACTTGCTTGCCCCACGCTTCTTTTATGACATCAACCGGTACATAGGTTACCCCTTGTTTAGTCAAGATGGTCGAGGTGGACAGTGGTACCTTAATCCCGTTGATTTGCGCTTCCGGGCTGCCTGACACCAGTACAACTGTCGCCTGGTCATAACGAATGGTCGTGCTTTGTCGCGCCGTATTGAACGTAATATGCTTGGAATCCAGCGGAATCCCCAAACTGGAGGCCAATTGTCTCAAGGGAATTAAGACCTGCTTATTTCTCACGATAGGCGCAATTTTGTAAGCCTCCTTCTTGCCATCTACCCAAACCTGAATACCTGTAGCGGGTTTTGCTTCGGCCGCCAAGGCCGGTACAGCAGAAGATAGCACGAGCAAGCCAGCGAGTGCGGCAGTAACCGTATGTTTTTTCATGAATGTAAGCCCCTCTCAACATAAAAAAAATAGAAAATTGAAAACAATTCCCTTTTATGTAACTAATTAAGTTACACCTAATCACAAAAAATGAACTTTTCACGTCCTGCCTTATCTTTAACCCTCATCTGAATCTCTTGAAACCTCAATACCCCTCCTTTCAAAATTCTATATGCATACTTAGAATAAAGGATATGGGGACTAATAACAATGTATGCTTATGGTCTTACAAATGAATTTATGATGAAACCACAAAAAAAGCGGCTCCTATCGCAAGCGAATGAACGCTTTTTGAATAGTAAGCCGCTGTTAACCCCATTGCTATTGTTATACGGATAACGTTCTCCGAAACTTGATAAAGCTCCCGATTCGCCAGATTGAGATATACACCAGCGCCATCGTAATTGCCAGCATGCTAATTTCGGTGGTACCCAAACTACTGAGGTACTGAGTCAAAACGACGCGAATCAAGATAATAGCGATAATAATATATTTAAAATATTGGTTCGGCTTGGGATAAATAAGACCATCATCCCGTCTTTCATACGCTGTATGCAGCAAAATAACATAGCCAAACAGAGCCCCTAATAGCCCGGCAACCAGCAGTTCCCAAAAGGCGGGGAGCTCGTACGTTTGACCGGGAATATGCATTAATTGGTACACAGACATCATCATAAGCGGGAATGCGATAAACAAGGGGAGCAGAATCCGGATTCCATTTCCTTTTACCGGCCCCCGTCGTCTCTTGGTCCTTAGCCAGATCATCAGCCCCACTAGAACAGCCATCAATACATATATAAATATCGTCGTCATGGTGTAGTAACTCCTTCCTCATAGATCCTGTAGATACGCTAGCCTAAATCGACAGTTTTTTCTCCAGCAAATACGCGCTCAAGCGGATTAATACATATGCAGCAACCCAACTCATCAACACCGCAATCGGGAAATGCCAGGTAAATGGAAACCATTGTCCTGTTTGAGCATGGTCAAACTGCTCATAAAGCCCCTGATCGCCCGACCAATAAAAGACACTCCCGCCACCCATCAAAATAATCCACAGTATCGGGTTAAGCGGCCTCAAGGTGCTGTATTTGGTACTGGCCGTCAATAGACCCAGCGCAATAACCAACGGCGTGAAGGCGATAATCATAACAAACCAGTTCAATCCAGCTACAATAAAAGACGCTGCATCCGCAAATGTATAAGGCTGTATGGTTGATGAGATGAACAACGCGTACAGAGAACCCACCACAAACAGAAGCAATATTACGACCATGGTTTGTAAAATAGCCGCAATCCATTTGGCGCTAATCAGCCATATGCGCGGATAGGGAAGGGTCAGCCACCATCCGTAGGTGTCATTTTCCCATTCTCTTCTCAAGCTTCCCACACCCATGAAAATGATCATGTACGGCAAGCCCAGGGTGACATACCACAGCCTTGTCAATTCGAGCTGGTTGTGAAGTGCGAAGTACAAGGAAATAGCGAACGCCGCAATTAGAAATAATGAGAAATATACGAGTCTCCACGATCTCGGTAGTCGATTGCGGCCCTGCTTTCTCCAGCTTCCTTTATTTCGAAATTCATGGCGTATCAAATCTTTGAACAGCCCTGATGAATTCACGCCTTCCACCCCTTTTTGTACAAATTGCGGAACACCTGATTCAGCGAGCCATGCTCTGCACGCAGATCATCCGAATCACCAGACCATATGATCCGTCCGCGGTCCATCATGACCGTGTAGTCAAACAAGCCTTCCACTTCCTGAATATCATGCGTGCTAATGAGTATAGACTGCTGCCGACCCTCCAAATAATCAATAATCCCGGCTACAATCGCCTCTCTAGAGAGAACATCAATACCCGCAAACGGTTCATCCAGGATCATGAGTGGAACCTCACGTGCCAGACATAAAATCAGTAGCACACGTGCCTCCTGCCCGCGACTCAGCCCAGTCATTTTAAGTTCCAGCTCGACGTCCATATGATCAGCAAGCTTATACGCGTCTTTTATATTGAAACCAGGCAAAAAAGACTTCCCCCATTCCAGCGTCTGCTGAACTGTATGATTGGGGTACCAGCGTGCCCGGTCAGGAAGATAGGATATATCCCGGTTGGTTTCCCAACCAGGCTGTCGGCCCAACACCTGAAGCTCGCCCCCATCTGGCTGAATCAATCCGGTGATTGCCCGAAAGAAGCTGGACTTCCCACAGCCATTGGGTCCAAGCACGCCTACAATACGTCCTGCCGGAATGATGACATCTAATTGATCCAGTGCTTTTTTACTGCCGTATTGCTTCACCAGATGATTCGCAACCACAACAGACTCCGTCATGCCTTATCGCCTCCTTCCTTGTCATTTCCGTCCTGTTTGCTTCTTATATACTGCTGTACATCTTCCCACGATAACCCCAGGCTACTCATCTGTCCGAGAAACTGATCTATATATGTTATAGCCAATTGTTCCCGAAAGCTGGCAATCCGTTCACTGGACGAAGTAACATAAGTGCCTAACCCGCGCCGCTTCTCAGTCAATCCGTCCCGCTCCAGCTCCTGATATGCCCGCATCACGGTATTCGGATTCATGCGTAATTCCTGCGCCAGATCACGAACAGATGGCATTTTGCTTCCCATTTCGATCTCCCCTTTAGCAATGGAGCTTCGTACTTGATTTAATATTTGTTCATATAATGGCTGGCTAAAGTCAATTAAAAATCGGAACGAGCCAACCCGTTGTTCTTCCATAGGTGTTTCCCCCTAATCGGCTGCATCTATCGTGACTGTAGTGTATTATATCACTTAATACACGTAATACAAGTTTATTTTAGCTGAAATTTTAGTCATGCCACCCAAATTTCATTCAGTAAATGCTCAGCTTGCGCTCAGATAGCATTCAAGTTGATCCCTTATGATGTATCACGTACCAAACAAACCACAATCGAAAGGTGGAAAATGAAGATGAAGAGCACCAAGAAAGCAATTTTGGCTGGAACGATGGCCTTGGCATTTTTAGGAGGCGGGGCACTGTACTCCACAAGCGCAGCCCATGCTGCTTCAACTACACCTGAGAAGGCTCCCATCGCAGACAAAGCACAGGCACCTAAGGGGAATCCCGGCGATGCTAATGGCCCTAAAATCGCAGGAGGTAACTATGCTGAGAACAAAGCTCTCCTGAAATTATTGAAATTATCCTCCAGTCAGTTGGATACACAGTTGAAAGCAGGTAAATCCCTTGCTACGATTGCCAAAGCACAAGGCGTGAGCGTAAATTCCGTTATTGATGTAATGGTTTCAGATATGAAAGCAAAACTGGCTACGGAAAAACAGAACGGCAAGATTACGGCAACTGAATATAACCAACGTGTCTCTAATCTGAAGCAAATGATGACAGATATGGTGAATGGCGTGAAACCATCCAAGCCACCAGTAGATGACGGTAAAGCGGGTGCAGGTAAAGCTCCTGCTCAGGGAGATGCAGCCAAGGCTTCTGCTAAAACCAATGCAGCTAAAGCCTCTGCTAAGCAGAAATAGCCACAACTTCCGTTTTCCAAAGAGCTGTAGCTCGATAAGTCGCATTCATTAGAACCATTTGTTAATCTGACACATCCACCCATGTATAATAAATCTCCATCCGGCTTCCCTGTACGGATAGAGAAATCAATAAGCCTGTCCCCTGCTGCGATACAACAGGAGGAGACAGGCTTATTTGTCATGTAAACAAGATAATATGTGGTAGACTAACATGATCCAGAGGTCATTTTTCACTCTAATTCATAATAAGGAGAATGTAATGAAAATAAATAAACAGGAATTTGATGTGCAAGGAATACACTATACGATCAGATCAGCCATAATTCAAGATGCGAAGAATTTGTCTGAAATCCGCTTGCTGATTGATGGAGAAACTGAAAATTTAGATAGAGAGAAGGGAGAAGCGTTTATAAGTACATCCGGTTTTGAACAGCTCATTGAATCAGATACAGAGAATAACAGAAACCTATTTTTAGTTGCGATAGTTCATGATAAAATCGTCGGATTTTCAAGATGTGAGGGCCATGTTCTGAGCAGATTCTCTCATAAAGTTGAATTCGGCGTATGTGTACTAAAGGATTTTTGGGGTTACGGGATCGGGACGAATCTTTTAAAAAAATCTATTTCCTGGGCTGACTCCAATGGCATCAAGAAAATAACTCTACAAGTTTTGGAAACGAATGATAAAGCCATTGAGCTTTATAAAAAACATGGATTTGAAATCGAAGGGTTATTAAAAAACGATAAGGTTCTTTCAGATGGCAAATACTACAACACCATAATCATGGGGAGATTTCATAAATAAAAAAAGACCCTGTTCAACAGGATCTTTCTTTTTGCATCGCCACACTTACTCTAATAGCGATAATCATCATAAGGATTGCGATTACGATACTGATCACGCGGCTGCTGGGCTGCGGTAATCATCAAAAATATGCCTGAGAGCAAATGCATCAACCAACCCACAATCGGAATCCATCCAATAACCGAGGTCACGATCCCTAAAATAGATCCATAATAAGACTCTCTATTCGTCACCGATAGCACCAACGTAACAATGTGGAAAATCAGCATAAAGAACAATATAGTATACGCGGAATTTACGATCAGCAACCCGCCCAAAACGGGAATAGCTAAAAACAGCTCCAATCCGCCTGTAATCCATTTTAATGTTTTTGATGGTGTCATTGTTCCACTCTCCCGATGCTGTTTCATTCCATAATTATATCCTATCCCTATACAGGATGACATACATTTTTTGACATATTATATGCTTATATCGTGACAGACTCATCCCTTTTTCGAATGAGCTAAGCCCTGGCTACATATATGTGAGAGAGAATGAAATGACGTGATTTCTAGAGGGGTGAACACGATGGGATATTATATTGAGGTGGAACGCGGCGTGAAGCTGTATGTCGAGGATATTGGAGAAGGCATCCCTGTTCTGATGGTGCACGGCTGGCCGCTGGATCACCGAATGTACGAATACCAGGTCGCCTTGTTGCCTGCTTACGGGTATCGCTGTATTCAGGTTGATCTTAGGGGGTTCGGCAAGTCTGATCGACCATGGCATGGATACAATTATGATCGATTGGCGGACGATCTGCTGGCTGTTATGCAGGCGCTTCAGTTAAACCAGATACGGCTGATCGGTTTTTCCATGGGAGGAGCTGTGGTCACACGCTACATGAGCAGGCACCGGGGATTTGGCGTCAATCAGTTAATCTTGATCGGAGCAGCTACACCCCGGTTCACCCCAACCAGCGACTTCCCTTATGGCACTCCTGTCACAGAGGTAGATAAACTCATCAAACAAGCCTATACAGATCGTCCACAATTGGTAACTTCTTTTGGCGAAATGTTGTTTGCCAATCCCGTCAGCCAGAGCTTACGCGACTGGTTACGTGATCAGGGCTTTGCGGCTTCAGTTCATAGCATGGCCTGTACTTTGTATTCACTACGTGACTCTGATTTGCGCCCTGATTTGCCATGTATACAGGTGCCTACTTGGATTCTACACGGCAAGCTGGATCGGGTCTGTCCTTTCCCCCTGGCTGTCCAAACTCAAAAAGGAATCGCCGGATCAAAGCTTATTCCTTTCGAACGTAGCGGCCACGGTGTATTCTACGAAGCGCTACCTGAATTTAATTCTATCTTACTGAGCATACTAGCCCCATCCTACACACCATAATTGAAAGCCTGTTCATTCTTATGTATAATTTATATTTATAAAAAACAAAAAGACGCCTCAGCGCCGTTAATGGCTATGGGGCATCTTTCACTACAAACATTTATCCGCTTAGGATTGTTTGGTATGATTGAAGCTCGTATTATTTAAAACTGCCAGCTTTTTCTCGCCCTTCACCATGGCAGAACCGCAAATGGGGCATGTCGGCTCGACAGAAAAAGCGAAGTTATCCCGCATCCAGCCGTTACATGTATCGCTGGCGCAATTCCAGACAGTTGTAATTTCCTCAGGAATCTCATCCATTGGCTTTTTCCGTGAATTGTACATAAACATCCCTCTTTCTTCATGATTTATAAAGCGATAAGATGTAATCAGTTCAAAAACGGTCTTGTGAACAGATAAAAACAAATGCCCCAAACGCTATGTTCGGGGCATCTGAAGTAGGCTGTAATTTTAAATTACAGTTTTACAACGTTCTCAGCTTGTGGTCCACGGTTTCCTTCAACTACGTTGAATTCTACGCGTTGGCCTTCGTCCAAAGATTTGAAACCTTCGCCTTGGATTGCGGAGAAATGTACGAATACGTCGCTTCCACCTTCAACCTCGATGAAACCGAAACCTTTTTCTGCGTTAAACCATTTAACTGTACCTGTTTGCATGGAATTACCTCCAAAATGTATTTATATGACCTTTATTTTTTACAAATAAAAATTCACATATTGCACAAGGTTATTTCAACCTAAAACAATAGCCCTCTACAATATGCGAATCTCAGGTCACAATTTCAATATACTCATATTACCATAAGTGTATTGAAAACGCAAGCACTGGTGAATTTAATTTATGCAGAGTGCTTATGTTCTCTATTGCTGCTTCAAAGCTGTGTTCATTCGGCAGGAGTGAATCATTAACGCCTACTTAAAACATTATATCCGCAGTTACCCCCTATTATACCAGCAATCAAGAAATAAATATACAAAACATTGTGCAGGAGACGAACTTCTTACTAAAAGCTCATCTCCTGCGTTATTTGCTCATTTTAGTTCATTTGAATTACAACTCCGCCAGCGCTTTAATTTCCTCAGCTGTCAGCGCTTTGTTATACAATTGAACTTCATCCAGGCTGCCATTGAAGTAAGCATCGGAGGCAAAGCGGCTTTTGCCGAGATAAGCCTCGCTCGTCAGCAACTCATCAGGATTAAAGGTAATGCCGTCATTAACAGCTACTTCCTCACCGTTTACATACAACTTCCCTGTATTCCCCTCCAGTGTAACCGCTACATGCGCCCACTGGTTTAGTGGTAATGATGATTTGGAAAGCAAGCTTTGATCCGTACCCTCATGGATTGTAAACTGGAGCACACCACTTCCTTGGGATGGGGTAAGAAACATATGCCGGGCTTGCCCGTTGCCAAAGTCAAAAATCCGTTGCCAAGCTGCACCGCCCTTCCAGTTCACCCAAGCGGAAAAGGTAAAATCCTTCGCATCTGTTACCATATTTGGTAGTTGAACGTAACCATCCTTACCGTTGAGGCCAAGAGCACCGCCAAGCTTCCCGTCTTTATCCCATGCGGCACCACCATAGATCTTACCATCGAATTGATTGTATGTGCTATCGACAACCGAAGTTCCTTGATCCTCACTCCACGAATAGCGTGCGAGCTGAGGACCTCGGGCCTGCCCGGGGACAATGGCTGTAAAGCTTTTCTTAGCGGTGGCTTTGTCCTTTCTAATGGTCGCCGTCAATGTAACTGTTACAGGCTGAGAACCGGCATCTGGACGGTATACTTCACCTGTCACAGATATATTCTCCGGGTGGGTGGACTCCCATGAAATAGTGGTATCTTGTGCTGCTTGAGTAGGTAACGTCAGATTATAAAGAACATTGCTCGTATCGCCCAGGCTCAGATTCTTCTGCACAGCAGCTACAATCTTGCTGGCCTTCAGGTCAGGCTTTAGCGAACCCCATACCGCAACACCCTTGGAGGACAACGCGGTAAAAGCAAGCGTCTTGGCACCTGTGTCTGGATCACGGTGCCGCAGGAATACACCTTTGTACTTCGTGCCCTCTGCTGTAATTTCCAGCTGATTGCCTGCCCCCAACTTCCATGTACCGTTCACTCCACCAGACAGCTTGCCGCCGCTATCCAGACTGACGTTAACGGCTTGCTTAATTTTTGCCGAAATTTCCTTCCCGTGATTTACATACGAATATTGACCGAGGACTTCCTTTTCTGACAGCTTTTTCAGTGAATCCTCATCTCCCGAATAACGATAAGGAGCAACCACAGGCCAACCGTCAGCGTTCATGAACATTTCATGTACCCGCACTTCATACTGTTCGCCTCTCCCCGGGAAACGGGAATGGAAAATGACAAAATGCTTTTTCGTCTTGGGATCATAATAAGCCGAGTTGTGTCCGGGCGACACATAGCCTGCACCCAGTCCAGTACCCGGATCACCAATTTCTCTTGGAATCAGGTAATTACCTATCAGTTTGACACCGTATGGTTCAATGGAAGCGTCATCAAAAAGTGGTTTAGCAGGATTTGCCTTGACCTTGATCATATCATTGCCTTCAGCATCGTAGAAAGGGCCATCCGGTGTTTTGGACCGAGCCACCCGCAGGTTGTATCCGCCATCCGCTGACAATCCACCATAGGACAGGAACAAGTAATAGTAGTCCGTTTGCGGACTGTATTGTATGTACGGCCCTTCCATACGAGCATGGTTACCGCCTGTCAGCTTTTTCCCGTAGCCTTGACCAGGGAGCGGCTTCCCTGTTTTTTCATCCATCTGCATAATGAAGATGCCTCCTGAGTAGGAGCCATATACCATCCACAGCTTGCCGTTCTTATCATAAAAGGTGTCCGGGTCCACGGCATTCGGATGCTTGGTTGCATCATAGATCGTTCCATCCTCACTCGGTTGATCCCACATGCCGGATTTTAGAAAAATGCCTTTATTCTTATAAGGCCCTTCAATTTTATCAGCAACTGCTAGGCCCATCGCTGAACGCGGGGAGTCACCCTTGCAAGCGTTATAATACATATAGAACTTACCATCTGCCAGTTGAATGACATCAGCTGCCCACAGCGTGTCCGTCTGCGCCCAATCCAGTGCTTCCTTTAATTCTTCTTTGACATTGGGAATCAATGCATTACCATTCGCCACTCCTGTAGCAATCGTATCCCAATTCATGAGGTCTTTGGACTTGGCAGCCGCCAGATGTGAGCCAAAAATGTAAAATGTGTCTTTCACTTTCAGAATGGATGGATCATGTACGGAAGTCTCCTTGAAAGAGACAGCCTTTTTACTTTGAATTGAAAAGTTTCCTAGGTCTTGAGCTTGAAGGGAAGTTTGCCCTACATTTTGAATTCCATCTGTATCTGAATTGAGTGTTTGCACGGCGCCTACCAAAGAAGCAGGCAACAACAGCGCACCTGCGAGTGAAGCTGCCGTTACTTTACGAACAAATGATTGCTTCATAAATCAATCTCCTCTCGTTTTGAACATCCCTGATAACATAAAAAAATATTGAGAAAGCGGTCAGGATTATGTTTGTATTAACTTCTTTACCCTCGAATTTAATGTTGGTCATCCCTCCTGTTTCGCATTAAAGCGCTTTCAATTGATTTGAAAAATAAAAGCACCTTCTGTTAAGAAGGACGATTCAAACCTGGCGGTTAACCGTACCTCTATATTATTCAATGGATATGGAAAATTCAATATGTAATTTTATGTTTTTATAAATTATTCATCGAATTATTAACATTAATAAATGTATTGCGTAAATTTCTAGTTTAAAGTTATAATTTTACAACTAAAATTCTATATGTTTCCTGCCGATATACCTAAAAGGACAATTTTACGTGTATAGAAACATTTAGATTTTATAAGGAGGTGAAAAATATATGCAATGGTATTTAAATGCATTAAAAAACTATGTAGGATTTCAAGGTAGAGCAAGACGTACAGAGTATTGGATGTTTATCCTATTTAGTGTAATCGTTAGCTTTATAATCAGTCTAATCGATAGTCTTGTAGGCTTATCACCGATATTGACTTACATTTATTCTTTGGCTGTCCTGCTGCCATCCTTGGCCGTCCTGGCCCGTAGACTGCATGATACAGGCAGAAGCGGATGGTGGATTCTAATCGCTCTGATTCCTCTGGTAGGGTCAATTATTTTGATTGTATTCACATGCCAAGACAGTCAGCCTAACGACAATAAATATGGGAAAAACCCTAAATTGTAATGGTTGTAGATGTCTAAAACCTCTTTCACTTTTGTGAAGGAGGTTTTTTTCATATCTGCATCTCCCCATCGAAATTTCAGCAGTAAGTTTATCTAGATCCCCCGGCGTCCATACTGGATTAAAAAGTATCCTCAAAGAGAGGGAGAACGTGCATGCGTTTTCGGAAAAGAACCCCCCCTAACAAAATTAAAAAGCCGCCAGTCCAGCACAGCGAAAGTAAGTCTGAGCATTCAGGAGAGCAGCTCAGTGCGAATATCGGAAGCAATCTTCAGCAAATCAGACAAGCACTCGGTAACAGCACTGACATCATCATAAGAGAAATTCGTATCGGCAAGGATGGTGACCAGCTCATTGCAATCCTCTATACGGACGGTTTGGCGGACAAAAATATAGTCTCCGACTTCATTATGGAATCGATGATGCTGGATAGTAGCTTGTCCAGAGACGTAGAGTGCAGGCTCCAGAACTCCTCTAGTGTCATGCAAGTATTAAAAGATTACGCTCTAACCATCGGGGGCATCCGGGAGATTATCGACTTTGAAACCTTATATAATGCGCTGTTGTCCGGGGATGCTGTCATTTTGATTGACGGTGAGACACAGGGAATAGTAGCCAGCGCACGTGGATGGAAGGATCGCGGTGTCACCGAGCCTGCCTCGGAAAATGTCGTCCGTGGGCCGCGGGAAGGATTTTCTGAGACACTGCGCACGAATACGGCATTGATTCGGCGTAAGATTAAAGATCCGAATTTGTGGCTGGAAACCAAACAAATCGGTCGTGTAACCCAGACCGAAGTCGCTGTCATGTATATCAAGGGGATTGCAAACCCTAAATTGGTCGAGGAAGTGCATGAGCGATTGAATCGCATTGATGTGGACGGCATTCTCGAAAGCGGGTATATCGAGGAGTTAATCCAAGACGAAACTTTTACGCCTTTTCCGACAGTGTACAACTCTGAACGCCCGGACGTGATCGCCGCCGAGCTGTTGGAAGGAAAAATCGCGATCCTGGTGGATGGAACCCCGTTTGTGCTTGTCGTGCCTGCGCTGTTTGTTTCCTTCCTGCATGCCGCGGAGGATTATTATCAGCGTGCAGACATTAGCAGCTTCATCCGGGTTCTTCGTTACACCGGAGTTTTTATCTCCCTGCTCGGTCCGTCCTTATATGTTGCCATCACTACGTTTCATCAGGAAATGCTGCCGACCTCACTGTTGATCGGTCTAGCGGCACAGCGGGAGGCTGTTCCCTTCCCTGCCTTTATTGAAGCACTCATGATGGAACTGACTTTTGAAATATTGCGGGAAGCTGGCGTTCGTATGCCGAAGTACATCGGGGCAGCCGTCTCTATCGTGGGCACACTCGTCATCGGACAAGCTGCCGTCGAGGCGGGCATCATATCTGCTGCGATGGTTATTGTCGTATCGATTACCGCGATTTCCAGCTTTGTACTTCCTGCCTATAATATGTCCATCGCTTTTCGTATGCTGCGGTTCCCCTTGATGGGACTTGCCGCTTCCTTTGGGCTGTTCGGAATTATCGTTGGAGGCATTGCCCTGATCCTGCATATGTGCAGTCTTCGTTCGTTCGGCGTTCCCTATATGACTCCTTTTGCACCTCTAATACCGACGGACACCAAAGATACCATATTTCGACTCCCTCACTGGATGATGATTTCACGTCCCCGGTTAGTCGATCAAAAGAATGTCAAACGTCGAAACAGCGCTCCACCTCGCAAATCAAGGGAATAAAAGAAAAGAGAAACAGTCGGAAAGGAGTGGATAATCATGAAGCGGAAGAAAGCGATTCTGTTCCTGATTCTTGCACTCGTTTTACTTCTGACGGGCTGTTGGAATCGCAGGGAGTTGAATGAACTTGCCATCGCCGTTGGTATGGGGATTGATAAACAAGGAGATCAATTCCGGGTCTCTCTCCAAGTGGTGGACCCTGGAAAAGCATCGGCCAAAAAAGGATCAGGCGGCGGCGCTCCAGCCACCTTGTATACAGAGGAAGCGGATACCATATTTGAAGCGATCCGAAAAATAACAACGATTAGCCCCCGGAGAATGTATTTTTCTCATCTGCGTATATGTGTAATCGGTGAGTCGATGGCCACCGAAGGAATGGCGAAAGCTTTAGATTTACTCTCCAGATATCATCAGTTCCGAACCGATTTTTATATTGTAGTGTCCAAGGGCACTAGTGCGGAGGATACATTAAAAATTATGACACCTTTAGATCCGATTCCCGCAAATGACCTTTTCTCCTCTCTGGAAACATCACAGAAAAACTGGTCGCCCACTACGACAGTAACTTTGGATGAATTGGTATCAGCACTCACCAGTGAAGGAATGCAGCCTGTCTTGACAGGACTCCGGATCGTTGGCAATAAAGAAATGGGAGAAACCAGCGGCAATGTGCAAGAGATCGCCCCATCCGCCCGATTACAGTATTCCGGACTTGCTGTATTTAGAAAAGACCGATTAATCGGTTGGTTAAATGAAACTGAAAGTAGGGGCTACAACTTCATCCTCGGCAAAGTGCAGAGCTCTGTCGGCTTTGTGGCTTGCCCCGAAGGCGGCAAAGTCGTCTCGGAAATCATTCGAACCCAAACCTCTATAAAAGGGAGCGTTTATAGGGGGGAGCCCCAGATTAATATAAAAATGCAGGTTGAGGCCAACGTGGGGGAAGTTGAATGTACTGGCCTGGATTTGACCCAGGTGGGGACGATTTATGACCTTGAAAACAAAGAGGAAGAAAAGATAGAAGAGATTATGAAAATGGCTGTAAGAAAAGCCCAAAAATCATACAAAGCTGATATTTTCGGATTCGGTGAAGCCATTCACCGTGCTGACCCGAGAACCTGGAAATCCATTAAAAAAAATTGGGATTATGAATACTTTACAGAATTACCTGTACATATCAAGGTGGATTTCAAGATTCGGCGCTTGGGTACGATTGGCAGCTCATTTTTGAATGATATTAAGGAGTAAGATCCCTTACCCTACAAAAGAAGGTGTTTTCCAAGATGCTGTCTCATATGGTGAACGTTTTGGGCATATTACTGATCGCTGCTGCAATCAGCTTGGTCGAGGTCCCCTACATGTGGAAAAAGGGATTAAAAAAAGAACTTTGGTTATTTTCCATCCTTCTCTTTGTTGCGGTCGGAATCAGCTGCGCCAAGGCATTACACTGGCTTATTCCCACTCCCCTGGATTGGATAACAGCCGTATATAGGCCATTTAGCGATTTCCTGACCTATATGGGTTTAATCAGATAAGACGAGGTGAACATTGGTGCCCGGACAGATTAAAATTTCAGCACGCCAAATTATGATATTAACAACTTTATTTACGATCGGGAGTGCAATCCTCATCGTCCCTTCGGGCATGGCATCGGTAGCCAAACAAGATGCGTGGATTGCCGCGCTCGTTGGAGTCGGGGTAGGGCTCCTTATCTTGTATATGTACAGCAAGATTGCATCTCTGTATCCAGAGATGACCCTGATTGGGATTATGGAAACCCTGCTCGGAAAATGGTTAGGCAAAGCGGCAGGTCTTCTGTTTTTCATCACACTATTCATCAATGCCCCTGCACCTGTTTTATTTTATATAGGAAATTTTATGACTACTCAAATGATACCGGAAACACCGATTCTAGCGGTAAATATTCTCTTTGCGCTTATTGTAGTATTGGCTGCTCGACTGGGTCTCGAAGTGCTGGTCCGTTCGGCTGAACTGCTATTTCCGTTATTTACTCTGCTTTATATTTCTTTTGTAGGTTTAGTGGTGTCCAATATTAAGCTGGAAAATGTTCAACCTGTATTGGAGGCGGGAGTTGGACCTATTTGGCCTGCTGCCCTGTCCTTTGTTAGCACTGTGTTTATACCTCATATTATTTTGCTCATGATCTTCCCGGCTTCTATAAATCGTTCCGCTCAAACCCGTAAAGCTTTTTTCATAGGCAGCGTGATTGGCGGATTGATGTTGGTCGTGGTGGTTGCATTGGCAATATTGGTATTAGGTCCTGAATTAACGGCAAGAAATATATATCCTAGCTATGCGTTAGCCAAAAAAATTAGCATCGGCAATTTTCTACAGCGCATCGAAGCAATCATGGCTACTATGTGGTTTATTTCGCTCTTTTTTAGAATTACGCTGTATATGCACACCACGGTGACAGCAATAGCCCAAATCTTCCGTTTGAAAGAAGACCGACAATTGGTGCTTCCTCTCGGAATGATTTTAGTCATCCTGTCCATCATCGTGTATCCTAATGTCCCTTACCAACACACCTATGATACAAAGACGTGGGTTCCTTACTCACTATCCATCGGGTTGTTTTTCCCCTTACTGCTGCTCTGTATTCATGGGATACGAACAATGTGGTCAAAGAAAAGGGCAGAATCCAAAGGGTAAATCACATCCATTATTCGCATCCGTGAATTTTTTTTGGCTTTACCTGTTTACATCCTCCTCTTTTAGTTTATTTTAAACGAGTATTAAGCTGGCGCTAAGATTGGGTGTGTATGATGTATATTAGAATCTGGTAACTACATAAGCCGGATCGGCTAAAGGCATAAACATTACTCCCGTTGGATATCCATATAAGGCTCCACCCTGTCAGAAATTGAATGAACACAAAGGAGATTTACACTTATGAATCGAAAACGAATGTTGGTCATCTGTACACTGTTGCTGGCGTTATCTATTGGGCAGTCTTCTACTTGGGGAAGTCGGGCTAATGCTGCTACACTGGCTCCAGAGAGAGCCCCTCAGGTACAGGATAATGAAGCTTCCAAGGATGATGAACTTTTGAAAACACTGGGCGCATCCTCGGATGAGCAATTGTATGAAGCGTTATATAACGGTCAAACCTTGGCAGATATTGCACAATCCAATAAACAGGACGCACAGGCTGTCGTTGATTTACAGGTAGCTCAGTTAACGGAGCAGTTGGATCAACGACTGGCCAATAAGAGCATTACGCCTGAGCAATACCAAGCCCATAAGGCAGAATTGACACAGGTCGTTGCTAAAAGTGTGTTCGGGCTGTAAGTTAGTGACATGACAGAATGTGAAAAAGGCGCTGAACCCATGGGGACCAGCGCCTTTTGGCTTGTCTATATTTGGTTGTAAATTACACTTGGTATACTCGGATCAAGTTAGTGGTGCCCGCCTCAGCGACAGGAACACCTGCTGACAGGACTACAGTATCGCCTTTATGGATATATCCTGCATTCAGCGCGTTACGGATGGAGGATTCGAACATTTCATCCGTTGTTGCTACTTTATCCCCCTTGATCGGGAATACGCCGGATAACAGGCAGATTTTAGCGAATACCGTATTATTCGGAGTAACCGCAATAATAGGTGCCTTCGGACGATATTTGGATACCATACGTGCCGTGAATCCGCTGGCAGTCGATGTAATAATTGCTTTCGCATCCAGCTCCAGGGACGAACTCACCGCACCCTGACTAATCACTTCGGTGATGTTGGTGCTTTGACGTGCTCTGCGCTTATCGAACTGCTCCTGATAATCGAATTGCGATTCTGCTCTGGCAGCTACAGCGGCCATGGTCCGTACAGACTCGACAGGATATTTACCCGCAGCTGATTCGCCCGACAGCATAACAACATCGGCTCCTTGCATAACGGCATTAAACACGTCACTAACTTCGGCTCTCGTCGGACGCGGGTTCACCTGCATGGATTCCAGCATGTGGGTAGCTACGATAACGGGTTTGCCGACCAGATTACACTTGTCGATCATTTCTTTTTGCATCACAGGCACATCTTGAATCGGCACTTCGACACCCAGATCGCCACGGGCTACCATAATGCCATCGGAAGCTTCGATAATATCATCCAGGTTTTCCATGCCTTCAGCATTTTCAATTTTGGAATAGATTTGTACATGCTCAGCATGATGTCCCTTCAAAATCTCACGGATTTCACGGATATCGTCGCCTTTACGCACAAAAGAAGCCGCAATAAGCTCAACACGCTGCTCCACCCCAAATTGGATGTGCCTCACATCTCGCTCCGTCACGCCTGGAAGGGTCGTATGAATCCCTGGCAGGTTTACACCTTTTCTCGGTTTCAAAATACCGCCGCTTACAATATTACAAATCATTTCCGTACCTTCGATGGAGGTTACAGTCAGATCAACCAAACCGTCGTCAATGAGAATGCGGTCGCCTGGTTTGATGTCCTTCGGCATATCCGGGTAATTTACTGAAATACGATGCTCGTCCCCTAGGATCTCTTCTGTGGTCAGAATGAGCTGGCTACCTGGTTTCAACAGACAAGATGCCTCTCTCAGCTTGCCAATCCGTATTTCTGGTCCTTTAATATCCATCATGACAGGTATAAAGGTATTCATTTCCTTCGCAGCCTGACGCACATTTTCGATACGTTTAACGTGATCTTCTAGCTCCCCGTGAGCCATATTCAAGCGGGCTACAGTCATACCAGCCTGGATCATTTCTTTTAGCAAATGAATGGAGTCACAGGCAGGTCCCATAGTACAAATAATTTTCGTTTTAAGCATAGTAATGTCATCCTCCTGAATGTCTTTACTGTATGGTTTTCTATTCCACTTTGCTTCTCTATCTACATTAAACTTATATAGCTCTATTCTACCTGTACCCGTGCACCAAGACTATGAACTATAGTATGATGAATGTACTACAGTATAATGAATGTTGAAGACATCGGGGAGTGAGTTTCGTGATTACATTGGTGGATATTCGGCAGGACAACGGTGTGGACTGGTATGAAAAGGCTGGTGCAAATAGCGACAACGATGACTTACTGTTCATTTTGGTCACCTTTGGCAAATGTGTATATTGGGTGAACGATTGCAAATTCATTCTCGGTAAGGGTGAAACACTGCTTTTACCCAGTCATCTGGATTACTATGGCAAGAGCATTCCTACGCTTTTTCATACCAAGTATGTGATACATTGCCGCAAAACATGTACGAACAGCACACTTCCCATATTGAATACTGACAAGCCGTTGTTGATCAAACCTGGATGCTACGATATGCTGCATGAACGGATCAAATCGATGTACTATCAATGGACTGAACACCCAAGCTACTACACCCTGATGGCTGACTGTCTGCTGACCGAGGCAATGATATATATGAATCAGGAATGGGACAAAGGCGCCATTTCTTGCGATCGAGAGCGACATGTGGAACATATGAAACAGTATATCCAGAACCACTACCGTGAAAAGGTAACCAAGGAGGAGCTTGGCGACGCCATCCGTAAAACCCCCAATTATGCCGCGACGCTGCTGCGTGAGGTAACACGCCAAACGATCAGCGAGCATGTACATACGCAACGTATTAAAACCGCCATCTACATGCTGACCGAGTCCCGGCTAACGATTCGTGAAATTTCGGAGTATGTGGGATATAGTGATGTTTCCTATTTTCATCGGATCTTCAAACGATTGACAGGCTGCTCGCCGTCCGAATTTCTGGATGAACGTTCCTCAATCGTTTAGGTGTGTCTCAAGCTATAAATAAAGACTAATTATTAGTGAAATAAAGTTGTGGGAAGACAATAAAAACACGATCTTGGTGCATCTTCAGAAAGAGAATGCTCACTTAGTCATTCACGCCTAGATACAATGTGGTTGCGACTCGTTTTCCTACAAGGAGCCGTCAGGCAAAATGCTCTTTAACAATATTGAACGTCTAATATCATGCAATTTAATCACGATCTGGTTGGCTTGAGTTTGGGAATATACTCTAAATAAAAAAGAACGCTCATTTTTATGAGCGTTCCAGGAAAAATCAGTTTTTCCCATCTTTTTTTTCGTAAACAAAATTATTCACGATAACTTGCTTTGTCTCAGCTGTTATCTGCTCTTGATTATCCCGATTTGCAACTTCATCACTTGGATACTCATTCGGAACTTCGACAGGGAGAAAATCCCCATGTTTTGAGTGTAAAATTTCCGCTGGTGAAGAAAACACTTTTTCATTTATTTCCTTCTTTTTTTCAGGCGTTAGCCAGTCAGGCTCATTGTTAGTTTTGGTTTGAAGCGTACTACTGTCTGCAAAAGTCTGACTTTTGATGACGGCAACCGCCCCTCCGACAACGACAGTTAGACTTAAGACAATAACAACCGTTCTGAATCGCTTGTTCACTCTCACTCCTCCCTTCTAAAAGTAATCTAGTTAAAAAAATTAATAGCCAATGAATCCATTTCCAGAAATAGTGTAGTCATTTAAATTATTTACTAATATTTGATATGTCCCAGGTCCTGGCGCTTTGATTTCAAACTTTGTATTTGTGCCCGTATATCTTCCGGAAACCAAGTGAACCTTGCCCAAATAATCTTTATTCACAAGTGTATAACCTACATCGGGTTGTGACCAAGAACTATCATCTCCCCACTGCACCACATTTATAGGCATAGTTATTGCATAATCAACATAAAACTTATCAGTCCAATATCCATCGTGCTTAGCAAGGTGGTCAAATGCCCAAGATGTCAGGGCCATGGGAGAAATCTTCTCGATTGATTGAGTTTTATCGCTTTCGCTTTTTACAATTACTGACTCTAGTGGTACTGCATTTGTTATAGCTTCATTATACTCTTCAAGCGTCAAACCGCTCAAGAGCGTATCAGAATTAACAATTGAAGAATACGGCGGGAATAGGGACTGGTTAGAAGAGTCTTTAGCAGATGAGGATGAATCTGCATAAGAACTTGAAGGATTCAGCCCGATTGCTACCAACATAACAACTAGCATAGTTACAAGAAATTTTTTCACAAATAACTGCCTCCCAATGCTAAATTTTAACAACTATTGTATAATAGCACAATCAACCCCCCTTGAATATATATTTTTTGAAATTTTTACATTAATGTTACATTTTTTTGAATATTCGAGATTCTGATGATACAATACATTCAATTCCACACATAAGCAAATACCCAAACTATCAGTTGTTGGCCAAGCATATAGGGGTCATCTGTTTAACTTATAAAATTATCAAACAGGAGATGAAGAATAAAAATTGGGTACAATCTATATATCAATAATTAGATGATGCAGCACTACTGCATTGCAATAAAAGGCCTAAATTGCGAATAACCATCCATGCTTAATGGAAAAATGGTCGCTCCACTTGGAACCCTGCTCTAGCAGTCCTTTTTGATTAGGGACCAAGAGCGTTCCATATAGAACGACCATCATATTTATAATTACGCGTATAAATCTGCGTGTATTCGCATTACTTGGGTGGTGTTAATTGGAGGAACCCGCTGTTTTGACCTCTTCCAACATTTTATCGTTATAGCCAAACATCCAGGTCAGGACAAAGGCTACAACCATAGCAGCCAAGTTCGCCAAAATGTAAAGCGGAAGCTGATGATTCATGTAGAGCAACGTCCCTGGAATGACCGTAACTGCCATGCCTGTAGCCGCCAAATGGAAGACAGAAGCGATAAAACCGCCAACCGCCCCACCGATAAGGCCCATAACAAAAGGCTTCATGTATCTCAGGTTGACCCCGAAAATAGCCGGCTCCGTAATCCCCAGAAAAGCAGACAACGAGGAAGGAAGTGCCAACGCTTTCAGCTTGCTATTCTTCGTTTTCAGCCCAACCGCCAGACAGGCAGCACCTTGAGCAGCCATAGCGCAGGTAATGATGGCGTTAAAGGCATTTACTCCGTTCTTTTCAAGCAGTTGAATTTCCAAGAAATTAAATATATGATGCACACCTGTAACGACGATAATCTGATGCAAGAAACCGATGACAATCCCTGCAATACCGAAAGGCAAATCCAGCACAAACGTTGTTCCGTGCAGCACCCATTCTTCGAGTGAATGGAAAATCGGACCAATGGCAAACAATCCCAAAGTGATCATGATCAACAGTGTTAAAAACGGTGTGAGAATCAGATCTAGCGCTTCAGGCACCCGTTTGCGCAGCGCTCGCTCCAGCTTGGCTCCGATCAAGCCCACGAAGAAAGCTGGCAATACCGAGCCTTGATAGCCCACTACAGGAATGAACCCGAACATCGTCAACGGATGGGCTGAGCCGTCCGCAACACTATAAGCGTTGGGCAAGGCCGGGTTTACCAGCATCAGACCGAGAACGATACCCAGCACTGGACTACCGCCGAATACTCTAAAGGCTGACCATGCGACTAACGCTGGCAGAAAAGCAAAGGCCGTATCCGTTAATACTTGTGTGTATAATAGAAAATTGGGTGAAATGTCCTGTGGCGTCATGCCGAGTAGAGCGAGAATTTGCGGCTGAGTGAGCAAGCCACGTAGCCCCATGAACAGCCCCGTAGCAACCAGCACAGGAATAATGGGTACAAACACATCGCCAAAGGTACGAATGGAGCGTTGGAAGACGTTACCTTCCTTTTTCGCCTGACTCTTCACCTCTTCTTTAGATGAACCGGTCACGCCAAGCTTTTCGACCTCTTCAAAAATTCGATTTACCGTACCTGTACCAAAAATAATCTGATATTGCCCGGAATTGAAGAAAGCACCCTTGACCTTGTCGATCTCCTCAACTTTTTTCTGATCAATCTTCTCCTTGTCATGCACCATAATCCGCAAGCGCGTCGCACAATGAGCAAAAGATGCAATATTTTCTTGCCCACCGATTGCCTGGATCACTTCTTTAGCTATTTCTCTGTTTTCCGCCATGATGTTCATCCTCTCGTTCATCCCGTTATGTTTGATGATTAACGAACCACTTGATGTTTCAGCCTACTCATGTAAAATCCCATTTTACCGCCTGGAAGAGAGCCTCTCCCTTGTCGGCAAAAAAGCGTATTTCGTCACTCTCTGGATGCGGAAAAATACGACTGGTGAACACCTCTTCCCCATCGTTGACGAAAATCTCAACTGAAGACGCATCTACAAACAAATGTAGTTTGATATGATCTTTATCCCATGGACACTGCCGTACCTCACCATACGAAGTGGCTACAGGCTCACCCGATTGCGAACGGTCCAATACAAGTTTGCGACTGACGGCATTATATTTAATCACCGTCTTCTCAGTCTCACTCGCACGGAATTCAATACCAAACACCTTAGCGCTCAAAAGATCTACCTCACAGATCAGCTCATAGGCCGTACCTGTAAATCCTTCATAGGTTTTGCTCTCTGAAAATAACGTGTCAGCTACCCGATCCTCACGATTTCTACGCAGCGTAGTCAGCTCAGGGATCGGCCGCTGCAAGAGTTTGCCCTCATGAAGCGTAAGCTCCCTTGGTAATGTCAGACAATGAGCCCATCCGTTCGGATCTGTGGGATATTCGATATCCGGCAGGCCCATCCATGCCACCATAATACGCCGCCCCTGTGGGTCAATCATCGTCTGTGGCGCATAGAAGTCAAAGCCTCTATCGAGCTCGTGGAATGCACCGTGCTCCAGCGTTCTTGTTTCGGTATCCAACGGCTTGCCGATTACGTAGCCCGATTGATAAATATTGCGATTTTCATCCCCAGAAGGCTCCAAGCCCTGAGGAGAAAAGATCAAGACTCCCGCTTCGTTCAGTTCAAAATAATCCGGACATTCCCACATGTAGCCAAACGACTCCAGGCCTGTGCACAATTCTCCCTCAAACTCCCACGTACGAAGGTCGGTTGATCGGTAGAGGACGGCACAGCCTGTTAAATTCGTTCTCTGGGCACCAATCACACAGTAAAAGCTATCGCCGTCTTTCCATAGCTTGGGATCACGAAAATGGTCTGTATACCCTTCTGGCACATTGGAAATAACGGGGTGCTCCCATTTAGTAATGTGACCATTCTCGTCCATAACAGCCATGCATTGATAAGGATGTCTGATCCAGTCTTCATCTCGTGCATTTCCCGTATACAGCATATATAACTTGCCCTCATGCTCCAGTGCGCTGCCCGAATAAGCCCCATGTGAATCAAAATAATCCCCAGGTGCGATGCCAATACCCGCACTATTCCATGTGACCAAATCATTGGATTTCAGGTGATACCAATATTTCATCCCGTGATCCGTTCCGAGCGGAAACCACTGATAAAATAAGTGGTATTCACCTTGGTAATATGAAAAGCCATTGGGGTCATTGAGCAAACCTGTCGGTGGTTGGATATGAAATGCCTGCCGCCAGTGACATTGCTCCACTTTCTCCTCCAAGCCGGCTATTTCACCGGGCTCTGCCTGCTCGATCATTCGATACTTTTGTTCTCTTGTCATTTTCATAGTTGTACCTCATTTTTATTAAAACTTCGCTTTGGGAACCGGTTCCAAATTAATGAAAAAAATATTTGATCGGAACCGGTTCCTATACGATTAAAAAAATGCTATCTATGGATTTGCAACCGATTCCATTTGTGCCCGAATGCTATGGAACCGGTTTCGTAGAAATTATAATCCACTTGTTCAGCGTTTGTCAACGCTTTCTCTTTCGATAAGAGAATAATTCATGACCGTCACTTTTTCTACCGATTTATGTTCTACCAGCCGCATAATATTTTGCGCTGCTACACGTCCAGCCTCCATATACGGATATTGAACGGTTGTCAGGGCAGGGTGAATGACCTCCGTAATATCGTATCCCCCAAAGCCAGTTACCGACAAATCCAACGGGATAGCAATCCCTCTGGAATAAGCCGCATTGATTACGCCCAGCGCGATATTATCTGTAGCACACACCATTAACGTTGGCTTGAAATGGTCCAAAATGGCGGATGCAGCAATCCGTGCATCGGACATTTTAAATCCGGTCTCATAGTATCTGATATCATACCCTGCTGCTCGCATCGCATCGTCCGTATGAGACTCAGCAGGCAATGCATCGCGAACAGCCTGCCTAAAGCCCTCCTTGCGCTGCACACCGACGGCAACATCCTTTTCAGTAACACCAACGTAGGCAATTTCGCGGTGTCCCTGTGACAAAACGTACGTGCCGATATCATATCCTGCACGATAGTCATCATGGATAAGACTATGAAGCTGCTCGTGCTGCTGGCCCACCAGCAACACCGGAATACCAATGTCACGAATCGCGGCCAGATGGTCGTCTGTAATTTGAGCAGCCAGCAAAATGATGCCCGAAATCTTTTGTCTTCCCAGCTCATAAATGGCTTCGATTTCACGCTGTACATCCTGGCTCGTATTAGAGATCAGCATCTGATAATGCTGAGAACGCAGTTCCTCATCAATCCCCATCAGCGTATGAGATGTCGCAAAAGAATCCAGACGCGGCACAACGGTGCCGATGATGTTGGTCCGCTTCGCCTTAAGACTCTGGGCAAAGGCATTGGGCACATAGCCCGTGGCTTTAACCACTTTTTCAATTTTTCGTTTCGTATCCACGCTGACAGACCCGCCGTTCAAAAAACGGGATACCGTGCTCTTGGATACGCCAGCCATTTGGGCTATATCTGCAATCGTCTTATTCATGAAGTCCCCCGGTGATTTTTCGTATTCACAAGCTTCCAAAACATCTCTTTTCATATAACCCTATAATACCATATGGCGGGATTGGATTGCTGTAGCCCCAGACCCATCATGCACAAACAAAACGCCGTCCCTTCAGTGAAGAAGGAAACGGCGTCTTATGATGAACGTAATTTTTTAAAAATCAAAGTTATCCGGATCTGGACCTACCCGAAGATCGGCATTTAAAGCCTGGATTCGATCCATATCCTCGCCCGTCAGTTCGAAGTCAAAAATGTCGGCATTTTCGACGATCCGATGCGCCTTGGTAGACTTGGGAATGGTGACAACTCCCTGCTGCACATCCCAGCGTAAAATCACTTGCGCCACCGATTTGCCGTACTTGGTCGCTATGTCTTGCAGTACCGGATGATCGAGCAATTGGCCTTGCATTAACGGAGACCAAGCTTCCATTTGAATGTCGTTCTTTTGACAGAATTGCAACAGCTCGGCTTGCGTTAATTGTGGATGGAATTCCACCTGATTGATCATGGGCTTAATTTCGGCATCCTTCATGAGATCTTCCAAATGATGAATCTGGAAGTTGCTGACTCCAATGGCCTTAATCCGTCCTTCTTTATATAAGGATTCCAACGCTCTCCAAGCTTCTTTATACTTTCCTTGAACTGGCCAATGAATCAGATATAGATCCAGATATTCCAGACCCAGCTTGTCCAGACTGGCTTCATAAGCTGCTCGTGTCTCTTCATAGCCTAAATCTGCATTCCACACTTTGGACGTGACGAACAGTTCTTCTCTGGGCAGATTATTTTCCTGAAGGGCTTCCTGAATAGCCTGCCCTACACTGCTTTCGTTCGCATAGATTGCAGCTGTATCTATACTGCGGTAGCCATGCTTTACAGCAGCCTTTATAGCATCGACCAGCTCCGAACCTTCTTCCACTTTAAATACCCCGATGCCAAACCAAGGCATGCGAACTCCGTTGTTTAACAATGTTGTGCTTTGTAAGTTTTGTGTCATTTTGAATCTTCCTCTCTATTTTTTAAAAGCTTTAACCTGTAATGGGGGTTGTATCCCTTTTTTCGAGCATACGACTCCAGCCTGTGAGCAAAACCGCAACGAAAACCATAATGCTCCCGATCCAGGCCGTATGAATGAGACCGAGTGAATCCGTTACAATCCCGCCTACATAAGCTCCGATTGCTATCCCTGCGTTGAAAGCTGCAATATTAACAGCAGAGGCAACATCGACAGCTTTGGGTGCAAACCGTTCGGCTAACATGACGACATATACCTGTAGCCCGGGCACGTTCATAAACGCAAGCAATCCCATAAAGAAGATCGTAATCAGTCCTGCCGTTTTAAAAGGTGCCGTGAACAACAGGAGAAACAGGATCACTGCTTGAATCAGAAACATGTAAAACAAAGCTGAAAGCGGCTTGCGGTTTGCTGCTTTTCCGCCAATAACATTCCCGATGGCAATCGCAATTCCATACAGCAAAAGTATAAACGTTACCGTACTTTGCTGAAATCCGGTTATGTCGTGAAGTAATGGAGATAAATAAGTAAATACCACAAATGTGCCTCCATACCCCAAAGCTGTAATGATAAATGCGAGTAGCAAGCGACCATTGGTAACCAGTTTGACCTGCTCGCGGAAAGGAGTCTTGTTCCCTTTGCGCAGCGTAGATGGCAGCAGAATCAGATTGGCGATGAGTGCCACTACACCGACGACCACAATCGCCATAAATGCTGCCCTCCAACCCCATTGCTGCCCAATGTAGGTACCCAAAGGTACGCCTGTAACCGTGGCTACGGTCAACCCGGAGAACATAATGGAAATCGCACTCGCTCGCCGATCATCCGGCACAAGATCGGCCGCGATGGTGGAACCGATGGACATGAACACCCCATGAGCGAACGCCGAGATCACACGTGCAATCAGCAGCAAGGCAATTCCGCTAGAGACCGCAGCGAGGCTGTTGCCTGCAATAAATATAATCATGATCCACAGCAGCAACGTTTTACGGGGAACACTTGATGTTAATGAGGTCAAGACAGGTGCCCCGATGGTGACCCCTAATGCATACAGCGTTACAGTTAGTGCAGACATCGTTACAGATATGTGCAAGTCTTCAGCAATCAGGGGAAGCAGTCCCACGCTGATGAACTCAGTTGTCCCAATCGCAAAGGCGCTTACGGCTAGAGCCAGTAATGGCCAGATACTTCGTTTTGATTCTGGCGACATGTTTTTCACTCCTATCTATAGAAATCTTCGACCAGCAGATGTTATTATGAGTTATTCAAGCAAATATGAACAGTACGTACTTTTTAGTGATATAGGTACTAAAAAGTACCCTAAATAAAGTTCTTTTTAATCAAAACAGGCTGTTAAGGTATGTATAACAGAAGCGATACACATGGGGGGATCGGCATTGGGGAAGAAAAAATACAATATCTCTGTTGAGGCGACGTTAGAGGTGATCGGGGGGAAATGGAAATGCGTCATTCTGTGTCATTTGACACATGGAAAGATGCGGACAAGCGAATTAAAACGGATGATGCCTTCCATAACACAAAAAATGCTGACTCAGCAGCTTCGTGAATTAGAGGAAGACGGCATTGTCAATCGGATTAGCTATAATCAGGTTCCACCCAAGGTGGAGTACGAGCTTAGTGAATATGGATGTAGTCTGAAAGGCATTTTAGATTCTCTTTGTGCTTGGGGAGAAAGACATATTATTAAAGAATACGGGGATAAATCTGCGGTTTTGGAAGATAACATTCTGAATAATTTGTAAAGCCAAAAAGAGCGCCCGCAATACATCAGCAGGCGCTTTCTCTCTCTCCGAATTCCAAGGGTTACGAATTGGACATCATTTTAATTTGTGAAATCAATGACCATGCGTCCTTGAATTTTGCCCTGCTCCATCTCCTCGAAGATCTCATTAATGTCTTCGAGCGGACGTTTTTGTACAAGAGGGACGACTTTACCTTCTGCAGCGAACTGGAACGCTTCTTTAAGGTCTTCACGAGTGCCGACCAAGGAGCCAATAACTTGAATGCCGTCCAGAACCAGGCGTGGAATGTCCAGATCCATCTTATCGGTTGGGAGACCTACAGCTACGACACGCGCGCCGGCCTTCACAACGTCGATGGCCTGGTTGAAAGGTGTTTTGGCAACAGCAGTAACCACGGTTGCATCCAGACCAGCACCGTTTGTTAACTCCTTAGCTCGAGCGACCGGATCTTCTTTCATGCTGTTAACGATATAGTCAGCACCAATTTGTTTGGCCAGTTCTAGTTTTTCATCACTGATGTCAAAGGCTACAACTTTAGCATTGAATACATTTTTGGCGTATTGCACAGCCAGGTTACCCAAGCCACCAATGCCGAAGATACCGATCCATTGTCCTGGTTTGACTTCACTTACTTTAACTGCTTTATATGTGGTAACCCCTGCGCAAGTTACACTACTTGCAGCGGCAGGATCAAGACTATCTGGTACTTTGACCGCGTAGTCAGCTGTGACAATACATTGCTCTGCCATTGCACCGTCTACCGTATATCCGGCATTTTTAACTTCACGACACAGCGTTTCCCGCCCGGTTAGGCAATATTCGCAGTGACCGCAGCTTTGGAACATCCAGGCAATACTTACGCGATCACCAATCTTAAGACTGGTTACTCCTTCACCTAATTCAATGACTTTCCCAATACCTTCATGCCCCAGAACTCTGCCTGTGACATCACCGAAATCTGCATTTTTTACATGTAAATCTGTGTGGCAAACTCCGCAATACTCGACTTGGACTAACGCTTCCCCATGCTTCAGGGAGCGTAAAGGTTTCTCTTCTACACTGACTTTCTTGTCTTTTGTAACAATTGCTGCTTTCATGTAGATCTCTCCTTTAAATAATATGGAATTATTTTGTAATGCACACTCCATTATTATAGTAACTCTTGCCCAAAAAGGACAAACATAAATCTAACTTACTAACTTAAAACTATTTAATCGAAAAATGCTTCTTTCTAAGTCCTTGGACCCTTGTAGGAACTTTGTACAATAATTTACAATGTAAAAAGTTTCACATACTCTATTTGGAAGAAGGATAAAGAAACATGAAAAAAAACTGGAAAGGTTGCCTGTTCAGCATATTTGCCATTATCTTGGTTGTGTCAGTAACAGGATGCAATTCACAGCCCGCCATTTCTAGTACCACCAGCACTTCATCCTCATCAGCTACCAACGCTCATGCGGTTGTTCAAAAAGGCCCGCACTGGTCTTATGAAGGAGATCAGGGACCGGAGCATTGGGGAGAGCTGGAAAAAGATTTTGTTGCTTGTGGTAACGGCCACGAACAATCTCCTGTCAATATAGAGCATACCCATTTGGAAGCATCGCAAACGCAGC
Organism: Paenibacillus sp. CH40; assembly: GCF_024213605.1. Taxonomy (NCBI): domain Bacteria; kingdom Bacillati; phylum Bacillota; class Bacilli; order Caryophanales; family Paenibacillaceae; genus Paenibacillus; species Paenibacillus sp. CH40. The sequence continues at coordinate 75,959 of NZ_JANAVQ010000009.1, forward strand.
AACCGCTGCAAGTTCATTACACTAATACGAAAGCATCCATTTTGAATAATGGGCACACTGTGCAAATCAATGTTGCCGATGCCAGCAATAGCATCATGCTGGACGGTACTAAATTCACTTTAAAGCAGTTTCATTTTCATCACCCGAGCGAACACCAAATAGATGGTAAAAATGCTGAGATGGAGCTTCATTTTGTCCATCAAAGCGACAACGGAAGCACAGCTGTCTTAGGAGTCCTTATCCAAAGTGGCAAAGAAAACAAGGCTTTCAACCGCATTTGGTCCAAACTACCGAAGGATAATTCCCAAGAAGCGACGGCTCTAGATGAAGAAATAGATCTCGCTGCGCTGCTGCCAAAAGACCTGCACTCCGTTCGGTACAATGGATCGCTGACTACCCCGCCATGCACAGAACATGTAAATTGGACAGTGCTGGAGCAGCCTATTGAAATGTCCGCAGACCAAATCAACCAGTTTGCTGCCATTTTTCCGGATAACCATCGTCCTGTACAACAACTGGGAACCCGGGAACTGACTGCCGATAAATAATAAAATAAAGTGCCGTAAGATGTAAGGTGCATTCTATATATAAATACACCCCAAAAGCCCCCTCTATTCATCTAGTTAGAGGGGGCTTTTCGGTATTACATTTACTGCTCATTACAAGCGCACCAGTTCCTCCACCTTCACCGGTTGACCTGTACGCATAGAACGGTTGGCGGCAATGCCTGTTAAAATGGACCATGCACCGTCAATATGTGAGGCCGCACGATGAAACCGATCCTCTGCCGGCTTATCGAAAATATCACGCAGCATAACTGGATCTCCTCCGCCATGACCACCCTGGCCTTCCTCTACTTCGACTTCATAAGGCGCTGCAAAGTGGGGATAGATGGTGATGGTCTTCTCTTTTAGCGCACCCTCATCTGCCTTGCTGCCACCGGAATTAACATAGGATTGCTCGGATACCCGAACCTCCATCCGTCCCTTCGTGCCGTTAAATACGATGATAAAGCCCTCCCAAGGCATGTAAGCATTCAGCGAATAGTTCATTACCGTCTTGTTCTGATACTTCACCATGACACTCAGCGTATCTTCAATGCTGATATTGTCGCCAAATACGCTTTGATCCCGCACATAGCCATCCTCATGCTCAGCATCCAGATACATGCTTTTTAGATGCTCGTTACGGTCCAGGTGTAGCGCAAAGGGGTCATTTTCCGCTGCCTTGCTGCCGTAAGCCCGTTGATAAAACTCCGTCACGCCACGCTGCTCCGCATTTTCCCGGCCGTAAAATTTCAGATCTCCCATCGCATACACCGTCTCCGGTTTCGAGCCAAGCCAGAAGTTCATCAAATCAAAATGATGCGTCGATTTATGCACCAACAGACCGCCGCTATTGCGCTTGTCCCGGTGCCACCGACGGAAATAATCCGCGCCATGCTGTGTATTCAGCAGCCATTCGAAATTGACTGACAGCACCTCTCCGATCGTTCCGTCCATGATCAGCTCACGGATTTTCGTATTATGCGGCGCATAGCGGTAGTTAAAGGTGACGCGTAGCTTCCGTCCCGTGCGGTCTATGGCATCCAAAATGTCTTGGCATTTATCTTCATCCACCGTCATCGGCTTCTCGGAAATGACATCACAGCCCAGCTCCATCGCCCGGATAATATACCGATGATGCACCCGGTCAATGGTCGTGACAATGACGATATCCGGCTTCGTCTCCGCGATCATCCGATCAAACTCGTGAGCTTTATAGGTCGGAATCGGCTCATGCTCGTATTTCTCCTGCAGCAGCTGATTGGCATAATCCATTCTCGTCTGATTGACGTCACAGAACGCGATCAGCTCCGAGGTATCTTTGAAAACGGTAACAACTTCACCGTAAAAAAATTCGGCTCTTCCTCCAGTACCCACAAGTGCATATTTGATTTTAGCCAATTGGTTCACACCCTTTACATGAATTGCTTTTATTTTATAGTATAAGAAAGAGCAAAATCTTCGCTTTTATTATGATTTTTCCCGTAAAGTATACATATATTATCCTTATGTATTCCTTCATTAAAGGAGACTATCGATATGATCGCTACACCCCGTTTTGCCATCGAGCAAGCGTTGCGGAAAGTGCCATTCAGCATGTCCGCCGACCATGTCCACCAAGCGCACGAAATCTATTATTTGCTGGCAGGAGAGCGCTACTACTACATTAATCAGCGGGTATATGCGCTCCAGAAGGGCGATCTGATTTGGATCAGCAAACATGATTTTCACCGTACGAGTAACAAGGGTAGCGGTAGCCATGAACGGATTTTGATTAACTTTGATGAAGAATTTGCAGCCTCGTCAATAACCGTCTCTCCCTCCAGCGATCAGAACCAGCTTCTTCTGCCAGAGAAAAGCTTTCTGCTTCGCCCCTCCGCGGAAGAACAATGCGAGCTGGAGCACCTATTCCGGCAAATGCTAGATGAATACCACCAAGAACATGCCTACCGCCAGCTATATCTCCAGAGCTTGCTACTCCAGCTCCTTATCCGCATCCGGCGCATACAATCGGCCACTGCCGATACCATTGCACCGGAACGTAGCGAAAAGCAGCAGCGCGTGTACTCGGTCATCGCATACTTGCATGCTCATTATGACGAGAGCCTGTCGCTAGATCAGCTGGCTGAGCATTTTTATATTAGCAGCACGTATTTATGCCGTATTTTCAAGCAGACAACAGGTTTTACCTTAGTAGAATATCTTCAGGATGTGCGGGTCCAGCAGGCTCGGGCGTATTTAAGAGAAACAAGCTGGAAAGTGACTTCCATTGCTGAAAAAACGGGTTTTGACAGCATCGCTCACTTTGGTCGTGTATTCAAGCACCTTACCGGGCACACCCCACTACAGTACCGAAAAAAATACAAAAAGGAGTAGAGAGATGCCCCTACCCCTTAATTCCCGTCAAGGTGATGCCTTCAATAATTTGCTTTTGGGCAATGATGTAGACGATTAGCACCGGGACGACAGAAATGGTGGTACCCGCCATCATCAGTGACCAATCGGCGGTATATAACCCTTTGAAATTGTTAAGTAAAAGCGGAACCGTGAATTTCTCCGGTGTATTGAGATAGATAAGCGGATCAAGAAAGCTGTTCCAGGCACCCAAAAAGGTGAAAATCCCTATCGCCGCCAATGCCGGACGAATGAGTGGCAAAATGACGCTCCAGTAAATACGAATGTAGCCCGCCCCATCCATTACCGCCGCTTCCTCTAGATCGCGTGGGATACCCATGACGAACTGGCGGAGCAGAAACACTGCGAATGCATTAAACAAGGCTCCAGGTACGATCAGCGACCAATGCGTATCCAGCCAACCGATGCGATCCATCACCAAATATAACGGAATCATCGTCACCTGCTTGGGCACCATCATCGTAGCGAGGAACAAGATAAACAGTATATTCGAGCCCGGAAATCGGATTTTAGCAAAAGCATACGCCGCCATAGACGCGCTAATCAGTGTCGCTGTCACGATGATCACCGTAATGTAAAAGCTGTTCATATACGCCTGCACGAAGGGCATCGCCTCCAGCGATGCCGGATAGTTGCTCCATACGAACGGATCAGGAATCCATTGAGGTGGGACGACGAAAATTTGAGAAATATCCTTCAGGGAACTTAGAACAGTCCACAGGAATGGAAAAAACATGACTAAAGAGCCGACAGCGAGCAGCACATGGCGCAGGAATACCCTACCTCTGGAACTAATCTCCATAGTGCACCCACCTCTTTTGCATTTTAAATTGCAACAGTGTAAATACGAGAATGATCACGAACAAAATCATTGCTGCCGCGGCACTTTCTCCCATCGTGAAGTCAATGAACGCCTGATCATAAATGTGGTACACCAGTGTATAACTTGCTTTAGCTGGCCCTCCATTCGTCATGACAAACGCCTGATCGAACACCTGAAAAGAACTGATGACCATCATGATGGTCACAAAAAAGGTCGTTGGTGACAACAGCGGCAATGTAATATACCTTAGCTGCTGGAACTTGCTGGCCCCGTCAATTTCCGCTGCCTCGTAATAGCTTTTGGAGATACCCTGGAGTCCTGCCAGAAAAATGACCATATTATATCCCAGTCCCAGCCATATGCTCAAAAGCGCAATCGACGGAATCACCCACTGCGTATCGGTAAGCCACATCGGGCCTGTAATCCCAATCGCTCGCAGCAGATGATTTAAAATGCCAAATTCGCCGTTCAGTATCCACATCCAGATGACACCAACCGATACCGAACTGGTTACGACAGGCATGAAAAAGAACAAGCGATAAATTTCCTTGCCCTTCACTTTGTTGAGCACGATGGCTACGAGCAGGGCCAATATAATCCCCGCCGGAATGACCAGCACCATATAGTACATCGTATTGATGAGTGCCTTCCAAAAATCAGGATCAGATAATTGGCCCTTGAAATTGTCCAAGCCGACAAACAAGGGTACGCCAAATCCATCCCAGTTTACAAAGCTTAAGTAAAGCGCATATAGCAACGGCAACAGCGAAAAACATAACAGACCCAAAAACTGGGGGCCAATGAATAGATAGCCCCACAGCGCTTGATGCTTTTTCTGCATCTTGTCACCTTCCTCCCCGGTCACGGCCCATCCCGTGCCTACTTGACCGCCTTGGATATGATCTGATTCAACTTTTCAATGGTTGCCGCAGCATCCTGCTTGCCCAGGAACATCAGGTCGATGGTTTCCGTGATATCCGAGTTCAGCCCTGGCACCTGAGCATCATAGGCCAGTGCAGATCCATGAGCATGCCCTATGTTACGTCCTTCGGTCAAATAGCTTGAATGCTCAATTGTCGCCTTTTTCATAATGCTCTCATCTGCGGCAGCAAGCGTACCCATGGCATTCCCACCTTCAACCAGCCGGGCCTCCTGCCCCTTCACAGAGACGTAGAATGCTGCCAACTTCATGGCCTCTTGCACATGCAGACTATTTTTGTTTACAGCTACATAGGCAACCGGAATGGCAACGGGCTCATTCTTACCGGTATTGGATGGCCAGTAGATATAATCGAAGTCGAGGCTTTTATTTTGGCTAAACAAGGGTTCCAGCCATCTTCCCGCCGCCAGCATACCGACTTGATTGGACATGAACATCGCGTCAGCCCCTTGCCCTTTGGGAAGCGAGCCGAGATATACCGCATTTCCCTTTTTCACCATATCGTACATAAAACCGAAGGCTTCCTTGCCCTTTTCATTGTGGTCCAGCACATATTTGCCTTGTTCATCAAAGATCTGACCGCCATTCGACCACACCCATGAATACCAGTGAGCCCACCAGTTTTCCGCAATATAACCCTGCTTTCCGGCTGCCTTCAGCTTGGATGTAACCTCTTCAAAGGCGTCCCAATTCCACTTGCCTTCGTCATAGTATTCTTGCGGCGTCTTCACGCCTGCTTCCTTAAATACCTTTTTGTTGTAATACATGACCATTGGGTTTGAGTCGGGAGTGACCCCATAAATTTCCCCATCACGCTTTGCCGGTCCCCACAATCCTTCCGGAAAATCCTCAGCCTTCACATCACTCGCATCACTTTTTAAAAACTCACCCAAAGGCTGTACCTGCTTCGCCCCGATCAAACGCGCAATCGTCGATTCATACGAATAAAACACATCCGGTCCGCGACTTCCCTGAAGCTGTGTCAACAGCTTTTGCTCATATTGGTCTCCCGGTACAGGCACCAGCTTAACCTCGATATTTGGGTTTTCCTTTTCAAATGCATCCAGCGCCCGCTGATACACCTTCACCTCCGCAGGATTACCCCAAGCCTGCATTGTAAGTCGCACTTTTTGCCCTTCTGTCTCCTCTATTTTGGGAGAGGTACTGCATGCCGCTGCAAGTAAAAACAGAACGCTGAGGAAAAATCCAATCTTTATCCAGCTCATGTAATTGTCCACCTTAACCGCCTCCTGTAGCTTCGCATGGTTGTATGTCGCTCTTCTTTTGAAGCGCTTACAAAACTTTCCCTATCATCATATGTAGAAGGGGGAGGCGCGATATCCCCATTTTCATTTTTATATAATTTTTTCTTTTGGGGGCTCTGATATGACAGCGACCAAGAGAAAGTAAAGGGCTATACAGCAAAAAAAGAAGAATGCAGATCACCTGCTTCCTTCTTTCGTATTCCTTCAGTATGATTCCGTTTTCTATGACTTTATTAGCATCTTTTCAAAAATATTATAGCCGTTCGTTTCGCCTATATACGTATAACCGCATTGTCTGTAAAACTCACTAAGCTTGTCATTGCCCGCAATACAGTCTAAACGGATTCGATCCTTGCCTGTGAAGTGGATGCCTTGTTCAATCCATTGCATCAGCTCACGGCCTAGCCCCTTCCCGGTGCTATCGCGATCCACAACCAAACGATGCAAATATACTGAGGTTCCTCCTTCAGAATCCGTTTCGTCTAGTCCCCACAACTTACGGTCCCATGCACTGGGCTGCTGCTGTAAGATCACTGCGCCTGCCAAGCTATGATCCTCTGATGCTCGGAAAATAACCACTTCTCCGCGTGCAATAGCGCCGCCTAGGTTATGATCATCTTTACCTTTTAGTAAGCGTCCCCATTGCGTAGAGCCTTTACTGTGCAGCCATCTGGCCGTCTTTAAAATTAACTCCTGAACCTGCTCCTGATCTTCAGTGCTTGCCTGAAAAGCCATTAATCCTGGTTTGACGGATGATTCGACAATATTCATTGATGTCATGCTGCACCTCAACTCTCAAATTTTCCTTATGTATAAAATATAGCATAAAAAATGAGCGTCTGATGATCTGGCAGAGCGTAAAAAATATGAATACTACTATACTCTTATCGGTCATTTATGGTGAAAAATGTAACCTTTCTAATCATTTCAACCGATGATATCCGTATGAGAACAGTTGGAAAGGTTGTGAATGAGGTGCCAAGCCGTAATCCATATCTCCTCAAAAAGATATTTGGCATAAACAAAGAACGTATACTCATCTTCGCGCTGCTGCTGATCCCCGCTATCGCTGCCTTTATTGGAACAAGGCCTATGCCTGCGCAGTATATTTTGCAGGGAGAAATGCATCCGGTCAAAGATCTTGGCGTTCAGGGAAGCGTGTTTTTTGCGTCTGTGCAAACGGGTATTGCTAACAATCTCCTGGAGCGTTGGAATGTATATTCCAGTGAAAATGTATCTGGGGGAGCGATTAAATTTGAACCTCTTGCCCCTGATGAAGTGGACTCTTATTTGAAGGACCTTACAGAGACGGACACGCTAAAATATTCTGCCATGCAAGCCGTACATGCAGCGACGGAATTAAGCGTAGACAGCGACACAGCTGGGGCTACGGCGACTTTCTCGAATCTTAACAAATTGGAGGATGCTCGCTATGCGGAGCTATTGACTCATTTGCAGGATCTTTCGGGAAATTCCTTGGGTCTGATGACAGGTATCGGACTGTATGAGGAAGCCAATAATATCGACTTTTCAGATGGCGGACGTCACAAAATCGCAGGCTCTGGCACGATGGAAGAATACGGAGATGTCGGATCGGTCGGTGGGCTGGAGCAAAAGCTGCTGGGAGCCGAGGCGGCAAAGGTTGATCTATTCTTCGTACCGGCAGATTATGAATGGTACGGTGAGGAAGGCAACGAAGCAGAGGCTGCCCGAGTTCAAAAGGAGCATGGACTCAAGTTACGCATTATCCCCGTAGAAACACTGGAGGATGCTATCGTGTATTTGAAGCAACTAGACTGGGAGGAAGTACATCTTGAATGATCCAGATTCCAAAGCATTCCCATCTAAGACAGCTGGCAGCGTACATCAAGCCTTACTAGCAGTGGGCACTATAGGCGAATTTCTCATCCTTATTTTTACATTAGTGTATATCTACGCAAATGATTTTTATTATGATCATCTATACGAGCTGGAGCAAAAATTTACAGTTTTTAGCTTTGTGCTGTACTACTTGTGTTTTGTAACCTATCTGATCTGGCTAGTTCAAGTACATAAAGCCATCCGGCAAAAGCATTCCGATTATCCGATTCGTACCGTGGGAGCCATTGCTCGCATGATTCCTTTTATTAACTTGTGGGGATTCTCTAATACATTCACCCATATTTACAGGTACTTTGCGCTCCACCCCGAATTGGAGCGCAAAGCCCGTTATATTCAAAAGATGATTGTTCCGCTATATTTTGTCTGGTTTGGTGAAGGAATTATTAATCGGATTCTTATCCGACACTTTTCCGATATGGAATCGATGTCCATGTTGTTGGGAGCTATAATGCAAACCGCCAGAATGGCCTGCTTTTACTGCATGACACGGGTTATTCACAATAGTCTGGTTATGCTGAATAAAAAAGATGAAGAAGGATTGCATTAAAAAAAACGAGCTGGCCTTCACGGTCAGCTCGTTTCCATTTCTGGTGAATGGTGTTACTCCATCCCCATGATTTAATTCGTCTGTGCAGCAGGCACGATTCGGTATAATCCTGAAGTCTCGCCCGCCGCGGGATGTACTTCCTGGATGAACCATCCTAACGAAAGCACTCTCTCCAGCCGATCATACTCAGCCTTCGTCAGTTCGGATGTAACGGCTTCGCTTCCTTCCTCTAGTGACAGCTCAGGCTCCCGCCCGAACGCAACGGCAATCCACGAACGAATGCCCCGGATCGTATTGTACTTGATCTGATATCCGTCCGTTACCGTGCTGACAAACACCTCCGGCTCTTGGGACGCCAGCCCGGTGACAAGCTCTGTATAATCAAAATCGGATGGTCCGTCCGTTGGCAGCTCATTTTGCTGCACGCGACGGATTAATTCCTCTTGGGACCAGCCTAAAGAGCGTAATGATTCCAGCAAGAGCGCGTCCCATTGGGAAATACGTACTCTTTTCGTCGATTCAGTCATCGTTTTTTACCTCCTTTGGGTCATGCACATCATACAACCGATCTTAACCCTAAAGGTTAACCGGGTATGCTACATAATGGCCGGGACTGATTTCTCTCAGCTCGGTTGCACTGTTGTTATCCTTGTCCCATACTAATGAACCGTCTGGTTGGGCCAAGCCTCCTCCCAGTCCCCCTTGCTCTCCGACCGCTCTCGGATCAGGCACAGGGATGGAGGATAGCAGCGCCTGCGTGTAGGGGTGAGCGGGCTGCTCATACAGTTCATCTGCATCAGCTACTTCTACCAGTCGCCCATGGTACATCACACCGATTCGGTCTGAAATATGCCGCACCATCGACAAATCATGGGCGATGAACAGATAAGTCAGACCGAACTCCTGCTGGAGATCCTCCAGCGTGTTAATGACCTGCGCCTGGATGGACACATCCAGCGCTGAAATCGGCTCGTCACAGATGATGAACTCGGGATTCACGGATAGAGCACGAGCGATGGAAATCCGCTGGCGCTGCCCGCCACTGAACTCGTGCGAGTAGCGGTACAAATGCTCCCGCTTCAGCCCTACTTTTTCAAGTAAAGCCACCACGGCATCCTTACGCTCACTGCCCTGATGCACTCTGTGAATATCCATCGGCTCACCGATCAGGTCAAGCACGTTCATACCCGGATTAAGAGAGGAATACGGGTCCTGAAAAATGCTCTGAATGCGCCGACGCAGCGGCTTGAGCTGCTTATCGTTCAGCTTGGAAATATCCTGACCGTCAAAGCGTACCGTACCTTCTGTATAATCGTATAACCGTGTCAGGCAGCGTCCAACCGTCGATTTACCACTCCCCGACTCGCCGACCAGTCCGAACGTCTCGCCACGCTTGATTTGGAAGCTCACACCATCCACCGCCTTGAGCACCTCAGAGCTACGCCCTAACAAATCCTTTGCGGTCACAAAATGCTTCTTAAGCTGGTGTACCTCCACCAAGGGCTGTTGCTCACCCAATACATCGTTTGTTTCACTCACCGTCATTCCCTCCTTCCGCGTGGCCCGCTTTCGGCGTCTCGCAGACTCCGGCAGGCACTGCGTCCGGCTCGTTCAACCAGCAGGCTGCTCGCTGATCCGGGCGCAGCTCCACCATCGGTGGCCGCTCTACACAGCGGGCAAACGCGTGTGGGCACCGTTCCATGAACGGACAGCCTGATGGCGGGTTCAGCAGGTCCGGCGGCGTGCCCTCAATCGGCACCAGCCGCTCGCGGAAGCCGTTCGTGCGCTGGGGCACAGAACGCAGCAGGCCCTGCGTATACGGATGGCCCGGACGATAGAAGATATCGTCCACGCGTCCCTCCTCCATCACCATGCCGCCGTACATGACGATGACACGGCTGCACACCTGAGCGACGACGCCCAGATCATGGGTGATCAGAGCAATGGACATGTCGGATTGCTGCTTTAGCGTCTTGAGCAACTCCAAGATTTGCGCCTGAATCGTTACGTCCAGCGCTGTAGTCGGCTCATCTGCAATCAGCAGCTCCGGGCTGCACGAGAGCGCCATGGCAATCATCACCCGCTGGCGCATCCCGCCGCTGAATTGATGCGGGTATTGGTTCATTCGGCGCTCCGGCTCGGTAATGCCTACTTGTCGCAGCAGTTCTACAGCTGCTTGCGTAGCCGCTTCCTTGCTCAGTCCTTGATGTCTGCGAATCACCTCAACCAGGTGATAGCCAACCTTTTTGACCGGATTCAGCGAGGTCATCGGGTCCTGAAAAACCATTGCAATCTGGTTTCCGCGTATTTTGCGCCATTGCTTTTCCGTCAGAGCGGTCAGGCTTTGTCCCCGGTAACGAATATCGCCGTTCAGCCGCTTGCCCGGCGGGGCAATCATCGACATGATCGCTTTCGCTGTAACACTTTTGCCGCTGCCGGATTCTCCTACGATTCCTACCGTTTCTCCAGCATCAATATGAAAACTAACCCCTCGAACTGCCTGATTCTCCCCTTCACGAGTGAAAAAGGAGACCTCCAGCTGTTCGACGGACAGTAGATGTTCTGTCATTGTGTTTTCGCTCCTTCCTGTCGCTCCTGGAGCCATTTGTAATGGACCTGTACTATGAATCTATGAAACTATGAATCATCGTTTTACTAATTTGGGTTCAAAGCCTACACGCAGCACATCCCCCAAAACATTAAAGCTCAACACAGTCAGTAAAATAAGTAGACCCGGGAATAATGCCATATATGGGGCCTGTGCAATATATCCTTGGGCATTATTCAGCATACTGCCCCATGTAGCGTTCGGCAGCTGAACACCAAAGCCGAGGAAGCTCAGTGACGATTCCATCATAATCGCTGACGCGATATTGTTCGTCGCCCCTACAATAATTACCGGAATCAGATTCGGTACGATATGCTTCATAATAATACCAAACGTACTTTGTCCCGAAGCTTTGGCGTATAGTACATACTCCCGTTCGCGCAACGTCATTGTCTCTGCACGAACCACACGGGCAATGTTCATCCACATGAGCAGTGCGATAATGACAATGATATTGCCGACGCCCGGCTTCAAAAACACACTCAGCAGCAAAATAACCAAGAAAGACGGAATTGACATGATCAGCTCCAAAACCCGCATAAGCAGATTGTCGATCCATCCTCCAAAATACCCGCTCACAACCCCTACCACTGCACCGATACTGGTCGCAATAATCATGGACGCGAAGCCTACCAGCAATGATACACGTCCGCCGTACAGTGCTCTTGTAAAATAGTCCCGCCCATAATCATCCGTCCCAAACCAGTGTGCCGCTCCCGGTGGTTGGAGACGCTCCAGCACGTTCAACTTATTCGGGTCCTGCGGCGATAAAAATGCGAAAATCGCCCCCAGCGAGAATACGATCAATAGTATGAGGGCGACGGCGCCCATTTTGCTCGTCATCAGCTCGATCCCGATGTTGCGCCATTTGCTCCGATTCATGAATTCACCTCGTTGATTTAATTCTCGGGTCCGCAATGCTGTACAAGATATCCGCAAGCAGATTACCCAGGATCAGCAGCAGAGCGGAAAATAAAGTAATCCCCATGATGACGGGATAATCCATCCCTTTTACCGCCGTCATGCCCAGCGAGCCAATGCCCGGCCAGGAAAATACCGTCTCCGTCACAATGGCTCCAGCCACCAGGTCCGCAACCGACATTCCGAGCAGCGTAATGATGGGCAACAGCACATGCTTAAGCACATGTCGAAACAAAACCAGTCTTTTTCCAGATCCGAACGCGTATTGAATCTGCACATACTCTTCCTTGAGCTGCGTAATCGTGCTGGAACGGATGTACCTCACATACACAGACAGAAAGCCGAAGGCCAGTACAAAACATGGTAAAATCCCATGCTTGATTACATCTAGCACCGAGTCCGTACCGATGGTACGCATTCCTGTACTCGGAAGCCAATGCAGATAAATCGCAAACAAATAAATAAGTAAAATACCGAGCCAAAATAGCGGAACAGAAATTCCGATGTACGACATCAGATTAATGAGCTTGTCGATCCAGCGATTCCGATTAGCCGCAGCCGTCAAACCGAGCGGAATTGCAATCAGCACAGCCAGTATGATGGAGGCGCCCATCAACCCGGCTGTAGCCGGCAGACGATCGAGAATCTGATCCAGCACAGGCTGGTGATTAATTAGCGAGTAGCCGAGATCACCCGTCAGGCTCTTTTTAAGCCATAATATGTACTGCACATAAGCAGGCTGGTCCAGCCCCAAGCTATGCCTCATTCGTTCAATGTCTTCCAGATGCATATTCGGTGTAACAAAAGAGAGAACCGGATCACCTGGAGCCAGCTTGATCAAGCCGAAGCAGACGATGGACACAAAAAATAGCATCGGTATAACTTGCAGCAACCTTCTGGCGATGAGTTGTCTCATACGTTTCCCTTCCCCTTGCTGTTTTCGAAAAAAATAAGCTGGTTAGCCCAGCTTATTTTTGAAAACCCTGTCTTATTTGTGATAAATTTTGGACAAATCCTCGAAAATCACGACCGGCTTTAACACAGCCTGATCAATACCGCCATACTGCTTGTCGAAGGCTACAATAGTCTTGGTGTAAGCAATCGGGTAGATGACAGCATCCTCAGCCAGCAGCTCTTGTACCTTTTTATAAATTGCTCCACGTTTAGTCGTATCCGACTCACCCGCACCCTCTTCCAGCAGCTTATCTACTTCTTTATTTGAATAATGTGAATAGTTGGAAGATGATCCGGTGCTATACAAAATACGATATGCGTCAGGGTCATATCCCATGATATAGCCGCTGATCGCCAGATCGAAGTCCTTAGCATTCGTATCGACGAATTTTTGCGACCATGCCGAGGAATCCATGCTGTTCACGTCCAGCTGAACGCCTATGTCCTTTAACTTCTGCTGGATATAGAGCGCTTGTGCTTCTTGTACCTTGTTGCCGCCCGGAATGATAATGCGCAGCTTCAGTCCTTCAGCTCCAGCCGATTTCAGCAGCTCTTTTGCCTTGTTCACATCATTATTGAAAAATGCAACGTCGTTCGTGTGATACAGTACATCCTGTGTCAGAGCAGATTTTGCAGTATCTGCATAATCCTTGGAGCCATAGGATACCTGAATCAATTCATCCTGATTCAATGCATAAGAAAGCGCCTGCCGTACTTCTTTTTTGTTCAACTGCTTCGTATCACTGTTTTCATTAAACATCAGATAAGCCAAGCGACCTTCGCTGTAAGGGAAAATGTCAAACTTATCTGTTGCTTTAATGGTCTCCACATTTTGCGGATCGAGATAGTTTACATTGATCTCACCATTTTGAAGGGCCAAATTCGCAGCATTTGAATCTTTAACAATCCGGTATGTTACTGAATACAGATGCGGCTTTCCGCCAACATAGTTATCGAACCGTTCGAGTGTAACGTACTCACCGGTTTTGTACTCTTTAAATTTGAAAGGACCAGATCCAATCGGAGAGTTGTTTTTTGTGCTTTTCTCAATATCCGCTTCATTCTCGAAAATGTGCTTCGGAATCGGGGATACCTGTACCAGTGCTGCCTCAAAAGCAGGAGCTGGCTGAGGCAGCTTGAAATCCACCGTTGTATCATCAACCTTGCTCGCCTGAACCGGTTTGCCATTAACCATAAAATTACTTCTCAAAAAGCTGTGCTGCTTCTCGTCCAAAATTTTGTTAATGGTGAAAACAACATCGTCAGCTGTCAGCTTCTCGCCATCATGCCAAGTCAGATTTTTTTTCAGTTTTAGTGTATAAGTCAGCTTGTCTGCTGAAGGAGTCAGACTGTCTGCCAAATAAAATGTCTTTTTGCCATTGTTCACTTGAAACAATGGTGCGAATATCGCCTGATCTATCGTAAGACTTACCCGATCACCCGCATAATTCGGATTCAGCACCACCGGATCAGCTTGTACGCCAATGATCAGGCTGCCGCCATCTTTAGGCTGTCCGTTATCAGCTGTTGTGGTAGCTGTACTGGGTGTATTCCCATTCGTCTCAGACGTAGATCCAGAATTCCCGCCGGAGCATGCACTTACAATCAACATCAATACAATAAATACCAATACACCAGTCAAATTACGACGCATCGCTCTAGCCCCCGTGTCCTCTTAGTATGTAATAAATTTATTATAAATCGGAATAGTCGGATTTACAATCGGTCAAAAACTGTTTATTCCCCTTGTCATTAGCATTCCAGACATTATGTGATCGAATCTAGGAAAAAGACACCCGTTAAGGGTGTCTTCAGAGTATCCACAAACTGATTAGTGCCAGGATGGCAGGCAGGCCTTGCTTTAATAAAATAGACTTATTGGCAGTTAATGCACCATACAACGCAGCCACTACCACACAAATGACAAAGAATAATTGGATTTGCCGCCCGAATACAGTATCCGGATAGAACAAGCCCCACACCAATCCGGCTGCCAAAAAGCCGTTGTACAGCCCCTGATTTGCAGCCAGGGATTTGCTTGCTTCCGCCAGCTCCTTCGAGGTGCCGAACGTACGCATCGCCCGCGGAGTCGTCCACAGAAACATTTCCAGTATTAGAATGTACACATGCTCCAGAGCTACAATTCCGACCAATATTGAACTAAGTAAGCTCAAGTATATTCCTCTTTTCCACATAAAGTTACTATGAGGTGATTTTTAGATCTATCCTCGAAAAGTATAGTTCATCTTCCAAAAACAGTAAAGAGACCGAGCCTAAGGCCCGGCCTCATTTCTACATGAAGCCTTACATCGTTCTTGCAAAATCCAACAAAGCTTTGGACATGCTGTTGATCTCGTCTGTAGATGCATTCACTTGTTGCGTTAGCGCGGCTTGTGTTTGTGTCAGCGTAGACATATTACCGATATTGTGCAAAATCCGCTCAATGAGTGTCTTCATTTCGTCCAGACTGGTCTCGATATTTCCGGTCGCATCAGCACTGTGTATGGCGAGTTTTCTCACTTCATCTGCAACTACCGCAAACCCCCGTCCCTGCTCGCCCGCACGCGATGCCTCAATGGCGGCATTCAGACCCAGCAGATTCGTTTGATTCGCAATCTCTTTAATGAAGTTGGAAATGTTTTGTGTCTCTTCTGCACTGACTTTGGCTTGATTCGCTGCCTCTGTCGATTGCTCCTGAGCCGTAGCCAGCTCCTGCGCCTGGTTACTAACCGAGTTAACGCCGTTCACCATTTCCGTAATGGAATCGGAGAGATGCTGGATTTTGAGCGTCAGCTCATCCGCAACAGCCTGCTTTTCCTTTTCGACAGTAATATCACGAATAGTACCCGCAATACGAATAGGCACTCCCTTGCTATCGCGTATGCTTCTTCCACTGTTTTGATACCAGCGATATTCGCCATTTTTACTTTGCAAGCGACATACCATGTCATATGGCGTACGATCTGAATAGTCATTTAAATGGTCAACTACAGCCTTAAACGCATGCTCGGCATCGTCAGGATGTATACGTGAGCTCCAACTGCTTAGTACACTCGGGAAGTCCTGCTCATCCTTAAAGCCCAAGGTGTGGCGGAATTGCTGGGACCACCAAAATATATTATCCGGGTTCTCAATGTCTCCATCAGCCAGAATGACATCATATGGAGCCTCCACCAAAACACGATTGATGAGATCATATCTTGTAACTAGAGCCTGAAGCTCCTCGGACTTAATCTTCTGGTCGTGCACATCCAATAGAGCGCCCGCAATCCGAAGCGGCACTCCCTGCTGATCGCGGATCGTCGTTCCGGTAGCCCGGAACCAGCGGTATTCTCCATGCTTCAGCTTCAAACGATACTGTACGTCATAAGGCGTCTTTCCCGTAAAATCCAGCAAGTGATCCGACAAAGCTGCCAATGACCTGTCATGATCTTCGGGGTGCAGCCGGGATGCCCAGCTGTTTAATACATTGGGGAAGTCCTTTTCGCTCTGATACCCCAGCATAGCACGAAATTCTTCTGACCATGTGAACGTATTACTTGGATTGACGGGATCACCCGCAACCACCTCCATGTCCCATAAGCCAATCTCTATAGCCTTGGTAACAAGCTTCAGACGGATGTCAACATGTTGAGCATCCTTTTTCATGGACTCAAGCGCTTGGTTTACATTGTTTGCGATTTCTTGAACCTCGGAAGATTTGGATGAAACTTGTATTGCGGCAGAATAATCCTTCTGCTGTATTCTTTGTGAAAGTTTGCGGCTTTCTTCTACTAAAGGAGCAAGTGAGTGGGTCTCATTTTTTTTAAGAAACATATATGCTCTTCCCTTCTAAGCCAATATATAAAACGATATAGTTTAATATCGGAATTTTATTAAGAATCATTATAAATAAATCTAAAATCGCATAGGTAATAAGAATCATTTTTATGTCCATATACCTATATATTCATACAAAAAACATCGAAAAATGTCGAAAAAGGAAAGGTCTTAATCAGTCTGGAAATGAAAAGAACACCTTCGCATTACTTCGCAAAAGTGCTCTTTCTGGTAACTATTCAGTTCGTTACATCTTATTTAATTGAAGCAACGTATTCCTCGCCCTTTTCTTTATCATATTGGCCTTCCCATTTGGACATGACCACAGCGGCAAGCGAGTTACCTAATACATTGACTACCGTACGCGCCATATCCAGAATGCGATCAATACCAGCAATAAAAGCCAACCCCTCCAGCGGGAGGTTCACTGCTCCAAGTGTAGCGAGCAAAACGACAAAGGAAGCACCTGGCACCCCTGCAATACCTTTGGAGGAAATAATCAAAACGAGCACCAGCGTGATTTGTGTCGTGATTGGCAGGTCAATGCCGTACATTTGGGCAATGAAAATCGCAGCCAGTGCCTGATACAGGGTGGAACCGTCCAGATTAAAAGAATACCCAATCGGAATGACAAAGGACGTAATTCCTTTAGGACATCCGAACTTCTCCATCTTCTCCATGATCTTAGGCAGTACACTTTCCGAACTGGCCGTCGAATATGCAAGCAACAGCTCACTTTTCAATATTTTAACCATGGTCCAGAGTCGGGTACCGCAAAGCTTGGCGATAATTCCAAAAACAATCACAATGAACAGTATCATGGAGCCGTACACCGACAAAACAAGCTTCAATAAAGGCCATAACGAGGCCAATCCAAACTTGGCCACTGTCGTTCCAATCAGGGCAAATACACCGAACGGAGCCAGGCGCATGACCTGATTGGTTACCCAGAACATGGCGTCGGCTACGCCTTCAAAGAAATTCAGCACAGGCTTGCCTTTGTCACCAATCGCCGCTACCCCTAATCCAAACAGTACGGAGAAGAATATAATAGCCAGCATATCTCCCTCGCCCAGGGCGTGAATAACATTGGTAGGAACAATATGCACAATCGTATCTATAAAGCTATGGCCTGACTTCTCTGCAGTCTCCACATAGGAATGGATATCACTCTTCGCCAGGTGGGACATGTCCACGCCGTCACCCGGTCGAACCAGATTGGCAACAAGCAGTCCGAAAAGGATGGCGATTGTCGTTACAATCTCAAAGTACAGAATAGACTTTCCGCCGAGTTTACCCAGTTTCTTCATATCTCCGACGCCGGCTACGCCGATAATGAGCGTTGAGATCACAATAGGCACGACAATCATCTTGATCAAGCGGATGAAAATATCACCGATTGGCTTTAAGTAGACTTCCACCCCTGAATTGCCGTAAAATAAGGCACCAATAATAATACCTAAAGCCAGACCGATAAAGATTTGCATCGTCAAATTAATCTTTTTCACTTCGTGTCCCCCCTGGCTGATTTGTATATTTTTGCAGTATGCTGTTCTTAATATTCAAATGATGTTATTTATACTACAATCTGATCTATAAAAAACGACAATTATCTACAGCTGCATTTATTTTTTTCTATAAATTCACAAACTTTAACGGCAAGCCTGTGAATTTAGCTCACATTGCCTTTCTGACTGAATACCCAGGAGGTGAATATGGATGAAGTTAAATACGCTCCTTTTCCTGCTTATGCTTGTATTTGTACCGCTCGCAGGTGAGCTGAATATTCACCCGTTCGCTAATACATTCCGTCTCAGCTTTGGTACGCCTGTATTTTTTTTCTTTCTGTTATCTATTCGTCATATTCCGCCTGCATTATCGGGAGTGCTTGCAGGGATAGCGGTAGTCGCCTTTCGCATCTTACTCAATCATTACACTCAGCCCGGCCTTCCCTTCGAAGAGTTGCTGACACTGCACGGCCCTACCTTTTTTTATTACATGGTCTACGGCCTGCTCTTCCAGGTCCTTAACATTAATGCTGAGCCTTACCGCGCACTCCGCGTGGGCATCCTCTCTGTAGGGATTGAGGTTGCCGCAAGTGTGTCGGAACTTAGCGTCCGGTGGAGCATGGACGGCGATTTCTGGGACATCATTAAGATCAGCAAAGTAGCTTTCATGGCTATGATCCGCAGCTTCTTCGTGCTTGGGTTTTATAATATGATTCGGTTAAATCAATCGGTCCAGCATGAAGAGGCACAAAGGCAGCAGACGGAGCGAATTTTACTCCTTGTATCGGACTTGTATGAGGAGTCGGTCCAGTTAGGCAAAACGCTGTCACACGCAGAACAAATCACTCGTGAAAGCTACGAGCTGTACCGTGAGTTGCAGCAGGATGAATCTCTGAAGGATAGAGAACATTACGCCAGACAGGCACTTCGTATTTCCGGACAGGTTCACGAGATCAAAAAAGACAGCCAGCGGATTTTTGCTGGTTTGTCCAAGCTGATTGATGCCGAAAGCGGAGTGCATTACATGGCTTCTCAAGAGCTTGGGGAGCTAATTATCCGAACGAACAGCAAATACGCCCAATCGCTGGACAAGTCTATTCGTTTTACCCTAGATGTCGATCCTTTGTTGCCCAAGCTGCATGTTTATACCGTTTTGACACTTATTAATAACCTGACAGCCAATGCGGTTGAAGCGATGAAGGACAGTGGAAGGGTTGACGTTTCCATTCGCTTTCTAGCGGGAAAAGAGGATATAGCTTCCTTTAGTGTTACCGACAACGGTCCGGGTATTCCTGAACGGAAACGGGAAATGGTCTTCACACCAGGGTATACGACCAAGTATGATGAGGAAGGACAGCCGTCGACCGGTATGGGATTGTTTTATGTACGTGAGGTCGCGGAGAGCCTTGGAGGAACGATTGAACTGCAACAGGATGAAGAAGAGAATACAGATAGATTACAGACCACTTTTAGAATTACATTGCCTTTACGGAAACTGACGGAGAAAGGAAGATAGCCCGGATGCGTTTTTATATTGTGGATGACGATCAGGGAATTCGTTCTATGCTGGCAGACATTATTGAAGACGAAGGTCTAGGAGAAGTCATCGGGGAAGCAGAGGATGGTACCTACGTGAATAGCGGCCTCCTGGAGCTGAACCGGATTGATGTATTGCTGATTGACTTGCTGATGCCGCTTCGTGACGGCATTCAGACCGTGCGTGCACTCGGCGATCAATTCAGCGGCAAAATCATTATGATTTCTCGCATCGAATCCAAAAACATGATCGGCGAGGCATACTCGCTCGGTATTGAATATTATGTGGCCAAGCCTTTGAATCGACTGGAGATTATTGCAGTTATTCATAAGGTGGCTGAGCGTCTGCGCATGCAGCAGTCGATTACGGATATTCAGCGCACGCTTCAAGGGTTGTCGATGTTCACAACGAATAACCCAACGGCAACAATTGAACCGACCCGAAACATCGTAACTTCCGGGCAGTTTCTGCTCTCCGAAATGGGGATGATCGGCGAAGCCGGGAGTATGGATTTACTGGACATGCTGGAATTTCTGGACCAGTATGAGGAGGAAACAGGCAATTTATCTCCCTATCTGTTCCCGCCGTTGAAGGATATATTTGCTAATGTAGCGTCCAAACGGTTAGGGGCTTCAGCCTCAGCAGTAGAGCTGAGTAAGGAAATCAAAGCATCGGAGCAACGTGTCCGCCGTGCTATTTTCCAGACGCTAAGCCATATAGTATCGCTCGGATTGACTGACTATACCCATCCTAAATTTGAAAATTATGCATCCAAATTTTTTGATTTTACAGAAATCCGCAAAAAAATGCTGGAGCTGCAAAACAATGTGGAGCCTTCACTGTCCCAAGCCCGCATTAATACGAAAAAGTTCGTACAGGTGCTCTATATGGAAGCAAAACGGCTATTACATTAAAAGAAAAGCACCTGCATCTCCCCATGTATCTATTACTTGGAGATTAACAGGTGCCCATCGTTGATGATTCGATATCCCTTTAGTCCAGACTCTTGCCCTGCCACTCCATAGCTTCCAAGAGATCTACACCATCGGACAGCAGACGTTTCAAGACATTCAGATCTTCCGAGCTATAACGATTTAAAAATTGAAATAACTGCTGCTGTACCTTAACATGCAGTCGTTCATGCACAAGAAAGAGTCTTTTCCCCAACGGGGTTAACCGAAAATAAATTTCTTTCTTGTTGTCGTTAAGCTGGGTTCTGCGAATCCAGCCTTCCTTGAGCAGCTTGGTGCTGACTTTCGAAACTGTACCCTTGCTCAGCTCAATTCGATCCGCTAATGTCGTAACATTAATCGGCTCATGCCGCCCGATACAATCCATAACGTGCACATCCGTCATATTGAGCGAAGTCATTCCATCAAAGTGCTCGCGGATTTCTTCGAGAAAGGTCATGCTCTCTCTTTGCTGATGCTGCTCCCACTGATGATTCATCTTAATAAGCAAATCATAGACATGCTGAACCGATGTCGCCTTTTCCATACGAACAAGTAGTCACTCCTTTGGCATACTCCTCCTTTCATTATAGCCCACATTTGTTTCACAAGAAACAATATGGTCATGTTATGAACATACCCTTTCCCCTTTATACCAATGTGGCAATGCCGTCCTTAATCACACTCAATATATCCGTTTGTTTCATAGAAATGGCCCAAGCGATATACCCATCCGGACGGATGAGAACCGTATGCACATCTCTCCATCCCACGGGCAATTCTTCGGCTACGGCCTCCACATATGAAATATGTGAAAGTGAGCTATGGCGAAACTCATTCGATACCTCATTATCCTGTGCAAGATGGAGAAGTACAAAGCAGCCTTCATGAAGAAGATCGTAAGCATACGATGTCATTCCGTCAGGCAAATGCAATTCAAAATCAGCAAACCGTTTCCCGTTCAGTGGATGCTGCGGTATATTGCCAGCCGCCGGATAACATACATCCAGTGCACTAATCTGCTCTGCCATAGATTGATTAATTCCCGGATGGCGGAACCATTCCTCATGTAATTGGCGGTGTGCCAATACAGCAGGCGTAAAGCCCAATAAGCGGGTCTGAACCTCGGTATTCCGTAAGAACTGCGTATTAACCGGATAACGTTCGTCATGATAGCTACTCAGCAGCGTGTCTGGAGCCCAGCCACGAATCACTCCGGCCAGCTTCCATCCCAGATTTGCCGCCTCTTGCAAGCCAACATTCATTCCCTGCCCACCTGCTGGGAAGTGGATATGCGCAGCATCACCTGCTAGCAGGATTCTCCCTTTACGATAGGTCTGCGCCTGCCGCGTTGCATTCCCGAATCGAGATAACCAGCGAGGATTGGATACGCCAAGATCTGTACCGAGCAGATCATACAGTCCTGTCTGCACTTCTTCCAGCGTCACAGGTACGTCCTTCGGAATCTCCATCATTCGCGGTGTAGTCAAAATAACCCGATAAATATCTGGATACACGGGGGCAATCATCACCCCACCTCGTTCACTATATTCGGAATGTACGCCACTTTCAGGCGGATTGGCTAACTCTACATCTGCCAATACAGCGGTCAGAGTCGTATCCGTGCCCGGAAAAGCAATCCCGGCTTGTTTACGCACGATACTCCCAGCCCCATCCGCTCCTACGACATAAGCAGCAGTCATCACCGATACATTGGCTTGTGGTCCAGATGTGCATACACCTACCACCTCTACGCCCTGCTCGTGCTCTCGCACAGATACCACTTCCATGCCACGATGGACGACAACTCCCAGCTTGAGCGCATGCTCCTCGATCACTTGCTCTGTAATCACCTGTGGAATAAACAACGTGTAATTAGAAGAACTATCAAGCACAGAAAAATCCAAGCGGGTATTCAGCATTGAAAAGTGACCCGTACGTATAGGTCTGCCGCGCTTCATAAACCGCTCCTTCAATCCACGCATATCAAACATCTCAAGCGTCCGTGGATGTAGCGTAAGCGCACGCGACTGGCCACTAGGCTCCTCTAAACGTTCAATTACACATACGCTTACGCTTGCTAATGCCAACTCAGCAGCTAACCACATTCCAACAGGTCCGCCGCCTACTACAATCACTTCGTAATCCATGTTCACACCCCTATCTAAAATCTTTATTCCTACCACCTAATTGTTTCGCATGAAACAATATATACATACAGAAAGCTCCCCTTAACATTTCCGTATATATCAAACAAACATATACAGCCATTTTTTATTGTTTCTATTGAAACAATATTATTGTAATTTAATTGAGAACAATTATCAACCACTTTATTAAAAAGATTTCTACCCTTTACTTTAAATCATGCATTCATTTCCATTTTATAAAATATAATTGTATAATCGTAAAATGAGAATAAGCTAGAAACAAGTTCTCCATAGAAGGGATGATGATACATGTCGGATGCAAACCAATTATTCGGTCAAGCACTGGTTAAATCACTGGTCGGGGAACGTGGACATATTCGAGTAGCTCGGGCTTTACCAGACATCGACGTCGAGCTGGCAGGGAAGAAAAATGCAGAAATGCCTTACAGCATTTATCAACTGCTGAAGCATATGATTTACTGGCAGCAGTTCATGCTGGAGCATTTGGAAGGACGGAAGCCCCAGCTTCCGGGCAATGTCATGGAAAGCTGGCCCGAAGAGACTGGACCGCAAAGCGAAGAGGCATGGCAGGCTGTCATTAACGAATTTTTACAGGGCGTAGATCAGGCTGTGCAGATTGCCGAAACCGCGCAACTGGATGATTCACTAGCTCATTTTCCAGGTGAAACGAAAGCAGGACTGCTGCGGAATATCGCTTCCCACAATTCATATCATTTGGGTGAAATCGTGCTGCTACGCCGGATTTATGGAGCTTGGCCACCACCAGGAGGCGGCTTTCCAGCCTAAAGGCAACACCGCGCTCTAATCAAGATTCCCCCATCCGCTGCTTCATACCTCCATCAATGCAATGGGATTTAGGCACCGCGAGGAACTCGCTTGCGTACCCTATATGGGAACCTGCTAACTCGACCTGAAGCCGTTAACCCGTAATCAGAGGCAATCCGAATAACGGTTCCCATGATGCAAGATCAAAGAGAGGTTTCGAGGTTATGGTGAGACACTTATATTTAAATCGTAATATTGCCTGTATGATTGTGATCAGCCTTATTGCTAACATGAGTGGAAGTATGATCCTTCCACTCTTTGCTATTTATGTAGAGCAATTCGGGATATCCGTACTCGGCATGAGCATTTTATTTTCTCTGTTTTATGTAGGTAGATTTCTTGGTGGAGGCTTGGCAGGACGAATTTATGAAAAGATTGGCGCAAAACGCTTGGGGTTGAGCTTACTTATTGCTGAAATCGCTTGTATGCTCCTGTTTCCGATTGCAACAAGCTTCATCATTCTATCCATACTGAGACTCCTCCAAGGCTTGGTAGCTATAGGGCTAACCGTCTTTGTAAGAGTCACGATCAACCATATGAGCACCGCAGATAATCGAGGCATGCTCAATGGATATATCAGCAGCAGTGAAGGTGCCGGTATGATTTTAGGGCCTCTTATGAGTGGAGCTATTGTTTCTTATTTTTCTTTATCCATTCCGTTTTATTTCGTTGCTATTTTCTCATGTATATCCTTCGTTGCCGTCTCCAGAATGACCTTCCCCAGTCTCTCTTCCAAACCTCAGCAACAGCACGCACCCCTTCATGAGTCGAAAAGAAAAACCATGCTAACGAAACAGCTACTGCTCTATTCCACCGTTCATTTCCTTGAAATGAGTGCATTCGCTATATTTTTAACGTACTTCTCTGTATATGCAACCTACAAACTCCATTGGAGCCCCGCAGAAATTAGCTTAGCTTTTACAATTATCGGCATATCGACCTTCATATCAGCCCCCTTTATTGGCAAACTATCTGATCTACTTAAGGATCGCTTGATGCTTTGTATCATCGGTCTATTGTTGATCATGGTGGAAATCATCTTATTTCTTTGGTTCACAGAACCGTGGATCGTATACTTAGGGATGTTCATCGGAGGTATAGGAGGAGCCAGCTATCTGGATTCCTTTTACTCGCAACTAGGGGATGTTATTCCTGAGGAGAATAGAAGCTCATTTATCGGCAACGTCGTATCTTTGTCCGAATTGGGGGCCATTGTGTCTCCGATCATCGCAGGTGCACTCATGGAACAGTTTAGCGTCAGCACTCCCTTTTACTACAATTTGATTTTGGTGTTGATCGCTATAGTTATCCAATATGTCATTCGTTTCAAGTCGAAATCTATAAGAAAAAGGCCATTTGCATAAGCAATTGGCCTCCTTTCTTTCTCACAGCTCCAACTCAACTGCAACCCCAAAATGATCCGATACAACTGGTCCAGTTTTCCCGTTCAGTACAACGGTTGAGGATTGAACCTGTGCAGCCTTATTGGAGAAGATAAAGTCAATACGGAGCGGCTCCGCATTACTTTCCCAACCAGCAATAGCTTTAATCACCGTGTGGCCTTCATCACGTACTGCTGCATTCGGATAGGTGTCCGACCAGCCGGATTGCAGTACATAGTCATATCCTTCTCCGCGTACTTCAGCCGCGTTGTTGAAATCACCCATCATAAACACAGGAGTCGGAGCAAAAGAATTTAGCACTTTTGTTGTACGATCCCATAGTCCACGGAAGGATTCTTCATCATTCCACCAGTTATAATGTCCACTTACAAACCAGGCCTGCACTCCGTCCACCACAGTTTGAACGCCGACAATTTTACGTGAGCGGTAGTTGTCATAATCCTGTAGCGAGGAAACATATTCGTTCACCGTAGCTGTAATCGGTGTTTTGGACAGAATCGCCAAACCCTCGTCGTATTTGGCAAAACCAACATGTGCGGGAGCCCACGTCCACTGATAAGCATTGGACAATAGCCCGTTCAGCACATAAGCATAGTTATCACGCTTAATGACAACTTCAGGATCTGCGCTATAATAAGCGCCCAAATCGTCCGGCGACAAAGGAGCCTCTTCCATGGACTGGTTCACTTCCTGCAAAGCAATGACATCAAACTGCTGTTCATCAATAAAAGCAGCCAGCTGCTTTAGCTTATCATGCTGGTTTTCTTCCATCCAAGCATGTGCATTTAAGGTTAACAACTTCAAAGTAATCACCTGTTGAGTATGTCTTGTATATCTGATTTAAGCACATCGGCCTTCGGTCCGTAAACCGCCTGCACCCCATTATCTACTTTTATCAAGCCCAAGGCACCCAGCGCTTTCCACGTCTTTTCGTCCCCAACGGCATCCGTATCCTTCACCGTCACACGCAGACGGGTCATGCAAGCGTCCACCTCGACAATGTTCTGCTCACCCCCAAGCGTCTTGATGATATCCGTAGCCAGTTGATTTTGAGTGGAAACAGCTGCCACACCCTCTGTCTTTGTACTCCCAGCCACGGAAGTCCCTTGAGGCTCCTCATCCGTATAGTTCCCCAGTCTTCCCGGCGTAGCCATTTTGAATTTACCGATCATAAAATACGCGATAAAGTAGGTTGCTACCGCAAACACCACACAAGTCAGCACGAAGTTAATAATATCCTGCACCAAACCCGCATTTATAGACAACGGCATTCGGGTCAGCAGTTCAATCATACCAAACGAATGTAAACGCAAATGTATGATGTCGGCCATTCCGAACGCAATACCGGTAAGAATAGCATAAACCACATACAGCACAGGCGCCACGAACATAAACATGAATTCCAGTGGCTCCGTTACCCCTGTTAAAAAGACAGCTGCGGCTGCCGAAAAGATCATCGACTTGTACTTGCTGCGTTTATCTTTGTCTACACGGCGATACATGGCCACCGCTAGTCCCATAAGGATTCCTGCTCCACCGATCATTTGTCCTACCTTGAAGCGGGCAGGCGTTACGCCTTCCAACAAGCTATTGTAGGCTGTCGGATCAGTACCACGAAGCGCACTTAGGTCACTTGCCCAAGCCAGCCACAGCGGGTCTTGCCCGGCAACGACGCTTCCTGCCCCGGAACCCGTAAGTGTCGTGTAAACGCCACCAAGTTGAGTATAGTTAATAGGAACGGTCAGCATATGGTGAAGTCCAAAAGGAATTAGTAGTCTTTCCAGTGTACCATAGACAAATGGCGCTACAAAAGGAGCCGACTCCCCTGAGGTCGCTAACCAAATACCGAACTGATTAATCCCCCCCTGAACAAATGGCCAGATGGCAGACATGATCAAACTTACGATGACAGACCATAAAATCACGACAAAAGGAACAAAACGTTTGCCGTTAAAAAAAGCTAAAGCGTCTGGCAGCTTGCGGTAATTGTAGTACTTGTTAAATACCACGGCTCCGACAAAGCCGGAGATGATACCGACAAACACACCCATATTAAGTGCAGGTGCCCCTAAGACAGAGGTAAAATAGCCACTAACCGGAATGGATGCACCAAAAAGAGTGTGGGTGGTGGCACCCTCCTGGGTTAGCATTTTCGAGGACACACCCAAAATCGTTCCTGTTGAAATATTAATGAGAATAAAGGCAATTAAGGCCGCAAAAGCTCCGCCCGCCCGTTCCTTAGCCCAGGAACCACCAATCGCCACGGCAAACAGTATGTGTAAATTATTGATAATACCCCAACCCAAATTCTCCATAACCCCGCCGACGGTCAACCAGAAATGGATATCACCAGCCAACATCGCCACTACTTTACCAAGCGAAATCATAATCCCGGCTGCCGGCATAACAGCAACAACCACTAGCAGTGCTTTCCCGAGCTTTTGCCAAAAATCAAATGATAGAAGTTTTTTCATGCTCCTTCAATCCCCATCCCTTATAGTATGTACAGCGTTGTTTGTACCCTATAAACATTATGCAATCGGTTGCACAATTATTATAATGATATCGCTTTCTATTGGCAATACCCTAATTGTAAATATCTTGGCTAATGATCATAGAAATACTCGAAAAAGCCGCGAATTTGTTGATTTTCGAGCAATATCGTATGATAGAACATAATATTTCCTGCTTGAGATAGCAAAAGGAGACGAAGACGATGGCAGTAACCATCAAAGATGTCGCAAAACGTGCTAATGTTGCTACTTCCACCGTATCCCGTGTCATTCAAGACAGCCCCAAAATCAGCGAAGCGACCAAGGCACGTGTCCGTAAAGAAATGAAGGCGCTTGGCTATGAACCCAACTATTCAGCTCAGAGTCTGGCTAACCGTGTCACACAGTCAATTGGCATCATTATGCCTGAATCGGATGTGGCAATCTTTCAAAATCCGTTCTTTCCGGAAAGCCTTCGCGGGATCAGCGAATGGGTAAATGAGCACAACTATACACTGTCCATTGTCACAGGAAAAACGAGCGATGAATTGCTATCCCGCGTAAAGCTGATGACCCGGACCGGGCGTGTTGACGGCTATATTGTTCTGTACTCCAAGCAAAAAGATAGCATTGTGGAGTACCTTCATAAAGAAAAAATACCTTACACCGTAATCGGTAAGCCTCAGCAATTTGTCAGTGAAACTACTCATGTAGATAACGATAACTACCAGGCTGCCAAGGATGTGGTCACTTATTTGACTGGGCTGAATCATCAGCACATTGCTTATGTTGGCGGTGATCATGAACACATCGTGAATATTGAAAGACTCCGAGGCTACCAGGATGCGTTGCGAGAGGCAGGCTTGCCTTTACCCAAGGAATACGTGGTCAGGGAGCCATTTAATCTGGAGGACATGCGCACATTATTGCAGGCCACCCCGCCGCCTACCGCGATGATCGTTAGCGACGACCTTGTAGCCATGGCAGTACAGAAAATGCTTTCTCAGCTAGGCGTGTCCATGCCAGAGCAGTTATCCATGGTGAGCTTCAATAATCTAATGCTAGCTGAGCTGATGAATCCCCCTCTGACTTCCGTGGATATTGATATCTTCACTCTAGGTTATCAGGCAGCCAAAAGCCTGATTGAAAAAATCGAGGACCCCAAGGAATTGACCAAGCACATCATTGTTCCCCACCGAATCGTGGAGCGCAAATCCAGCCAATTACTATGATTCTTAGCGGAATGAACAAGAACTGATTTTGTGGAAACCCATAAAATCAGTTTTTTTGCGTTGACAGGGCAAACGGTTGCACTATATACTGAACTCGCTCATATACTGGTTTCGTTAAAACAACGATCTCATTTTCCGAGAGGGGTACGCAATCATGGTTTACAACCGATTATTTGACGTAGATAGCTGGAAGCTGACAACACACACTCTACATAGCACACACATGCGATTACAGGAAAGCATAACGTCCATAGGCAACGGTTATATGGGCATGCGCGGCAATTTTGAAGAAGCTTATTCAGGTGATCATCATCAGGGGACTTATATCTCCGGTGTATGGTTCCCCGACAAAACAAAGGTCGGCTGGTGGAAAAACGGCTATCCTGAATATTTTGGTAAGGTCATCAATGCCATGAACTTCATCGGCATCCGTCTGATCGTAAACCAAGAGGAAGTAGACTTATTTACGGCACACATCAGCGATTTTGTGCAGGAGTTGGACATGAAACAGGGGATCCTGCGACGCACCTGCACCGTGAATGATCAGGTTCGTATCACTACGGAGCGTTTTCTGAGCATTACTACACGTGAATTATGCCTGATTGATTATCAGGTCGAAAATATAAGCGAGCAGCCTTTAAGCATTGAGCTTGTTCCTTATTTGGACGGCAATACGAAAAATGAGGACACAAACTATGACGAGGTATTTTGGCTGGAAGAGGCCCGTGAGGTTCAAGAGCAATTCATCAGCCTGTCCACAACGACGATAGATAATCCCTTTGGTATTCCGCGCTTTACCGTAAACGCTACCATGGGTATTGTAACCGAGGGACAGGATCAGCAGACGACGGAAGAGAGCTTTTTGTATGCTGCACGCCACTATCAATACAGCGTCGATCCGGGCGACAGTATCCAGCTGCAAAAAATTGTGGCGGTTACCACCTCACGGGATATGGAAAAGGATGCGCTGATTCCACAAGCTGAACGCATCGCTGTGGAGGCTGTGAACAAAGGCTATACTTCGCTCAAGCAGGAGCATATCGCAGCTTGGGCCAGACGTTGGGACAAAGCAGATGTAGAAATCGAGGGAGATACAGAGGCCCAGCAGGGAATACGCTTTAATATTTTTCAGCTGTTCTCTACGTACTACGGCGAAGATGCCCGTCTAAACATTGGTCCCAAGGGCTTTACAGGTGAAAAGTATGGCGGTGCCACCTATTGGGACACAGAAGCATATGCCGTACCTATGTACCTGGCGCTTGCAGACCCGGATGTAACCCGAAATCTGCTGCTGTACCGTTACCAACAACTAGAGGGTGCCAAGCATAACGCAGCCCAGCAAGGGCTACGGGGTGCACTATACCCTATGGTCACTTTTACAGGTGTGGAGTGCCATAACGAATGGGAGATTACCTTTGAGGAAATCCACCGTAACGGGGCCATTGCGTATGCCATTTACAATTACACCAACTATACGGGGGACTCCTCCTATCTTCATCAGTACGGCATAGATGTACTGGTTGAAATTAGCCGCTTCTGGGCCGACCGGGTTCACTTTTCAAAAAGCCAGCAGCAGTATATGATCCACGGGGTTACCGGGCCGAACGAATACGAAAATAACGTCAATAACAACTGGTATACCAACACGCTGGCTGCATGGGTTTTGAAATATACCTTATCGGTCTTACCTCAAATTTCAGCAGAAAAATCGATGCATCTAGCGGTTACGGCTGATGAGCTTGCCCATTGGCAGGATATCATCACTCACATGTATTATCCCTATGATGAGGAGCGGGAAGTCTTCGTACAGCACGATACCTTTATGGATAAGGATTTGCAGCCTGTATCCTCCCTTGATCCCAGCAACCTTCCATTAAATCAGAAATGGTCATGGGATAAAATCCTTCGTTCCTGCTTCATTAAGCAGGCAGATGTGCTGCAAGGGCTGTATTTCTTTGGAGACCAGTTCACGCTGGAGGAAAAAGCGCGCAATTTTGCATTTTACGAGCCAATGACTGTTCATGAATCCAGTCTGTCCCCGTCCATTCATGCCGTGCTGGCTGCCGAACTCAAAATGGAGGAAAAGGCAGTCGAGATGTATAAGCGGACGGCCCGTCTGGATCTGGATAACTACAATAACGATACCGAAGACGGACTTCATATCACTTCCATGACAGGAAGCTGGCTGGCGATTGTACAGGGATTTGCCGGGATGAGAACGTATCGTGAAACATTAAGCTTCTCCCCCTTCCTGCCTCAAGGCTGGAACAAATATACGTTTAAAATCAACTATCGCGGTCGCTTGTTAAGTATTCTCGTACAGGAAAATGAAGTGATCATTACCCTGTTGGACGGAGAACCGCTGACGCTGGAGCTGTATGGAGAGCCAACGCACATTACCAGTGGACAGTCGTTAATGACGAACAGCGTTTCATAAATCGGGCAGACAGGGGGGGAAACCAAATGAAAGCAGTCATTTTTGATCTGGACGGAGTCATTACAGATACCGCCGAATATCATTTTCAGGCATGGGGCAGCTTGGCGGCAGCGCTTAGCATCCCTTTTGATCGGGAATTTAATGAACAGTTAAAAGGAATCAGCCGTACGGAATCGCTCGACAAAATACTGGCGCGCGGTAACCTGTCCGATACGTTTTCAGAAGAAGGCAAGCAAGAACTGGCTACACGGAAAAATACGGAGTATCAGCGGCTCATCTCAGCTGTAACTCCCTCGGACATTCTTCCAGGCATTAAAGCGCTTCTGACAGAGCTTCGTGAAGCCCGAATCGGCATCGCGCTGGCCTCTGCAAGCAAAAATGCAGCATTTATCCTGGAGCGACTGGAGCTAGCGTACTATTTTGACAGTGTGGTGGATGTTACCGCCATTCGGCATGGCAAACCTGACCCGGAAATTTTCCTCACTGGAGCCGCAAATCTGGGCGTTCAGCCTGCCGACTGTATCGGTATAGAGGACGCACAGGCTGGCATACAGGCGATCAAGGGCGCCGGGATGTTCGCGGTCGGTGTAGGAACACCTTCGCAAATGCAAGGTGCGGATATCGTGGTAGCCACTACTGCCGAGCTTTCTCTGAGCATGTTGGAGGCACATTTCTACGAGTTCAAAAAGTGACCTCCACTCGGAGTAGTTTATATGGCGTTATCTTAGGGATAGAGCACCCTCGCCTCATATGTATGACCAACGACGGACACCACTGGTGTTCGTTTTTGTTTACATATACTCAAAAAAACTCCCTCTGTCTCTCGCGTCTTCAGCTCCTCGATCGTCGAACACGTTAAATTACCATTCCATGAATATCTATCACCATTTTACACATATTACATGTATATCGTTGATTTAAGCTTTTGAAGGAGGACGAGTCATGGCAAGATCACTCGAGGCGAAATTGGACCATCTAAAAAAGACCCTGGGTCATCTTCCTGATGTCGTCTTCAAAAAAATGGACGTGGGACAAACGGGAATTCATGTAGTTATGGTTTATCTCTCCGGTATTGCGAATACGGGCATAATTAACGAACAAATCGTTAAGCCACTCATTTTGACTGGAATCCGTGAAAACCACTCCCAAGTTAGCCTGGAGAAAATAAAGGAGGAACTGATACAGCAGACGGCATTTACGATCGGTATGAAAGAAGGGGCTGACCTTGAAGCATGTGTAATTGAAGTGTTATCGGGAAATACTTGTCTGCTGATCGAAGGAACCGATGAAGTTTTTTTTGCTTCTACGGGCCAGTTTCCTTCCCGAAGTGTCGATGAACCAAGCACCGAAACTTTGGTTAGAGGACCGAGAGAAGGTTTTATTGAAGATTTGGAAAGCAACTTGGCAATGGTAAGGCGGCATATCAAAGATCTAAGTTTCAAAATAGATAAAATGACCATAGGAAGGAGATCTTCACGGAAATTAGCGATCTTGTACATATCAGATATCGCAAATCCAGAGCTAGTTCAGGAAGTGAAACGAAGAGTCGAAACGATTGATGTGGACGATGCTTCCGATACCGGGATTATTGAGCAATGGATTGAGGAACATTCATGGTCTCCATTCCCACAGATTCAAGCCTCTGAACGTTCGGATAAAGCTATAAATGCTTTAATGTCCGGAAGAGTTGTCATTATGCTTGATGGCACTCCTTTTGTCCTGATTGCTCCCATGACCTTCTGGATGCTGGCTCAATCCCCAGAGGATTATTACGAGCGTTTTCCTTTAGGAACATTTTTTCGTATGCTTCGTTTAATGGCTCTGTTCATTGCAACATTCCTGCCTTCGCTATACGTTGCACTTATTTCTTTCCATCCTGGATTAATCCCGCCTGAGCTGGTGATGTCTATCGTTGCCTCAAGGGAAGGAATTCCTTTTCCCGTTTTTGTGGAAGCTCTAATCATGGAGTTATCATTGGAAATATTACGCGAGGCAAGTCTGCGGCTACCTAAAGGCATAGGACAAGTCATCGGTATTGTAGGCGGTCTTGTTATTGGACAAGCAGCGGTCGAGGCGGCGGTCGTAAGTGCTTTTCTGATTATTGTCGTTGGTCTTACTGCCATTGCGTCCTTTGCAAGCCCGCAGTACAGCGGCAGTATTGGAATACGGCTTCTTCGTTTTCCCATTATGATGATTGCAGGGATTTATGGGCTGTATGGCGTGATTTTAGCCTTTATTTGCTTAGGCGTACACATGGTCCAGATCAAAAGCTTTGGAGTTCCTTACATGTCACCCCTAGCCCCAATTCGGCTAAGAGATCAACAAGATACTTTTATTCGGGCTCCTTTTAAATACCTCAGAAAACGTCCTATGATGCTAAAGACACAGGACGAAACACAATCTAACAGGAAAAGGAAGTAAGCCAATGATCTCTTACATCTTTCTGTTTCGTCGAACCCTATGGGTGCAAAAATGCGTCGCCGTATGGATCGCATGTGCTCTCCTCACCGGTTGTTGGGACAGCAGAGAGATCGATAACTTGAGTATCATTCAAGGCGTCGCCATTGATACAGATGAGCAGGAAATGCTGGAGCTTACCTACCAGCATTTAATAGCGCAGAAATCCAGAAAAAATATGTATAGCAACGTAACAACCTTTAACAAAAATTCCATTCAATCTGCTTCAAGGGAACAGGCCAAGCTGGTATCCCGTGCTCCTTTATATAGTTTTATTCGCTTGATTTTGATTAGTGACCAAGCTATACAAAAAACAAGAATCGACCAATTGTTAGATACGTTTACTCGCTCCTATAAACCGAGTCGAAAATCACTTGTTATGATCGTTAAGGGCAGTGCGAAAGAAGCGCTCAATAAGATCGGCAAACATAAAGAGATACCTTCCATTGACCTTGAAGCATTGGCTAAAAATAGCGATTTCAACTCCAAAATACCCTATAGAATAACATTAGGGGAAATTTCTACACATATTTCACAAGGATCTGACTTCGTCATTCAATGCCTAGAAACCAATGAAGGCAACCACTTCTCAGGCGCAGCTTTGGTCAGCGGCAAAACGAAGAAATTTGCTTATTGGCTAGACGAAGAGGATATTATCGGGATCAACTGGATGCTGGGAAAAACGAAGGGTTCAATTATTAGAACTGAAGGCCCAAAATCGGAACAATCCATGGTGTTTGAAGTCGAAGATGTCCATACAAAACTTATCCCCCACCTCAACGGGCAGGATCTCTCATTCACAGTTCGTATTAAAGCAGATATCAAACTAAACGAAAGCTCGGATAATTCTGTAGACTTCCTGAAGGAATCATTCATCCAAACCGCTAAAGAAGCGGCGCAAGATGAAATCAAACAAACAGTATCCCTATCGTTAAACACGCTCCAGAAAGAAATGAGAGCAGATGTAGTCGGTTTTGGCACAAAAGTAAAAGTGAACTATCCCAATTACTGGGATCGGGTAAAGGAAAATTGGCAAGATACATTCAGTCAAATACCGATCGACGTTCAGGCTAAAGTACAGATCGAACGGACAGGTGCTTATACAAAAGGAGAGGGAGCGTAATGTCCAATATACCTTCCATGAAACAGGAAAAAATATCTACTCTGCAAGCCTTATTTACCGTCACTTCGACCGTGTATGCTGTGGGTATTGTCAGTTTACCAAGAACCATTGCGGAGCAGACAAAAACGCCCGACGTGTGGCAGGGACTTTTGCTGGCAAGTCTGCTTGGGATAGGCGTCATTTTTATCCATGTTAAATTGTGTCAACGATTTCCAGGGAAGACGTTCTATGAGTTCAATCCTGTGATCGCAGGTAAATTCATCGGCCAAATCATCAATATCGCATTTATTGTATATTGCACGATGATCTGCTCGCTTGTATGCAGAATGATGGCGGAATTCCTCAAAGGCCTTGCCTTGGAGAGAACGCCAATAAGCATGATTATTTTGCCGTTTCTTCTGCTTATTGGGTATTTGACCTGGGGCGGTCTCCATGCAATGGTTCGATTGATCGAGCTTTTTTTTCCTTTAACCCTTATTGTTTTTTTATTATTGATCGTTTTCAATATCAATCATTTTGACATCGATAATTTGCGCCCTGTTTTTCATAAAGGATGGGGCCCGATCTTCCAATCTCTTAAAGTTGTACCTTTTTCGGCAATGGGTTTTGAATCGGTGCTCATATTAACAAATGTTATGGCCAATCCACAAAAGGCGTGGAAGGCTGGCTGGATCGGCTACTCGATTGCAATGGGTTTGTATCTCTTAATGGTAACGATGGTCGTTGGCTGTATGTCAGTTGAAGAAGTTTCCCGATTGCAATGGCCGGTCGTTTCTTTTGCACAGCAAATTGAATTCCCCGGTGCATTCCTGGAACGATTTGAAATATTATTTATCATTTTGTGGACGATCAAAATCTTCATGACCGCCTCAAACTATTATTTCTATATTGTTACCGGGATCAGCCAGCTCACCCAAAAGTGGAACAGGTACATCTGTTATCTCCCGTTAATTTTATTATTTTCCCTGAGCTTGTATCCCCAAAGTTTTATTGAAATAGGCAATTTCGATAAAATAACAGGTTACTTTGGCATTATTATATGCGCGGCAGTCCCCTTGGTACTTCTTGTCATCTCCATGGTCTTCCGCCGAGTGGAGAATCTGGATGGGAAACAGTAGAGGATAGCTCCCCATTCTTGCCCGATGACTCAAGTCCCCTTACGTTATAGAGTAAGGGGACCTTTTGCTTTATCCAGCGGATATCTTCGAAATTTTCCAACTCTCCCTCCACTCAATTTATATTCGTGAACTGATATAATGGAAGAGTTGAGCTACTACCTGATCAACTATTCTCTCTTAGGAGACTAATCATATGAAACCAACCTATCTTATGGATGATATACAGTGGCAACAGCTTATTCAAAACGTGGCTGACCATTTTAATGACGTGACGATCAAACGAGGTTTCCAGTATTTTAAGCAAGGAAAGGTAAAAAAATTCGCAATGCCTGATGCCGATCATATTGCAGCTGTCGTGGATGGAAGCGAGCTATACGAGGTGGATCTCCACTTGAGTGCTTTTGCTGCCAGCAGATGTACATGCCCTGTCCACACCAACTGCAAGCATATGATCGCCGTACTACTGAATTACGCGAATGAACAGGAACGTTCTGTACATGCTTTAGTGAACGCTCATTCGGCGAAATTCACCCGATTGGCGGCAAAAGCTGACACGCGTACCACACCTCCTTCCCGGTCGAATCTTTCACCGGATCACAAGGAAGCAACAAGAAACGCTCTCAGTAAAACAGCAAGCAAAATACCAGACATGCCCATTTCAGAGTGGCATGATCTGTTCGATCAGTGTATCGCCCTTAACCGTGTGAACACACAAAATTCCCAATATGTCCAAAGCGCTTTAGCCTCGATCTATGCTGTGAAGCCACCGCTTTCACCCGGCATGCAACAGCTATACGGACTGCATGCTCATCTGCGTGTGCTGGAAAAGCTGGTGCCTCAGTCTTCCATGCCGGGCTATCCCTCTCATACCTATATGGGGTATTACACGCAAATCGCTGCCGATGAGCTTAAAGAAGCTATCGAGCGTGATTTTGAAAGCCCGCTGGAGCTGACCGATGAATCGATGCAAGAAGCCCGTATCGCAGAAACCTTAGCTTATTTGCGCCGAAAAATGCTGACAGAATCGCGTAACGGTACTTATTTTTCAGACACGTATTATCAGTTTTGGCTGAACTGGGTGCACCCCGAAAGACAGGACTCCAGCATATATACGGAGGAATTACAACATTTACAGGCGGCTGAGGAGGATCTCGGTACAACTTTAGCACGACTTCCGTGGATGTTGGCTCGTAGCTGGATGCATATTTACCAATCGCAGGATAATGAAGCCTGGGTACTTCTTCAGGAAGCGGAACGAGCTTTTCCACTAAAAATCTCTTCCAACCAATTGCTTTTGTTCTTACAGGCGTTGCGCAAAGCCGAGGATTGGGCACGTCTCAAGGACGGACTGCAGCATATCGGTCCCCTGCTTCACAGTCATCGGGATGACCATTTACAGGATTATATGCATGATTGGGATGTGGTTTTGCAGCACCTTCCAGAAGCGGAGCAGGACATGTGGGACACGCTGGTGGGTATGCTTCCATTTGCCGGAGGAATGTATGAAGAGGCGCTGCTTGCCCACGAAAAATGGCGGTCATGGATCGACTATCAGCTAAGCATACGCAGTGAACCATTGAGTTTTCGAGTGAGCGTGTTACAGCCCATTGAAAAGAACGCGCCTGAGTTACTACTCCCCTTTTACCATCAAGCGGTAGAACGTTATGTGCTTGAAAAAAACAGGGCCAGCTATAAAGCAGCAGTCAAGCTGTTAAAGCGACTGTTCAAGCTGTACAAGAAAATGAAGCAAGAATCACGCTGGGAGCTGTTCTTCACGACCTTCACCAGCCGTCATAGCCGCCTGCGGGCGCTACAGGAGGAATTGCGGAAAGGGAAATTGTTATCATGAGTCAATATACCGAAACGATTACCGTGCATATCCAATTAACTACCTATGGAGACGCGCTGATCTATGGCGATTCCTCCATGAACTATAGCATTTCCGGCCAAATTCTGAAGCAGCGTTTGTTTGCTTGGCATGAGGCGTCGTTTTATGGCACCGAGCTGGAGATTCAACATGTTCAAGATACGGATATTATCCTGCTGCCTTCGGAACAGGTGATTCCTTTTCTGGCAGAGCGCGAGCTTCTAAAGCATATCGAATGGATCTGGGACGAGGCCCATGCCCCGTGGCTTCGGCTGATCCCTTTACTTGCTCACTGTATCGAAGCGAAAGCATATGTGCCCAGCTTCACGGCATTCCAGGCAGGGAAGCTGCAATGGATGTGGGATGCGGAAGCACTGGAAAACATCCAACCGGCAGAGCTTGCTTTGCTAGGCAGCTTGGAGAAGGACGAGCAGGATGGGCTGATAGCGGCGTTCTCGGCTGCCGTATTTCAGCGCTGGTACGGCACCGAAGCGGAAGCCGCCGATTTGCGAAGAGAATATCCGATTCTCTTCGCCCCCAACCGCCCGGCCGCGGCGGGTCTAGACGCGCGGGCCTGGCTCATCGCCATCGGCTGGAAAGCCGATACCGCGCCATTTCGGCCGCTTCTGCAACTGCTGGAGCCAGAGCTGGAGGACGACGAGCCGTCCTGGCAGCTCAAGCTTGTGTTGCAGGACAAGCAAGACCCGGCGTTGCTGGTGTCTGTACAGCTCGCCGATGATGGGTACGCATCCGGCTTATGGCCCGATGCCTGGACAGCACATGTCCGTGAGCGCTCAGCCGGGTGGCTAGAACGCTTGACCTCGATTTTGCCTGCCGGGCAGCGTGCCGGAAGCCGCGATGACGTGCTGAATCGCCCGCTCTCCGACGAAGCGGCGTGGCAATTTCTGACGACCGACAGCCAGCGTCTGCTGGAAAGCGGTTGGCAGGTGCTGCTCCCGGCTTGGTGGGAGGCAGCTACCCGTAAGAAGCCGAAGCTGCGGGCCAAGGTACGCCCGGGCGAAGGGGCGGGAGAGCGCACGAAGGGCAGCTCGCTGTTCGGACTGGACTCGATTGTCCAGTTCGATTGGCGTGTTGCCATTGGCGATGCCGATCTGAGCGAGTCGGAATTCGCCGAGCTGGTCGCTCGCAACGAGCGCTTGGTGCGCTTCCGCGGGCAATGGATCGCGCTCGACCCCGCGCTGCTGGCGCAGATCCGCCGGGCCATGGCCGGGATCGACAGTGCTCAGGGATTGTCCTTTCAGGACATCCTACAGCTACACCTGCTCGGCAACGCCGACGAGCCTGAAGGCGACGCCTCGGGCGAGCAGCCGGAAGATGCGGCACGCTTCCGACTGGAAGTCGAGCTGAATGCCCATCTGCTGAAGCTGATCAGCCAGCTCGGACGACAGTCGGAATGGCCTGCATTGGACGTGCCGGATGGGCTGCAAGCCGAGCTGCGAACGTATCAGCGGGACGGGTATGCATGGCTTGCCTTTTTACGGCGTTTTGGACTGGGTGCCTGTCTGGCCGATGACATGGGGCTCGGTAAAACAGTGCAGTTTATTACTTATTTACTGCACCTACAGGATATTGCCGCCGAGACGGGCATCCGCTCCAGTTCGCTGCTGATTTGCCCAACTTCGGTGCTGGGCAACTGGCAAAAGGAACTCAGCCGCTTCGCCCCTTCGCTGAAGGTGATGCTGCACTATGGAAGCAAGCGGGAGCAGGGAGACTTGTTCCGCGAAGAAGTCGAGCAGGCCGATGTCATCCTGACCTCCTTCGCTACGGCAACCCTGGATCAAGAGCTGCTGCAAAGCATGACTTGGGATTCAGTCTGCCTGGATGAAGCGCAAAACATTAAAAATGCGCAAACCAAGCAATCCACAGCCGTGCGCAGCTTTCCTGCACGTCATCGGATCGCTTTGACCGGGACACCTATTGAAAATCGCTTGTCCGAGCTATGGTCCATTTATGATTTTATCAATCCAGGTTATCTGGGCAGTTCACGCGCCTTTAGCAATCGCTTCATTAATGCTATTGAGAAGGAACATAACGAGCAGCGCACGTTAGATTTGCAAAAGCTGGTTCAGCCTTTCATGCTGCGACGCAAGAAGAAGGACCCAGCTATACAGCTTGATTTGCCTGACAAGAATGAGATGAAAACGTACATTCATCTGACCTCTGAGCAGGGCGCGCTCTATGACCAGATTGTCAAAGAGTTGATGGAACGGATGCAGAAGCTGGAAGGGATTGAACGGAAAGGAGCCATTTTATCCGCCCTTACCCAGTTGAAGCAGCTTTGTGACCATCCTGCCCTCTTAACCAAGGAGGCACTCCCGAATGCTGCGGATTCCGGTTATAGTCAGTCCGATCTTGAAGCGGTCATTAGCCGTTCATCCAAGCTGGAGCGCATTCTGGCTATGGTCAAGGAACTGCGGGAGGAGGGCGAGCGCTGCCTTATTTTCACACAGTATATTGGTATGGGACAGATGCTTCAGCGGGTACTCGCTCAGGAGCTGCAAGAGCCTGTGCTCTATCTGAACGGT
The DNA here is from genome assembly GCF_024213605.1 of Paenibacillus sp. CH40. NCBI lineage: Bacteria > Bacillati > Bacillota > Bacilli > Caryophanales > Paenibacillaceae > Paenibacillus > Paenibacillus sp. CH40. The sequence goes on from NZ_JANAVQ010000009.1 coordinate 116,343, forward strand.
AGCACATCCAAAACTGCGCGTGACCGAATGATTGATCAATTCCAATCTCACACGCTCCCCTCTGCCGAGCAGCCGTCCGTGTTTATTTTGTCTCTCAAAGCCGGGGGGGTAGGCCTGAATCTAACGGCTGCCAACCATGTCTTTCACTTTGATCGCTGGTGGAATCCAGCTGTTGAAAATCAGGCCACAGACCGAGCCTACCGGATGGGACAAACGAAGGATGTACAGGTCCACAAATTTATCTCGTTGGGCACGCTGGAGGAACGCATTGATGAAATGCTGGAAAGCAAGCAGCAGCTTAGCGACCAAATCATAACCAGTACCGAGGGCTGGATTACTGAGCTGTCTACAGACGCGTTAAAAGACCTCTTTACGCTACGACGCGATTGGGCATGATAAGGACCCAAATCGAACGATAATGTACATGGAGTGTCATTTTGAGTTCGGTATATACCTATTTATAAGAAGTCGTAGTTTATAACACAATCCAAAACTCCTTTGTGTGCATTTACTATCTCATCACAACAAAGGAGTTGATTTGAAGTGGCCATTCGTCCTCCGCAAACATTGAAATCTACGGGCAGAAAGGTTCCTGTTACGAGATATCGCAATGTGAGCCCTACACAAACTCTGCGCCGTTTTACAGTCATTTGGGCTAACAATGATGGTGTGCCTTTTAACACGTCTGGATTTTTCGCAACACTGCGCCGTTTAGATGGAACCTTTGTGCAAGCTGCAGGCTTCGACCGCTTTGGTACTGCCCGATTCAGCAGAGTCCGCACACCTACGAACCAGCCTTATATTCTGCGTACTTTTAGAGATGATGGAGTATTATTCCGCGTTAGATCCGTACCTGCTGGCGTATCCTCGTTTGTCGTTATTGGTTAAGTTCGTACCGAACGCAGCCTAGACGTAGTTAACAAAAAAAGCAGCCAGCAACAGAGCTTATCTGTACTGGCTGCTTTTTTATATGGCCTACCTATTCGGAATCTTCTTCCACTATTGCATTTTTCGTAACGGACGTATTGTACACCGTTTTGAGCCAGTTTTCACTCGACCAGTTCAGCTTACCTGCACCCGCTCCATCCTTGGCCTGCAATTGAGCAACCAGATTGGCAGGGTCTTCGGTTGTATAGCTGTATGGCAACGTTGTGAACCCATTCCAAGAGAAGTCCTTGGTCTTGGCAGGATAAGGGGCTAACGGGCTATTCGCATCGTCACTGCCTCCTCTGAATACGGTACCGTTGTTCGAAAAGATAACGTCCTCGGCTTTGATTTTACCTGTGTAATCCGCTTTGTTAGGATCTTTTTGATTATTACGCACTGGAGAAAATACATCAATTAAATACGATTTTTCTAGCAACACCGCGCCGTTTTCTGTTGAAATTGCACCATTACCCACGACATCAAAATGGTATCCTTTTGCAGCAATTGCTTTAGCCATATCAGAAGTAATTCTTTTTTTGGCTCTGGCCAATCCGGCATCGTCCATAACGATGTTATATGCATGAGCATTACCACCACGCAGACGAGGCATGCGATCCTGGATATCCAGATAGTAATTATGATGCAGCGTCACCTCCAGGTCTGCATTGTCGGAAGCCATTTCCGTAGCACCGATTAGATGAGCCTTCTTTTGTCCTGCTGCAATATCAATGATATCTTCTTTACTCATGCCTACTGCACTGCTTCTCAGATACGCGTACATAGGATAGGAAGACTTGTCTGCTTCCATCGCGTTGACTTGTTGGGTTACCCAGCTGTTGGAGCTGCGGTCATCTCCTTTGAACAAAGACCAGGAAATCGTAACTCCGTTACTACCTTTTTTCACATCTACCAAACCATCATAGGCTTTGTTAAATGTACAGTGGTCGATCCATACCTTGGAACTTGTACCTTCGATGGTAACATAATCCCAGTCATTCTTATCATAGTTCCCTTTGGTTGCTTCATCCCACTCCCAAAGCTCATCAAATTCGAGGTTACGGAAAATCAAATTAGAGCTTCTTTTGATGACAAAGCCAGCATGTTTGATTTTCGCACCATTGGCAGAGAAAATCGTAACCCCATTCATATTTTCGATATAGACTTTGCTCACACCTGTCTTTTTCAGAACAGGATGCGTCTGTACAGGGTTGTTGGCACTAAAAGGCATTACTTTGGCAGCACTAGGAATTTCATTCCAACCGAGATCAAGATCGTTCATAATCTCAATCACTTTGACTTTGCTGCCTTTCTTCAGTGCTTCGTTGAGATCTACAGCATTGTATACCTTTTTGTAGTTGGCATCGGTATCCGCAATATTGCCACCACCGGTGTTACCATACGAAAATCCCGTCAAATTATAGTTATTTTTGGAGGTTACATCAGGGTCCACCCCAGGAGTCGGTTGTGCTGTATCTGGTGTCGGATTCACAGGCGGTGTTCCTGGATCTACCTCAGAAGAAGCACCGGATACCATCACATTATCGAATTGGGCAGCTGCTTTGGAGGTTACCAAGCCAATGGCTCCAGCAGTGAGGCTGGTGTCTGTTGCGGACAGCTCCAGTTGATCATTGACATACATTTTGATTTCTGAACCGGATAGTTCCAGCTTAACTCTGTACCATGTATTCGTATCCAGTTTGTATTTTTTATGGGTAGCCAATGTCTTCATAGAACCTTTGACTTTTTTTCGAATCTCAAGAGCTCCGTCTTTTTTGTTGTACAACGAAGCTGCATAGAAGTTGTTGGAATCTGTGTATCTACCTGCAACGTAGACTCGATTGGAGCCATTAAAATCATTTACATATACATCTGCTTGCACGCTATAGTTCGTCCATGAGGCATTACCTTTGACGGAATGGCTTTCGCTTCGACTAGATTGTTGGTATGTAGATCCATTCCCATCCTTGACCACAGACCAGTTCCCCGATCCTGCGGTCCAGCCTTGAGCTTCCCCTTGTTCAAAATCATCACTTATCTGTAAATTCCCATCCGCATGTGCATGACCCAGCAACGGTAATGATAAAGACAGTACCAACGTACTGCTTAACATTACACTTGCACATTTTTTTAACAAACTCGACTTCATATAACAGTCTCCTTCTCGATTAGATTCATGAATACTAAAGCAAAGGTTGCACCGTTTATCGGACATGACATGCCCAACGGTATATAACGTACTGATGAAGGGAATAATATTCCAACACCAATGAGGGCCCTAAGCGCTATACTCCAATAATTATAGACACTTAAATAAATATTAAAATATGTCTAATTACTTATCTTTTGTCTTAATTTCTCTATTAATTTTGCATCCTGTTTCGTGAACACGCTAAATGCTATTTCATAAAATCACAAAAAACGATATTTTTTTATTTTTGAATAAGACATACGGTTGTCATATTGGGAATGGTACATATAAAGGGTGAGTATCATCCATATCATTTAAAGGAGCGATGAGATGTCCAGTTACGAATACGCCTCCAAATCAGAGTTAAAGGAAGCCATTCATACTTCCTACTTACGATTTGACGGTGAGTTCCAGGAGATCGACGAGAGCCAAAAGGATATTCGTATCCCTGAAGTAGATAAAACACCCGCAGAAATGATTGCCTACCAGCTCGGATGGCTTCATCTTGTCATGACATGGGACAGGGACGAACGGGAAGGAAAAACCGTGATCATGCCCACCCCCAATTATAAGTGGAATAGACTAGGTGAACTATATCAATCATTTTACAAGACCTACTCCCACCAATCTTTACGTGAATTACGCGATATGTTCAAGTTGGCTGAGCAAAAGTGGCTGGATTGGATCGACACACTTAGTCATGAAGAGCTCTTCACTCAAGGCGTTCACAACTGGACAGGGACTAATCCGAACTGGCCCATGGTAAGATGGATTCATATCAACTCGGTGGCACCGTTTAAAACATTCAGAGCCAAGATACGGAAATGGAAGAAATACAAAGTCCAACAGTGATGAAAAAAAGTGTGCATTGTGCTACAATACTTGAGTTGTATCGGGATACATTTAGGGAAGGGTAAGTGAAACGCCATGCTTATTATTGGTATTGCCGGCGGTACAGGTTCCGGTAAATCGACGGTAGCACGCGCCGTCGTTGAGCGTCTGGGATCTAATAAAGTGACTTTCATATCTCAGGATAACTATTATAAAGACCATTCACATCTGAGCTATGATGAACGTGCTTTGGTCAATTATGATCATCCGTTTGCCTTTGACAACGAATTGCTTATTGAGCATCTCCACTGTCTGAAAAAAGGACAAGCGACACAAGCGCCAGTGTATGACTTTACAGTTCATGCCCGCTCCACGGACGAGACGGTAGAGCTTCTGCCAAATCATATCGTTATGTTGGAAGGTCTGCACGTACTGTCAGACGAAAAACTCCGCAGCCTGCTTGACATCAAAGTATTTGTGGATACTGACCCTGATGTGCGCATTCTCCGTCGGGTTCTTCGCGATATTGAGGAACGCGGCCGCACCATCCATTCGATCCACGATCACTATTTGACTACCGTTAAGCCGATGCATGAGGCATTTATTGAGCCTTCCAAGAAATACGCTGACCTGATCCTTCCTGAGGGAGGACACAATGAGGTTGGTATTCAACTGCTGTCTATTTTGACTGAGAAATATTTAGCAGGAGATCGGACATGGGGTACTGTTTAAATTGAGAGATCGAGTACCCTTGTCGAGGACGCGCGTATTTGAGCAGGGAAGTCATCATGCCCTGCTTGTGCGAGCCTCTCGTTGGTTCAATGATATATTATATCGTTGTAACTTGCAGAAAGGTGCGATGCAATCCATATTTAATATCGTTCAAGATAATATTCGCCACTTCCTTCGGGGCAGTGTTTGGTGAATATTCATACCACCATTTGACTGTTGTCATTGCGGACGATGCAAACAAGCGAGCTAATAATTCTTGCTTTTCTAAAAGTCCCTTGTTCGTAGACTCTTTTTCAATGCTATTTCCGCAAAAGCATTCCCTCGCTCTCTTTTCAAACAAGCGCACCATATCTTCATAGACATATAGCTCCAGGTTCTCATTCCATAATAAAAGATACCAATCTTTATGATTATACATAAATTGAAGCTGTTTTTGTAAAGCATTCAAGGCTTCATCCATTTTGTTATTTTCCAGATTAAGAGAGGTTAAGTTAATGTTTTCTGAAAGTTCTTCCAATGTTGATTTCACTAACAGCTCTCTCAATCGGTATTTATCCTCATAATACTTGTAAAAGGTGGAGCGATTAATCCTTGCCGCAGTTATGATATCTTTTACAGAAACAGATGAAAAGGGCTTCTGACGAATACAGAAAGAGAACCCATATTTTATATTTTCGAGTGTTTTAATCACACGCAAATCAGTTGTTTTTAGCTCATTCAATATTGCTCACACTCCAATTCATTAATTTGGCTCTGATTTAAGCAACAAAAGCTAAAGTATTGTTGTTTAAACAACATTCGGCATAAAACTTAGTGATATTTTTCACTCTTTTTCTTTCATATAATATTTAGTATAAGACACTGGCTCTAGCACATCAAAACGGCTTCGAGTGTCTATGTATATAATGATGAAAAGAGGAATCTTTGATGTCTAACAATTCTTTATGTAAAGTTTTGGGAATTGAAAAGCCAATTATTCAAGGACCTATGGCTTGGGTTTCAACAGCTCCATTAGTTGCCGCGGTTTCTGAAAGCGGAGGTCTTGGTGTACTGGGAGTAGGTTTTGCCCCCTTAGATTTTATAAGAGACCAGATTATTGCTACAAGAAATATGACTAGTAAACCATTTGCGATCAATGTAATTATGAATCATACCTTATTAGATCATGTAACAAAGGTTGCCTCAGAGGAAAAGCCTCCTGTAATTTATGCAGATACCTTAGTAGGTCTTGATTTGGAATTATCTCAAAAATACTTTTCTATATGGAATGAATTAGGAATAAAAATAATCGTAAAAGCCAGTACCATTCAAGATGCAATTACTGCCGAGAAAGCCGGTGCGGATGCAGTTATTGTAAAAGGCTGGGAAGGCGGCGGGCATACTACTTATGAAGCAACAACGGTTCTTGTTCCGCAAGCAGCGAACTGCTTAACTGTACCCGTGGTAGCCTCTGGCGGTATTGCAGATGGAAGAGGAATGGCAGCAGCTATCGCCCTCGGTGCTGACGGCATTGAAATGGGAAGCATTTTTATGTGCGCAGAGGAAACAACAGTACATCCAAATGTAAAACACGCTATGTTAAAAGCTGGTGATATGGAGACTGTAATCACAGGATATTCTACAGATGAGCCATGCAGACAATTGAAGAACAAGCTTTCAGTGGAAATGACTGAGATTGAAAACAATTATAGCAAAAAAGAGGCGGCAGTAAAACTAAAAGAAGTTGCCGAAAGTTCTTTGAAAAAGGCAATGCTGGAAGGCGATGTTGAAGAAAAGGGCGCTGTTATGGTGGGACAAATCGTACCCTTAATAACTGAGATTAAGAGCGTAAAAGACATCATAAGTAGTGTATTAACAGGATATCATGAGACAATAGCGAAGATAAATAAATTTGAAGTTTGATTGAAAAATGAAGGAAGCGGAAAGGCATGTATGCTTTTCCGTTTCCTTCATTTTTCATGTCAGGATTTTGCAAAATCCCCATGTATATAGCGCCTTCTCCATGTAATACTCATCGGGGCTTCAACCGATATGTTATATGAAAGGATGAGTTTGAGATATCCTTGGAATCCCCGTGTGGTTTATGTTAGCATGTAAAGATTAAATGCTTTAGATTTAAGTTAAGTTGGAAGCGTTGTCAAATATGTGCCTCAGATGATATGACGTCCACGTGATGGAGGTCTTTTTTGAATTAGGATTTTTGCAAAATCCTCGAATAGGTATAATTACGGAGAGTGCTGCCATGAATGAGCTATGCAACATTTTGATTGTGGATGATGAGATATTGGTACGGCAAGGGATTAAACACCACTTGTCGTGGGAACAGTATGGATTTCGAATTGTAGGTGAAGCTTCTAACGGTAAAGAAGCATTGGAGCTAATTGAAACCTTGCGCCCTCATATAGTCATTACAGATATCGTAATGCCGATCATGGATGGCGAGGAGCTGACGCGCATAGTCAGACAGAACTATCCAGATATCGAAGTCATTGTACTTAGCAGTTACGGCGAGTTTAATTACGTGCGATCCACCTTTCAGCAAGGGGTTGCTGACTATATTTTAAAGCCCAAGCTAGACACGGATGAGCTGCTCCAGGTGCTCCAGAGAACCGCTCGCAAAATTCCATCCATTCAATATCAAGCAGATGCCGGGAATAGTCAAATTACGATAGATCATGTGATCGAAAAGCTGATCTCCGGGTATAGCATGGACTATGACGCCGAGCTGCTCAAGCAAGCATTTCCTTATGCCCGTTTTGCGCTCATAGGTATAGAACAGCTGGAACAGCAGGATAAAGGGCGCTCCATCTCTGCCTCGGACCTATTTTCCAAGCTTACGGATCGAGTATCCTCTGCCTGTGAGTACATCGTACTGCGACAACTGCCATCTGATCTCTATGCGGCTATGTTTTTAGCCAATCTTGATCCACGGGAAGTAGACGCCTGGATGGCTGCGGTTAGGGAAGTTGCTCAGGAGACAAAGCGGGTGGATCCACAGACAGGCTGGGCAGTTAGCCATTTATTTGATGACTTCAATCAGATTAGTGACGTCTATCAGAATGAACTGCCAAAACTGCTGAGTTACCGCTTTTATTTTCCAGGAACAGCGCTGCTAATAGAAGACGAACTCCCTCCGCCTGTACAGGTGAACAGCTCGTTCAACTTAAAACAATTTACAGAAGAGATGAAGCGTGAGCATTTTGATACAGCTTTTCAGGATTTGAGATCCTATGTAGCTGCCATGTCCGGTAACTATACCTCTACCGCTTTTGAATTCAAATCGCTTCTCGGAAATATCGTGTTCAACATTACGATTTTGCTCGGGAATCAGGGGTATGATATGAAGGAGCTGGATGCGGCGAAATATTCCTATTTCAAAACAATTAATGATGCCCCTCATGTACATGAAGCCGTGCGCCTTCTGGAGACTTTTTTGGAGGAAGCGAACAGACAGATCATGGCTAAAACACAGCAAGGAAGTAGTGCAAGCATGAAAAAACTGCTGGAGTATATTGAGGAGCATCATGCTGAAACGCTCAATTTGACGACACTTGGGCAATATTTTCACTTTAACCCTTCCTACTTGTCCAGTTATTTTACGGCACACCATACAGAAGGTTTTAGCGAGTATCTCAACAAAATTAGGGTTGAAAAAGCCGCGGAGTTACTACGGTCGGGGACGATGTCCATTTCGGATATTAGCAGCACGGTAGGCTATTCGGACCCCAGCTATTTTACCAAAGTGTTCAAAAAAGTGAAGGGTTACTCGCCCAGTCAGTACCGCCGGGAGCATCTCTATTAGAGAGTAAGCCACATCTGCCAGTAGAAAAGAGATTGCATATGAAAAGATATATCCATAAGATCAAATATCAAGGTCTGTTCTTCAAAATCTTTATTGTTATGGTGGTCAGCATCACTGCGGTGTCCTTGCTGACCTCTTTGGTGACGATTCGGATGTCTGAACGACTTTTTGCTGAGACATTCAGTATTACAAATGCCAAGGTACTCAGCCAGATTCAATCCAGCTTTGAATCCTTCAATGATTCTATCGTGAATGCCGTAACCCATGCTTCGGAAAATGGAACGGTCAAGAACTATCTGACTGGCGGTCAATCTGACTCGATTAACTCGGCGAGGATTTACTTCGGAATGGCACAGCAAATGAAGCAAATTAAATCGAACGTCGATGCCTATGATGTCGGTGTCGCTGTAACAGGTCTGAATGGCCGGAGCTTTTACTCCGACTCGTCCTATTGGCCTGTAACTGCGGAAGAGCTTAAGAGCAGTGCTATTACAGCCCGAAGTGTAGCACGACCGGCACAGCTTATGTATCAATTGGATACTGAATTGTTGCAGCAACAAATGAATAGTACCCCGCAAAAGCCAACACCCTATATCATCGCCTCCAAACCATTTATGGAGCGGACCAGCGGCACCCTGTACGGCATGATCTACATCGCTATCCGAGAGCCTGAATTTCGCCGTTTCTATAACAATTTCACGAGCAACGGCAATGATGTGCTTATTTTGGACAAGTCGGGACTGATTGTATCGAGCAACCGCCAGGATCTGATCGGACAACGCTCCAGTGAGCTGCTAGGCTATGCCACAAAAATCAACGAACAGGGACTTAACTACATTAATGCGGATGTGATGAGTAAGGAGAGTATCCTCCTTTCCAACTATATCCCTTCATTTGATTTTTATCTGGTGAACATGATTGACAGACAAGCCGCCATTGGGCAAATTATTGACGTTAAATCCGTTGTATGGATCTGCATTGCCATCGTACTGATTGCTTTGGTGATCGTTTTTCTGATATCCCGTCGACTGATTCGTTCGCTGACTCGACTGGTGAAGCAAATGTCGACCATACGCGAGAAAAATTTCGATAATTATATCCCGGTAACGGGCAGCTATGAGGTTAGACAATTAAGTCATGCTTACAACTACATGCTGGATGAACTAAATGACTATATCCGTAAGCTTTTAGAGACGCAAAAGGGTCAACGGAACGCAGAGCTTGCTGCACTACAACGGCAGATCAATCCGCATTTTCTGTACAATACACTGGCTTCGATCAAAATGCTGGTGCTCAAAGGAAACAAGGAGACAGCCGCCGAGACGATCAATGCGCTCATTTCCTTACTGCAAAATACAATCAGCAATGTGAGTGAAACGATCACCATCGAGCAGGAAATGGCCAACATGCAAAATTATGTGTTCATTAACCATGTACGCTACGGGCAGCGGGTACAAGTGAATTATTTTGTATCACCCGATTGTCTGGAGCACCATGTGCCCAAGCTCATCATTCAGCCTTTTATCGAAAACTCTTTTTTCCATGCGTTTAATGAAAAAAATGTAGGCCACATCTATATATTGGTGTCCAAAACGGAGGATACATTGATCTGTGAGGTGGTCGATGATGGAGACGGTATGGAATTGGACGGGCATACGGCGCAGGACGGACTGCCGAATCCCAAGAGCAAGCGCCAACTGTTCACAGGCATCGGCATCCAGAATGTACACAACCGCATTACCCTTTTATATGGAGAAGAATACGGCGTGACCATCTCCAGTAAAAAAGGCGAGGGCACCAAAGTCAGAATGACCCTGCCATTGATCGTAAAACCCGCCCCTCCTACCCCATAAAAAATATAGGCTGAACTAAACAAAGAAGGTGGAACAAGAACGGAGTGGGCGGAATGGTGCTGTACAAGCGTAGCGGTCGCCTTTGTATCCGGATTTCAACCTTATATAATTTGAATAAAGAAATCTGGATACAACAGCGATGGGAAGCACCATCCGGCCGCGCAGTGGCGCTTCGTGAACAACTTTAGTTCAACCTAAAAAAAGTACCTAAACCAAAACAAAATACAAATGTAAGCGGTACCTTTTTTGATAAATCATAATAATAAGACCAATCCGTATAAAGATATTCCTAACACCAACAAAGTATGGATGGTACACTAGATTTATAAATAAGGTAACCGCTTTCATTTGAGAGGTTTAGAACTAGCAAGCAACATATAAAAAAAGAGTAGGGGTTGAACAAAATGAAAAAAATGACTTTCCTTCTGCTGATTGCAAGCTTGATCTTGCTATCCGCGTGCTCCAGCAATTCCGAGAAAGCAGCTACTACCACAGATTCAGGCAAAAAAGAAATCACCGTCTGGGCTTGGGACCCGAACTTTAATATCGCAGCCCTGAAGCTGGCAAAAGATCGCTACGTTGCCAAACATCCAGATGTAACCGTAAACATTGTTGAATATGCCCAAAACGATATCGTACAAAAAATGAATGCCGGTCTTAACTCTGGTTCTACCAAAGGACTGCCGAACGTGGTTCTGATCGAGGATTATCGGGCACAGAACTTCCTGCAAGCCTATCCCGATTCTTTCCATGATATGAGCAGCACGATCAAAGCATCCGACTTCGCTGATTATAAAATCGGACCGACTAGCTACAACGGCAAGCAATACGGTGTTCCATTCGACTCCGGTGTTATGGGACTGTATGTAAGAACGGATTATTTGGAACAAGCCGGCTACAAAGTAGCAGACCTGACCAATATTGATTGGGACAAATTTATTGAAATTGGTAAAGCCGTAAAACAAAAAACAGGCAAAGAAATGCTGACTCAAGATCCGAATGACCTCGGTCTGATCCGTGGTATGATCCAAACCGCAGGTTCATGGTACCTGAAAGAAGACGGTAAAACACCAAACCTGGCTGGTAATCCAGCGCTGAAAGAAGCGCTCTTGACGTACAAATCCTTGTTCGACGCCAACATTGTTAAAATGAATGCCGACTGGAGTCAGTTCCTGGCCGCATTCAACAGCGGTGCAGTTGCTTCCGTACCTACAGGTAACTGGATTACACCTTCGATCAAAGCAGAAGCTTCGCAATCGGGTAAATGGGCCGTTGTTCCTTTCCCTAAGCTGAAAAATATACCTGAATCCGTGAATGCTTCCAGCCTCGGCGGCAGCTCCTGGTATGTCCTTAACTCGGACGGTCAAGATACCGCTGCTGATTTCCTAAAAGAGACATTCGGAACAGATCCAGAGCTGTATCAAGATATGCTGAGCAAAATTGGAATTGTTGGTTCATTGAACGCAGCTTCCAGTGGTAAAGCTTATGACGTGGAAGATCCGTACTTCGGTGGGGACAAAGTATACAAGAAATTTGCAGAATGGACTAAACAAGTTCCAAAAGTCAATTATGGCCTGCACACGTATGCCATTGAGGATATCATGACCGTTGAAATTCAAAACTATCTGAACGGAAAAGATGTAGACGCAGTTCTGAAAGATGCTCAAGGACAGGCGGAAGCACAGCTTAAATAAGACATTCCATCTAGCCAAGGCTAAACAATAAAACGATAAGCACTTAAAACCTTGGGCTTGCGAGTTCAAGGTTTTATTGCTGCACAGGGAGTTGACATGGTATGAAGACAGCCGCGCCCAAAATAACTACAACACGTCTCAAAGCAGGTATGACAGGATGGTTGTTCATATCCATCGCAGTGATCATGATCGCCGCTTTTTATTTCTATCCGATGATTCAGGCGCTTATCTTGTCCTTTAAGACAGGTACAGGGTCTAATCTGAGCTTTAACGGCATTGATAACTACAAGCGACTGTTCACCGATAAAATGTTTATAACCGCCGTAAAGAATACGTTTATCTATTTAATTTTCCAAGTACCTTTGATGGTCATCCTGGCTCTGTTCATTTCGGTATTGTTGAATGATAAAAACCTGAAATTCAAGGGCTTTTTCCGCACAGCCATCTTCTTGCCGTGTATCACATCCCTTGTAGCATATTCGGTTGTCTTCAAGTACCTGTTCTCGTCCGACGGTCTGGTAAACTCCTTATTGCTGAATCTGCACGTGATTGGCACGCCCATCCAATGGATTACAGATCCTTTCTGGGCCAAGGTTACGATTATTATCGCGATCACATGGCGCTGGACTGGTTATAATATGATCTTTTACCTGTCCGGTCTTCAGAACATTGACAATTCCATCTACGAAGCGGCCCGTATTGACGGAGCTTCTCCGATCCGACAGTTTTTCAGCATTACGGTTCCACTGCTTAAGCCGATTATCCTGTTCACTTCGATTACATCAACGATTGGTACACTTCAACTCTTCGATGAAATTATGAATATTACCAAGGGTGGGCCAGGGAACGCAACATCTTCAATTTCGCAATATATTTACAATTTGTCCTTCAAATATTCATCCGACTTTGGTTATGCGGCGACCGTATCTTATTCCATCGTCATTATGATCATTATCTTGTCGATTATCCAGTTCAAAGTGGCAGGTGAGAAAAAATGATGAAAACAAAAAGAGCATTTACGTACGCCTTTCTGATCATTGTGTCGTTCGTTTCGATTTTCCCGTTCCTCTGGATGCTATCCAGTTCCACGAACCTGTCGGTCGATGTGACCAAAGGCAAGCTTCTGCCTGGCTCCCATTTGATGGATAACATGCACAATCTGCTCGAAAAAGTAGACATCGTTACCGCACTAAGTAACTCTGCAAAAGTCTCTATCTCAACTACGCTGCTGGCTATGCTAATCGCATCACTGGCCGGTTATGGCTTTGAAATTTACAGAAGTAAAGCGAAAGACGTTGTCTTCAATATCCTGCTGATGTCTATGATGATTCCGTTTGCGGCGATCATGATCCCGCTCTATCGGATGTTCGGCAGCATTTCTAATGTCATACCATGGATCGGTATTGATACACTCTCTTCTGTCGTCATTCCGACCGTAACTACGGCATTTCTGATCTTCTTTTTCCGTCAAAGCACCAAGATGTTTCCAAAGGATCTACTGGAAGCAGGTCGTATGGATGGATTATCCGAGCTGGGTCTGTTCTTCCGGGTGTATATGCCTACGATGAAAACAACCTATGCCGCTGCCGCGATCATCACATTCATGTCCAGCTGGAACAACTACCTCTGGCCTCTGATTGTGCTGCAAACGCCGGAGAATCAAACGATTCCGCTGTTGATCTCGAACCTCGGCTCCAGCTATGCACCGGATTACGGTGTCATCATGATCGCCATTGTCCTGTCCACACTGCCGACTGCACTGGTATTCTTCCTGATGCAGAAACACTTTGTAGCGGGCATGGTGGGTTCGGTAAAATAACAGATTTCTGTGTACGTTCTTCATTTCATTTTAAAAATAAGGAGTGTTCGCCTTGACCATGCATACCCCTAGTCTGGACTGGCTGACCGACGTAACCAAATTTGCTGTACATCGGCTGCCCGCCTATTCCGATCACAAATATTACGCTACGCTTCAGGAAGCGGAGCAGCAAGCTGATATGGCTTGGCGTCATAGCCTGAATGGGAGCTGGAAGTTTAACTATGCAACGAATCCAGCCAGCCGTCCGGTAAAATTCTATACCCCAGGCTTTGAGTACGGCGGCTGGAGCGATATTCAGGTGCCGGGTCACATTCAGACGCAAGGCTTTGGCCAAATGCAGTACGTGAATACGATGTATCCGTGGGACGGACATTCGGACGTTCGCCCACCCCATATTCCGGAGGATCACAACCCAGTCGGGAGCTATATCAAAAGCTTTGTTTTGCCGGAAAATATGGCTTCCGACGCGCAGCCTGTGTTCATTTCTTTCCAAGGCGTTGAGTCGGCTTTCTATGTATGGTTGAACGGACAATTTGTCGGTTACAGCGAGGACAGCTTTACACCGTCTGATTTTGAACTGACACCGTTCCTGCAAGCAGGCGAAAACAAGCTGGCAGTAGAGGTATATCAAAGAAGTACGGGAGCGTGGCTAGAGGATCAAGACTTTTGGCGTTTTTCCGGTATTTTCAGAGACGTATATCTCTATACCATCCCTACGGTTCACGTACGTGACCTGCATGCCAAGGCGGATCTGGATGCTTCCTACACACAGGGTCTTCTGGAACTGAAATTGACCTTGGAAAAGCCGGCAACGGCCTATGCAACTGTCGATGTGAAAGATGCTGCCGGCCATGTTGTAGCTTCTTTAAAAGCTGACTTTACGGATGGCACAGCTTCGCTGTCAGCAACCTTGGAGCAAGTGCAGCGTTGGAGTGCCGAGAAACCCTATTTATACACGTTGTTCATTCAAATTTATGATGCCAGTGGATCGCTCGTGGAAGTCATTCCACAAAAAATTGGCTTCCGTAAATTTGAGCTGATCAACAAGGTCATGCATTTGAACGGCAAACGCATCGTCTTTAAAGGTGTGAACCGCCATGAATTTAACGCTCGCACCGGACGTGCGATTTCCCGTGAAGATATGCTGTGGGATATCCGGACGCTCAAGCAGAACAATATGAACGCTGTTCGCACCTCTCATTATCCAAATCAGACTCTGTGGTATGAGCTATGCGATGAGTACGGAGTCTATGTAATTGATGAAATGAACTTGGAAACACACGGTTCCTGGCAAAAACTCGGCGCCGTCGAGCCATCGTGGAATATTCCCGCCAATCTGCCTGAATGGCAGGATATCGTCATGGATCGCGCCATTTCCATGCTGGAACGGGACAAAAACCATGCATCCATTCTAATCTGGTCCTGCGGCAATGAGTCGTATGCAGGTGAAGTGCTGCGCAATGTCGCCAACTATTTCCGAGCCACCGACCCGAGCCGTTTGGTGCACTACGAAGGCGTGTTTCACAACCGTACGTACGATGATACCAGCGATATGGAGAGCCGGATGTACGCCAAACCCGCAGATATCGAGCAATATCTGAACGACAATCCGCAAAAGCCGTATATCAGTTGCGAATACATGCATGCGATGGGCAATTCCGTAGGCGGCATGCACAAGTATACAGAGCTGGAGAACAAATACGAGCTGTATCAGGGCGGTTTTATTTGGGATTATATTGATCAGGCTGTTATGAAAAAAGATCGCTACGGACGCGAGTACCTCGCGATCGGCGGCGACTTTGACGACCGTGCTACAGACTATGGCTTCTGTACGGACGGAATTGTCTATGCAGACCGGAAGGTTTCGCCGAAGATGCAGGAGGTCAAATTCCTGTATCAAAATCTGAAGCTCACCCCGGATCGCAGCGGTGTAACCCTGCGCAATGAAAACCTGTTCGAGGGAACAGGCGACTATGAGTTAGTATATAGCCTGCTGCATGAAGGCCAAGAAATCGCACATAATGCCATTCATGTAGATGTAGCGGCTCAGACCGAAGCCTATATTCCACTAACGTTCCCTAATACGGATGGAAAGCCTGGTGAGTACGTTATTCACACCGCTCTGGTTTTGAAGGAAGCGACGCTTTGGGCTGAGGCTGGACACGAAGTGGCCTTCGGACAACATATTTTCATCGTGGAAGATCCAAATCCACTGAAGATCCCTACGGTCGGTGCCTTACGAGTGGTGTATGGCGATGTTAACATTGGTGTTCACGGTGCAGATTTCAGTATGATGTTCTCCAAAGGAGCAGGCAGCCTGACTTCACTTCGCTACGCCGGACGTGAGATGATCGCCATGCCTCCTGCCCCGCTGTTCTGGCGAGCGACCACAGACAATGATCGGGGAACCGCACTAGGCTTTGAAGCCGGTGGCTGGTTCGCTGCAAGTCTGACACGTAAATGTGTGGGCATCGAGGTCACGGAAGAGCAGACAGACCGTGTAACCGTTACATTCCGCTACACGCTGAGCATTCATGCAGACGTACAGGTAACGGTAGTCTACACCGTCTTCGCCGACGGTAGCCTGAACGTAAAATCCACCTATGAAGGTGTATCAGGACTGCCTAACCTACCGATCTTTGCCCTTTCGTTCAAGGTTCCGGCAGACTATCGCCATCTGGACTGGTATGCGATGGGACCGGAGGAGAATTACATTGACCGGGCCTATGGCGCTAGACTTGGCGTATTCCGTAACGAAGCTGCGGATAACGTGTCCGGGTATGTTGTACCACAGGAATCCGGCAATCGTACAGGCGTGCGCCGTGTCGATATTACTGATGATTCCCAGCGGGGCATTCGCATTACCGCACCTGCCACCGCACCGGTGGAATGCAACATTTCGCCGTATACAGCATTTGAGCTGGAAAGTGCATACCATCTGTATGAGCTGCCGAACGTGTATTACACCGTTGTCACCGTAGCTGGCAAGCAAATGGGTGTAGGCGGCGATGACAGCTGGGGAGCTCCAGTACATGAAGAATACCAAATTGCAGCCGATCAAAAGCTGGAATTCGAATTTACCGTGCAACGAGTATAAATAAGCACGCTCACTGTATAGACAAGTAGATATAACAAAAGCCCTTCCGCTGCTTCCCTCATGGAAAGCCGGAAGGGCTTTAGCATTTTATCATTCCAATCATACTGTCAGCAGAAAATAATGTCCTAGGTTGTCGTTGTTTCATTGAATCAACGTTTCCCGTTAGTTCATGGATTAATATCAAACTAAAATCCAAACTCTGTTACTCTTTCAAGCCACTCACGCATAAGTGACTCAAATAATAGAGCCTGTTCAATCTGAAGATTATGCCCTGCTCGATCTAAAACAGCGAAGGTTGCTCTAGGATAATTATCTAAAATTCTAAAAGCATCTATGTAACCAACGACTGCATCTTGTCGCCCAAGAGTAAATACTGTTGGTTTATCAAAAACTAATTTATCTATATTGGTGGAAAACCCATAGTTTCTTTGAATCTTGCTAAGAAAATCGTAGTCAGCGATCTTACAACCTGCCACTATCTCTTCAGAATACCTTTTCCAATTATATTCATTGAGAACGACTTGATTTGCGCTAAAATCACTTATTTGCTCTTCACTTAAGGTGCCCATAAACTCGCGATCACAATGAACAACAAAATGCTCGGGCAGTATTCTTCTTTTGTGTTCAGGAATAATTAATGGACAAATCAGAGCAGCTCCACCAATACGATCTTTATGTCTATTAATTATTCCCCTTGTAATATATCCACCGTACGATTCGCCTGCTATGAGATAATCTTCGTTTGGGACAAGAGTTTCAATAAAATTTATAACTGCTTCTAGCATATCATCTGAATTACATATTTGATCGTAATCCTTTGTTTGTCCCATTCCAGGCAGGTCAAGATAGATACGACGCCAATCAGAATTACCTTCAAATATCGGTTCCATGCACCCACTCATTAACCGATGGTCTGGTGTAAAACCATGGATCATTATAATCGGTTTGCCTTTACCAATTTCCTCGTAATATATATTGGCATTCTTGACTTTACAATATGGCATATAGACCCTCCAAAATTGAGTTATTTATAATATTCTTACACCAAAGAAGAATTTACATTGTTTTATCAAGCAAACCAGATCTCCGGTTCGTTTTGATTATATACTCATATATAACACATGTAAAGAACGCTTGTTCCCTTTTCTTGTTGCTGGAGTTAAACTAACCTGCCCGTGAGCTTAATGAAGCAACGTCCCTTTAATACTTTATTTTCCCAGTCTAGAACTTTAGCTAGCTCGTAGCAAGATTGACATATGTCTTCGAGAAATCAAGGTTCTTCAAGTCTCTTTGATCGATCAAAAATTCCAAATACCCTGCGTCCCACCAGCACATACCGACCTCGTCCAAAGAAGATACCGAGAGCAGAACATGCCAATTTTCCGAAGCCTGATCGTGCTTTTCCCGATTCGTCTGATATTCTTGCAGCTGAGGCAACACCTCGGATCGTAAATGCTCCGCATAATCCGTACTCCCCCTATGCATAGCTTGCTCGATTTCCTTATGAATCTGACTCTCACTCTTATGCCAGTTAAACAGAAGACCCTCCAGCCCGTTTCGGCGTAGATAAGCATCCCGCCGGGTATTCCCGGCAAAAGATTGATGCTGCCCCCACACCGTGTCGCTATGTTCATATAGAAGCTCATAAAGCTCTTCGTACTGATCTACAAGAATATCTCCTAGCTCACCCTCCGATGGTAGCGTCAGGATCGGATGAAAAGAAATTGCATACGCGGTGAAACCCCGTTGCTCCGCCAACACCTCTACGCGCCCAGTGGGCGGTAATGTTTTCTGCAAAACGCTGCTGTCACCGTTATAGTAAAAGATTTTATGGTCAATATCATAGGCGGGCTCATCCAGCCCAAGAAAAAAGTAAAGTATGCCCTGATGAGGCAATCCCTCAAATGGTGAAAAAGGTAGCTCGCCCAAATTAATTTGAGCAATAAATGTATAATATTCCCCGTCTGAATTACAAGGCCACTCTATTGTGGGTGGCAGATCTGGATAGCCGGCGATCCGACTATTGCCAATGTGTTCGTAGTTTTCCTCATGCTCCACATGAAATTGTATAGCAACTTGAGCTTCCTGATGAATCTCTTCTTTTAAATCTTCATCCAGTGAATGCCCTTCCAGTATTCGAGTCAGTTCATCCTTTAATGGTGGTTGTAGCATCTCGCTCGCCCCTTTTTCATGAAGTATTATGTATTGCTTGCTCTCATTTGATCTCTTATATCAGATTACCAAATTACAGTCTGACAAGCTATTTCTCTGGTGACAGGTTGGTCAGTCCTCGGTCAAATCATCGATCTTCGCTGCAAGTGAATGGTGGATATATTCAGCTCTGCCTTTACGATCCAAGCGGAAATGCACTAGACATTGTTCATAAATGTTTTGTGATAGGCATTCCGGTATTGGGAAGGAGTCATATGGGCTCTCTTTTTGAACAAACGCATAAAATACTTCTCATCGCTATATCCTGCCTCTTCGGCAACCTGTTTAATGCTCATATCTGTACGGGAAATCAACTCTTTGGCTTTGTTAATACGAATACTGTGTATGAACTCCAAGGGGCGCATGCCTGTATTTTGCTTGAACAAACGAGAGATATAATCCTTGTTGTAATTGAATTTTCGAGCTAAATCCGTCACGGTCAGCGGCTCTTCGGCATGAATACGGGTCCACTCAATAATTTTGTTAAAACTCACATTCCCCTGTGAACTGACAGGATTGGAAAGCAAGCGGCTGAGCGCCAGTTCAGATATCTCGATCAGTAGCGAGGTGAACAAATAATTTGCGCTGTGATACGTAAGATAATGTGAGTTGGCTACATGCAAAATCTGATTGACAATAATATGAATCCGATCTCCGTTGTCTGCCTGTACACATTGCGGTAAATAGATATCACGCATCACACCATGTCGCTGCAAACGTCCATCCAAAGCACTTGTTTCCTGCTTCATTTCCTCATTAGATAATACATTCGGGGTTATGGGAACATCGAAATGAAACCAATAAAATTTCACGCCTGGCAATGACTCCCTATATCCTTTATGCGTACGACCGGGGTACAGCAATAGAATATCTCCCTCGCCTACTTCAAAATCTTCCCGTTCCTCCCGTATATATACCGTCTCTTGGACGCCTAGAATCAGCTCAAAATTCTCAATGGAACGACTCATATGCTTCCAAGGCACCTCGGAAACAAACTCGCCTGCCGAGATCAGTTGGACCGGAGCATCTACATTTACTTTCAGATAGGTCATGTTATCGCCTCTTTAGATTCATGTTCGGATTTGTCCACCCATTGTATGGTTAAGCTACTGACATACCGCGATTGCAATGCTAATGTAGTGGAGAAATATACACTTTCATCTTAGCTAAGGAGCGATGATTTTGAAAGCTAAAGCTTTTGACTTGCATAAAGTAAGAATTGATTCCGGTCCACTTTTACATGCGATGGAACTGAATACGGCCTATCTGCTGAGTTTGGAACCCGACCGTTTATTATCGCGCTTTCGTGAATATGCGGGACTGAAGCCCAAAGCGGCTCACTATGAAGGCTGGGAGGCGCGTGGCATCAGCGGGCATACACTCGGTCACTACCTGTCCGGCTGTGCGCTGATGTTTGCCTCCACAGGCGACGAAAGACTGCTGGAACGCGTGGACTATGTGGTCGACGAACTGGAAATATGCCAAAACAGTCATGGAAACGGATACATTTCCGGCATTCCACGTGGGAAAGAGATTTTTGAGGAAGTAAAAGCCGGAGATATCCGCTCCCAGGGCTTTGATCTGAACGGCGGTTGGGTGCCACTATATACCATGCACAAACTTTTTGCGGGCTTGCGTGATGCACATCTGCTGGCGCATCATCCCAAGGCCCTGTCTATAGAAATCAAACTCGGCAACTGGCTGGAGGATGTACTCCAAGGGCTGGACGATGATCAGGTGCAGCAGGTGCTGCATTGCGAGTTTGGCGGTATGAATGAAGTTCTAACGGATTTGGCGGAACATTCGGGAGAAGAACGCTTTCTGAGCCTGGCGGAACGCTTTTATCACGGAGAGGTGCTAAATGATCTCGCGGATAGCCAAGATACGTTGGCAGGGCGACATGCCAATACGCAAATCCCCAAAATCATTGGCGCTGCACGGCAATATGAAATGACGGGCAAACCGCAATATGCGGACCTGTCTCGCTTTTTCTGGGATCGGGTTGTTCACAAGCATTCCTACGTGATCGGCGGCAATAGTTATAATGAACATTTTGGTGAACCCGGGAAGCTGAATGACCGTTTGGGCGAAGGTACCTGTGAAACTTGTAACACCTACAATATGCTGAAATTAACAAGACATATGTTCGAGTGGGATGCCTATGCAGCCTATGCCGACTACTATGAACGAGCGATGTTCAATCATATCCTGGCTTCACAGCAGCCTGTAGATGGACGTGTGTGCTATTTTGTATCGCTGGAAATGGGAGGACACAAGTCCTTTAATTCTCAATATGAGGATTTTACATGCTGTGTCGGGTCCGGTATGGAAAGTCACTCCATGTACGGCACTGCGATTTATTTTCACACGCCAGAAACGATCTATGTCAATCAATATGTCCCTTCTACCGTGACATGGGACGAGATGGGCGTGCAGCTCAAACAAGACACTCTCTTTCCGCAAAATGGACGGGGAACGCTACGCGTCATCAGCAAGGAGCCCAAATCCTTCGCGATCAAGCTAAGATGCCCGCATTGGGCGGAGCAAGGGATGATAATTAAAATCAACGGGGAAGAGTACGTCACAGAGGCTTGTCCTACCAGCTACGTTGTAATTGAACGGAAATGGAACAATGGGGATACGATCGAGTACGACATTCCTATGACCGTGAGAGTCGAGGAAATGCCGGACAATCCGCGCCGAATTGCATTTATGTACGGCCCGCTTGTACTGGCTGGGGACCTTGGCCCTGTTGAACAGGAGTCCAACGAGGAACGTCTGCTTGCGTCTGTTCTGATCGGATCGGCCGATTCCCTGACAACGAAGCTGATTGCTGACGGGAACGAGCCTAATACGTTCCATATGACCGACTTAGGCTATATCGGAGACTTGGAGCTTCGTCCGTTTTATCAGATGTATGATCGTTCATATACCGTCTATTGGGATCTCTTTTCCCAGGAGGAATGGGCAGCAACAGAGGCAGAATATCGTACCGCGTTAGCGTATCAGCTAAAGCTGGAACGACTTACAGTGGACGTTGTGCAGCCTGCCGAAATGCAGCCTGAACGGGATCATGCCTTTACTGGCGAGCATGTAGGTCTGGGGTCCATCTATAACCGCAAATATCGCGATACCTGGCCAGGGGGCTGGTTCTCTTTTGTCATGAAGGTGCTTCCGGATGAGCCTGTCCAATTGGCGGTCACTTATTTGAAGGACTTGAGCCGTCCCCATAGTGACTTTGACATTACTGCGGATGGTCAGATTTTAGGGGAAGGCAAGCTGGCGTCCGAGGAAATGAATAAATTCGAGACATTTGCTTATGAGCTTCCTCTATCTGTGACAAACCACAAGAATGAAGTGACGATTCAATTCAAAGCCCATCCACAAGGTAAGGTGGCGAAAGTGGCTGGATTGCGGATAATCAGACATTCTATTGTATGATCAAATTATCTATATAAATCTACTATAGCGCCACTACGCAGTCGGATGGGGCTTTCCATCGCCACCCCCCGGATTTCTGGAATAAAACCCTTCATCGGTGGAAATCCGGGGGTGGTGATGCTTCCGAAGCGAGCTTTCCTACGGAAAAAGCTTTGAAAGCAACCGCTTCGCTTGTACAACACCATTCCGCCTACTCCGTTTTAATTGTTCATTTTTTAAAGTAAGCTTATATAACAACAAGCAGACGCTCCTATAAGCTGTCTGCTTGTTCCGCTTACCGCCTTATAACTTCGAATCATCGTTATTGCTTCATGTTCACTTCACAGCATGTTCATTTCACGGAAACTGTCTCTAATCTTGCGTAGCTCTTGCTGTGCCCTGCTGTATCGCGAAGCGTAGGTCCAGGCAAGAACCTGATGATAATGCGAAGGTGTTTCAATCGTGGTCACGTTATACATAATTGGAGTACCTTCCACTTCCCCTTTCAGGGTAAATTCGATGGCAGGGTATCCATTTACCTCGATGTCGGAAGGGTTCCCCAATTCAGGGGCCATAATTCCTGATACCAAATGATCCTCAATGATTCCTTTATAATCTTGAAGAGTCATACTACTGTCAAAGTCGCTTTTTGGTTCTGACAATACAATTAAATATCTTTCGGTAAATTCATTTTTAATGGAGATGTCCGCGTCCTCATTAATCCTATCATCTCGTGACCAATTCCACGGAGCCGTAACCGCAAACTGACTATCCTTACTGGTAAATACCTCAGGCTTCACGATTTGAGTAATGAGCGTAGTAATTAAAGATACAGCAAAGACAATCGAAATGATCGTCATCAGGATGATTACCCCGGACAAAATTCCGGTTTTTTTTCTGCTCACTGTCCCCAAATCCCGTACCTTAACCACATATGTATTCGCAGCCATATCTCCAATCCGTTGTTTCCGAGGTGTCACCAGCACACATATACCAGCGGGCAGCCCGAAGAAAAGTAGCGGATTCGTATCCACCAAATGTATAAGGGTACGGATCAAGGATTTCACAATGCCCGGCGGTTTCCCTTCTCCATTTACGACCTGAATGCGAAGTACAAACTTACCCAGCGTATAGCCTGTAAGTCCTTCCGGCAATAAATAATAGCAGAAGGAGCCCATCAGGAAGAGCATCACTACCATGCCCATATTTGGGGTCCCTACTTCAGATACTTTTTTCGCTGTAAAATAAACCAGCCCTCCATACCCAAAGACGATAAGAATGAAGTCAATCATCCAGGCCGCCCATCTTCTGAAGAAGATAGAGGCTCCGTATGTTTCTGATAATACCGCCATCTTATCCGGTTCTCGTCGATGGTAGTTGCCATTCGTCGCATATGGTCCCGGAGCTACTGTAGATGGATTGTTCGTTACATCTTGTTCTTCCAAATGATACACCCCTGATGTCAATTTAATCCCAGTTAAGTATAACATCCTTTTTCATCCAGCGGAGCAAGCCTGACAGTGCACTGGAGTAAATCGAATCCCGCCGATGAACAAACCACACCTCTAATTTGCGATATTTTTCAGGTAAACGATGGGAAGCAATACTTCCCGCCTCCTCTGCCTTTGCAATCGACGATTGTGGCAGCATGGACACTCCCAGGCCAGAGGCTACACCACCCAAAATGACTTCCAACGTTCCGAACTCCATAACCTGATACGCAGCCACACCTGCTTCGCTCAGAAAGCTTTCCGCTCTTGTACGATGCGTGCACCCTACGTCGAAAAACAGCATAGGCTTGGCAAGCAGCTCGTTCATGTCCTTTTTCCCTGGTTCCGAGATGAGCACCAATTCCTCTTCAAAAGCTGCAACATACTCTATATGCGGATCATCGACGGGGCCATAGACGAACGCTCCATCTAATTCGTAATTCAATACCTTTTGTACGAGATCATGGGTGCTGCCTGTCATAAGCGATAGATGGACATCAGGATATTGAGCGTGATACTCCGTCAATAAAGAAGTCAGATGCGTAACCGCCGCCGTCTCAATTGATCCCAGTCGCAAAGGTCCCGCAGGCTGGTCTGAATATTGAGTGGACTTTACAGCCTCGTCCAGCAAGGTCAGTATGGTATCCGCGTATTTCAGCAGGTTCTCTCCTGCCGGCGTTAACGTCATTCCCCGATTAGATCGACGAAATAGCGGTACGTTCAGTTGTGCCTCAAGCTGCTGAATCCGCGAGGTCACATTGGACTGTACATAATTCAAAACTTGCGCAGCCTTCGTGATACTGCCCTTGCGAGCGACAGCCTGAAAAATTTTCAAATCACTGCTTTCCATGTATACGTCACCTGCTTGGTATGATCATTTATGATACTCACATTCGATTTTGTTCATTTTACCGGACGCTTGCCGCTCTGTACAATTCAATGTACATGCAAATACATCTAAACTCGAACCACGGGAGGTTTTAAAATGAAAGCCGTAATTCATGCCAGCAAAAGCGGCCCTGAGGGCCTGACATATAGAGATATTACGGACAGACAGCCGGGACACAACGAAGTGAAGGTAAAACTCAAAGCCGCAGGCTTGAATCATCGGGATCTGTTCCTCATGGCGGATCGAACAGCCAACGATGCTCCACTCATTCTGGGGTCGGATGGAGCAGGCGTGATCGAGGCTGTGGGTGATGGTGTCCCAACCTCGCTAGTAGGTACTGATGTAATTATCAATCCATGTATCGGATGGGAGAATACGCATCATGTTCCCTTGGTTCCAGCCATTCTGGGCGGACCTTCAGACGGAACATTCGCTGAATCGGTTATCATCCCCGTCCAAAATGCGGTCAGCAAGCCAGCATACCTTTCATGGGAAGAAGCAGGGGTGCTGCCTTTGCCTGCTTTGACCGCTTACCGCGCGCTCTTCACAAGAGGCCAATTACAGCAGGGTGAGCACGTCCTTATTCCCGGTATTGGCGGTGGTGTAGCCACGTATGCCATGCGTATGGCTTTAGCGGCAGGCGCGCGGGTCACCGTCACGTCACGCAGCGAAGCAAAAAGGCAGGCTGCCCTCGCTCATGGCGCTAATCATGCATTCGACAGCCATAGCGAATGGAAAGAAAGTATGAACGGAGACACCGTGGATCTGGTCCTTGACAGTATCGGTCCTGCTACGTTCGATAAATATTTGGATATCCTCAAGCCGAACGGTCGGATTGTTACATTTGGCGCAAGCTCAGGAGATCAAGTAGAGATTCCGCTGCGGTCTATATTTTTCCCTCAAATCAGCATCATCGGCACCTCTATGGGCAGTGGCGAGGAATTCGCAGCTATGCTTCAGTTCATGGATCGCCATGCACTCCATCCGATTATAGATAGCGTATTTTCTTTACAAGACACAGCACAAGCCTTCCACCGTATGCAGCAGGGAGCGCAGTTAGGCAATATAGGGATCAGGATAGAGTAAGGAGTCTGAACGAAGTAAGAAAGAAAAAAAATCCACTACCGTAAAATGCCTTCTCCCAGAAGTAAATTTATGGTAGTGGACCTATTCAGTCGATTAAACGATGCTGGACCCATTTGTTGCCGCGGAAGCGCCAAAGGAAAACGAGTCCCCGCACGCCCCATTCAATATCCATGGCCAGCCAGACACCAACAATCCCCAGGTTGAACACAATGCCCAAAATATACCCGAGCACCACCCGGCACAACCACATGGATAGCATTGAGGTGAGGGACGTAAATTTTGAATCACCTGCTGCCCTTAGTGCAGAGGGTGTAATAAAGGCAATGGACCAGAGCGGAATCTGGGCCAACGTATTAATCAGTATGACAACAAAAATGTCATCTACGATTTCAGCAGGCGGATGAAACAGCCCCACCATCGGCTCAAACAAAGGCATCAGTATGAGCCCCATTACAATAAACGAACAAGACGACAGCCAAATAAACGATTTGGTAAACTTCCGGGCATCCTCGACATTTCGACGTCCCATACATTGACCGACCACGGTTACAATCGTAAGAGCCAAAGCATTCGCAGGGATTTGGAACACGTTAGCTAGGGATGAGCAAATGGCATTCGTCGCCAATGCATTGGTCCCCAGACTCACAATGAAAATTTGGGTTAAAATTTTGCCCCCATTAAAAAACATCTGTTCCGCTGCAAAGGGAAGTCCGATAAACAGAATCTTTTTAAGCATAGCCAGATTAAAATAAAGCATATCTCTAAGCTGCACACGCAAGTCGTCATCTACTCTGACCAAATAAATCAATGCGCACACTGCCCCTGCATATCTGGACACATTGACGGCAATCGTCATGCCCAGCACACCCATATCTAATACATTAATGAATACCACATTGAGGAGCACGTACGAGAGGTTCATGATGAGCGAAAGAGCCAGCGATGCCCTCGTCTTCCCGATCCCTCTCAGCGCTCCACACACCGCCTCAACGATTGCAATCCCCACAAAAGACATACAGCTTCCCAGCAGATATACCTTACCGTTGGCTAATACATCAGGCGAGGCGGAACCAAACAGAACACTTAAAATCGGATTGTACAAAACGATCATAAACAAACTGATACATAAGGCCAACAAGGAAACGGAGGAAATGGTGCCGGATGCGGCTTTAGAGACCATGAGGTCGTTACCGCTCCCCTTATACTGTGCCACGACAACCGTTCCCCCGGTAGACACTGCAACAAACACATTAATCAGAAAAATATTCAAAGAATCGATCATATTTACAGCACTGACTGCCGCCATCCCCGACGAGCTAATCATTGCCGTGTTCACCAAATTAAGACCCACGATAAAAGCCTGATCAATCAGAAGCGGGATAAACAGCGCAATAATCTGTCGATAATCAATAGACTCTCCTGAAAAATGCTTCTTCAGAAAGCCATGTGTTCTCATCCTTACACTCAGTTGACTCATATCATCACATTCTTTTTCTCAAATTGAAAAAAACCCTTCAACAGAAGAGCCTTCATGGCGAAAAAATGTATAAAGTTGCAAGGCTAGATGTGTCTAGTTCTTGATTCTGTACACTTTTCTCTACATAGAAGTATTACTCCAAAAGAAAATCCTGTCAATGGTCTTGCTCACATTTGAATATAAAATAACAGAAAAACCTGCTCAGCTCAGTGAACAGGTTTTGGAGCAGCATTATAATGTTTTAAGATGTCATTAAAACATTGTTAAGAGAATGTCTATGATCTTCTCGCAATTAAATCTTGTTGAATAGAAGCTTCATTCTTTTCGAATTTTTTATAAAAAAACATAGGAATGATTCCGATCAAGAAGACGATAAATGGCAGCCAGATAAAGCTAAACTGAATGCCAGACAACGCCGTAGGAGTTTGAACTTGCCCAGCGATATAACCGGTGCTGCCCATGATCCATGCTGGCAATAATCCGCCGATTCCGCTACCCGCTTTAATACAGAATGCGCTTCCAATCGAGGTCAGGAAACCACTTGCCCGAATACCATTTTTCCATTCCCCATAATCGACTGTATCTGACAACATCGCAAACGGCATAGAACATGCAAAGCCTGATCCTAACGCACCAATAATCCAGCCGATAATAATGAGGGTTAAGTCTGTACTGCCCATTAAAATCACGACTTGCCCCAGCGCAGCTAATATCAATCCGATAATCATAATCGCATTTTTACTTAATTTTCTGGCGAAAAACGGAATCAGAACCATCGAGATCAACTGCAAGGAGGTCAGTCCATTGATTAAAGGCACTAAGTCCTTACTGTCCAGATTGTATTGCAGATAAAAGATTAGCGTTGCTGAACGAATATTCAAACCGATCCAGTAACACAAGTTGGCAGCTACAACGAGCATCCAGGGCCAGTTTCGTTTGATGGCTGTAAAGCTTTTAGCAATGGGAACAGATTTCGTTTTCACTGCTGCATTTTCTCGCAAATCGGCAAACGCTATGAAAAACATAATAATCGCCATGATTCCAAATAAAACGAGCGTTAAGGAAAATCCTTTTTGATCATTCCCCTGTCCAAAGAAAGCGACCAAAGGTAATGTAAACGTCGTAGCAATGAAGAAACCTACGTTCCCCCCGACCATGCGGAAGGAGTTCAAGACTACGCGTTCGTTAGAGTTGGTGCTCAGATTAGGCAAAATAGACGTAATCGGCGTACTGATCCCTGTGTACAGGATGCCGGCTATGATGTACGTAATGGCGGCATATGCAATTTTGCCCGACTCACTCCAATTGGGTGTCGTAAACGTAAGGACCATGAACACAGCGAACGGGATCGCTAACCATAGAAAATAGGGTCTGCTCTGTCCGTATTTTGACTTGGTTCGGTCAATCAGGATGCCCCAAATCGGGGCATCAATGGCATCGATAAAACGGGTGATAAATAGTAATGTCCCGGCAATCCCGATAGAAAGTCCGAATACATCTGTATAAAAATATAATAGATAACTGGAAATAACACAGTATAGTAGATTGCCTGCTGTATCCGTTAATGAATAGCTGATTTTACGATGAAAAGGAACGGTACTGGCTGCCTTTTCCGGTGGTTCCGTACTCACAATTCTCGTACTCATGATCTTTCCTCTCCCCATGCGAATGAATTATGATTCATAAACCCATACACGCATTTCCCCTTTGGCCCGATTGCACCAGGCGTAGTAAGGAATGGCGGTAATTTGTTGAGGAACAAATTCAGGAGGCTCCGAGCTATATAATGCATTCGAATTTTTTACCCGGTATCCCTCTATGGTCAGCTTTACAATGCCACCCAGCAGGTTTTCGCTGAACTCTTCCGTAATGAGGCTATCCTTTGTCAATCTTAATCCTGCCAAATTCGCTCCATTATCCACTTCTTCCAGGCAAAACACGACTGGTCCGCGTTGGAGAGCAATTTGCTGCTGGTTCATGGAGACCAGCGGATTGCTCCGAATGCGCTCAACCGGCATAGCCAAATGCAGAGTTACCACATCTCCGTCCTTCCAAGTACGCTGAATCTCGATATAGCCTTTTTCCAGACGGTCTAATGATATGGTTTCCCCATTCACCTTCACCTCTGCCTGCTTGCACCACCCAGGAATCCGTAGTGCCCATTTGAAGGAAGTCGGCTCTGTTACGTGGATCGAAAAGGTTAGATCCGCGTCCCATGGATAATGATGAGTTTGTGTAATTTCAACCTCATGACCAGATAAAGTCATGTTCACCTTGCTGGCAATGTACAGATGCGTATACAACGTATCGTCCGTTTGGGTATACATATTGTCCTCAACTGATGCAATCATTCGTGCCAAATTGGGCGGACAGCAGGCGCAGAAAAACCATTTTTGCCGTTCTGTTTTTACATGTTCCTGATCTTTTCTGGATTTTTGAAAAGGATTAACCTCCAGCGGATTCACGTAGAAAAACCGTTTCCCATCCAGATCCATCCCACTAATCGTTCCGTTGTATAGCGCACGCTCCAGAACATCGGCGTATTTCCGGTCTGGCGCTAAACGCAGCATACGATTGGCCCAAAAGGCCAGCCCTACAGAGGCGCAAGTCTCACAGTACATGCTGTCATTGGGAAGATTGTGATGGCAAGTGAATGCTTCCGCGTTTACAGTAGAACCGATCCCTGCGGTGATGTACATTTTGTGATTCGTTACATCATCCCACAGCGTTTCACAGGCTTGTAACAGGGAAGCATCCCCTGTTTTCGCGGCCAAGTCCGCCATCGCAATATACAGATACACCGCTCTTACCGCATGGCCGACTGCCTCTTTTTGTTCCCGCACAGGTTGGTGTGCTTGCTGGTATTCGAAGCCTAAGCCAAAATTAATATTGTTATCATCATTCCAGGTGGGCTCTGTTTGAATATGTTTTCTCTGTTCTTGTTCCTCTGCAAAGTAAATGGGATGCTGTCCCCGCTGTTCAATAAAATATTGCGCTAATTTGAGATATTGATCCTTTGCAGTTACGTCGTATAATTTGATCAAGGCCAACTCAATTTCTTCATGTCCCGGATAGCCTTTCCGTTTACCTTCTTCCGTACCAAAAACCTGCTGAATCAGGTCTACGTATTTCTCCATAATGTGAAGAAACTTCGTTTTGCCCGTCGTTTCATAATAAGCAACAGCCGCTTCTATAAAATGCCCTGCACAATACAGCTCATGATTGTCTCTTAAATTGGTCCAGCGATTGTTGGGTTCCTTAAGCAGATAGTACGTATTTAGATATCCATCCTCAGCTTGAGCTCTTCCCAACAATTCAATCACTTCATCAGCCCGCTCTTCAAGCGCAGGATTCGGATGATCCCTTAAGCTAAAGGCAACCGTCTCCAGCCATTTGGCAAGGTCACTGTCCTGGAAAACGGTTCCATAATACTCCCCACTGGATTCCCCGGCTGCAATCCTAAAGTTTTCAATCGCATGACTGGGTTCTGTATCTGGTAATTCATCATTTAATGCTTTCCACTGATAAGGAATAACCTCTTCCGCCACAACCTGCTTATACTTTTTCCAAAATAAATCGTCAACGATGACATGCTTAACTGGCTTTGCCGTTTTCATTGGATAAACATCCCTTCCTGGAAATAGAACGCTTTCATTTTTGAGAAAATAAGGATAAAGTAATGATAATATCGTACAAGCTAACCTGAGCTCCCCTTGCTACAGTCCTTATTTTATCAACCTGAATTTATAAAAAAAATCGCGATCTTTAACTAAAACTTATACGATTTCACACACAAAGGAGCTGGCTTCCATGAGCAAAACAGACTTTCTATCATTCCTTGTTCCTCCGCTGCCTTATTTCATTGAGGGGAATTTTACTACATATCAAAAAGGGGATTGGCATCCGAATAGGTATAATCTGGGTTATTTTGACGTAATAATCATTAAAGAAGGATTGCTGCACATTGGCGAAGAGGACGAAGTGTGGAAGGTAACTGAAAATTACGCTCTCATTCTTGAACCGGATAAACATCATTTTCCCATTGAGGCATGTACAGAACAAACCTCCTTTTACTGGTTCCATTTTCAAACCAATAGCATGTGGTGCGCACAATCCTCACCCAATCCTATTATACCCAGCACCCCCATTCCCGAGCTGCACTTTCATTCAGAACATACGACCATTCATTTGCCCAAAATTCAAAAAGTGGTGAATCCACATGAGCTATTTTCGAAATTAGACTATTTACTAGCCTCTACTTTAAAACCTAGAAAACTGGCACTATGGGAGGCCCAACAGACGTTTGCGAATGTTTTCCAGAGTTTGGAGTATGACCAGAATAATAAAGACAGCTCCTCTAAGTTGGCGGAACAAATCGAAATATACCTAAAACAGAATTACAAAAATACAATCACCAATAAAGATTTGGAGACCCATTTTCACGTACATCAGAACTATCTCGCCAGATGCATGAAGGTCGCTTTCCAGCGCACACCGCTTGAGTATTTAATGGATTATCGACTGGATCAAGGGCGCAGTCTTTTGCTACAAACCGACTGGTCTGTCCAACAAATTACGGAGGAAACGGGATTCTCCCAAGCAAGCTATTTCTCCAAATGCTTTAAAGAAAAATTCGGAATGTCTCCAAAGAATTACAGACAACAATACTGGAAACCAGTCCATTGAATGCTTACACCTCCTTTACATTCTCTTTACATTTTCATTGTATCCTTTTGATATTCTCGCTTTATACTGAGTCGGTTATATCATTTTCACTTCAGAAAAGGGGCATACATATGAAGTCAACTAAACTAGCATTATTAGCCATTTTAACAGGGATTCTGGTATCACCAGAACTGACCCATGCGGCAGACATTCAGCCATCCGGGTATGCACCACTACGAGCACAGGCAGATAAAATGGGGGCGACAATTACATGGGACAGTGATGACCAGTCTGTTTTGGTCAAATTGAAAAATGGCATTGTCGGGACCTTTACAGTGGGTGAGAAGCAATATCGTTTAGCTGGACTAAGCGGAAAAGCGGACCGGGAAATTAAAATAGTGAATGGAAATGTATATCTTCCTACAAAACTTATTACAGCGCTTGAAGCAGAGAACAGCAAATATGCAGATCCTAAGGACGCAGTCCCCACCTATAAAGTGATCCCTTCTGCTGAAACAGAAGCTGTGGAGGATGGAGAAGACGCAGCCGACGACCCTGCAATCTGGCTCAACCCGGCCGATCCAGAGAAAAGTAGAATTTTAGCAACCAATAAAGGCGGCGGGATTTTAGTCTATGATCTGGAAGGCAAGCAACTGCAAAACATGAAGGTCGGAAAAATGAATAACGTGGATCTTCGTTACGGTTTCACATTGGGCGGCAAAAAAATTGATATCGCAGGGGCAACCAATCGAACCAACAACACGATCGATATCTTTTCCATTGACGGTGCATCAGGAAAGCTGACCAACGTGGTTGGCAAACCTATTAAAGCATCTATGAAAGAAGTGTACGGATTCAGCTTATACCATAGCCTCAAGACAGATAAATTTTACGCGCTCGTGTTGGGCAAAGAGGGTGAATTTGAGCAATATGAGCTAACTGACGACGGAAGCGGCAAAATTGCAGGTAAGCTTGTCCGCCAGTTCAAGCTGAATACGCAATCCGAAGGCATGGTTGCTGATGATGAATATGGTACGATCTACATCGCTGAAGAGGATTACGCTATTTGGAAGTATAGTGCGGAGCCAGACGGTTCAACCGAGCCGCTGCGACATGTGGATATTGCAGATGGGCGCAGACTTCACGATGACATAGAAGGACTTACATTGTATTACGGTAAAGATGGCAAAGGGTATCTCATGGCCTCCAGTCAAGGAAACAGCAGCTATGCGATCTATGAACGACAAGGCGACAATGCATATATAAGCAACTTTACGATCAGCGCGAGCCCTACCGTTGACGGTACGTCTGTCACAGACGGTATTGATGTTCTTGGCTACGGATTAGGCAAGAATTTCCCGCATGGTATCTTCGTTGCACAAGATGACGAAAATCTTCAAAATGGAAAAAAGTTGAATCAGAACTTTAAAATGGTACCTTGGGAGCGAATCGCTACGGGAGCCCCTACCCCGCTAACGATAGACGATGGCATCAACCCGCGTGAATTGGTAAACAGAAGCACGCAGTAATGCCCTTCGGGGAAATCAACTCAACATTCCGACTCTATTCATAGAAAAAAAGAGGTGTTCCAAAAGCCACAAACCGGCTACTTGGGACACCCCTTTTTGTTTTTAAGCGAGAAAAGGTTTAAGATCCAGCACCAGCACATTTACCGAGTTGGCCGGTAAGTCTAAGAGGACAGAATCCGTCTGAAGCGTGATCTGCTGTTCGGTAGGCACTACCTTCTCATCATTCTTCTTGTTCACGTTAGGTACATGAACAAGCGAGGAATCGCCAGTTAGTGTAACCAGCTTAGCGATGGACTCAACACTCAAATCTTGTAGATTCAGCTGTATTACCTTATCCACGTTGTCGGCATTCACCAGCTTCACGTATACATGCTCAGCATCTTGGGTTACCGAGTTGAACACGTCTCTGTTGTAAGCCTCCAGCTTGTAGTCCAGCACTTTGCTGGTTGTCTCGCCGTCGGTGTATGAGCAAATCAGATTACTGCCCGTTTCACCGCCGTAGTTCACTGTTATGGTGTAGTCCGTGTTGTCAGCCAACTCTTCATAGCTAGCTGCTCTCAAGTTACCTGCCGCTGTACTGGAAGAGTAATCGCCCAATGTGTAGCCTTCTATGCCCTGCTTGTAAACCTTCACGCCGGTAGCCTTGCCGCCATAGCCGATTGCGTATTCAACGACGTCCTTTTTCTCCGCAGAAATATCAGTGAGACCCGCACCCACATAAAAGCCGTCCGTGCCGGAAATACGGGAGGCGACCACCTCTACCTTGTAATTGCCCCAGCTATCGTTCAAGATGTACAAACCATTCAGACCGCTATCCTGAGCTTTGAGCACAAGCCCCTTGCCTTCCTCTACTGTTGAGCCCACGGAACCGGGAATGACCTGCCAGGCCGAATCCAATCCCTGGGTAAAGTCTTGATCCAGCAGCACACTGCCGTCCTGGTTGGAAGTAACAGTCACACGCTTAATCATAACCTCGGCATTGCCTGTTGCAATTTCAATTCCACCCTGAGGAATGAGGTCCGTTGGCTTGCCGTTTTTGTAAGTAGAGAAAGAGGTGCTCAATACTTTATTCCCCAAATATTTAGCATACATTTGCTGTACATAGTAGTTCGGCGTAAACCACACCGTTTCGTCATCGAACCAGATGCAGTCTGGCGTCCATCTGTAGGTTCCATCTGTCAGCACCTTGTTAAACAGCGGTGCATAGGCAGCCAACCGAACGACATCGGCGTTATTTTCGAAGCCCGTCATCACTGCTGCCTCTGCTACAGCGCCTGCCAATGTATTTTTATCCGTTGAGGCGTACTCCCCGACAAAAACCTTTGATGTTGCTTTCCAATTTATACTGCCGTCCGCATTATAAGCTCTGTAGTAGTAGTTATAGCGGTCCACGTTATTCAGCAGGTACTCGTTAGAACGATAATAGTGCTCATCTGCAATGGTGTCCATGTAGTCTTTTTGCTTCTCATACCAGGTTACCATTTCTTCCGTCACCTGGTTACCATCTGCAAAAGCAACCTTAGCCGAACCGGTCATATTACCGCTTAAGAACTTCCAGCCCTGCTGATATGCATCGTCGTCTGCTTGAGCGCCAACCGTGGAGATGATGTGTAGCTCATAACCCGGATAGTTTTTCTCCATGTACTCATCAATCGATGTCTTGAACACTTCAAAGTTGGCAAAAAACTCTGTGCCCCAGTTCTCGTTACCTACACCCAAATAACGCAGATCGAACGGTGCTTCATGGCCCATTTTTTTACGCATAGCAGCCCATTCATTATGTTCAAAATCCACACTAATCGCAAAGTCGATCAGATCCGTAAAGTTCTTAATATAGTATTCTCTCAATGCGCCTCCAGCGGGATGAGCATAATCCGAGCGGGCTTGGCAGAGCACGCCGCAGGCCATAACCGGAAGCGGAGCTGCATTCAGGTCTTCTGCCAACTGGAAATATTCCATATAACCAAGACCCATGGTCATCATATAGCCCCATACATTAAAGTTTTCCTTGCGCAACTCGATATCCCCAATCGATTCCTTCCAATCGTATACGTTTTCCCATATAAATGAACCCTCGGAAATACAACCACCTGGAAACCGCAAAAACTTCGGATGCATGCCAACCAGTGCGTTCACCAAATCTTTTCTCAGTCGGTAGTTAGGATTACCCTGGAAGTTAGCATGTGCCGATGGGGATTGCTCTTCCTCTCCTGCGCCCCATACATCTTGTGGGAATAAAGAAACCATATCAACCGAAATGTCCCCTTTAAATGTAAGCGCCAGCTGCCCGAGAACCGTAGCTGAGCCTGTCAGTACAAGCTTGGAATCGATGCCGTACTTCTTCCACGTGTTGTCGCCTTCCACCTGTATCGTAACCGAATCACTAATAGCCTTTTCATTTGAGTCTTGCAGTTGCAGTGTGATTGTGCCCGCTGAATCGGCCTTCGCCCAGATGGTAAACTCATATTTGGCACCCTCTTGGATGGACATGGCACAATTCTGGTTAGAATCGGAAAAGCCCTTGTTCCGAATCGTTGCACCATCTGCTACCGTCACATAATAAGAGTTCACTTCTTTGTCTTTTGCGCCTAAAAACTCATTTAATCCACCGCTATGCTGTGGAGTCATCTTATCCGTATCACCAGACCAGGCGAACAACGGGTTGCGGTTCCGTCCTGTAGAGCAGCCGCATTCACCGGAAGCATGGGAATACGTATCGAACTCGAAAGATTCAAAGGAGCGATTCTGAACGAGTTCTGCATAAATCCCGCCATCTGCTGCGTTATTGATATCTTCATAGAACAAGCCGTACATCACTTCACTGACATCCACTACTTTCTTATTTCCATGAATGGTCAGCGTGTACGGAGGTAGCTGTTCAGGAAGAACGGATACCTCAAAGCTTTCTTCAATCTGGCTTAAGCCCTTCGTCAATAAAGCTGTGACGGTAACCCCTTGTGCAGAGGTAATCGCCTGAATCTGGCCATTGTCAGAGAGTATACCAGGTTGGCTGGATTTCCAGGTTACTTCTACTCTTCCGCCCATCAGAACCGTTGGCAGAGTTATGTCCTTGGTTACAATCGTCGTCGGAAAGGACAAATATTTATCTCTGGCAAGCTTCACGATCTCTTCATCTGTCAACGAATCGCACATGACCTCAATGACTTCATCCGCCGTCAGGCCTGCTTTATAAATTCGAAAATCTGAAACGGAGCCGGCAAAGTCTACATCCGCTGCATGCTGGGAGCGACCGATAAAATTGTTGCTGTAGTTGGACGAGTCTGTAAACGTTTCGAACCATTTACGCAGCTTGGCATAGTTGCCGCTGGAAGTTTGACTAATGGAACCGTCCGCTACCACCTCACCATTGACATATACCACCGGACCCGCGCTGCTTAATGTGCCGCCTTCCGTGCCGATCACAGACAGGGCTATGTGCATCCACTCATCCCTGACAAAACCTCTTCCCGGGTCTACGGACAAATCTGCCTCGGTGAAAAGGGTTCCGCGCAGATTCCGTGTCATGAACATATAGGGCCCTGTATGGGCTTTACCAAAGTCAAAAACACGTTCCCACATATCTGTGAATCTGCCGAAGTTGACCCAAGCAGTAACCGTCACACCGGTGTTATCGCTTACATCTTTGAATAGATCGGGAGGAAGCTGGATATACGATGTACCGTTGGGGCCTCCCTCAAGCGTCAAAGCTGCTCTACCGGTAGCATGGGAAATCGTAGGTGTTACTGTGCCTGAAGCAACCCCATCGTTACCTTGCCCTGAGCTATCTTTGCCGACGTTCTCTGCATCATCAAACTTGTAACGCGCAATGATTTGATCTTGGAATTTGGTCATCTTCGTTGCTCCTATACCTATAGTTTATTAATGTAATGACTAATTAGTTAATATAAATACATACTATATAGCTATAGTACCTTATCCTGAGTACCTTTTTCAATCCAATAAATCGGATTTATGAAGAAAATACTTGAATAAACTACATAAAAAAGCAGCCATCACAGAAGATACTCTGCGATAACTGCCTTTTGGCTTGCAGGATTGCTTGACCCAGTCGGAACTTTTCCGAAATAAAGAAGTTCGGCCGAAGCTATGCTATCCGTTCAATTTTTGTCCACAATTCGGACAGAAATTAGCTCCTTCGTTTTTTGTACCGCAATTCGGACAAAAATTGGGCTTATTACCGTCTCCAGATGGAGAGGGGGCAGCAGGTGTAGGCTGAGTCTCAGCCGAAGGCTTTGGGTTCGGGTTCAAATTTTTCATCATTTCATTTGCTATATTCATCCCCATCATCATACTCGCCATATCTGAAGCTGCACCACCGCCTTTTACATTACCCGATGCAATCCCGTCCGTCATCGTCACTTGCTGGTACTTTTGCAGATTACCGATCATTTCATGAGAAGCTGTCTTCGTGATCATATCTTGGATTTCTTGAGGATAATTGAAGCTCATCACATGAAAGCCAGTAATCGTCATACCATTGTCCATCACTTGCATATCCAGATCTTCTTGAATACCATTTGAAATGTCAGAGGCATTCGCCTGCAGATTAAACATGTCCTTTCCTTCTCTGCTGATCCACTTCATTAATAACTGATCCAATACTGAAGTAATGCGTATTTTCACATCCTCAACGAGATAACTGTCCTTCACTCCAGCAATTTTATCGATGAGCGTAACATAATCGTTCACTTTAAAATTAAATGTGCCATTGGCACGGATCGGCATACCGCCTGGCAGCTGGGGAGTCGGGATCAGCACTGGATTCTGCGTCCCCCATTTGACAGTAAACTCCTTCGTATTAACGAATAAGACCTCTACCCTCATGCCACTGTTAAAACCAAATTTAAACCCTTTTAAGGTGGACAGAAATGGAATAATGTCAGAGTCCATGTTATACGACCCTTCATTCTCAAAAATACCCTCTATTTTGCCGTTATTTACAAAAATCGCGTCTTGACCGGAGCGGATAATTAACTTACTTCCTTTTTTAATTTCACGATTACTCCACTTCCAGAAAATCATATCATCTCTAAATTCTTCCCATTCTACTACATTTGCAAATTGGTTTCTGAAGAATCCCATACTGTATCCATCCTTTCAGTTAAAATGATCCTCTGCTGCCGCTATGCGAATGACCGCCGCTGGTGGTTCCGCCTCCTCCGCCTGATGAACTGCTGCTACTGCTCTTTTCAATCTTCCGCTTCGTTGTCGTTGTGTGAGTGTACAGATCTTGATGTGCCAGAACCCCTGACGTGCTTGCATCCTCATAGGTCTGCCGATTTACCGTAACCCGACCGCCAGAATTGGAAACCATCTTACCCACGATCAACGCCGCCAATCCCAGCGCTACCGCCAAATGAAGCCATCCTTTAAAAAATATACTGTCTGGATTCACCCCTGGACGGATGGCCAAATATTTGTGCGCACTCAGAATATACTTTTGAAATGCCAGCCCATAGTTGCCGTTCGTCAGATCCGGGCTAATCTCATGGCGTATTTTAGTAAGCCTGTCATCATCCAGATACCGTTCTGCCTTATAAAATCCGGCCAAGTACACCTCTCTATTTCTCATATCCATCGTTAAAATGACCGCGTTCCCATGAGATCTGTCATACCCAGGGCCATGGTCATCATAAAAGTCCTGCGTCATTTTCATAACATCCATATTGTCGGGATTGAGAGTAGTATAAATAATAATGTCCGTTTCTCTTTTCGCTCCGTATTGATTAGCCATAGTGTTCAACACATCATACTCTTCCTGATTGAGCAGACCCGCTTCATCATAAATCAATGGCTTCATTTCTGTCGTTGCTGGTTCGCCCTTCATTTCCATCGGAACTGCCAGAAAAACAGCAAAGAACAACAAGACGGCTATAATGGCTCTATGCTTTTTCAATAGAATTCCCCTCCCATCATCAGCCAAGTGATTAATCTTAATGAGAAGAGAGTAATGCCGAAAATGCCTGCAAACCAAGCTGTTACTTTGAACTTGCTGATCGGAGGCTTACCGACTACCTTGCCCGTCTGTCCGTTCATAGCAAACGTATGCTCCAATTGATTGTAGTCATAGTGTATGACCCATACCGGGAGTAGAACATAATCTGCTTGTTTTAATGTAGTATCAATTTGCTTTTCCGTATAACTCACGGACGTATACTCCGACACCGTAGAATGAATATAAG
This sequence comes from Paenibacillus sp. CH40, assembly GCF_024213605.1. Classification (NCBI taxonomy): domain Bacteria; kingdom Bacillati; phylum Bacillota; class Bacilli; order Caryophanales; family Paenibacillaceae; genus Paenibacillus; species Paenibacillus sp. CH40. Next base: position 156,256 of record NZ_JANAVQ010000009.1, read on the forward strand.
CATCAATATATTCCTTCACTTTCTCTTTAACTCGCGGGAAGAGCTCTTCTTCGTTATAACTGTACTTCTCCGCAATATAACCTGCTAGATATGGCGTTTTAAAGGGTTTTAGCTGATCGTATGGAAAAGGCTCCAATTTATCCATCAGCTCGTCGTTCATTTTCTCCGCAGCATCAATCGGAACCTTTACATAATTCAAACGGATTTTCCGATATACATCAAAATGCTTCGTTTCCGTATATTCGTAGTCTCCGCTCGTATAGGTTCTCACTTGGGTACCTTCACCTTGAACCTCAATTTTATTATGTAATTCATATAACCAGAAGGGCACATACATCCCGGTTATTCCCTTGATTCGGTCTGCTATCATGAACCGATTCGGCGTCAGACGGCCATTCTTACACCATTTTTTGAAAGCATCTATGGCCTCCTCCTTACTGATCGAAAAAGGAATAACCTGCGCCGGAGCCAGCTTCCCGGTCAGTCGGTCTCCAAGAACCACGGCAGAACCACAAAAGCTGCACACCGTTGCACTCGTCTCCACTTCGGTCATAATCACTGCTCCGCAGTTATTACAATGATACTCATGGGCCTCATCTTCTGAAAAAATACGATTTATCAGAGGATCAGGAATAGATTCGATATTGTCCTCTCTTCCGCAACTATGACAGGATAACATCCCTGTCTCACCGTCAAAGACCATGCCGCTGCCGCAGTTGGGGCATTTGTATTCGATAACCGGCATCTGCTCACCTCTTCATGTAGATACTGTTATGATTCCTTATAAAGAATCCAGGTCGTCCTTCGTTCCTGCCCGAAGCTCGGCTATAGCCATCGCTTCATCATACGCTCTGTTCACCTGCTCTTCCATGACCTCAAAAGCAGAATTCTTGCTGCCCATAGAGTTCAAGGCTTGCTGTGCTTTGGCAACCGCCATCTTCCCTTTAAGTTCAGCGTGCCGCGCTTCTAGTTGCTCCATATCGGACACCAACTTCTCCTGCATTTGTTTCATATTTACGGCGTTTGTCGAAGCTAAATCATAGGATGTTTGTAATTGTTCCAATTTCTCCGCCTGCAAACCTTTTCTCTCCAGAAACTTTCGAGCTTCCTCTTCATTACCAGCTTCCACAGACTTACTGGCATAATGCTGGAGCTTTTTGATCTCGGCTTTGCATTCATCCAGTGCTCTTTTCGTCCTTCTCTCATCAGCCAACACTGAAGCCGTCTCCGCTTTCACCTTGCCTAGATCACTGTTCAAATTCCGCATATAATCGTCAATGGTTTTCTCCGAATCTCCCACCTTATCCATTAAGGCGTTAACATTCATTTTCATAATATCCCTAAACCTTGACAAAATCCCCATGATGACCTCCTTCGAAAGGACTACATTCAACCATATCATACATCAAATCCGGTAAAAAATGTTCATCATAGCTCTATATACTGGCCCATTGATCACTTTCAGATGTGTGTTCGTTTTATTATAAAAGCAAAGGGTCCAAAAACCCGCGACAGATTTTTGAACCCTTCTATTTATTGTTCCTGATTATAGTTCTTCATAGGACTTGGGGTCCTGTCCCCATATCCGTCCATCCTCACTGCTAAATGCCGAAATCACGTTCATTTCCTCTGGAGACAACTCAAAGTCAAAAATATCTAGATTCTCCGTTTGGTGTTTTAAAGAAGAGGCCTTAGGGATCGGGATTGCTCCAAGTTGGATATGCCAACGTAAAATCGCTTGTGTAGTCGTTTTATTATGAGCAGAAGCAATTTTCCCAATCTCTTCATTCTCCAGCATGCTGTGACCGCGCCCCAAGGGGCTCCATGATTCCGTCACGATGCCCTGTTCAGCATCTTTTGCACGCTGATGTTCCTGATTAAATAATGGATGCAATTCAACTTGATTTAAGCTCGGCGTGACACCTGTTTCCCGAATTAAACGTTCATTATGCTCGGGCAAGAAATTGCAGACCCCAATGGAACGGATATAGCCCCTTTTCTTCGCCTCAATTAACGCCTGCCAAGCTTCAACATATCGATCAATTTGGGGATTCGGCCAATGGATCAGATAAAGATCATAATAGTCCAGGCCTCCTCTATATAATGACTCTTCGATCGTTACAATGGCCTCTTGGTAAGCATGTCGGCGACCCGGTAGTTTGGAGCAAATCAACAATTCCTCTCTGGGCACAGAGCTCTGCTGGACCGCTTTCCCGACAGCACCCTCATTTTCATAGTTGAACGCTGTGTCGATCAGACGGTAACCTGCATCAATCGCGCCGGTAATCGCCTTGACTCCATCTGCACCCTTAATTCCAGCAGTCCCAAATCCAATGACGGGCACTTTAATGCCATCATTCAATACCTTCTCCGGAATTTGTTGGTTCATAATTACAGCCTCCTTTACTATTCTCATATAACATAACACCTCTTCAAAGCTCCGGCAAAATATAGCAATCCATTCCGTTCTCTGTATATGTATATACCCACTAGCTCGTAACTTCCCTACCAAGTTCTCTGTGTGCTAAATCAAAAAGCGCCTGATCCCCATTGAAATCATACCTGAAGTCAAGGGGGCAGGCACTTGTACCACTACCAAATCATATATTCCACTTCATGCTTGATGGCTTGGTTGTCCAACACAAAGTTGAAGTGTCTGTATTTTTATTTCAAGCCATTCCATACCCAGTTCTCTACCTCTGGTAGGTCAATACCCTCTTCGCGAATGAATTGATGATGTTTCTTAATCGTAGCATCCATTTCATCCACAGTGTTGGTGTACTTCCCAGCGTCAGGTAAGTTGAGAGCAGCTTCCTTCACTAAGTCAAAACGATCCATTTGATTCAATACACGCATATCAAATGGTGTCGTAATATCGCCATTCTCACGGTATCCATGTACATGCAAGTTATGATTATGACGATCAAAGAACAGATCTTTGATCAGACCTTCGTAACCATGGAAAGCGAAAACAACGGGTTTGTCTTTTGTGAAAAAATGATCAAACTCAGCGTCGGATAATCCACGCGGGTCTAGTTTTTGACTTCTCAGTTTCAGCAAATCTACCACGTTGATGTACCGAATCTTCAAGTCAGGCAGTTTTTCATGCAAAATAGAAATTGCAGCTAAACTTTCAATCGTTGGCTCTGTACCAGCAGAAGCAATGACAAGGTCAGGTTCTCCACCTTGATCTGTACTTGCCCAGTCAATGATCTTCAACCCTTTATCCACCAATTCTTTCGCTTCATCAGCACTAAACCATTGTGGACGTGGATGTTTAGATGAAACAATCAAATTGATCTTTTGACGATCATTTAAAATGGTGTCGAAAACAGCCAACAAGGAATTGGCATCCGCTGGCAGATACTCCCGAATAAATTCTGGTTTTTTATCAGCCAAATGACCTAACAAACCTGGATCTTGGTGTGTATACCCATTATGATCCTGTTGGAACACTGTTGAAGTTGCTACGACATTCAATGATGGGATATCTGCACGCCATCCTTGATCCGTTGCTTTACGCAGCCACTTAAAGTGCTGGGTGATCATCGAGTCAACCACACGCAGGAAGGCTTCGTAACTTGCAAAGAAACCATGGCGACCTGTTAATACATAACCTTCCAGCAATCCTTCAGCTTGGTGTTCGGATAATTGAGAATCAATTACGCGGCCATAGGATGATAAGAATTCATCATTAGGTTCAATAATTTGGTCCATCCATTGGCGTTTGGTTACTTCAAAAACAGGAGCCAAGCGATTAGACATCGTTTCATCCGGTCCGAAGATTCTGAAATTACGATTTTCTTCATTTAAGAGAACCACATCTTTAACGTATTTCCCTAAAACCGACATATCTTGCGCAATCACTTTACCAGGTACGGAATTATCCAGCGTATAGTTACGGAAATCCGGTAATTTCAAGTCTTTAATGAGGTTACCCGCATTCGCAACAGGGTTCATTCCCATACGTTTATCGCCTGTAGGCAGAATTTCAGCAAGCTCAGGGTTTAAACGACCGTTTTCGTCGAACAATTCCTCTGGTCTATAGCTATTCAGCCATTCTAACAAAGCAGGTGCGTGCTGCATATTTTTTTGATCAACCGGAATTGGAACCTGATGGGCACGGAATGAATTTTCATTCGGCACGTTGTCCCATTCCTTCGGACCCGTCCAACCTTTAGGTGAACGGAAGACAATCATCGGCCACGCCGGACGAGTAAGGTCATTATTTTCACGCGCATTCTTTTGAATGGCTTCAATCTTCTCGATAGCCGTATCCAGTACTTTCGCCATTTCTGGATGCATGAGATCCGGATTTTCACCTTCAACAAAGAACGGCTCCCAACCCAAACCTTTAAAGTATGAGGTCAATTCTTCTTTTGATTGACGAGACATAATCGTTGGGTTACTAATCTTAAAGCCATTCAAGTGCAAGATTGGTAGCACTGCACCATCCGTGATGGGGTTGATAAATCGGTTAGAGAACCACGAAGCGGCTAATGGACCCGTTTCAGCTTCACCATCCCCAATAACAACAGCCGAAATCAGATCAGGATTATCCAGAATGGCACCTACACCATGAGAAAGGGAGTAGCCTAATTCTCCACCTTCATGGATAGATCCAGGTGTTTCAGGAGCAGCATGTGAAGCAATACCGCCAGGGAAAGAGAATTGTTTGAACAATTTCTTCATACCTGAGATATCTTGTGTAATTTGCGGATAGATTTCAGTGTAGCTTCCATCCAGATAAGAATTTGAAACCATAACCTGGCCGCCGTGACCAGGACCTTCAATGTAAAGCATGCTCAAATCATATTTATTAATAACACGATTTAGATGTGCATAAATAAAGTTTTGGCCCGGAATTGTGCCCCAGTGTCCAATAGGCTTAACCTTCACATCTGAATCTTTTAAAGGCTCTCTCAACAAAGGATTATCTTTTAAATACAGCTGACCTACCGAAATGTAGTTCGTTGCACGCCAATATGCATCAAGTTTTTCTAAATATGTTTTAGATGAATAATCTGCTAACACGGGTGATAACGACATGGTGTCCACTCCCTAAGTAGTTTTGTTTGTAATTTATTTCCGGAAATTTCATCTACATGTACATCATAACGCTACGCTGATTAAATTCAACCTTTTTCACAAGTGATACGGTCCAATTTTGTGAAATTTTGAACATACTATGAAATATAAATTAAAAAGACAGTAAAAAAGCTCTTACATTAAAATATATAGAATTATTAACCAATAAAATTTGCAATAACGAGGCAATCGCAGACTCCAATCCTTTTCTCAAAACCATAAAAAAAAGACCGGAGAATTCTCCAGTCTTATCATTAGTGAACCGATACAAAGGTGTTAAATTTCAAATATTTGTAATGAAATCGCATATGAGAAAACTCAAATGGCGTACCGTTATCTAAAAAGAACACACCTTCCATAATACCTACAGGCTCATTTTCATTTAAATGTAGCAGCTTTTGATCATTCTCTTGAGACGGTTCTGCAAAAATGGATAAAAAAGATTTGGTGACGGCCAAGTTCCGTGAGTCTTCCAAATAATTAAAAATGGAACCCTCGATAATTGTCTGATTTAAATTCTGGACAATTTTAATGGGGATATAGCCCGTTTCAATCATAAAAGGATCATCATCAAACAGACGTAAGCGAACAATTTTGTAAACAAAATCATGAGTCTCCAAAAACAAATCGCGCTGTAACTCTTCTGTTGGCGGAATGACCTCAAAACTCAGTACTTTGATTTTTGGCTTTTTACCATGCATTTGAAAATTATCAGTGACCCCTAGATTAGAGCCTTCGTAGTTAAAGATAGATTCATTTCTTATGTATAATGGATTAATAAATGTCCCGGAACCTTGTTTTTTGAAAATGATTCCGACATTCTCCATTTTAGTCAGAGCACGTTTAATTGAACTACGACTAACCTGGTAAGTCTCACTAAGACTACGTTCATCTGGCAATCTCATATCTGCAAACTTTCCTGCAAAAATTTTCATCTTGAGATCGTCAATAATTTGCTTATAGACAAATTGTGTCATATAGTACTCCTCTTTCAGGTCTTCTATAACTCTATATAGTTTACCATAACTTGCCCATTTCATCTCATGTTTGTTTCTATATGCTGAGTGGGCTTTCAGCGGATAGGAAGTACCCTCACTTTTACTTTACATCTCTATGCATAATACCATGATTACACATACATAACACCACTGAACGTACCTGCAAAACAGCAGAAGATACAGAACCCCCACCTTAATATCGGTAATAAGACCAAGCCTGTTTCGAACCTGGAGGGATGTTTGACTAGACCAGGCTAAAATCCTTGAATACATTGTTATTATTTATCTTGTTCAAGCGTTTTCTAATAAGAATGGTGGGGGGAGATCATATTGGCTATCCGCTACAGCGTCATCATTCCAACCTATAATCGAGCCCAGCAATTGTTGCTTACACTCGCTTCATTTGAGACACAAACCTATCCAAAGCAACTATTCGAAGTCATTGTAGCTGATGACGGTTCTACAGACGGAACAAAAGAAATGGTCGAAGGCTTCAAAGCATCCTATCCTCTTATCTATGTGTCACATCAGGAACAACGCGGTCGATCTGCCGTTCGAAATTTGGGACTGCGCCGTGCAAAAGGGCTGTACATCATCTTCTGCGACGCTGACTTTGTAGTGTTACCGGAATTCATTAGGATCGTGAGCCGTTATCACCGTAAATATCCCAAGTCCGTGCTTTCAGGCATTCCTCACTCGTGGGACGATGCTTTTACCCACTATTACCCTGACTTTTCCCCTGAAGAAAAAGAACAATGTCGCAACATACTTACGCAGTCCAACTTATGGAATGCTGACTATGAAGCAGCGAACGAAATTACTCCGATCATAACCCCAGAAGATATCCTTCACCAAACGGGTGCACTGTCTAAAGTAGTTAGTCCCACAAGGGTTCCTCCCAATACGCAGAAACAATTTGCCTCAACGGACGTAGCCCCCTGGATGCTGCTGGTTACTCGTTGTGTAGCCATCAGACGCAGTCACTTGATTCGTATTAGAGGTTTCAATGAACGGTTTGTGCTGTATGGACTCGAAGACTGGGACCTTGGCTATAGACTACATCGCTTGAAAATCCCTTTTTATTGCATCAAAGAGGTGGTCGGATATCATCAGGAACATCCAACCTATCTTAGAGGTAACGTGTTAAATACGGAAAATCTGAGAATCATGTATGAAACCTACGGATTCAATGACTCCTCGTTAAATTTATTCGCCCTTATCCCTCCATCCGAGGATTTTGAGACCTACAAAAATACATTGCGGGTATTGCGCAGGGGATTCCGCTCTAGGTTAACACGCTCATCAGCACTGTTATTAAGAAGAACACTACGCATTGCAGCCAAGCAGTTCTACGATCAAAGCCATACTCATGCATACAAAAAATCATTACACTTGATAAAAAAGAAAGCAGCGAACCGGAAAAGTCGAGTCGCTCATGTGTTACGAGAAATGCTAGTGAAGTCTGAAAAGCTGGTGGAGTAGCAAGAGGCCGGAAGGACACGAAACACATGAATTTTTCCCGTAATAAAAAGACTCCTCCATCTGAGAGCAGGCCAAACTCGGCAAGCTGTCTTATGGAAGAGTCATATGCAACTTTTTCTTACTTTTGTTTTTCCGTTAATGTTCTCACTTTAATAGGATGCAGATTCGCCTCGATTTGAGCCCGCTGCGGTTCATACCACTCTGGCAGCATTAATTCCTGTCCCAAAGATTCAGCAGGTTCATCGTTAGCAAATCCCGGTGGGTCTGTAGCAATTTCAAATAAGATGCCGCCCGCTTCTCTGAAATATATCGCATTAAAATATTGGCGGTCTATGATTGGAGTCGGCTGATAGCCATAATGCTGGACTGCGTTTCTCCATTCTTCATGTTGTTCAAAATCTTTTGCACGCCACGCAATGTGATGTACCGTGCCTGCTCCACCAAAGCCTAAACCCATTTTGGCGAGCGGAACATCTACGATGTTGCCGATTTCTCCTACGGACTGATAACGGGCATATTCGGCGTCTTCAGCGATTTTCGTAAATCCGAGTATGCTCTCCAATGCATCCATCGTTCTCTGTGGGTTGACGCTAAATAGCACGGCGCCTCCAAACCCCTTAATTGCTTTATCAGCCGAAATACCACCGTAAGACCAAGTACTGTTCGCTCCCGCTTCACGTTCGACAAGCTCAAGACGTAGACCCTCATTATCCTCAAATTGAAGATATTGTTCAGAAAAACGGCTCGTTTTCGTAACTTGAATATCAAAGCTTTCCAAACGATGCTGCCAAAAATCAAGTGAACCTGGGGGTACTACATACGAGGTTATGCCCACCTGGCCACCTCCGATTTGCCCTTTGGAAGTTCCTGGTGCAGGAAAAAAAGTAATGATCGTTCCAGGACTTCCTGCCTCGCTACCAAAGTACAAGTGGTAAACCTCAGGAGCATCGAAGTTGATTGTTTTCTTCACTAACCGAAGTCCCAGGACGCCGGCATAGAAGTCGACATTTTCCTGCGGATTACCGGCAAAAGCTGTAATATGATGGATACCTGTAGTTTGAAGTGACATATGAAACCCTCCTTAATCGTAGAAACCTTTATTTTTATTGTTAATGACTTTTAATGACCTAAATATCATGTTTTATCTAAGTAATGCATCGATGGAATATGAACCTGCTCCTGTCAACGCAATACCGATTACAACTGCAATAAGAACTAGCGGATATTCATAGCCATTAGCTGTTGCCCAGATCCCGTTTGGGCCATGTACTTTGAAAATTGCTCCAAGCATAGTCACCGTAATCAACAATGCAGCCAGTGGAGTGAGTAGTCCTACAGCAAATAGAGCTCCTCCCAACAATTCCATCAACCCAGCAGACACTGCCATGAATACTCCGGGCTTAATGCCAATCGATTCCATCCAACCGCCCGTACCCTTTGGACCATAGCCGCCAAACCACCCAAAAAGCTTCTGTGCTCCGTGCCCCACCAATAACAATCCAACCACCAAACGTATCAGTAACAATCCACTTGCCAACATAAAAATCACCCTCCATATTATATTTATTTAAAGATTATTAAATTAGAGATATTAGACAAAATTAAACTTATTGTTTAGTGACTCGGGCCTGTTCTTTTCTAAGTTTTTCAGGAGTAACATCATCTCCATTCGGATCATAAATCGTAGCATTCAAGAGAATGCTTTGTACAGAGCCCCGAAAGATTTGAAGGTATTCTTTGCGAAGATCCGTTTGTTCCGTTTTTTCGATTTCAGTTAATCCGACTTCCTTTGCTTTTTTTGCGAGCTGATTAATTCTTTCTAAAATGGTGATCATGTATATACCTCCCTATTCAAAATTTTCTGGTTGTTTTATCTTTAATTTATTTATCTTGATTTAAAGATATAATACTTTTCTATCCGTGTCAATACTTTTTCGAAAAGAAAAGAAGATGAACGCTTGAGTTGCTTTTAAAGGTGAAAGAAAAAGCAGCCAGAACACTTAGAGACACCTTTAAGCTACAAGTTGTGTAAAACCTCTTCAACTCAATTAATAAAGCCATAATAAAAAGCCACCAACCAGAATCACTGGCTGATGGCTTTCTTGTCTTAATCAAATGGAGGCGAGGGGAGTCGAACCCCTGTCCGAAGATAACGACACATAAGCTTCTACGGGTGTAGTGACAGTTTTGATGTCACCCTAGAAACTCCCTGTCACCGGATTCCCTTCGGGTCAGCCTGATTATCTTCTTCAGCTCACCGCAGGCGGAGATGAGACAGCGTATTCCACTATTTGTTAGCCCCTATCCCAGTCACATGGACGATGCTGGGTAGAAGCACGCACACAGTTTCTTAGGCTGCGAAAGCGTAGTTGTTTTGTTGTTTGCCGTTTAATAGGCTTTAGCGTTGATGAAGCGGACGCGTCCCCACTACCCGCTACCCATGCTCGAACTATCCCCGTCGAATCCATAAACGCCCCCTTATTATAAAAGGGCTCCACGGATAAAACCGGAAATACCGGAGCATAAGCATGCATAATATCAAAAGCTGAATCCTAGGATTCAACACTCGAACAAAGTTAAAAGCTTTAAAACTGACTACTTCGTTAGTATACCATATTACAGGTCATTACGAAACGAAATGAAGCTATTTAAGCCTTATAAAATAGCACCATTACAGGAACAAGTAACTTCTCCACGTAATTTGTACCATACCCAATAATACAGCAACTTATCTTGCAATTTTCTGCTTCTCGCGCAAAGCACGTTGGATATCACGCTGTGCATCGCGTTTAGCGGCAGCATCACGTTTATCATACTGCTTCTTACCTCTACCCAGTCCGAGCAGAAGCTTGGCATAACCATTGCGAACATAAATCTTTAACGGAACAATCGTGTAGCCTTCCTGTTTGGACAATCCGATAAGCTTGCGAATCTGTTCTTTATGCAACAGCAGCTTACGTGTACGCGTCGGATCGGTAGGATTATTACGATTGCCTTGCTCGAAAGGACTGATATGCATATTGTGAATATGAATTTCGCCATTACGGATCGTAGCAAATGCATCACTTATATTGGAGCGACCATTCCGTAGAGACTTAATTTCTGTTCCCGTAAGCACCATGCCCGCCTCGTAGGTGTCCTCAATAAAATAGTCATGGGAAGCTTTTTTGTTCTGGGCGAGCACTTTCCCGTCTGCCTTCTTACCCATGAATACCACTCCTTATGAATAACGTAATTCACTCTTGAAATCCAGGCATCAAAATCCAGCTACAAAGAGCCACCTAGAAATATATTGTAACAAATTTCAGATGGTAAAAGCAAGAAAGGTCAAGCCTTCTACATTTCAAACTGCACTTATATCACACTTAAAACCAAGCGGCTTCCATCCAATACAGCAGACAGAAACCGCCCGTATAACCTATGCTTCAAGTCAGCTTCATTCACTGCAATGGAAGCTCCAGCCTTCAAAGTAAGTAAGCTCTAGCTACCTACTTCTTCTTTTTCCTCACAAAGCCCGCGGTGCTATTGCCGCCACTTCCGCCCTTATTCTTCCGCTTGCGCCGTGCTGCGCCTTCACCGTTTGGTCTGGCATCACTCCCTGGTGTAGCTGCTCCGCCGATGAAAATACCGCTGGCAGACGTCTTCTTCCGTCGCTTGCTTGCCCCGGATGCTGGCGAGTTATACCCGCCCTTGCCACTGCCAAAGCCGAAGTTGCTAGCTGAGCCGGCTCCAGCTCCGTTTCCGCCGCCGCGCCCGGAACGACCTGCGGTGCTAATCCCTCCGTTACCAGCGCCAGCTTCTTTTGGCTTCCCGGTAACATCACGACCGCCTTTACGCTCTTTGCCAGTCTTGTCCTTGCCGCCCTTGCGGTCACGCCCTTCTCGGCCTTTGCCTTTACCACGGCTCTCGCCACGCGCAAAGTCTCCACCCTGTCCTTTACCGCCAGTCCGTTCACGGCGTGGCCGTTGCTTCATATCGACAAGTTCAAAGTCAATTGTGTAATCTTCCATATTCACGCGCGCGACGCGAACCTTAACCTCATCCCCAATGCGGAACACCTTGGAGGTGCGTTCGCCAATCAACGCCATATGCTGCTCGTCAAAGTGATAATAGTCGTCCGTAAGCGCACTCAGACGCGTCAGGCCCTCCACTGTATTGTCCAGCTCAATGAACATCCCAAAGCTGGTTACACTGCTGATGATCCCCTCGAATTCCTCACCGACCTTGTCCAGCATGTATTCAGCCTTTTTCATCTGCTCTGTATCACGCTCTGCATCCACAGCCACACGCTCACGCTCGGAAGATTGCTGCGCAATATCAGGCATACGTGCAGTCAAATATTCCTGACGCTCGGCTGTTAAAGCCCCGCCATTCTCCAATACCTCACGAATGACACGGTGAATCACCAAGTCAGGGTAACGACGGATCGGCGATGTAAAATGAGAGTAATACTCCGCTGCCAATCCAAAATGTCCTGTCGACTCCGCATCATACTTTGCCTGCTTCATCGAACGCAGCATCATCGTGCTAAGCACGGTTTGCTCCTTCGTACCCTGAATGTCTTCTAGCAACGTTTGTAGCGCACGCGGATGAATGGAATTCCCTCTACCTTTGATCTGATGCCCAAAATTAGCTGCGAAAGCCATAAAGTTTTGCAGCTTCTCTGGATCTGGGTCCTCATGAATCCGGTACAAGAAAGGTACTTTGAGCCAATGGAAATGTTCGGCTACCGTTTCATTGGCCGCCAACATAAACTCTTCAATAATTTGTTCAGCTATCGTACGATCTCTCTTTACAATATCGACAGCTTTGCCTTCATTATCCACAATCACTTTGGCTTCATCAAAGTCAAAATCAACCGCACCTCGGCGCATTCGATTAGCACGCAGCTTCAATGCCAATTCCTTCATCGTGCTGAATACATCAATGAGATCCTTGTACCGTTCCATCAGTTCAGCATCTTCCTCTTCGAGGATTTTGCGAACGTTAGTGTACGTCATCCGTTCCTTCGTTTTAATCACACTGGTGAAAATATCATGCTTTACAACCTTCATATGCTCATTGAATTCCATCTCACAGGATAAAGTCAGTCGATCCACCTGTGGATTCAAAGAACATATTCCGTTCGAAAGTCGATGTGGAAGCATAGGAATGACACGGTCAACCAAATACACGCTACAACCGCGGTTATATGCCTCCTGATCCAGCTTGGAGTTCTCACGCACATAATACCCTACGTCGGCAATATGAACGCCCAGACGGTAGTTTCCGTTCGGCAAGCGCTCTACATTTACAGCATCATCCAGGTCTTTAGCATCCTCGCCATCAATGGTAACAATAATCTTATCACGCAAATCGCGCCGTCCCTGACGGACAATCTCTTCTTCCGTAATCGCGTCGGGAGCTTTTTCCGCTTCCTCTGTTACTTCATCTGGAAAAGCTTCTGGAAGCTGATGCTTGCGAATAACGGACAAAATGTCAACGCCTGGATCATCCTTATGACCCAAAACCTCCAACACTTCGCCTTCCGCCGCAGCTCGTCCTTCTGGATAGCTCACAATACGCACAACGACCTTTTGCCCGTTCACAGCTCCGTTGAAGCTATCCTTTGGAATGAAAATATCCCGGTTAATACGCTTATCATCCGGCAAAACGAAACCGTATGCTTCGTGGCTCTGAAACACGCCTACTACTTGAAGCACTGCGCGCTTCACGATCCGTACAACTTCACCTTCTAGTCGACCGCCCGCAGGTCCCTTCGAGGACACTCTTACCAGTACCGTATCTCCATTCATCGCACTCTTTAAATCATTGGCATGAATATATACATCCGGGTGCTCCCGGTCCTCTGGAATCAGAAAAGCAAATCCCTTGGCATGAGCCTGCAAACGCCCACGCTGCAAATCCATTCGTTCCGGCACACCATAACGGTTTGTGCGGGTCAGCAGAATTTTCCCCTCTTCCTCCAAGGCATTCAAAAGCTTAAGAAATTCACGGAAATCTTCCGCATCCTTAATATCAAAGTGCTGCTCCAGCTCCTGGTAAGTCATGGGTTTGTATGCGGTCTCGCGCATAAAATCGAGTAGTTGTTGCTCTGTTATCATAATATTGTCCACCTCGGGTGACCTTTAATTTTCAGTAATAAATCCGTATGTCCTTGTTCCTTGTTCCTGATACAAGGCTCTTAATATACTCATACCCTAGTATACACGAATTTAATCGACGGCATCCCTGCCTGTCCAAAATCTAAAAAAAGCCCCCGTTTCCCGCGAAACGAAGGCTTAAGGTACATATTTATCTTATTTTGCAAAAAATGCAACTAAAACAGAAACGATCATGAAACCCGCACCCAAAACAGCAGTTGCGCGTTGTAAAATCAAATCCATACCGCGAGCTTTTGTCTTGCCGAACAGATGCTCAGCACCGCCAGAGATGGCACCGGACAAACCTGCGCTTTTCCCCTTTTGCAGTAAAACAACCGCAATAACAGCAATCGAGAACACAACGAGCAGCACTTTCAAAAAGATTTCCATGAAAAATCCCACCTCCTGAGCTTATACATCTGTTTTGCAAAACAACACAGCCTCTTTTATGAAAACATGTACATATCATGTTATAAATAGCCGGAAATTAACGCAAAACACTATTTTTATTCTACCACAGCTTCCAGTAGATAACAACAGCTATAGCAAGTCACTCAGCCATTAAGCCTTTGCAAAGTTATAAATTCTCATACACATCCATAATAACAAAAAACAGACCTGCTCGCGGTGGCGAGTAGGCCTGTTTTATTCATGCGAAAAAGCTTTGAGCGTTCAGACTTCATGATCATAAACCATGAGTCAAGAGACGTCATCAGCATTTTTGCGCAATATTATTTTTTTAGGTTGTAGAAAGATTTCAGGCCGTGGTATTGAGCCAGTTCACCCAGTTGATCCTCAATGCGGAGCAATTGGTTGTACTTCGCAATACGATCAGTACGGGAAGGAGCACCTGTTTTAATTTGGCCTGCATTTGTTGCAACAGCGATATCAGCGATTGTGCTGTCTTCGGATTCACCAGAACGGTGAGAGATAACAGCTGTGTATCCTGCACGTTTAGCCAATTCGATAGCATCGAATGTTTCAGTCAGCGTACCGATTTGGTTTACTTTGATCAGGATGGAGTTACCGATGTTTTCATCGATACCTTTAGCCAGACGCTCTGTGTTTGTTACGAACAGGTCGTCACCAACCAATTGGATTTTGTTGCCCAATTTTTCAGTGAGCAATTTCCAACCTTCCCAGTCATCTTCGGAGCAACCATCTTCAATAGTGATGATTGGGTATTTATCAACCCAAGAAGCAAGCAGGTCAACGAACTCAGCAGAAGTGAAGGATTTGCCTTCGCCTTCCAAAGTGTATTTTCCATCTTTGAAGAACTCAGTGGAAGCAACGTCCATACCGAGGAATACGTCAACACCTGGTTTGTAACCAGCTTTTTCGATTGCTTCGATAATAGTGGACAGAGCTTCTTCGTTAGATTTGAAGTTAGGAGCAAAACCACCTTCATCACCAACAGCTGTGTTCAAACCTTTGGAGTTCAGTACGGATTTCAGGTTGTGGAAGATTTCTGCGCCTACACGCAGAGCTTCTTTAAATGTAGGAGCGCCTACAGGCAGAACCATGAACTCTTGTACGTCAACGTTATTGTCGGCATGAGCGCCACCGTTAACGATGTTCATCATTGGTACTGGCAATTGTTTAGCATTGAATCCACCCAGGTAAGTGTACAGTGGCAAGCCCAGAGCTTCAGCAGCAGCGCGAGCTACAGCCATGGATACAGCCAGAATTGCGTTTGCACCCAATTTACCTTTGTTATGTGTACCATCCAATTTGATCATCAGCGTGTCGATTTCTACTTGGTTCACAGCATCCAAGCCGATTACTTCAGGAGCAATAATTTCGTTCACGTTTTTAACAGCTTGCAGAACGCCTTTACCCAGGTAACGGGATTTGTCGTTATCACGAAGCTCTACAGCTTCGTGAGCGCCTGTGGAGGCACCGGAAGGAACGATAGCACTACCGATAGCACCGGATTCCAGATATACTTCAACTTCAACCGTAGGGTTACCACGGGAGTCGAGGACTTCGCGAGCGTACACGTCAGAAATAATAGTCATTTGTACTTAATCTCCTTTGTGAATCATGATTTATTGGTCAAGCCTATACTTATTAAATCAAGCTTACTTGCGGGATGCAATCATAGATTTTCCTGTCATTTCCGCAGGTTGCGGAAGTTGCATCAAATCCAGAAGCGTTGGAGCTACGTCAGCCAGTATTCCATGCTCACGCAAAACGATATTTTCGTCAGTCAAAATGAACGGAACCGGATTAGTTGTGTGAGCTGTGAACGGACGTCCCTGCTCATCAATTTCCATATCCGCGTTACCATGGTCAGCAATGATAATAACCACGCCGCCTTTGGCTTTAACCGCATCTACAACACGTCCAACACATTCATCCGTCGTCTCTACCGCCTTAATCGTTGGCTCCAGCATACCGGAGTGTCCAACCATATCCGGATTGGCAAAGTTCAGGATAATTGCATCATGCTTGTCGGCTTCGATTTCCTTAACAGCAGCATCCGCTACTTCATACGCACTCATTTCCGGCTGCAAGTCATATGTAGCCACTTTAGGCGAGTTGATCAAAATACGAGTTTCGCCAGGAAGCTCCACATCACGTCCGCCACTGAAAAAGAAAGTAACGTGCGGATATTTTTCAGTCTCAGCAATACGCAATTGCTTTTTGTTGTTTTGAACCAACACTTCACCAAACGTGTTATCCAGGTTTTTCGGTTCGTAAGCTACAAAGCCTTCAACCGTTTCGCTGAACAACGTCAGGCACACAAAGTGCAAATCTTTAGGCCATTTCGGGCCACGGTCAAAACCACGGAAGTCCGCGTTTGTAAATACCTGAGACAGTTGAATCGCACGGTCAGGACGGAAATTGAGGAAGATAACAGAGTCATTGCTTTCGACCAGACCTACAGGACTTCCGTCAGCCTTCACAATAACCGTTGGCTCCACAAATTCGTCGAACACTGATTTTTCATACGATTCTTTTAATGCTTCCATTGGATCTGTGTATTGAGGACCTTCTCCGTACACGATTGCACGGTAGGATTTCTCTACACGTTCCCAACGTTTGTCGCGGTCCATAGCATAATAGCGTCCTTGTACAGTCGCAATTTTACCTACGCCCACTTCTTGAATTTTAGCGATCAGCTGCTGCATGAAGCCTACGCCGCTGTCAGGCATAACGTCGCGTCCATCCATGAAAGCATGAATGTACACTTCTGTT
The DNA here is from genome assembly GCF_024213605.1 of Paenibacillus sp. CH40. NCBI lineage: Bacteria > Bacillati > Bacillota > Bacilli > Caryophanales > Paenibacillaceae > Paenibacillus > Paenibacillus sp. CH40. The sequence continues at coordinate 173,168 of NZ_JANAVQ010000009.1, forward strand.
AAGCCTTCTTTTTTCGCCAAGTCCAGCATAGCGAACAGATGGCTGATATGGCTATGCACGCCGCCGTCGGACAGAAGTCCGTACAGGTGAAGTTTCGTGTTGTTCTTCTTGGCATGTTGCACTGCTTTAACCAGTGTTTCATTGTCGTAGAATTCACCTTCACGGATGGACTTCGAAATACGAGTCAAGTCTTGATATACAATTCGGCCTGCGCCGATGTTCAAGTGACCTACTTCGGAGTTACCCATTTGTCCTTCAGGCAGACCCACTGCTTCGCCAGAAGCCGTCAGCGTTGTATGAGAATACTGTTGTAAATACCGGTCGTAATTCGGTTTGTTGGCCTGCGCAACCGCATTACCTTCTACGGTGTCACGCAATCCGAACCCGTCCATAATAATTAAAGCTACCGGTTTTGGTGCTGTCATCTTACTTCGCCCCCTCAACAAGCGCGATGTACGACGCCGGTTGAAGACTGGCACCGCCCACGAGCGCGCCGTCGATATCGCTTTGACCCAGGTACTCAGTAACATTTTCAGGTTTTACACTGCCACCATACTGAATACGTACAGCATTTGCTGTATTTTCATCATACAGCTCTTTAATCAGACTGCGGATATAGGAAATCACTTCATTCGCATCTTGCGAAGTGGAGGATTTGCCTGTTCCGATGGCCCAGATCGGCTCATAAGCAACAACTACTTGTGCAGCCTGATCCTTAGCCAAACCAGCAAAAGCTGCTACAGTTTGCACTTTTACAACCTCTTTGGTTTGTCCAGCTTCACGGTCTTCCAGCTTTTCGCCTACACACACGATTGGAGTCAGGCCATGACGGAATGCCGCATGAACCTTTTTGTTCACCGTTTCGTCTGTTTCATTAAAATATTCACGACGCTCGGAGTGTCCGATCACAACGTAATCTACGCCCAGATCTTTCAGCATTCCACCGCTAATTTCACCTGTAAATGCACCATCTTCTGCAAAGTGCAGGTTTTGTGCGCCAATTTTAATAGACGTGCCTTTTACTGCTTCAACCAGAGCAGGAAGATTCGTAAATGGTGCGCAAATCACGCTTTCCACTCCTGCAACCTCTGCTTTGCCTTTGATCTCTTCGATGAAAGTTTTAGCTTCTGGTACGGTTTTAAACATCTTCCAGTTACCCGCGATAATCGGTGTTCTCAATGGTTTCAACTCCTAACTATTAGGTGCCCTAAAGCTTTATTCACTCATAGTGCGTTTATTATTTATCGTTCAGTGCGACAACACCCGGAAGTGCTTTGCCTTCCATAAATTCAAGTGATGCGCCGCCGCCAGTAGAGATATGATCCATTTTGTCAGCCAAGTGGAATTTTTCAGCCGCAGCCGCAGAATCACCGCCACCAATGATGGTGTATGCTTCAGTTGTTGCGCAAGCTTCCGCTACTTCACGAGTACCACCAGCGAAAGGCTCGATTTCAAATACGCCCATTGGTCCGTTCCATACAACCAGTTTGGAGTTTTTGATCACATCTGCATAGATTTTACGTGTTTTCGGTCCGATGTCCACGCCTTCCCAATCTGCAGGAATGCCGTCGATATCCACAATGTCCGTGTTCGCCGTAGCGCTGAAATCGTCAGATACAACAATATCAACCGGAAGATAGAAGTTTTTGCCGAGTTTCTTCGCTTTTTCAATAAATCCAAGAGCTACGTCCAGTTTGGATTCATCCAGCAAAGATTGACCCACTTCATGACCTTGAGCTTTGAAGAATGTATAAGTCAAACCGCCACCAATGATTACGTTATCTGCAATGTTCAGCAGGTTGTCGATCACGTCGATTTTGTCTTTTACTTTGGAACCGCCGATAATGGCTGTAAAAGGACGGTCTGGATTCGACAAAGCTTTACCAATGACAGATAATTCTCTTTCCATCAGCAAGCCAGAAACAGCCGGAAGAATATGAGCGATACCTTCAGTGGAAGCATGAGCACGGTGTGCTGCACCAAATGCATCATTCACGAAAACGTCGGCCAGTTCAGCAAATTGCTTCGCCAATTCAGGATCATTCTTTTCTTCTCCTGCATAAAAACGTACATTTTCAAGCAACAGCACGTCGCCGTTTTGCAGTTCAGCCACTTTCGCTTTAACAGCTTCGCCTACCGATTCGTCCACTTTAACTACTGGCTTTTTCAGCAGCTCAGACAAACGTACGCCAACAGGAGTCAGACGCATGGATTCAACAACCTGACCTTTTGGACGTCCAAAGTGACTCGCCAAAATAACTTTTGCACCTTTTTCAATCAAGTAGTTAATGGTTGGCAAGGTTTCACGAATACGCTTGTCATCCGTAATTTTACCGTCCTCAACCGGAACGTTAAAATCTACACGAACAAACACCCGTTTTCCATTCAGTTCTATATCACGTACGCTCTTTTTGTTCATCTCCATATTCCTCCGCACCCTTATAATTTTACGAAACAGGAATTTAAGGCACATTTGATATATAAAGAGCGGAAACAATAACCTGTTTCCGCTCTATGTTATTGCTCAATAAGACTGTTCTTATTTAGCCAGTTTTGCGAAGTATTCCAACGTGCGGATCAATTGTGCAGTGTAGGACATTTCGTTGTCATACCAAGCTACAGTTTTCACCAGTTGTTTGTCGCCAACAGTCAGAACTTTAGTTTGAGTTGCATCAAACAAAGAACCGTAAGTGATACCTTTGATGTCGGAAGAAACGATTTGATCTTCAGTGTATCCAAAAGTATCAGCATCAGAAGCTTCTTTCATTGCTGCGTTGATTTCTTCAGCAGTTACGTTTTTCTCCAGAACTGTTACCAACTCAGTCAGGGAACCAGTTGCTACTGGAACACGTTGAGCCGCGCCATCCAGTTTACCTTTCAGTTCAGGAATTACCAGACCGATAGCTTTTGCAGCACCAGTTGTGTTAGGAATGATGTTTTCAGCTGCTGCGCGAGCACGACGGAAGTCACCTTTAGCATGTGGAGCATCCAAAGTGTTTTGGTCGCCAGTGTAAGCGTGAATTGTAGTCATCAAACCTTCGATGATACCGAATTTGTCTTGCAGTGTTTTAGCCATAGGAGCCAAGCAGTTTGTTGTGCAAGAAGCACCGGAGATTACAGTTTCAGTACCGTCCAGAATTTCATGGTTTACGTTATAAACGACAGTTTTCATGTCGCCAGTAGCTGGAGCGGAAATAACAACTTTTTTAGCGCCGCCTTTCAAATGTTTCTCAGCAGCTTCTTTAGTTGTGAAGAAACCTGTGCATTCCAGAACGATGTCTACACCCAGGTCTCCCCAAGGCAGTTCTTCAGGGTTGCGGTTAGCCAAAACTTTAACTTCTTTACCGTTTACTTTGAAGAAGCCGTCATGTACTTCTACTTCTCCTTGGAAAGTACCTTGTGTTGTATCATATTTCAACAAATGTGCCAACATTTTGGAATCTGTCAAGTCATTGATTGCTACTACTTCAATACCTTCCACGTTTTGAATCCGGCGGAAAGCAAGGCGTCCAATACGTCCGAAACCGTTAATACCAACTTTAACTGTCATGAGTGAGTTCCTCCCAAAGTTCGTTTAGTTTAGTTTTATATATTCAAGACAGACCCGAAAGCCCGTCAAGACAACACCATTCATAAATCCATCTTAACCATTTAAATAATGACTTACAATCTCGGCAGCAGCGCCTTCGTCGGTGACTAGAATGTCTTCTTGTCCGAAACGCAGTACCGCATGAATAGCGGCCGCCTTGCTCTTGCCTCCAGCTACACCTAGAACCGTATCGGTACGCCTGATGTCCTCTAATCGAAGTCCAAGCGTCAGCATTCTGTGAACAACGACGCCATCTTCGTTAAAGTAATAACCAAACGATTCGGCAACGGCCCCCTCACTGCTGATCTGAGCAAAGGTTTCGGGATCAAGTTTACGTCTATGTGCCATCGCTATGGCGTTGCCTATCCCGTGAATGATGATACGACTCTCGCGAATCAGGTTCAATATATCCTGAATGTTCGTATCTTCAAGCAAGGAGTTGTAAGCATGATTGCTGAGCAAATCCGGTACATGGAGCAGACGGTATTGAGCGCCTACCTTGCGAGCCATTGTGGAAGCAATTGTGTTGGCCTGCATTTCCATGCTTTCTCCCAACCCCCCGCGTGCTGGTACAAACCACCCACCCTTAAGTGGGCCATTAGAAGGTAGTGCCAGTTGTTCCGCCACGTCGGCAATCGTCGTGCCACCTGTTACAGCGACCACATCCTCGTCGTCCATAACACTCAGCAACGCTTTTGCTCCAGCGCGCCCCAGCTCCTGCTTTGTTAACGGAGAAGCATCCGAATCCCCTGGAACGACAACCACCTTCCTCAAACCATAGGCTTGACGAATCTGGTCCTCCAATTGGGACAGGCCGAACAAGTTGTTCGCAATCGGCTCCAGCTGTTCCAGCAGATCCAGTCCTGCTTTGCTCACCTTCATGCCTACACTCTCAATCTCAATTAGCCCTTGAGCTTTAAGAAGATCGGTTTCGGCGCGCAACACGCGCTCAGTCATGTTCAGTGAAGCTGCCAGTGTTCTGCGTCCAACAACATCGGACAGCATAATCTGATGCAGGATCGTGTACCTTTTTTTCAAAACATCCATGAGGTCGGGCAGAAGCTGCTTCTGTATTTCTAATATCTTTCGCATGCTTTCCACTCCCGCACACTTCTAAGTTCTGTCTCTAATGCTCTATCTCTAACTGGTCTTAAAACGTCCCGGGATAACTTTTTAAGTCCCACGTATATCTTAACCAATATTTGCTCCACATGCAAGTCTATCTGAACCTATATTTCTCAACCATTTGCCTGAATATGCGCATTTAATAAAAGCTTGCAATTCACTGCTGTATATCATATAATCATCTTTGTTTCCAATTAGCTGTTTAATTAGTTAGTTGTTTGCATTGATTGAACTATGCGCCCGTGGTCCAACGGATATGACGTAGGCCTCCGGAGCCTGAGATCGAGGTTCGATTCCTCGCGGGCGCGCCATTTTAAATGAACTCATAAATGCTTCTATATAATGTTTTAACCGATAAGAGCGCTGAGGGCTCTTTTTTTTAATCATTAGTTTGACTTTCTTTGACTTTTTGTTTGAAATTGTTTATCATGTGGTTAATACGGTAACAGTTTATAAATAAGGGACGTGTAATCGGCATGTCCACCAAATCCACTAACGATATTTAAGGGAGGTTTTTTGACGTGAGCTATGTTCCTATGGTAGTAGAACAAAGTAACCGCGGCGAACGCGCCTATGACATTTATTCCAGACTGTTGAAGGATCGCATTATTTTGTTAGGCTCGGACGTCAATGACGTTGTAGCCAACTCTATTATTGCGCAAATGCTGTTTTTGGCTGCCGAAGATCCTGAAAAAGATATTCACTTGTATATTAACAGTCCTGGCGGTTCCATTACAGCTGGTATGGCCATTTTCGATACGATGCAATACATCAAACCTGACGTATCTACGATTTGCGTAGGTATGGCGGCTTCCATGGGCGCGTTCTTGCTAAATGCAGGCGCCAAAGGTAAACGTTTCGCTTTGCCAAACAGTGAAATTATGATTCACCAACCACTGGGTGGTGCACAAGGCCAGGCAACGGATATTGAAATCCGGGCACGCCGCATTCTGAAAATGCGTGACAAATTGAACCGCATTCTCGCAGATCGCACAGGCCAACCACTGGAGCGCATTGAAAAAGACACAGACCGTGACTACTTCATGTCCGCTGATGATGCCAAGGAATACGGTATTATTGATAAAGTGCTAACTAGCTCCTCTCCAGAAGGTGTATAAGAGAAGAAATTTGCCTCTCGATAGCTGGTAAATGAAAAAGCTGCCCCGGATGTTTTATCCGGTAGGCAGCTTTTTTGCTTTATTGTTTTTTTAGGTTATATACAATTGGAATTGTTTATTTGTACTATTCACTCTGTCCCGCAAAAGGCTTTCCGCCTTGTGGCAGCAGTTGACCGAACGAGTAGGTGAACTCTGGAATTCCATACGCGTATGGCGCATAATCATACAAATCAAACACGATTGTTACTCCACTGCTCGTCACATAAAAATTCTGATCTGCCGCCAGCTCTTTAAATTTGCCGAATCCTTCGCCAGCCTGAAGCGCATCGATTTTTTTCTTCAAATCAGCATTGAGGAACTTTTTGTAGTTCGGATTTGCCTTCAAAACGTCAGACAATTGCAGCAGTTTACCATCAGCGAGCGAGAACGTATATCCTTTACGTGCCGTCATGCCATGTGCGCCACCCGTATACGAGTAATCCTGCATAATTACACTCAGAATACCATTTTTGTTATAGGCAATCGCAAAATCATTTCCGAACTCATACGGTCTTTCTGTTGTAGCCTCTCCCTCAGCCATCATCTTTTTGCCTGCTGCCAATATACCCTCTGCATGCTTTTTAAGCACATTGTTAATGGCCTGTTGAGCCTCAGGATTCAGCTGGCTGCCGCTGATTTGCGGGTACTTAATCTTGTAGGACACCTTCGCATTACTCGATGCTGGAAGTGTTTGAGACGCAATGGTGATCGGATTTAGCTGGCTTTTACTCAGCGTTACTGTTTTCTGAGCAGCATTCCATTGAGCATCTATGCCTAGATAGTCTTTCAGCAGACTCATAGGAATGTATAGCTTCCCAGCGATCTGTTTGGCATCCATGCTACGTGTATTGATTCCATTGACGTTGACGTAGGCATCCGAGGAAGAAGCCATAATGTAAAGTTTATTGTACCCGCTACCTACGGTATATGTCGCTGTTTTCGCATCATAGCTTACTGGAATTCCCAGGCTGTCACGCAGTGCGGCCACCGGAATCATTGTACTCCCGTTCACTTGAACACCTTTAGCGGGCAACGTTTTACCATTCCATTGGATGGTGATTCCTGGTTGCTGTGTTGTCGCTTGTTTGGTCGATGCTGCCTGGATATAGGAAACGGGAACAGCTGCGACTCCTGCTAAAATCCCTGCTGCTAGCAGTGCTGAACCCCATTTTTTCGCATGCTTACTCATATTAAGTATTCCTCCTGTTATTGATCTGTATTGTGTATGTGTGATAATTACTTTTCTTATTATATCTATACCCTATTGTATGTAGTTTACAATCTGTACACTCTCCGATTTCAATATGTACACCTAATAACCCTTAGCTATGACAGACTCATTACAAAAAGGTTTCGATATACAAAAAGAGCCAGCAAGCCAGCCTACGCATGATGCAGGCCGCTTGTGGCTTCGTTTGATGATCTGTATTAGTTCATTTCGTACTGAGCCGACACCTGAACTTTCACTGTTACTTGTCCTGATTGGATCTCTGTCCCGCCACCTGCTACGTCCAAGAGCGATTTTGACATGGCATTTTCACGTTGTGTAAAGACCTGTGCTTCTCCGCCATCTACCGTCACACTCACAAGGACACCTAACCCGCGTTTGGCTGCTTTAGCTACAGCACTCGCTTTAGATTGTGCGCTTCCCAATGCCTTAGTAATGGCTTCCTCTTCATAAGTCGAAGGATCTTCCACGGAAAAACGTACATTATCCACGTTATTGGCTCCGGACTTGGTCGCCTCATCCAATAACTGACCGATTTTATCCAAATCGCGGTATTTGACGGAAAGTGTATGGTTGGCAGTGTACCCTTTGAGCTTTTGCCCTTCTTTTTCGTTATAGGTGTAGTTAGGCTGTACATAAAACTGGCTGGTCTGAATGTCATCTGCGCTGATGCTCCACTTTTCTTTCAGCAGTTGTGTAACCTTGTTCAATTTTGTAGCATTGGCTTTTTGAGCAGCGGCTGCCGTATTCCCTTCTGATTGTACACCGATAGAGAGATAAGCAATATTGGGCTTCGCCAATACTTCCCCGCTTCCAGTCACATTAATTACACCGTTTACCGTCGAAGCTGTTGACGCAGCATAGGCACGATCTGCCCCTGTCCATAATCCTCCTGCTACTCCCCCTGCCATTAATGCTCCTGCGAGAACTGCCGTGGCTACTGTTTTTGTCCAAAGTCTCATTGAATTCAACCTCTTTCTTGTAAATGTTTGTACCTTCCAGACGGAAATGACGGAAAAAGGTTGCAGCCAAGCATACATATTTCCGAAACAGAGCATGACCATGGAAATTTTAATTATTTATAACTTGAACTTAATACGGTCTCTATATTCAACAAATCCACACATAGAACAGTTAACGGAGGAGCGTTCGAAGACTTTTTTCTGGATACAAAAAAAAGCCCCAAAGGGGGCTTTTCACTAAGAGCATACACCATATTACAAAGCAAATCTTTGTTTATTGATTTTCCAGCTCTACCTTACTAACCAGACTTACTAAAGCGTTTACAGCCTGTTCGGCGTCCGCACCTTCAGCACTAATATTGATTTCAGTACCTGTACTGATGGCAAGACTCATAATACCCATGATACTCTTGGCATTAACTTTTTTGTCTTCTTTTTCCACAAAAATCTCAGATGAATATTTATTCGCTTCCTGTACGAACAACGCAGCAGGTCTGGCGTGCAGTCCTGTTTTCAAGCGTACGACTACCGGATGTTTTGACATGTCAGCTTACCCCCTCATCAAATAAATCTGGACACTACTTACTCCATTTTATTTATCACATTATAACATTAACCCGGGACAGACACTAGAAAAAAAACTAAAAAAACCGGGGCTAAAAGCCCCATGGACACTCTTTTTACGGAATCAGGCCATTTTCGCCCCTAATTTTGTCAGCCATCTCATCAATTTTGCGAAGCCGATGATTTACACCCGATTTACTCACGACCCCTTTGAGCATTTCCCCTACTTCTTTCAAATTCAAATCGGGATGAGCGAGCCGAATTTCTGCCACTTCACGCAGTTTATCCGGCAAGGTCTCCAAACCAACTTCCCTCTCCAGCAACTTAATATTCTCAATTTGCCGGACAGCAGCTCCGATCGTCTTGTTCAAATTAGCCGTTTCACAATTGACAATGCGATTTACGGAATTGCGCATATCGCGCATAATGCGTACATCTTCAAATTTGAACAAGGCTTGATGCGCCCCAATGATGCTGAGCAGCTCAATGATCTTCTCGCCTTCCTTGATGTAGAGAATAAAACCTTTTTTTCGCTCAATACAGCGAGCATTTAGATGAAATTCATTCGCAAGATCAACGAGTGCCTGACAATGCTCCTCATACATCGAAGAAATTTCAAGGTGGTAAGACGATCCTTCAGGATTGTTGACAGAGCCACCTGCCATAAAGGCGCCCCGCAAATAAGCCCTCTTACAACAGTTTTTCCGAACGATATCCCGATTAATCCCGTCAGTGAATAAGAAACCTTCTGTGACGATATAAAGATCCTTTAGCAGTTGCTGCACACCATTGGGAATACGGACAATGTACACATTATTTTTTTTCAAGCGCATTTTTTTCCGTACAAGCAGTTCGATATGAAGTTGAAAATGCTTCTTGATCAAGGAGTAAATCCGCCTTGCAATCGCGGCATTTTCTGTGGACACGTCCAATATCACCCTTTTATTCGACAGTTGTACGGATCCGAGCATACGTATAAGTGCAGATAGTTCCGCTTTCTCACAGCAGGACTGGCTTTCAATCATCGTAAGCTCTTTTTTCGTTTGTGCCGCAAAGGACAAGGGACTCACCTCCTTCTTAATATCCAGTTTTGTACCAATTGGTAAATATGCTGGCTCAATTTGTCGGCATCATGCCGTAAATACGTGCGGAACAGAACTAATGTATCTGCCACCACTTTATATCCCCGGTCGGTCAGCTCGCCCATGTCTACTTGAACTGGCTTGGCTCCCTGCTCCGCATACATTTCCTGTACTTGGGGTGGAATTTCTCCGTTATTTACAATGACATAGTCGAAGAGATGATGCCCTACATGCTCAAAAATAGCTTGCAGGTGATCTCCTACCGTATAACCATCGGTTTCGCCAGGCTGGGTCATAACGTTACAGACAAATATTTTGATAGCGTCTGATTTTACTACAGCTTCAGCGAGTTTAGGTACAAGCAAATTCGGTAATATGCTGGTATATAGACTGCCGGGGCCAATCAAAATCGCATCGGCTTCATTAATGGCCTCTACAGCCTCAGGCAACGGCTCCACGTGAGTCGGTTCAAGAAAGACGCGTTTGATGCGTCCGCCCGCTTCCGGGATCTTGGACTCCCCGGTAATCACCGTGCCATCCTCCATCTCAGCGCTTAACACAACGCCTTCCTCGGCTGCCGGTAGCACACGTCCCCGGACAGCAAATACACGGCTAAGCTCACGCACCGCCGTTACGAAATCTCCCGATATATCGGTCATCGCTGCTAAAATCAGATTACCCAGGCTATGGCCTGACAATCCTGATCCCGCACCGAAACGGTATTTCAGCATATCTGACATCACTGGTTCCACGTCAGCCAAGGCAGTCAGCACATTGCGAATATCCCCTGGAGGGGGCATCTGCAGCTCACTGCGCAAAATCCCGGAACTTCCGCCATCGTCAGCGACTGTAACAATAGCCGTAATATCTAGCGGCTTTTGCTTTAAGCCCCGCAGCATGACGGACAAGCCGGTTCCGCCGCCCATAACAACAATACGTGGGCGCTCCCGTTGTGATCCGGTCTCTTTCATGATTTCACCTCATTAATGCCGGTCCCGATCAGCATCCCGATGCGAAACAGAAACAGATTCTGTCTCGCTGGCACCCAGCATTTTTCCTAAATACTCCGATATTGCAACAGAACGATGCTTACCGCCAGTACAGCCAATGCCGATAATGACCTGGCTTTTGCCTTCTTTGCGATATTGCGGAATCAAAAAGTGTAACATATCCAGCAACTTGGTCAAGAATGCCTGAGTCTCGGGCCATTTCATGACATAATCATATACATCGCTATCCTGTCCCGTGTGGGGACGTAGTTGGTCCACGTAGTGGGGATTAGGCAGGAAGCGCACATCGAATATAAGATCGGCATCAATGGGAATACCATACTTGAAGCCAAAAGAAGTAATGTTCACGGAAAGCATACTGCTCTCCAAATGAGAAAATCGTGAAATAATCCTCGCCTTTAATGTTGCAGGCTTCATCACACTTGTATCAATAACCTGTGTAGCTGAACTTTTTAGTTCTTCCAACATCTTGCGCTCCAACCGAATCCCATCCAAAGGCATGCCGTCTGGAGCCAACGGATGACGTCTACGGCTTTCCTTATACCGCTGTACGAGAACGCCATCATTCGCATTTAAGAATAAAATTTCACAATGAATCGTAAAATGATCTTTAATATAATTCAAAGATTCCGACAAGGCAGTGAAAAATTCTCGTCCGCGTAAATCAATTACGAGTGCCACCTTGCCTATTTTACCGTTCGACTGCTCAATCAACTCGGCAAATTTGGGAATCAGTACAGGGGGCAAATTATCAACGCAGAAGAAGCCCAAGTCTTCCAGGCTCTGAACCGCAATGGTCTTCCCTGCGCCTGACATCCCCGTAATAATAATGAGCGTTGCCCACGGCGCAGCATTTTTTAGGTTGTCTGTCATATGGACTTCCCTCTCCTTTTGCTTCTTCGCTCTATACCAGTACCCGTATTATCAATAACCTGTGAATCAGGAGCGTAGCAGCAACCCTGCAGCCCCTACGATACCTGCGTCATTGCCTAGCACCGCTGGTACGATATATACACCCTTTTGAAGCGGTTCAGGTGCCAGCTTGGCGTATACGCGACGCATCTCTTCAAATAAAAAGTCGCCTGCTTTAGAAACACCGCCGCCTATAATAAACAACTCTGGATTAAGCACAGCGGCAACCGCTGCCATGGATTTCCCCAAATAAAAGGCAGCCCGGTTCACAATACGCAGCGCGACTTCATCTCCAGCTTTAGCAGCATCAAATACTTCCTTGGCAGCAATTTGATCTTCCAGCGCCAGAGAGGTCCGGTCGCCACGTTCCACAGCGTCCTTGGCCATACGAATGATGCCTGTTGCGGAAGATACAGTTTCCAAGCAACCCATTTTGCCGCATCCACACTGAATAGCCTCCAGATCAGGTACGACACTGATATGGCCAATTTCTCCGGCCATGCCCGAAGAACCTTGGTATATTTTACCGTTTATAATAATACCGCCACCTACTCCTGTTCCCAGGGTATAGCATACGCAGTTTTCTATGCCTTTGCCTGCACCAGCCCAAGCCTCACCCAGCGCAGCAACATTCGCATCGTTGTCTATTTTCACAGGCTTGCCAATCCGGTTCTCTAGGAGCGCACGGATCGGTACGTCACGAAAGCCAATATTAGGAGCGAGGACAATAATACCATCACGAACATTCGTAAAACCTGCAACGCCTGCACCGACACCCTTTAGTTGATCCCACTCATAAGGAGATTGCTCAACAATATGCCGCACATATTTTTCGATATTACCGATGACAACGTCTACACCTTTATCGGTTTCGGTTGGTCCCTCATATGTGTGCAAAAGCTGTCCGTTTTCATTACAAATGCCGACTTTAATCGCGGTACCGCCCAAATCGACACCTACATAGATACTTTCAGACATGTTCCAAGCCACCTTTGTGTTTACTTAAAAACCTGGTATGAAATATACGATTACAATTCCTACTTCATAATAGTATTCCTACGTTCCAACTATAATTGAAGCCCCCGTTACGGTCAAGGACACTTCCTTGTTGAAAAGTGTACGATTAGCGGAACTTTTAACCTCATGCACCCATAAAAAGGAGAAAGCCTGTGCAAACGCAGCAGGCTTTCTCTTCCTGAACAAAAGATACGGCATAACAGAGGCTTCCTTCGCTCTCCTGCTAGCCTTTTTGTGTACTATAGTCACTCTTTTATTGATCCAGTGTTTCGCTCCAGTCGTGAACAGCACTGCCTTCGAGATACTTCTCGCAGTCCATAGCCGCCATACAGCCCGTTCCCGCAGCCGTAATAGCTTGCCGGTAACGGTTATCCTGTACATCCCCACAGGCAAAAACTCCGGGGATATTCGTTTCTGTTGTGCCTGGCTTCACCACAATATAGCCGTGTTCATCGGTATGGATTTGTCCGTTCAGGAAACCTGTGTTCGGTGTATGCCCGATGGCTACGAATACGCCATCTACCTCAATCAGCTCATCCTGATTGGTCTCATTATTGTGTACCTTCAAACCCTTTAAACCAGCTTCTCCCGTCACAACTTCCAGAGGAGTCCGGTTTAATGCCCAATGTACTTTTTCGTTCTCACGCGCGCGATCTTGCATAATTTTGGACGCCCGCAACTCATCGCGACGATGGACCAAGGTTACACTGGAAGCAAAACGGGTCAAGAAGCTCGCTTCCTCCATGGCTGAATCGCCACCGCCAACCACGACAATCTTTTTCCCGCGGAAAAAGAAGCCATCGCAAGTTGCGCACGTGCTGACTCCGCGACCTACATTGTCTTGCTCGCCCGGAATGCCTAGATATTTGGCGGACGCACCTGTAGCAATAATGACCGACTCCGCCTCAATGATGCCTTTACCCTCTACCTTCACTTTAAAAGGACGTTTGCTGAAATCCACTTCCTCAACCCAACCGGAAGTAAATTCAGCGCCAAAACGTTCAGCCTGCTTGCGCATATTATCCATCAGTTCAGGCCCGAGGATACCTTGCTCAAAACCCGGGAAATTTTCAATTTCGGTCGTTGTAGTAAGCTGCCCACCGGGCTGCATCCCTTCAATGATCAGCGGATTCATGTTAGCACGTGCCAAATAAATAGCGGCTGTGTAGCCTGCAGGACCTGTACCAATAATTATGGATTTATACATACGTTTGTTGCCTCCTTTAAGTGATGTTTGGAGCAGGTCTCAGACCTGCTTTTTAAACGTGGAGAGCGGTTGCTTCAGCTTCTGTTTGATACCACACACGCTGTCAATCTGGCGTGCATAGCGGCTTACGGTCGATACGGAAATACCATAACGATCGGCTACTTCCTGATAGGTGACTGAATGATGATGCATTTTAGCTGTCAAATATTCCAGCGCCGCTGCCCATCCCTCAGTATGCTGAACCATCGGAACTTCCGGGGCAAGCCGATCCAAATACTCCAGCCAAAGCGATCTCAAATCGTGCTGCATGGCCGGATCTGATGGCTTGCTCATGACGGTCAGTACCTTATCCAGCACTGCCTGCCATTGTGGATCGACCGGGGAAGCAGATACATCACCTTCAATTGTATGCGGATCGTTCTCAACCTCCAACTGATCAGAATGTCCCGTTTCCGGGTACATTTTCTGCCCACCCTGCTCCGCCAGCTCTTGCAATACTTGCAAGGCACGGCGTTTAAGCTCATCCTCCTGGTCCGGGTCTTCTACGAAGGACTCCAGTGCCTGACGCACCTCATCATCACCGATCAAGCTTAACGCCTGAATGACCTGAAGCTGAGTCGCCCGATCCCCGTGGCGCAAGGCCCAGAAGAAGGATGACCGGATTAGCGGGTCCTTCTTCATACTGTCAGGCACCTGGTCAGCACCAAACTTCTCCCACATGCGGAATTGCTCCTCAAACGGGAGATGATAATGATAGCTGAGCACTTGCAGCGGTGTACCCTCCTGCTGGAGTTCCTCCAGTCGGGACAGGAAAAACCGCGGAACTTCCGAGGAAGCATCCTGTTTTTGCAAATGACTCCACAACCGCCGAGCTTCCGCATATCTTCCGGTATTGCTAGCAGCTACCGCCGTGTAATGGTACAAAGAAGCATCCGCATTATTCTCTCCATCGCCATGAAGCAACCTGCGGAAATGTCTGTAGGCCTCCTCATGGCGTCCGAGAATCCCCATAGTGGTCGCCAGCTTGAATACCTGCTCCTCCTGAAACGGTATAGTAACCGCCAAAGTCTGCACCAGACGATCCAATTCCGGGCCGCCGCCCTCGTGCTGATAAAAGATCGCCAAGTTGCACAATGCGTGTAAATTACCCGGCTCATCTTCCAGCACTTGAATAATGGTAGCCTTAGCATTTTGGAACAATCCCATGTAGTAATACGCCAGCGCCAGATTATTCCGCGCAGCGAACATATCCGGTTGTTCCTCTGAAATTTGCTTGAGCAACTGGGCTGCCTGAGCAAATTTCCCCTCCTCCAGCAGGACACGAGCCTGATCATGCTCTACTACTCCCTGCCGGGCCTTAATGCGGTTCAGCTTCGTTGGACGGTCCAGCTCATAATAGAGCAGCTCCATCATTTCCTCCGCTTCATCAAGAAACTGGCCTTCTTCGTCCTCCTCCAGGTACGTGACCAATGCTTTCTCCGCTTCTTCAAACTGCTCCATATTAGCGTAATTATTCGCCATATAGAAATAACACTCTGTCATCGACGAGTCTACGTCACTCAGAACAGAGGACAGGATCTCATTCGAACCTGCATAATCCCCCATCTCTGATAATATACCCGCCATATTGCAATGATTCACCGGATTATCCGGTTCATATTCAACGGCTTTGCGAAAATATTTCAATGCCTTGTCATAATGATTGCGATCAAGCGAGCGCACAGCTTTCTCAAAAAAGAAAGATGCGTCGAAACGCAAAGCAATAATTTTAGGGCTAGGTTCCGATACTCGCAGATGTTTCCCTTTCATAAATAACCAAGGCACCTCCTTTAAAAGTAACTGGCATGTTCATACCCTTCAGTATACCACAACTTCAAAACGACTTGACAGTCGATCCTGCCTCATTCCAAAAATCGGATACACTCTTGTATACCTATAGATATGTATATAAGAATACGCTAAATAGCCGAGCGCTTTTTCCCTGTATAAATAGGGAGCGTTCGGCTAACCACTGGAAATGATACTTAGACCCAATAAACGTAATAATTAAAGCGTCAGCGGCACCAGCGAGCGCTCGCGATGCTGAAATACGGCAAGCTCGCGATAGCCGACTTCATATAGAAGAGCGCGTGCCTTCTCCAAGTGCTCGGACAGCTTCGCCGGATCATGAGCATCCGATCCTACGGTCAGCGGGATGCTTAGCGAAAAAGCTTCTTCCAACATGCGGCGGCTCGGGAACATCTCGTCACAGGGCTTCGAAAGCCCTGATGCATTCAGTTCCATCGCCCGACCGCTACGGGCAACGGCTGAAATTGCGGCACGCTCCAGTTCACGCAGCTCCTCCATTTCCTCCGGCCTCGGATGATAGCCGAAGCGCTTAATGACATCCAAATGACCCATGATGTCATACAAACCGGTAGCTGCCGCCTTGGAAACCGCATCATAATACGTGCGGTACACCTCAAGCACATTTTTGCCTTCCCAATGGTGTACCTGACGGAAGTCCGTGACATCCCATTCACCGAGAAAGTGGACGGAACCAATCACATAATCCCAGGGATACGCGGTGATGATGTCTTCGATTTCTCGTTCCCAGCCCTCGATGTAGTCGCCTTCCAAGCCAACACGAATATCAATTTGCCCTTTAAAACGTTCCTTCAGTTCCAAACATTCTTCCACGTATCGGGGCAGCTCCTCCATAGGCATTGCCATTTCCGGGTAATAGTCAGCCGGTTTTACATGCAGTAGTGGCATGTGATCGGACAAGCCGAGCTGATCCAGCCCTAGCCGAATTCCCTGCTGTACATACTCTTCCAGACTCCCTATGGCATGCCCGCAGCGGGCGTGATGCGTATGATAGTCAATTTTCATGCGGCCCTCCCCCTTTCAACACTACAACAAACCGTACTAATCACGACGAGGACGTTCATGGCGGCGATTCAGCTCAGCCAGCACGTCATCGAGCGGTAGCTTGCGCTCCTGCAACAGCACCAGCAGGTGATAAATCAAATCGCTGACCTCTAGGCGCAGTTCGTCATTATCTTTATTTTTGGCGGCAATGATTGTCTCGGATGCTTCTTCGCCAACCTTTTTTAAGATTTTATCTACACCTTTATCAAAAAGGTAAGTCGTGTAGGCCCCTTCAGGACGTGTCTCTTCACGTTCCTTAATAATCGCCTCCAGCTGGGCAAGTACCTCAAAGCGGTCTGCTGAAGCACTGGAAACTTCATTTACCAACGTGTGGTCTCCTGCTTTTCCTGCAACAGGTGCTACAGCGGTTCCTGGCGCGGAAATATTACGAAAAAAACAGCTCGTTGCTCCTGTATGACAGGCAGGACCGCTCGGAATGACACGTACCAACAGGGCATCACCGTCACAATCCAGCTGGATGGAGGTGATTTTTTGCGTATTCCCCGAAGTAGCCCCCTTGTGCCACAGCTCCTGTCTGGAACGTGACCAGAACCAGGTCTCTCCCGACTCCAAAGATAGTTTCAGCGACTCGCGGTTCATGTAGGCCAGCGTAAGCACCTGAAGCGTAGCATCATCCTGCACAATCGCCGAGACAAGTCCTGCCTCATTCCAGCGTACATTATCCAGTATCTGCTCCAGAGATAGCTGTTGGTTCAATTCGTTGCTCATCGTATCTCCACTCCTCTGCGCTTCAAATCCCGTTTTAGCTCAGGGATTCCTATTTCTTTATAATGAAAAATCGTTGCTGCTAATCCAGCATCCGCTTTGCCCGCCGTAAACACGTCATAGAAATGCTCCTGTTTGCCTGCTCCGCCAGAAGCGATAACTGGAATCCCAACGGTATCCGATACCGCAGAAGTCAGTGGCAGGTCAAAGCCGTCCTTGGTTCCGTCCGCATTCATGCTGGTCAGCAGAATCTCACCGGCTCCCAACTGTTCAGCTTCCTTGGCCCAGGCCAAGGCTCGGATACCAGATGGCGTGCGACCTCCGTGTGTATACACTTCCCACTCGTCCCACGCCTCGTTGTACTTGGCATCAATGGCAACAACGATACATTGTGAGCCAAAGCTGCGCGCACCCTCCGCAATCAACTGAGGGTTACGGACAGCTGCCGTATTTACGCCGATTTTATCAGCTCCGGCACGCAAAATGCGTTTCATATCATCGACATGAGATATCCCGCCACCTACGGTGAAAGGAATGGCAATTTCCCCGGCTGTCTGACGAACTACTTCTTCCATGGTGGCACGCCCTTCAACTGAAGCAGAAATATCCAGAAATACGATTTCGTCCGCCCCTTCTCGATCATAAAGTGCCGCCAATTCCACCGGATCGCCTGCATCGCGTAAGTTCACAAAATTAACGCCCTTAACCACCCTGCCATCCTTTACATCCAAGCAGGGAATAATACGTTTAGCCAGCATGCCTACTCCCCCTATGCCTTTGCTACAGCTTGTACGGCGACCTGTAAATCAATGCTGCCCGTATACAATGCCTTACCCACAATAGCACCGCCTACACCCTCTTTCGCATAGGTGCTCAGCGTGATTAGATCGTCCATCTTGCTGACACCGCCGGAAGCGATCACGGTTCGTCGACTGCTTTTCGCAAGCGCTACGATCGCCTCCACATTCGGGCCTTGCATCATTCCGTCGCGGGAAATGTCTGTAAAAATGAACGTTTCAGCTCCCTTGGAGGCCAACTCAGCAGCCAATTCGTCCGCTCGAACCTCCGAGGTTTCAAGCCATCCGCGCGTGGCCACATAGCCATTCCGTGCATCCAGACCAATGGCGATCCGATCACCGTAGGTACCCAATACCGCTTCCGTAAAAGCACGGTCCTCAATCGCTGCCGTACCCAAGATCACACGGCTCACGCCCAGCGACAACAGTCGCTCTACATGTTCACGTGTACGCAAGCCGCCACCCACTTGTACAGGCACTTGCACCGCAGAAGCGATGCGCCCAATGAGCTCATCGTTCACCGGTTGACCTGCTTTAGCACCGTCCAAATCAACCAAATGAATGTAGGAGCCGCCCAAACGCTCCCATTCTTGGGCAACCTCCACCGGGTTTTCGTTGTATATCGTCTCCTGGTTATAATCTCCTTGTACCAGTCGTACACATTTGCCATCGCGAATATCAATCGCCGGGTATATCGTGAACAAAGTATGACCCCCTTGTGAGCTATTCAACATCTATATGCCTTTACATCAATCAACGACCAAAGTTGGCGTACCACCAACTGCATACTCACGAATCGTTACGCTCGCTTTTCCACTTCCGCTAGTTCCAAAAACTGACGAAGCAGTCGCATCCCCATTGCCCCGCTTTTCTCTGGGTGGAACTGCATGCCATATACATGGCCTCTGCCCACGATAGCTGTTACGGGCCCGCCATAATCGGTCACCGCCAGCAGGTCACTTTCGACCTCCGGCTTCGCATGATAGGAATGCACAAAATACACATGTCCTTCCTCCAAGCCCTGTAACAACGGGTGGTCCGGCTGAATCATACACAGACGATTCCAGCCCATATGCGGCACTTTAACCCCCAGATCAGGAGCAAATCGAACGACCTCGCCTGGTAAAATATTAAGCCCTTCGTGACTGCCGTATTCTTCACCACGAGTGAACAACAGTTGCATTCCTAGACAAACACCGAGCAGTGGTTGTCCAGCGCTGGCAACCTCCTGAATTACCCGATCCAATCCGCTGGAACGCAAATGCTCCATAGCGTCCCCGAATGCCCCTACACCTGGCAAAATTACACCGCTGGAGGAACGAATCACTTGGGCATCTCCCGTTACTACAGCCTCATAGCCAAGACGTTCAACGGCCTTGCTCACACTATGCAGATTGCCTCTGCCGTAATCCACAATGGCAATGGACATGGGCTACAGCACTCCCTTCGTTGAAGGCACTCCCGTCACCCGCGGATCAATGGATGTCGCTTCATCCAGTGCACGTCCCAGCGCTTTGAACACCGCTTCAATCATATGGTGGGTATTTTGCCCGTAGTGAACGATGACGTGTAGCGTCATGCGAGCCTCCAACGCAAATTTCCACAGAAATTCATGCACCAGCTCCGTCGAAAAGCTCCCTACCTGCTGTGACGGATACTCCGCACGATACTCAAAGTGAGGGCGGTTACTCAGATCAATGACAACCTGCGCGAGCGCCTCATCCATCGGTACAAAGACGCTGGCATAGCGCTTGATTCCTTTTTTATCACCCAACGCTTCCAGCAAGGTTTGCCCCAGACAAATACCAATATCCTCTACGGTATGATGATCGTCGATATCAACATCCCCTCTGGCCTGTACATTCAGGTCAAAGTGTCCGTGCTTGGTGAACAAATCCAGCATGTGATTCAGAAACGGAACATCCGTTTCAATCTCAGCTTGCCCTGTGCCGTCTACTGCAAAAGATAGCTGAATATCCGTTTCGTTCGTCTTTCGGCTGACGCTGCCTGTACGTCCTGTTACGTTATTTTCGTTCCCCATCGCCATCGACCGCCTTCTTTTCATTGTCCAATCGAACTTGTATCGCCCGTGCGTGACCTTCCAGTCCTTCATGGCGGGCAAGCTGCATAATCGTCTCTCCATTGCGCAGTAGCGCTTCCTTGCTGTAATAGATCATACTCGACTTCTTGATAAAATCATCAATATCCACTGGCGAAGAAAACCGCGCCGTTCCATTCGTCGGGATAATGTGGTTAGGTCCGGCAAAATAATCGCCTACTGGCTCCGAGCTGTATGCTCCCAGGAAAATAGCTCCCGCGTTTTCAATCAGACCCACATGCTCCATCGGCTGCTCTGTCATAATTTCCAAATGTTCCGGCGCCAGTCGGTTTACAATATGGATGCCCTCTTCCAAAGTGTCGACGACAATGATAGCCCCATATGCCTCCACCGATGCAGCAGCAATATCTCTGCGCGGCAGCTCCGCCAATTGGCGCTGTACTTCAGCTGATACTTCTTCGGCCAAGCGTTGCGAAGGCGTAACCAGTATGGCTGAGGCCATTTCGTCATGTTCTGCCTGTGAAAGCAGGTCAGCCGCTACATAAGAGGCATTCGCTGTGTCGTCAGCCAACACAACAATTTCACTTGGTCCCGCTATACTGTCGATATCCACCGCACCGTAAACCTCGCGTTTCGCCAGCGCTACATAAATGTTGCCGGGACCGCAAATTTTATCGACTGGCTCAATGCTATGTGTTCCGTAAGCGAGAGAAGCAATCGCCTGCGCTCCGCCAACCCTATATATTTCCGTTACACCAGCCTCTGCCGCAGCTACCAGTGTATATGGATCTATCCCTGCCTTGCCGCCTGTCGCCGGGGGTGTCACCATGACAATCTCCGGTACACCAGCCACCTGAGCGGGAATGACATTCATCAGCACTGAGGATGGATAAGCTGCTTTACCGCCTGGAACATACACGCCTACACGTTTCAATGGTCGGATAATTTGACCGAGCAAGCTACCATCTGGCTGTAAGTCCATCCACGAATTACGTTTTTGCTTCACGTGAAAAGCACGGATATTATCCGCCGCCTCTCGAATCGCCTGTAAAAAAGAAGGCTCTACCTTATCATATGCCGCCTTCAATTCTTCCTCCGTCACACGAAGTTGCTCTGCTGTCAGCGATACACCATCAAACGATTGCGTATACCGCAGGACAGCCTCATCCCCCTCTTGGCGTACCGACTGAATAATGGTACGCACAGCCTCATTTTGCTCAGGTGTGCCGTAATCCACCTCCCGTTGGAGACTGAAATCACGGGCTGATACGATCTTCATTTGTCCATTCCCCCTTACTTGCAGCTTGCAGAATGCCCCTTTAACCCTTGGCTTATTCCTTTAGTCCATTTACTCCCGGGGTGCCACCGCATTTGGAATCACCTGATGCAATCGATCACACAATGCCTGAATCGAGCTGTTTTTCATCCGGTAGCTGACCCGATTGGCAATCAGACGACTGGTAATATCCAGTATGCTGATTTGCTCGACCAATCCATTCTCCCGCAAGGTCTGCCCCGTTTCTACCATATCAACAATGCGGTCTGCCAGACCAATTAACGGCGCCAGCTCAATGGAGCCATTCAGCTTAATAACCTCCACCTGCTGGCCTTGCTCCCGAAAATACTGGGAAGCCACATTCGGATATTTTGTAGCGACCCGCTGACGAATACCTGGCTGCCAATCTGGTAAAGCAATCACCGACATCCGACAACGGGCAATCCCGAGATCCAGCAGTTCATACACATCCTTGTTTTCTTCCAGCAAAACATCCTTGCCCACAATGCCAATGTCCGCCGCCCCGTACTCCACATACGTAGGAACATCAACGGGCTTCGCCATAATAAATTCCATGCCCAGCTCGGGCAGTGGGATGACCAGCTTACGCGTCTCGTCCACATCCAGCGGAATGGGAACCCCCGCTCGGCGAAATAGCTCAGAAGCCTGCTTATAAATCCGTCCCTTTGGCATGGCTACCTTCAATGTTTCCGTCACGGCAATTCCCTCCTTTGTACTGGCTGTCTTCCTTCAGCTGTATAGCTGTATACCTCTTCATACAGGCCCTGCTGCTCACGACGTCGATCTTCCGGTCCGTCCGTGAGCCCTGTCACCACAGTAAGACCTGTTGCGCGTAGCTGTGCCGC
Organism: Paenibacillus sp. CH40; assembly: GCF_024213605.1. Classification (NCBI taxonomy): domain Bacteria; kingdom Bacillati; phylum Bacillota; class Bacilli; order Caryophanales; family Paenibacillaceae; genus Paenibacillus; species Paenibacillus sp. CH40. The sequence continues at coordinate 195,655 of NZ_JANAVQ010000009.1, forward strand.
TACGGACAACGCCTCTTGGCGTCCCTGTTCGTCATAGCGGATAAGTACAGGAAGCTTCGCCTCCATTTGAATACCATCCACACCATCGACGATCCGGTTCGTTTTCAATGCAAATCCTGTTGCAGGTACGGAGCGACCAAACTGCTGAAGCAGATTGTCATAGCGGCCTCCGTTGCATACCGGGAACCCAATCTCCGCCGCATAGCCCTCAAAAGTCATTCCTGTATAATATGAAAAATCCCCGATCATGGTAAGGTCGATTAACACATGCTCAGATACGCCGTAAGCCTCCAGCACTTCCCACACCTCGCACAAATGTGCAATGGATCGAATCGTCTGCTGCTCCACACTAAGACGGGTAGCCTGTTCGCAAATTTCTTTTCCACCGCGCAGCCGCAGAATAGCCTCAAGTTTATCCCGGTGTTCGGAAGCCAAGCCCAAAGCTTCAATCGCTGTTCGGTAGCCCACTACATCACGACTGAGCAATAGTTCCTTTAGCGCTTGTTGTTCAGCCTGGCGGCCTGGAATGATTTCCTCAAACAAACCGTTCAGGAATCCCACATGCCCCATCGCAATTTTAAAAGAGGTCACCCCTGCTGCCTGTAATGATGCAATTGCCAATGCTACAACTTCTGCATCAGCCTCAGGTGAATCATCACCCACCAGTTCCACACCCGTCTGAAAAAACTCCGCTTCTCTTCCTGCCTCTTCCTCAATCGCCCGAAATACATTTGCGTGATAGGAAAGTCGGAGAGGTACTTCCTCTTCCTTTAGCAACGAAGATACCACCCGTGCAATTGGAGCGGTCATATCCGATCGCAGCACCAACGTGGTCCCCCGGTTATTGAGTAATTTAAACAGCTTCCGATCGGAAGTAGAACTAGCCACTCCCACCGTATCGTAGTATTCCATCGTAGGCGTCATAATCTGGCGGTAACCCCAACGCTCCATGCATTCGAGTACATTCAGTTCAATGGCCCGCAGCTTCGACACTGCACGCGGAAGATAATCTCGAACCCCTACAGGGATCTCGAATCCTTTTGGCTTAGACATCTCTATCACCTCATGATTTCACAATATCTTTATCATGGTAAAGTGCTAACAAACTAAAGTATATTCGATATATTATCATGCTCTACTTGTGAACGTCAACCGAACGGCGCAGCCCTTTTTTACAGATTCGCCAAGCTGCTGCCCCTCTCTATATTTTATCCAATGCAAAATACATGAATCCTATATGAAAAACATCTATCAACGTATTTTCACGGAGCAAGACCGCGCCTACGTTAATTTTTTTGTGCATATAGAGTTGTTCAGCTCCACTGAAAATTTTTATAAATTCTATACTCTAAAAAAAAGACTGCCAGCTTTAAGCTAACAGTCCAAATCAAAATATTTAGCTATTCACCTGTTCATCTTTACTCCCGAAAGGAAACTTCGGAACCGTGCCCAAACCGATCCATGCAAATGGAACATATCGAAAACACAACGTCACAATCAGCCATGAGCCAAACAGCGCCAACAACCATCCACCGGCAACGGAGAAGATATATTCTATCGGTGTTCCATGCAAATCTAACTTGCGATACACCCGCAGTAACGCCGGGTGAAGTAAATAAATACCGAAAGAACATGCCCCCAACCAACTGATTAACATTCGCAGCCTATCATTAGTATGACGATATAATAAAACCGAGCACTGAAACAACACTAATGCAGATACGAGGGCATGTGCATTACGGAGTAGTTCATAGATCAGTGAGTCTGCATAGATGCCTTTGCGATATGCTACAAACCATATTTGTACATAAGCTATACCCACGAGTAGCCAAGCCGCCCACAACCCCCACCAACTGATCAACTGACCACGTCTAATTACTGTACCTGACACTGGAAAAAGCCATTTTTTAAACCCTTCATATCCAATCGCTACAGCTGCGCCCAAGGCAAAATAACTGATATACGTAATCGCAAGGCTTCCTCTTTCCTCTTGCCAAACGTATTTGTTCAGCAATACAAACCCCCATTGAATGACTAACCCTACTGCCAAAATGATACAGGCTGCTCTCCGTGGACTCGATATCCAATGACATAAGCGCTGCACTCCCCACAGCAACAGCGGGAAGACCAAATAAAATTGGATGATGATGATGACATAATACAAATGTGTGTACGCCTTTCCCGTTAACAGCACGAGCGGAAGATCACTGAGCGGCATCAACCCGCGTGTTACCAAGGTCAAATAATACACAAGAGAAAACAAAACGTACGGTAACACAATAAACATCAGTCTTTTTCGGAAAAACACTAGCATATTCTTACCACGAAGCGGCCTATCGACATAATTGTAAAATAAAACAAACCCGCTCACAAAAATAAATACTGGCACCGCAAAGCTACTAAACATATTTAAAAATAGAAAAGGATAAAACAATAGAGAATGACGTGCATCAATTAAAGCCATTGAAGTCGCATGAATGGTAACAACGGCTGCAATTAATATTCCCCGGTAAATATCAAGCTCTGGTATACGTTCTTTTTTGACCAAATCAACACGCTCCCATATCGCCTTGCAAATATGTCTTTTATCAATTTTTAAACATAATCAACATGCATTACCCCACTTATTATACAGAAAAACAACACAAGAAAGACCCCTTAATACATGAGGGGTCTTTCTTATTGTGCTATTTACTACTCGTCCACACCAGAGCGTCTTAAATCACGCAACGGATTGCCACCCACAAATGCACCTGCGGGCACGTCTTTATGCACGACCGCTCCAGCCGCTACGATAGCTCCGTCACCAATGGTAACACCCGGCAGAATGGTTGTGTTGGCGCCGATCAGCACATGATCTCCAATCACCACTTTACCGATACGATACTCCTCAATGAGGTATTCGTGAGCCAGTATCGTCGTGTTATACCCAATGACCGAATTGTTCCCTATCGTAATATGCTCCGGAAAAAAAACATCCACCATCACCATCAGGCCGAAGGCAGCATGTTGCCCCACCTTCATTCCCAGTATTCTGCGGTAAATGACGTTTTTCAGAGAAAGCACAGGACAATACCGGGCAATCTGTATAAAAATAAAGTTCTTAATGCCTTTCCAGCGGCTCACCGTCCGATAAATCTGCCACAACGCATTGGGACCTTCTACAGGATAGCGGTTCACCTTTCTCACGATACATTGACACCTTGAAGCTCCAGCTTCAGCAAATCCCGCATATCATGCAACATGTAGTCAGGCCCATATCCGCGCAGAGTTTCCTCGCCCTTGAGCGACCAAGCTACACCAGCCGATTTCACACCTGCTGCCTGAGCTGACAAAATATCAAAAGAACTGTCTCCGACCATCAATGTGTGCTCTGCTTCAGCATTCAAGCCTGCTAAGGCCTTAAGGACTGGCTCAGCGTGTGGCTTTGGATGCTCTACATCGTCTACCGTCACAATATAGTCCATAGAGGAAGTCAGATTGAACAGATTAAGTACACGTATCGTGGATGGTCGTATTTTGGTTGTCACAACCCCCAGCTTAATTCCTCTCGCACGCAACTCCTGAATAACCTCAATGACATATGGAAATGGCTTCACCATTTGATCATGATGAATCTGATTATAAGCACGGTAGTCCTTAACTAACCCAGATACATCCGTTAATCCCGTAAAAGTACGGAGTTGATCGTCCAGCGTTCCACCCATATGAGGAATAATATGCTCCCGCGTCAGCGGATCAGCATCCGGATGATTCAAAATGTGTAGAAATGTGCTGATAATCAACTCATTCGTATCCATGATGGTGCCGTCTAAATCAAACAAAATCGTATTTATCATAGATGCTCCTTCTTGTCCTCGTCCGTGTCTTCCTTAGGTAGCTTATCCGCCGTAGCTGTTGGAGGAACCGCGTCCTGTCCTGGACGGGATACCTGTTCTGGCGTCACGTCAGGTACCTGATCAATCCCCGCTTTGCTGGAGATAATCGGATCGCTATACCGAGCAACAGATGTGCCCTTCCGGCGACGAACCAAAATGAAAATCACGGCAGCTACCACAATGAAAATAGGCAGCAATTGCGAGATCCGTACATTACCGTAACTCGGGTCCAGATGCCCTGGTTCAAACCCTAACCACACCATAGGAGACCACAAAGCATTCACAAAAGAAGCCAGCCAATCTGGTCCCTGAAAAGCCAAACTATCCGTCCGTACACGCTCGATGAAAAAACGGCCAATCGAGTACCAAATGAAGTAAAACGCGAACATTTCGCCTGCACGTACAAATTTCATACGACGAATGACGAGCAGCAAAATCACACCTACAATACTCCACAGTGATTCATATAAAAATGTAGGGTGATGAAACACCCCGTTAACGTTCATCTGATTCACAATGAAGTCCGGCAGATGCAGTTGATTTCGCAAAAAAGTCTCTTCCGTCGGTCCACCGTAGGCTTCCTGATTGACAAAATTACCCCAGCGTCCAATCGCTTGACCGATTAGTAGACCTGGTGCGCAAATATCAGCGATACGCCAGAAGTTATACCCTTTATACCGGAAATAAATGACCGCACATATAATGGCCCCGATCAAGGCACCGTATATCGCAATACCGCCATTCCAAATTTTAAAAACATCCCATAGATTATCTCGGTAGTCTTCCCATTTGAAGGCTACATAATAAATACGCGCTCCAATAATTGCTGATGGAACACCCAGAAGCAGCATATCCATAAAAAAGTCCTGCGGAATACCGAATCTTTTTCCTTCACGGATGGCGAGATATAAACCCACAAGCGCCGCCAGCCCCAAAATAAGTCCATACCAGTGGACCTTGATTGCCCCGATTGAAAAAGCGATCGGATTCAGCAGTAATGTTGCCGTTGACATATGTTTCTCTCACTCCTCGTTCTTCCTTGCAAACGAACAAACCAAACTTAATCCATCTCTTCCATATCTTCAGAAATCGTAGCAGTCAGCTTGTTTGTAAATTGCAGGGCTGCATTAACACCCATTTGTTTCAAACGATAGTTCATCGCCGCCACCTCGATAATAACAGCCAAGTTTCGGCCCGGACGAACTGGGATCGTAACCAGTGGAACATCTGTATCAATAATGCGTGTCGTTTCCTCATCAAGACCAAGACGGTCATACTGCTTGTCCTGCTGCCATGCCTCCAGACGGACAACCAATGTAATCCGTTTGTTGTTACGAACTGCACCAGCACCAAACAGCGTCATCACATTAATAATGCCCACGCCACGAATTTCCAACAGGTGACGGATCAGCTCAGGTGCTGTACCATGCAGCTGAAAATCGGACGTTTGCCGAATTTCTACCGCATCATCTGCTACCAAGCGATGTCCACGTTTAACCAGTTCCAGTGCTGTTTCACTTTTACCAATTCCACTACTTCCTGTGATAAGCATTCCCACGCCATACACGTCACACAGTACACCATGAATAGTCGCCGTAGGAGCCAGCTTTCTTTCGAGAAAGCCTGTGATGCGGCTTGATAAAATCGTCGTCGCCATATTAGTGCGCAGTACAGGAATATCCCGATCTGCACTCGCCTCCACTAACTCAGCTGGTACCTCCAGACCACGTGTGATGATAATACATGGAGTCAGCTCTGTACACAGACGCTCCATCCGATCCCGTCGCTCCTCAGGAGGAAGCATCCCCAGAAAAGCCAACTCAGACCTTCCCAGAAGCTGTACCCGCTCCTGTGTATGATATTCAAAATACCCGGCCATCTCCAGACCTGGGCGATTCAAATCATCCACTGTGATCAGTCTTCGCAGACCTTTTTCACCAGAAATAACTTCCATTTGAAACTGCTGTACAAGCTCGGATACCTTTACCTGTTTAGCCATTGTATTCTCCCCTTCATCTGCAACACCGGATTCTATACGTCATTTGATTTATGTAGCTTTACCCTATTAACCATACAGCCCAACGCCAGTCTATGCTGCACTGCATCAATCCACACTCCACTTGATTTAACACTATGGTTCCAGGCTAACTCTATTCCGACAGCTGGATTGATCCCATCTAGGACCCTTGCCAACGAACCTTGCCTGCATCTAGACCTGTACCATTGTACCCATCGTATCGGAATTTTCCAATGAATGCAATGCCGAAGCTAGTAGCCGTATGCGATATACAAAAAGAGTCGCAGTTCTCCGCTTGGGGAAAACTGCGACTCTCTTCCAGAGGCAAATTTTATTCGCCAACCAGAATACTCAATTCCGATTCCTTATCAAAAATATGAACCTTGTTCATATCAACAGCCAACTTCGCTTTGACACCATCACGAGTATTGGAACGTCCGTCTACACGAGCAATAATCGTATCATTTCCGGCACCGCTCAGGTACAACAGCATTTCATGACCGAGATTTTCCGTTACATCCACAGTGGATGTAAAGATCGTATTCGGAGAAGCCTCCAAGAATACAGGCTCTTCATGAATATCCTCAGGACGGATACCCAAGATCACATCTTTGCCGATATAGCCCTTCGCTTTTAAAATCTGTCCTTTACCTTCTGGTACGAACAGATCCAGACCTGGCGCAGTAAAATGCAATGCACCTTCTTTTTCAACCAGCTTACCTGTGATAAAGTTCATCGTAGGAGAGCCGATAAAACCAGCAACGAACAGATTCACTGGACGGTTGTACAGTTCATCTGGGGATGCAGCTTGTTGGATAATACCATCCTTCATAACTACAATCCGATCACCCATCGTCATGGCTTCAATCTGGTCATGTGTTACATAGATACAAGTGGTTTCAAGGCGTTTAACCAGTTTAGTGATTTCAGCACGCATTTGACCACGAAGTTTAGCATCCAAGTTGGAGAGCGGCTCATCCATCAGGAAGACTTGAGGATCGCGGACGATCGCACGGCCCAGAGCGACACGTTGGCGTTGACCACCGGACAGCGCCTTAGGTTTACGTTCCAGCAAGTGCTCGATATCGAGGATTTTGGCAGCTTCGCGTACTTTCTTGTCGATTTCTTCTTTCTTCACTTTGCGCAGTTTCAGACCGAACGCCATGTTCTGGTACACGCTCATGTGCGGATACAGGGCGTAGGATTGGAATACCATCGCGATATCGCGGTCCTTTGGAGCCACGTCATTCACAACACGATCCCCAATGTACAATTTACCATCTGAAATTTCCTCCAGACCAGCAATCATACGAAGTGTAGTAGACTTCCCGCAACCGGAGGGACCAACCAATACGAGGAATTCTTTATCTCGAATGTCCAAATTGACATCAACAACCGTAGCTTTATCTGCACCCGGATATTTTTTGAAAATATGCTCTAAACGTACACCAGCCATAGCTTCTGCCTCCCTAAGATCAAGTTATGAAATCGAATACATTTCTTACTTGTATCTTACCCTAGTCCACGTAGCGTGGCTATTCGCAAACTGCACAAAGATGCTATTTCCTTTTTGTCACTTTGTACAATAGCAGATAGAGCTTGACCAAAACCGCATCATTAAACGTCCGCACGTCCAATCCGGTCTCCTGTTTGATCTTGTCCAAACGGTAAATCAACGTATTTCGATGCACATAGAGACGCTTAGCTGTCTCACTCACATTACAATCCAATTGAAAAAAGATATCTAATGTAGCCATCGTTTCTGAGTCTTCCAGTATGACAGATGATTTCATTACCTGCTCTAAAAATAGTACGCGTTGTTCCTTGGGAATGCGGTTTAACAGCCTTTCTAAATGAAGCTCCCATGAAAAGTGGATGTGCTCTGTTACATGAAAAATCTTGCCCAGATGTATCGTCTCCCATAACAAATTCAGCTCTTGGGGAAGACTTTGCAAAGGGATCGAAGGCTTAGAAACCGCCAAATGGAATACACCCACCCACTCATTCGCAATAAGCTCATATAGGCCCAAGCTAAAAGCCGTAAGAACCTCTTCCAGCGATTCCGTAAAATCTGCATCCCTGGATTCAGTGTCTTTATCCCGTTCATCGTCCGCTCCTAATAAAAGCTCCTTTTTAGCCATAATCAGCCAAGACTGTTCGTCCAATGGAGTAAGCAGCACTTCCCCTCCAAAATAGCTCGCGAACAATCGATGGAGCTGCGTATAGGTAATAGCCCCCTCCTGTGTTCCCTCGCCATTCAGTAAAATCGGAACCATACAGGCTGATAGCGAATCACGAAGCTGCAATTCATCAGGAACCTCTTCTTCTCTGTTTAGATTGGCAGCCTGCTGTATGAGCCATTGTCCAAAACGATTCATCCGCTCTTCCTCGCTATAAACTGGGTTATCCGACAATTGTGGACCGTTCTGCCAGACCTGCTCCATGTTCCCCAATAGCGCTTCTACCAGTTTCCGTTCTCGATCCGTCAAATACCTGGCCTCTACCACAAAGGCAGCCAGTTCACCTGCCGACGCACGAAACGGAAAATATAGCTTATTGTCATGGACAAACGATCTATCCGGTATAACTGAATCGGCTGTCTCTCCCTCTGCCATCATTTCCGGGTACCAAGGCACTATGGTAAAAGGCGCTTGAATAATATTCTGAAGCTGTTGTTGAATCCATTCTGTATCCAGAGTCACGCGATCACCACTTCACTTTTTTAGAATATAGAATAAGCACTAAGCGAACATAATGAACTCATTATAACCTGTCGATACCGTAAAATAAAAAAGCTATATTAAAACATAACTTAAAACAATACAAAAAAAGCCATCAACCTATAGTTGATGACTTCTGATGAGCCATGAAGGACTCGAACCTTCGACACCCTGATTAAAAGTCAGGTGCTCTACCAACTGAGCTAATGGCTCGTAAAACTGGTGGAGGATGATGGATTCGAACCACCGAACCCGTAAGGGAGCAGATTTACAGTCTGATGCGTTTGGCCACTTCGCTAATCCTCCATATAAAGGTGGCTCGGGACGGAATCGAACCGCCGACACGAGGATTTTCAGTCCTCTGCTCTACCGACTGAGCTACCGAGCCATATCCATTAACAAAAAAATAAAGTGCGGAGGGATACCCCTTCCCACTTTAGTACGGTAAAACTATTGAATTGAAAAATGGCGGAACTGACGGGATTCGAACCCGCGATCTCCTGCGTGACAGGCAGGCATGTTAGGCCTCTACACCACAGTTCCCTAGATTTTTCAAAATTCAAAAATGGTGCCGGCGAGAGGACTTGAACCCCCAACCTACTGATTACAAGTCAGTTGCTCTACCAGTTGAGCTACACCGGCACAATGGTGGAGGCTGAGGGGATCGAACCCCCGACCCTCTGCTTGTAAGGCAGATGCTCTCCCAGCTGAGCTAAGCCTCCTGGGTATGTATGGTAGCGGCGGAGGGGATCGAACCCCCGACCTCACGGGTATGAACCGTACGCTCTAGCCAGCTGAGCTACACCGCCATAACATAATATTTCGCTAGCTTGTCCTAAATGGCGGAGAGAGAGGGATTCGAACCCTCGCACCACTTTCGCAGTCTAACCCCTTAGCAGAGGGTCCCCTTATAGCCACTTGGGTATCTCTCCATATAAATGGACTCGCTTAGCAAAACTCCGCAAGTTATTCTTTAACTCACCAAAGTGATTTGGAATATCAAGCGCAATTTCAAGGTTACACCCTGAAAACTGGATCCGAAACTTATTTGCGTTTTATTCTTTAGGATAAGCCCTCGACCGATTAGTATTGGTCAGCTCCATGCATTACTGCACTTCCACCCCCAACCTATCTACCT